>NZ_VRYE01000016.1 GCF_008041835.1 Ectopseudomonas mendocina
GCCCGGTGGGGGGCGGGCGCGTGGCAGGGGCGGGGGATTATCCGCATGGGGAGGCAGTGGGGTTATGTGGGCTGTTGGGCGCAGCCTTTAGCTATTGGTTCGGGATTGCAGGGTGATGGCTATTCGCGGCGGGGCGCCGCTCCTACAGGGCAGCGTCGCTTGGTGGATTGGCGTGGGAGCCCCGCCTCGGGGCGAAGCTTTTGGGGTTGCGCTCGGGATTGTGGGATAGCCGCCATTGTTCGCGGCGGGGCGCCGCTCCTACACGGGCGGTGGCGTTTGCTGGATTGGTGTTGGAGCCCTGCCTCGGGGCGAAGCTTTGGGGTTGCGTTCGGGATTGCGGGATAGCCGCCATTCGCGGCGGGGCGCCGCTCCTACACGGGCGGTGGTGTTTGCTGGGTTGGCGTGGGAGCCCTGCCTCGGGGCGAAGCTTTGGGGTTGCGCTCGGGATTGTGGGATGGCCGCCATTGTTCGCGGCGGGGCGCCGCTCCTACATGGGCGGCGTCGTTTGCTGGATCGGTGTGGGAGCCCCGCCTCGGGGCGAAGCTTTGGGGTTGCGTTCGGGGTTGTGGGATGGCCGCCATTCGCGGCGGGGCGCCGCTCCACACGCCGCGCGTCCTGCAGAATCGGGTATCCGCTTCCTGTTCGTCAGACCAGCATTTTGCCTCGGGCTTCCTTCAGATTCGCGGTCACCCGCGACACCCTTGCCTTCAGCTAACACTTCCCCTTGCCGGGTGTGTAGAGGACTTTCACCTCCAAATCGTCCGACTCACCACCACAGTGAGCCGAACAGCGCCAGTCACGGCACTACGCGCCATGCCTGGCGCACAACGAAAAAGGCGACCCGAAGGTCGCCTTTTTGATGAATTACCTGAACTTAGTTCTGGTTTTCCATCTGAGCACGGATCAGATCACCAATGGTGGTCGGGCCGGTGCTTTCAACGTCTTGCTTGTTACGCAGTTCCTTCATCGCGTCCTTCTCGTCTTCAACGTCTTTCGACTTGACGGACAGGCTGATGACGCGGGACTTGCGGTCGACGCTGATGATCTTGGCTTCTACTTCGTCGCCTTCTTTCAGGACGTTGCGCGCGTCTTCAACGCGGTCACGGCTGATTTCGGAGGCTTTCAGAGTGGCTTCGATCTCGTTGCCCAGGTCGATGATGGCGCCCTTGGCATCTACTTCCTTCACAACGCCGCGGACGATGGTGCCCTTGTCGTTGAGGGAGACGTAGTTGCTGAACGGATCGTCTTCCAGCTGCTTGATGCCCAGGGAGATGCGCTCGCGCTCCGGGTCAACCGACAGGATGACGGTCTCCAGCTCGTCGCCCTTCTTGAAGCGACGCACGGCTTCTTCGCCAGCTTCGTTCCAGGAGATGTCGGACAGGTGAACCAGGCCGTCGATGCCGCCGTCCAGACCAATGAAGATACCGAAATCGGTGATCGACTTGATGGTGCCGGAGATCTTGTCACCCTTGTTGAACTGACCGGAGAAGTCTTCCCACGGGTTGGTCTTGCACTGCTTGATACCCAGGGAGATACGACGACGCTCTTCGTCGATGTCCAGAACCATGACTTCCACTTCGTCGCCGACGTTGACGACTTTCGACGGGTGGATGTTCTTGTTGGTCCAGTCCATTTCGGAAACGTGTACCAGACCTTCAACACCTTCTTCCAGCTCGGCGAAGCAGCCGTAGTCGGTCAGGTTGGTGACGCGCGCCATGACGCGGGTGTTTTCCGGGTAACGAGCTTTGATAGCAACCCATGGATCTTCGCCCAGTTGCTTCAGGCCCAGGGATACGCGGTTACGCTCGCGATCGTACTTCAGAACCTTGACGTCGATCTCGTCGCCAACGTTGACGATCTCGGACGGGTGCTTGATGCGCTTCCAAGCCATGTCGGTGATGTGCAGCAGGCCGTCTACGCCGCCCAGGTCAACGAACGCGCCGTAGTCGGTGAGGTTCTTGACGATACCTTTGACTTGCTGACCTTCCTGCAGGGATTCCAGCAGAGCTTCGCGCTCGGCGCTGTTCTCGGCTTCCAGGACGCTACGACGGGAAACGACAACGTTGTTGCGCTTCTGGTCCAGCTTGATGACCTTGAATTCCAGCTCTTTGCCTTCCAGGTGAGTGGTATCACGCACCGGACGGACATCAACCAGGGAACCCGGCAGGAACGCGCGGATGCCGTTGACGTCAACGGTGAAGCCGCCTTTGACCTTACCGTTGATAACGCCCTTGACCACTTCTTCAGCGTTGAACGCAGCTTCCAGAACCAGCCAGGATTCAGCGCGCTTGGCTTTCTCGCGGGACAGCTTGGTTTCACCGAAGCCATCTTCAACCGCGTCCAGCGCAACGTGGACTTCGTCACCGACCTTGATGGTCAGCTCGCCTTGTTCGTTGAAGAACTGGTCGAGCGGGATGACGCCCTCGGACTTCAGGCCGGCGTGAACGGTAACCCAGTCACCGTCGATGTCGACCACAATACCGGTGATGATGGCGCCCGGCTGCATGTCGAGGGATTTCAGGCTTTCTTCAAATAGTTCTGCAAAGCTTTCGCTCATGTTGATTCCTGTTGATCAAGGGCGGGGATTCGCCCAAACCACATTCCAGACCATGTGGGTTCGTTCATGTAAAAAGAGGCCTACGGGACAAGGACTGGTCTCCCGTATGCCTCCTTGCGGACTGTTCGATTTAGAGCAACCGAAAGTCCTTACCCGGCCAGATCGCGATCAGCGACCTCGCTCAGAATTCGTTCAAGCACCTGCTCGATGGACAGCTCGGTGGAATCCAGCAGGATTGCGTCGGCTGCCGGCTTCAGCGGAGCCACCGCACGCTGGGTATCACGCTCGTCGCGCGCCCGTATCTCCTCGAGAAGACTCGCGAGATTAACATCATCCCCCTTGGCCTTCAACTGCAAGTAGCGGCGCCGGGCACGCTCCTCGGCGCTGGCGGTGAGGAAGATCTTCAGCGGCGCATCGGTGAATACCACGGTTCCCATGTCGCGACCATCGGCCACCAGGCCCGGCATCTCCCGAAAGGCGCGCTGGCGCTGCAGCAGCGCTTCGCGCACCGCCGGCAGCGAAGCGACCATGGAAGCTCCCGCCCCCACCTGCTCATTGCGAATGGCCTCGGTCACCTCCTCGCCTTCGAGGATGATGCGCTTGTCGATGAACTGCACATCCAGATGCGCGGCCAACTGCTTGAGCGACTCTTCGTTGGTCAGGTCGATGCCGTGGTTGCCAGCGGCGAAGGCCAGCAGGCGATAAAGCGCACCGGAGTCGAGCAGATTCCAGCCCAGCTGCTTGGCCAGCAAGGCGCACAGCGTGCCCTTGCCCGACCCGCTCGGCCCGTCGACGGTGATTACCGGGGCGTTCATGCGCTGCCCTCTACTGCCACGTTGATACCGACTTCCGCCGCCAGGGCGAGGAAGTTGGGGAAGGAGGTGGCGACGTTGGCGCAGTCGTGAATACGAATTGGCGCACTGGCGCGCAGCGAGGCGACGCTGAAGGACATGGCAATACGGTGGTCGCCATGCGCCCAGACTTCGCCACCGCCGATGCTACCGCCTTCGATGATGATGCCATCCGGGGTCGGCTCGGCCTTCACACCCAGCGCGATCAGGCCGTCAGCCATGACCTGGATACGATCAGACTCTTTTACCCGCAGCTCTTCGGCACCGCGCAGCACGGTACGGCCTTCGGCACAGGCGGCGGCAACGAACAGCACCGGGAATTCATCGATGGCCAGCGGCACCAGGTCTTCCGGAATATCGATGCCTTTGAGCTTGGCTGCACGCACGCGAATATCAGCGACTGGCTCGCCGCCCACTTCACGCTGGTTTTCCAGGGTGATGTCGCCGCCCATCAGTTTGAGAATATCGATCACGCCGGTACGGGTCGGGTTGATGCCGACGTGCTCGAGCACCAGCTCGGAACCTTCAGCGATGCTGGCAGCGACCAGGAAGAATGCCGCCGAGGAAATATCTGCCGGCACTTCGATGCGCGTGGCGGTCAGCTTGTGCCCGGCCTCGACACTGACGGTACTGCCTTCGACGCTCACCGGGTAGCCGAAGCCGCGCAGCATGCGCTCGGTGTGGTCACGGGTCGGCGCCGGCTCGGTCACCGAGGTGCTGCCAGCGGCGTACAAGCCAGCCAGCAGCAGGCAGGATTTAACCTGGGCACTGGCCATCGGCATGTCGTAGGCCATGCCGGTCAGGCGCTGACCACCTTTGATGGTCAGCGGCGGACGACCTTCCGGGCCGGTCTCGATGACTGCACCCATCTCACGCAGCGGCTTGGCCACGCGATTCATCGGGCGCTTGGACAGTGACGCATCGCCGGTCAGCGTCGTATCGAACGGCTGCGCGGCCAGCAAGCCGGAGAGCAGGCGCATGGAGGTGCCGGAGTTACCCATGTACAGCGGGCCGGCCGGCGCTTTCAGACCATGCAGGCCGACGCCATGGATGGTCACACGGCCGTGGTGCGGGCCTTCGATGACCACGCCCATGTCGCGGAAGGCCTGCAACGTGGCCAGGGCATCTTCGCCTTCGAGGAAGCCTTCGACCTCGGTGGTGCCTTCGGCCAGCGAACCCAGCATGATCGAACGGTGCGAGATGGATTTGTCACCCGGTACGCGGATACGTCCAGCCAGCGAGCTACCAGGTTTTGCCAGGAAAATCAGATCGGTCGAGTGCATAGCGTCCACATAGGCCCTGCGGGCCAGAATTTTGCTGAAATGTTCGCGGGCAACGCGGGCGCGGGTGAACACGCCCAGCAGTTGATGCCCATCCCCGGCGTCGACCGCGTCGCGCAGGGCGTCGAGGTCGTCGCGAAATGTATCCAGTGTGCGCAGCACGGCCTCGCGGTTGGCGAGGAAGATATCGTGCCACATCACCGGGTCACTGCCGGCGATCCGCGTGAAGTCGCGGAAGCCGCCAGCGGCATAGCGGAAAATCTCCAGGTTCTCGCTGCGCTTGGCCAGCGAGTCGACCAGGGTAAAGGCCAGCAGGTGCGGCAGATGGCTAGTGGCGGCGAGCACCTGATCGTGATGCTCCACCTCCATCGACTCGACATCCGCACCGAGCTCGCGCCACAACGCCTCGATCAGCGCCACAGCCGCTGCATCACTGTGTTCACTGGGCGTGAGAATAACCTTGTGGCGGCGGAACAGTTCGGCGTTGGTCGCCTCCACCCCGCTCTGCTCGGAGCCGGCAATCGGATGCCCCGGTACGAAACGCACTGCCTGACCGGCAAAGGCCAGACGCGCCGCACGCACGACATTGCCTTTGGCGCTGCCAACGTCAGTCAGCACGGCATTGCCGAGATCGAGCCTGGCCAGTTGAGCCAGCAGCTTCTCCATGGCCAGGATAGGCACTGCCAACTGAATGACATCCGCTCCCTGACAGGCGGCAGCCAGATCACTCTCGCAGCGATCGACAACCCCCAACTGCACTGCCAGGCGACGCGATTCGGCATCCAGATCGACCCCCACCACCTCCCGACACAGACCACGCTCACGCAGGCCCTTGGCGAAGGAGCCACCGATCAAGCCGAGGCCGACCACCACCAGGCGGCCGATCTTAGGGGTATTGGATTGCACTGCGGTGACAGTCACGCCGACAGCACCTTGGCCAGTGCCTCGAGGAAGCGCGCATTCTCGCGCGGCAAACCGATGGAAACGCGCAGAAAATTCGGCATGCGGTAACCGGCCATGGGTCGCACGATCACCCCTTCACGTAGCAGCGCCTGATTGATCGCGGCGGTGTCGCGCCCAAAATCGACAGCGATGAAATTGGCCCTGGAGGGAATCCAGCTCAGCCCCAGGGCACGCAAGCCCTCTTCCAGCTGCTGCATGCCGGCATCGTTGAGGCGACGGCTTTCAGCCAGGTAGTCGGCATCACTCAGCGCCGCACAGGCAGCAGCCAGCGCGAGGCTGTTGACGTTGAACGGCTGACGCACGCGATTGAGCACATCGGCAATAGCCGGCGAGCTGATGGCGTAACCGACGCGCAGCGAGGCCAGGCCATAGGCCTTGGAGAAGGTGCGCGAGACCAGCAGGTTCGGGTAGCGCGCCAGGTAATCCAGACCGTCCGGCAGCTCGTCGACTTCGGCGTATTCGATATAGGCTTCGTCCAGCACCACCAGCACCGACTCCGGCACCTTGGCCAGGAAGGTTTCCAGCGCGTCCGGGCAGAACCAAGTACCGGTGGGGTTGTTGGGGTTGGCGATGAAGACCACGCGGGTGTTGTCATCGATGGCTGCAAGCATGGCCTGCAGATCATGACCATAATCCCTGGCCGGCACGATCTTGCCCTGCGCGCCAACGGCCTGGGTGGCGATGGGGTACACCGCGAAGGCGTAGTCGCTGAACACGGCATTGAGACCGGGTGCCAGATAGGCACGGGCGACCAGCTCGAGGATGTCGTTGGAGCCATTGCCCAACGTCACCTGCGCGGCGTCGACGCCGTAACGGGCAGCCAGAGCGGTCTTGAGGGTGAAGCCATTGCCATCCGGGTAGCGGGTCAACTCGTCCAGCTCGGCGCGAATCGCTGCCAGCACCTTGTCGCTCGGGCCGAGCGGGTTCTCATTGCTGGCCAGCTTGACGATACCGGCCGGATCGAGGCCCAGCTCACGGGCCAGCTCATCGACTGGCTTGCCGGGTACGTAGGGGGACAGCTTTTGCACGCCTGGCTGGGCCAGGGCGATGAAATCACAGCTCATTTGCAAACCTCTTCAATCCAATTGCTCGCGGCACGCCCCACCCTCACCCCTAGCCCCTCTCCCAAGGGGAGAGGGGAACCGTTCAGTGGCGGCTGCCATATCGGCATTCCGCCAGCACGTCCGGCGCTTGAAGCCCCCCCACGACCCGCTTCTGCTCCCAACAGCAGGGAATCGCATCTCGCAAACATTCCCCTAAACCAGAGGTACCCGCGATCCGCTCCCCTCGCCCTCCGGGAGAGGGGTTGGGGGTGAGGGGGGCTTTCAGCGCGTCAAAAGCGCAATCCGCTCGCTAGCCACCCGATAAATTTCCTGCAAAACAGCCTCGGTTTCCTTCAAGGCCTGATCATTCCAAAAGCGCAGCACCATGATGCCTTCACGCTCTAAATCCAACGTTCTTGCAGCGTCGTCTTCACCGCCGTGCTGCGAACCGTCCAACTCCACCGCCAATTTCGCCGCCTCGCAGTAAAAGTCGAGGATGTAAGGCGGCAACGGGTGCTGCCGGCGAAACTTCAAACCGCCCAGCCGCCCCGAGCGCAGGCAATACCACAGACGGACCTCGGCATCGGTTGCCGTCGTGCGCAATTCCCGTGCACGTTGCTTATGCCATGCGGGAAGCGGTCTGTGCTTGGGTGGCATCCTTGCCCTCTCTTTAAATTGTGATAACCCCTACCCTCACCCCCAGCCCCTCTCCCGGAGGGAGAGGGGAGACAAGCAAGGCCGCGCTAGGCCGCAATCTCTTCGCCACGAAGATCATGAAGTTGTACACACTTGATCAAACCCCACCGTACACCTCCGCTCTCCCTTGGGAGAAGGAGGACAAGCAAAACGGCGCAGGGCTGAAATCTATGTCCAGGCTAATGATCGTACTGACTGCACGTGATTGATCAAACGTTCACCGTACACCTCCCCTCTCCTTCGGGAGAGGGGCCGGGGGTGAGGGGCTTTACCTCAGAGCACCGCCTTCGGATATGACCCCAGCACCTTCAGTGCCACGGCCTCCTGGGCAAGTTTTTCCAGCACATCCTTGATCAGCGGATCGCGGTGATGGCCAACGAAATCGATGAAGAACACGTAGGTCCACTTGCCACTGCGCGAAGGACGAGTCTCGATGCGCGTCAGGTCGATGCCGTTGTTGTGGAACGGCACCAGCAATTCATGCAGCGCACCCGGCTTGTTGCGCATGGAAACGATGATTGAGGTCTTGTCGTCGCCCGTTGGCGGCACTTCCTGGCTGCCGATGATAAGGAAGCGCGTGGAGTTGTCCGGGCGATCCTCGATCTTCTCGGCCAGCTTGGTCAGGCCATACAGATTGGCTGCCATGTCGCCGGCGATAGCCGCGCTGTTCCACTCGCTCTTGACCCGCTTGGCCGCATCGGCGTTGCTGGAAACCGCCACGCGCTCGACGTTCGGGTAGTGCGCGTCCAGCCACTTGCGGCACTGCGCCAGCGACTGGGCATGGGAGTAGATGCGGGTGATCTTGTCGGTCTTGGTGGTCTCGCCGACCAGCAGGTGATGGTGGATGCGCAGCTCGACTTCGCCGCAGATCACCATGTCATGCTCGAGGAAGCTGTCGAGGGTGTGGTTGATCGCACCCTCGGTGGAGTTCTCCACCGGCACCACACCGAAGTTCACTGCACCAGCGGCCACTTCGCGGAACACCTCGTCGATGGCCGCCATCGGCACGCTGATCACCGCGTGACCGAAGTGCTTCATCGCCGCAGCCTGGCTGAAGGTGCCCTCAGGGCCGAGGTAGGCGACCTTGAGCGGATTTTCCAGGGCCAGGCAGGAGGACATGATTTCGCGGAACAGCCGCGCCATTTCCTCGTTGCCCAGCGGCCCCTTGTTGCGCTCCATGATGCGCTTGAGCACCTGGGCCTCGCGCTCGGGGCGATAGAACACCGGCGACTCGCCCTCCTTGAGCTCCTTCATCTTCACCCGCGCCACTTCTTCGGCGCAGCGCGCGCGGTCGCTGATCAGCTCGAGAATGCGCTCGTCGAGGTTGTCGATGCGTACGCGCAGCGCTTGCAGTTCCTGCTCGGACATGTCAGCCATGCTCCTTCTCGAACTCGGCCATGTAGGCCACCAGCGCCTCGACCGCATCCAGACCAACGGCGTTGTAGATGGAAGCACGCATGCCACCGACCGAGCGATGGCCTTTCAGGTTGAGCAGGCCGCGCTCGTCGGCACCGGCCAGGAAAGCCTTATCCAGCTTCTCGTCGGCCAGGCGGAACGGCACGTTCATCCAGGAACGGGCGTTATGGGCGATGGGGTTGCTGTAGAAATCGCTGTCGTCGATGGCCTTGTACAGCAGATCCTTCTTGGCGCGGTTGATGCGTTCCATGGCCTCGACGCCGCCCTGCTCCTTCAGCCACTGGAAGACCAGGCCGGACAGATACCAGGAATAGGTCGCCGGGGTGTTGTACATCGAACCGTTATCGGCGGAGATCTTGTAATCGAGCATGGTCGGGCAGCTGGAACGGGCGCGACCGAGCAGGTCTTCACGAACGATCACCACCACCAGGCCGCTGGGACCGATGTTCTTCTGCGCGCCGGCGTAGATCAGGCCGAACTGCGACACGTCGATGGGGCGCGAGAGGATGTCCGAGGACATGTCCACCACCAGCGGGGTATCACCGGTCTGCGGCACCCAGTCGAACTGCAGACCGCCAATGGTCTCGTTGCTGCAGTAGTGCACGTAAGCGGCGTTCTTCGACAGTTGCCAGTCGTTCTGCCCGGGGATGGCGAAGTAATCATGCGCCTTGGCGCTGGCAGCCACGTTGATGGCGCCATAGCGACGGGCTTCCTCGATGGCCTTCTTCGACCAGATGCCGGTTTCGACGTAATCGGCCACGCCATCTTCCGGCAACAGGTTCAACGGAATCTCGGCGAACTGCTGGCTGGCACCGCCCTGCAGGAACAGCACCTTGTAGTCATTAGGCACAGCGAGCAGATCGCGCAGATCCTGCTCAGCCTGGCTGGCGATGGCCACGTACTCGTCACTGCGATGGCTCATCTCCATCACCGAGAGGCCCTTGCCTTGCCAGTCGAGCATCTCGGCCTGGGCGCGTTGCAGTACAGCGGTCGGCAGCGCGGCCGGGCCGGCGCAGAAGTTAAAAGCTCGCTTGCTCACGTCTGTCTCTCTCAAGATCGATGCCTACAAGGCCCAGCTACGCAAGGCCTTTGAATATCCTGCGGCGTCATGCAGGAGCCGGAGAAGCCTGGGCCTCACCGACGTTCTAGCTGATCGCCCGCAAGCGGGCTCCTACAGTGACGACCCTCAACGCGTTATTCCTCGCTGCCTTCCTCGGCGTCGGCGACCGGCGCTTCGGCGCTTTCGGCGACTTCAGCGCCCTCTTCGCCTTCGACCAGTTCGTCCTCTTCCACCGGCGTCGGCTCCTGCACACGCTCCAGGCCGACCAGGGTCTCGTCCTTGGCCAACTTGATCAGGGTCACGCCCTGAGTGTTACGACCGGAGCTGGAAACTTCGTCGACACGGGTACGCACCAGGGTGCCCTGGTCGGAAATCAGCATGATTTCCTCGCCGTCCTGCACCTGGATGGCACCGACCAGCTTGCCGTTACGCTCACTGGTGACCATGGCGATGACGCCCTGGCCGCCGCGACCGCGACGGGGGAATTTGCCCAGACTGGTACGCTTGCCGAAACCACGCTCGGAAGCGGTGAGGATCTGCGCGCCGGACTCGGGAATCAGCATGGAGATCAGGCGCTGATCCTTGCCCAGGCGCATGCCACGCACACCGCGCGCGGTACGGCCCATGGTGCGCACCTTGCTTTCGGCGAAGCGCAGCACCTTGCCGGCATCGGAGAACAGCATGACTTCCTTGGCACCATCGGTGATGGCGGCGGCGATCAGGGTGTCGCCCTCTTCCAGCTTCAGGGCGATCAGGCCGGCGCTGCGCGGGCGGCTGAACTGCACCAGCGGGGTTTTCTTCACGGTACCGAAGGCGGTGGCCATGAAGATGTAGGCGCCGGTCGGCTCGGCGACCAGTTCAGGGGTTTCACCCTCGACTTCTTCGACTTCCTCGGCCTCGACCACTTCAGTGGCTTCGCCTTCGCTCACCACGCCTTCGTCGTCCAGATCTTCGTCGGCACCGGCGCTCTGTTGCAGCGCTTCGAGGTCGATCTGCAGCATCGCGGTGATGCGCTCACCCTCGTCTAGCGGCAACAGGTTGACCAGCGGACGACCACGGGCGGCACGCGAAGCCTCGGGAATCTCGAAGGTACGCAGCCAGTACACCTTGCCCTTGCTGGAGAACAGCAGCAGGGTGGCGTGGCTGTTGGCGACCAGCAGGTGCTCGACGTAGTCCTCGTCCTTCACGCCGGTGGCGGATTTGCCCTTGCCACCGCGACGCTGGGCCTCGTAGGCGGCCAGCGGCTGACTCTTGGCATAGCCACCATGGGAGATGGTGACGACACGCTCTTCCTCGGTGATCAGGTCGGCAATGGTCAGGTCCTGACGCGAGGCGACGATCTCGGTACGACGCTTGTCGCCGAACTCGGCCTTGACCTTCTCCAGCTCCTCGCGGATGACTTCCATCAGGCGCTCGGGATTGGTCAGGATGCGGATCAGCTCACCGATCAGGCCAAGAATTTCCTGGTACTCGGCCAGCAGCTTCTCGTGCTCCAGGCCGGTCAGGCGGTGCAGACGCAATTCGAGAATGGCCTGGGCCTGCTCGGGCGACAGGAAGTACTTGCCATCGCGCAGGCCGTATTGCGGATCGAGCCCTTCCGGGCGGCAGGCGTCAGCACCGGCGCGCTCGACCATGGCCTCCACGGCGGACGACTCCCAGGCCGTGGCGATCAGGCGCTCCTTGGCCTCAGCCGGCGTCGGCGAAGCCTTGATCAGCTCGATCACCGGATCGATGTTCGACAGTGCGACGGCCTGACCTTCGAGGATGTGGCCACGCTCACGCGCCTTGCGCAGCTCGTAGACGGTACGCCGGGTCACCACTTCACGGCGGTGACGGACGAACACCTCAAGCATGTCCTTGAGGTTCATGATCTTCGGCTGACCATCGACCAGCGCCACGACGTTGATGCCGAACACGCTCTGCATCTGGGTCTGGGCGTACAGGTTGTTCAGCACCACGTCCGGTACTTCGCCGCGACGCAGTTCGATCACCACGCGCATACCGTCCTTGTCGGACTCGTCACGCAGCTCGGTGATGCCTTCGATCTTCTTCTCTTTGACCAGCTCGGCGATCTTCTCGATCAGACGCGCCTTGTTCAGCTGATACGGCAGCTCGGTGATCACCAGTTGCTGGCGGTTGCCGGCCTTGTCGATGTCCTCGACCTCGACGCGGGCACGCACATAGATGCGGCCACGCCCCGTGCGGTAGGCCTCGATGATGCCGGCACGGCCGTTGATGATGCCCGCCGTGGGGAAATCCGGGCCGGGAATGTACTGCATCAGGTCATCGACGGTCAGTTCGGCGTTGTCGATCAGCGCCAGGCAACCATCGATCACCTCGGAGAGGTTGTGCGGCGGAATGTTGGTGGCCATGCCCACGGCGATACCGCTGGAACCATTGATCAGCAGGTTCGGCACCTTGGTCGGCATGACCGCCGGAATCTGCTCGGTGCCGTCGTAGTTGGGCACCCAATCAACGGTTTCCTTGTCCAGGTCGGCCAGCAACTCATGGGCCAGCTTGGTCATGCGCACTTCGGTGTATCGCATGGCTGCGGCGTTATCGCCGTCAACCGAACCGAAGTTGCCCTGGCCGTCTACCAGCAGGTAGCGCAGGGAGAAGTCCTGCGCCATACGCACGATGGTGTCGTACACCGCGATGTCGCCGTGCGGGTGGTATTTACCGATCACGTCACCGACCACACGGGCGGATTTCTTGTAGGGCTTGTTCCAATCGTTGCCCAGCTCGCTCATGGCGTAGAGCACACGACGGTGGACCGGCTTCAAGCCATCGCGCGCATCCGGCAGGGCACGCCCGACGATCACGCTCATCGCGTAGTCGAGGTAGGACTGTTTCAGCTCGTCTTCGATATTGACCGGGAGGATTTCTTTGGCCAGTTCGCCCATGAGAAGCCTGGTTCCTTTTTTCTGGTGAAACTCCACGCCATTCTTCCTGAACGCCTTGGAGTTCGTCGCCATGGCGTTGAGCCATTAACGACACACGACAAATCAACGAGTTACGTCACGATTCGATGCAGTGAAGGCGGCCGCAGTCAGCCCCCTTGAAAACTGCCGGAGATTACCACAAAGCGTGTCACACACCTACCCCGACACCTGATGAAGCGCCGGAGCAGGCAGCATGGCAAAAAGCGCAACGACAGAGCGCCCGAGGAGAGAAAGCCGCATCAACACGGCGGAGCCATTGCGACCCGGCTCAATCGCACAGGCACAGCGAGCGCGCGATAAGTCGTAATGGCCACACTGGGGTTGGGCGATACAGAAACGGCAAATGACAAAGACGAGCTCCCCGAGCGACCAAGCCATCTGATCGACAGCGTGATGCGGGGAGCCCTCCTTGAACGCTCAATCAGCTCAGCTTTCCAGCGCGGGTCGCTGACTGCCGATGGGGATACGCTTGGCTTTGGCTTCTTCAGGCACGATGCGCTGCAACTCGACATGCAGCAGACCATTGGCCAGGTTGGCACCCTTGACCTCGATATGGTCAGCCAGGCGGAAAGACAGTTTGAACGCACGCTGAGCAATCCCCTGATGCAGGTAGCTGATGTTCTCGGCGCTACGATCAGGCTTGTGACCCGCCACGGTCAGCACACCGCGCTCGACCTGCAGTTCAAGATCGTTTTCCTCGAAGCCGGCAGCCGCAACCACGATACGATAGTGGTCTTCGCCGTGCTTCTCGACGTTGTAGGGCGGGTAGGAGCTGCCGGCGTCGTTGCTACGCAGGGCAGACTCGAAAAGATCATTGAACCGGTCGAAACCGACGGACTGGCGGAACAGAGGGGCCAGGGACAATACGTTGCTCATGAGTGTTCTCCTGAAATCAGCAAGTGTCACGGTGCGGAACCCGACTTCGGCATCCCGCAGTAACTGATCTAGGGTCGAGCAGAAGAATTTCAAGTGCTCACGCCTCATGCAACGCCGCGCCACTCACCGGCGAGCACGCACACCGCCCCACACAACACCTGAGGCTAACCGCACATTACCCTGCACGAAGATACGCAAACGGGAGGCCTATGGCCAATGCCGATCAGATAAGCTTGCCAAAGCGGTCTTTCGTAGGAGCCCCGCCCCGGGGCGAAGCTTTTCAATCGCGTATCGCCCTGGTTCGCGGCGGGGCGCCGCTCCTACCCATTGGCAGCTTCGACGCTTAACTGACAGACATTAGGCCTATGGCCTCCCGCTGCTGATTACGAGCATACCTTGTGCTTACTTGGCCTTGTAGATGATGCCGGGGCTGCACTGCACCATCTGGTACTTGTCGGGCAAACCGTTGAGCGCCTCGGAGGCTCCCAGAAACAGGTATCCACCCGGTTTCAACGTGGCATGAATGCGCGTGAGAATGTCCTTCTTCACCTCGGCGGAGAAGTAGATCAACACATTGCGGCAAAACACGATATCGAACTTGCCCAGGGCCGCGTAGCTATCGAGCAGGTTGAGCGGGCGAAACTCGACACGGTTCTTGATCGGCGCCTTGACTTGCCAGCGCCCCGGCCCTTTCGGATCGAAATAGCGCTGCAGACGTTCCTGCGAAAGGCCACGCCCCATCGCCAGGCTGTCGTACTCGCCGGACTTGCAGTTGGCCAGCATCGACGGCGACAGATCGGTGGCGACGATCTGAATACCCGCCTTGAGCTGCCCCGGATTGCTGCGCTCGAACTCATCGATGGACATCGACAGCGAGTAAGGCTCCTGCCCCGACGAGCAGGCCGCCGACCAGATGCGCAAACGCTGGCCAGGGTAGGCCTTGATCAGCTCAGGCAGCACACGGCTCTTGAGCACTTCGAAGGGATAGGTGTCACGAAACCACAACGTCTCGTTGGTGGTCATGGCATCCACCACCTGCTCACGCAGACCGCTACGCGGCTGGCTCTGCATGCGCTGCACCAGCTCACCCAGGGTTTTGATGCCGTTCTGCTCCATTAGCTTGTTCAGACGACTGGAGACCAGATACTGCTTGTTACTGCCAAGCAGAATACCGCAGGCTTTTTCCAGAAAAGTCCGGAACTGCTCGAAATCCACATTACCTGAAGACACTAATGCCGCCTCACCAACCATAACGTTCGCCAAAGGTTATCCCTCAGCCCCCATCCGATACACGAATGCGATCAACCACTCGCGCCGCCAGATCATCCGGCTTGAACTTGGCCAGGAAGTCATCGGCGCCAACCTTCTTCACCATCGCCAGGTTGAACACACCCGAGAGCGAAGTATGCAGGAGGATGTGCAGCTTCTGCATGCGCGGATCACTGCGAATCTCGGTGGTCAACGTGTAGCCGTCCATCTCCGGCATCTCGATGTCGGAAATCAGCATCAGCAACTCTTTGTCGGGGGAACGCCCCTCATCCGCCATCTTCTTCAGATAATTGAGCGCCTCACGCCCATCGTTCAGCGCCGTGACTTCGACACCAACGGTCTGCAGGCAACGCGAAACCTGCTTACGTGCCACTGAAGAGTCATCGACGATCAGCACATGCTTGGTCACCGCCTGACTCTGCACCTCATCATCGATGACACCCGCGGAGATCACCTCGGAGGCCGGCGCGACCTCGGCGAGAATCTTCTCAACGTCGATGATCTCGACCAACTGCTGATCGAGCCGCGTGACGGCCGTCAGGTAGTGGTCACGCCCGGCACCCTTGGGTGGCGGATGGATCTCTCCCCAGTTCATGTTGACGATGCGCTCGACCGAACGCACCAAGAATCCCTGAACCTTGGTGTTGTACTCGGTGATGATCACAAAGCTGGTCTTGAGATTTTCCAGCGGCGCTCGCCCGGTGGCGATGGACAGATCAAGAATCGGGATGGTGCCACCACGAATGTTGGCCACGCCCCGCACCACCTGGCTGGACTTGGGCATGATGGTGAGATTCGGGCACTGCAGCACCTCTTTCACCTTGAATACGTTGATACCGTATAGCTGCGGGCCTTCCAGGCGAAACAGCAACAGCTCCAAGCGGTTTTGCCCCACAAGCTGCGTGCGCTGGTTAACCGAATCCATCAACCCGGCCATGCCCGGTCTCCTTCTCTTCTAGTCACGCCTACCCCGTTGAGCCTAGCAGGCGGCACGGGGCTTGCTTTGCAATTCTCATGAAACAGATAACGTCATCTTTCCGTCAGCTACTGGCAAAGTGCCTTACTCCTTTGTCCGTTTTACTCTCTTTGCCATCACTCAGCTACAGCAATACGGCGACCTTTACCAGCACTGAACAGCTTATCGGCGCCACGGAGTCCTTTCTTGAGCAGGCGACAACAGAACATCTACAGCGCAGCGAAATTCAGGGCCGCCATGAGATTCGCGTCAACCGTCTCGACCCACGGTTACGCCTGCCCCTGTGCGATCAGCCGCTGACCACCACGCTGGAAAGCCCTGCGCAACCACTGGGCCGCGTCACCACGCGCGTGCGTTGCGACGGCAGCGCCCCCTGGACCGTATTCGTGCCGGCTGAAGTGCGGTTGTATCGACCAGTCGTCGTACTGACCCGCCCGCTCAAGCGCATGAGCGTAGTCAAAGCCGCAGATTTGAGCCTGGTGGAACGCGATATCGGGCAACTGGGTCAGAACTTCCTGACCGACCCGACGCAGGCAATCGGCAAGAAATTGACGCGACAACTGGGCAGCGATCAGATTCTGCTCTCGACTCACCTGCAGGTGGCGGAGGTGATTCGCCGGGGCGACCAGGTGGTGATCAGTGCCCGGGGGGCCACCGTCAATGTACGCATGCCCGGCGAAGCCCTGACGGACGGTGCTCCGGGCCAACAGATCAACGTGCGCAACTTGCGCTCGCAACGCGTGGTCAGAGCACGTGTAATCGGTCCTGGTCAGGTAGAAGTAGCGCTGTAGGCACGCTTCTTGTAGCGTGAAAGCCAGGCGATTTCCTACACTATCAACGACGCAGTGAAATTAGTCCTAAAGTTTTCCCGGCAGTGGCCGAAAAGCCTGGCAAGCGTCCACCATATCGTCCGAGGTTCTGCATCATGGTCATCGACTTCAACCGGCTGAACAATGCCAATACGCCCGCCAACGCAGGGCGTACCGGCGCGACTCAGGCTGGCAATCGCAATGAGTCGGCACAGCCGAAACAGGCGGCTGTCACCGGTGCCGATGAACAAACCAACGCCAAGACCGGCGAATCCGTGCAACTGAGCCGTGAGGCTCAACAGTTGCAATCGATCAGCGAGAAGCTGCGTGATCAGCCTATCGTCAACAAGGAGCGCGTGGCCCAACTGAAACAGGCCATCGCTGACGGCAGCTATCAGGTCGACAGCAAGCGCGTCGCCGAGAAACTGCTCAACTTCGAATCCCAGCGCTAGTCCAAGGGCTGCGCTGGGGGTGTTGGACGCCCGACCCCCAAGAGCCCGCCATGCACGACACAGCCCTGCTTGACCTGTTCACTTCCGATATCGGCACTGCCGAGCAACTGCTTGAGCTGATCGATAACGAATTTCAAGCCCTCAGCGAACGCGACCTCACCCGCCTCGACAGCCTACTGAGCGAAAAACAGCCTCTGCTTGCCCTGCTGCAACAGCACGGCAGTGAGCGCAGCCGTCTTCTTCAGGATGCCGGCTTGAGCGCTGACCGCGACGGCCTGACCGCACTGGCGGGCAACTCCTCAGTCGGCGATCAGTTGCTGGAGCGCAGCGAAGCGCTATCGACTCTGCTGCAGCGCTGCCAGGAGGGCAATTTGCGTAACGGCCGCCTGATCCGCGCCAATCAGGCTTCTGTTCGCAGCGTTCTGGGCATTCTGCGCGGCGGCGAGACTCCGGGCCTCTATGACAGTCGTGGCAGTGCCGCTAGAATCGCGCAGCAAAGACCCCTCAGCGAAGCCTGAGCCCACAATTCTAAAAAGCACGGGCATATGCAGGCACTTTGCCATTATGCTAGTGCCATTTGCAGTCATGACTCGGAGAGTTCCGGCCTGTGTCCAGCGCGTTCAACGACGAGAGCGGCCCTCAACCGCCCAAGATGCTCAAGACATCCGTCGAGATCATTGCCACCCTACGTCAATTGCAGCAGAACCATGACCCACTGATCATCCAGTTCAAGGATCGTGGCCAGCGTTTTCAGAGTTACCTGGTCGAAATCGACAAAGACCGCGGCCGTGTAGCGCTGGATGAAATCATCCCAACTGATGGTGAGCGCTTCCTCAAGCAAGGCGAACCCTTCAATGTCGAGGCATTCCGCGACGGCGTACGGGTAGCCTGGACCTGCGATCACGACGTATTGCCTGGCGAGCTAGAGGGCGCCCCCTGCTACTGGGCACCGCTGCCCAATGAAGTGATCTACCACCAGCGCCGCAGTGCCTTCCGCGCACCGCTGAAGCAGAGTGACCTGGTCAAGGTGGTTCTCAATGGCGACAAGTTGCGTGATCCGATACCCGGACACTTGCTGGACATCTCGGCTACCGGCTGCAAGTTGCGCTTCGCTGGCAATCTGACCCAGCAACTGAACAATGGCCAGGTGTATGAGCGACTCACCGCTTATCTGCCCTTCGGCAATATGACCTGCCCTGTGGAGCTACGCCACGCGCAGTACGACGAAAAAGTCGACATGACCTTCGTCGGCACGCGCTTTCATCGCATGAACGGTCTGGAGCAACGCCAGGTCGAGCGCTTCGTCTACCAACTGCAGCGCGAGGCACGTCGCACCGAGAGCGACGGCCCCCTCTGAATTTGGCAGCCCTTACTGGGCTGCCTGTGTTTTCTGTTGTTCCTCTTGCGCCGCAGCCGCTGCAACAGCTGGCTCCTGCATCTGTTCCTGCACGGTTTGCTCGTCGACCCTCGGGTCTAGCGCTGCAACCAGCGGTGAACTGGTGACATTACCGGGCATGGCCATATGCTGCAGTGGCGCATCATCGACCTGATGCTGATGGGTGACGACCTCTGGGCGAATACGCCAGACCAGGATCAGCGCGCAGACACTGACGAACACATAGAGCATGTTGGCGCCATAAAAACGCATCAAGACACCCGCCAATAATGGACCGATACAGGCACCAACACCGAATGTCACCAACAGCATGGCCGTCAGTGATACCCGCCGCTCCGGCTCGACATGGTCATTGGCCAGGGCCACGGCCAGTGGGTAGAGGCTGAATTGCATCATGCTGACCAGAAAGCCGACACCGAACAGCAGGCCGAGAAATACCTGTGGCAGTGCCGCCAACGGCAAGGCAGCCAGCAGCAACAAGACCGAGCAGCCGCGAATCAGGCGCACGCGGTCATGTCGATCGGAAAGCCAGCCCAGCGGCCACTGCACCAGGAGACCCGCCAGAATGCAGCTGCCCATGAACAGACCCACCTGCTCGGTCGATAACCCCATCCGAGTAGCGTACAAAGGCGCCAGGCCATAGAAAGAACCGATCAACAGGCCAGCCACGGCGATAGTGGTCAGCGACAGCGGCACGCGACTGAGGAAAAAGCGCAGCTCCAGCGGTGCCGGATGCAAGGGCGCCGGGTGTAAACGCCGGGTCAGCGCTACGGGCACCAGGCACAAGGCGAAGCACAGGGCGACCAACATGAGCAATTCCAGGCCCAGCGTCGGATGCAGCACCAGCGCCAGTTGCCCAAGAATCAGGCCCAGGTAGGAAGCCCCCATGTATCCGCTGAACACCAGGCCACGCTGCCTGGCTTCGGCCTGCTCGTTGAGCCAGCTCTCGATGACCATGTACTGACACATCATGCCCAGGCCCACCAGCATGCGCAGGAACAGCCAGAATGGCAGCCACTCGATCAGCCCATGGCCCAGCACAGCAGCCGTGACTACGCCAGCACAGGCCACGTAAGCACGGATATGCCCCACCCGGCCGATCAGCCGATGCCCCAGCTTGCCGCCGAGCACAAGGCCAAAGTAATTGGCCGCCATCAGCGCACCGACCCAGAGACCATCCACGGTGTCAGCCAGACGCAGGGCCAGGTAGGTACTGAGCAGGCCAGAGCCGAGCAACATCAGCAAGGTGGCGAAATAGAGCGAACGGAATGACTTCCAGATCAAGCGCATTGACGGGTAAAACTCCTTGTACGGTAACCGGCATGGCGGCGGGCCTGCGCAGCTTGGGGCGTGCGGGCGATGCAACTTTCGATGCCCTGGAAAACGAACAGTTCGATTGCCAACTCATCACGATTCAGACGCTCGCTTGCGCCGCACAGGGTACAGCTTAGCGTCAATTCTTCCTGTTCTTCGAGCGACCACGGGTCACACCCTGCCAGCCGCAGGTTTGCTGATCCGTCCCGGCAGCTACCTGGCAGAACCGGCAGACAAGCCTTGTAGAGATGCGACATGGGCTTGCGCCCTGTCGCCCAGATGCCCGTCCAGCGCTCGAACCCCGATCCGGCTGTGCTAGAGTCGCGCGCTATTTTTTCGGCCTGCTCTCCATGGCACTACCGAAAAACCTCTCGAACCAGGCCCGACGCCACTTGCAACGCGCCCAGCAACCAGAGAACTCGCGATGTCCCAAGCCCTTCACCCTGTCCTGCAGCTACTCAACCGCACCAGCCTGGTGACGCAGATCATCATCGGCCTGCTGGCAGGTATCGCTCTGGCCGTAATCGCCCCGCAGGCAGCACTGTCCGTCGGCTTCATCGGTAACGTGTTCGTCTCGGCGCTCAAGGCCGTCGCCCCGGTACTGGTGTTCATTCTGGTGATGTCGTCCATCGCCAATCATCAGCACGGCCAGCAGACCCACATCCGCCCGATTCTGCTGATGTACCTGATCGGCACCTTCAGCGCGGCGCTGGTTGCGGTCGTTGCCAGCTTCGCCTTTCCGTCATCGCTGGTACTGAGCAGCCAGGTTGCCGAGCTGACGCCGCCTGGCGGTATCGGTGAGGTCCTGAAGACGCTGCTGATGAACGTGGTCGACAACCCGATCAACGCGCTGCTGCGCGGCAACTTCATTGGCATCCTGGCGTGGGCCATCGGCCTCGGTTTCGCCTTCCGCCATGCCAGCGCCGGCAGCAAGCAGTTGCTGGGCGACCTGTCCAACGGGGTCACCGCCATCGTCAAGTTGGTGATTCGCCTGGCGCCGCTGGGTATCTTCGGCCTGGTCGCCGCGACCCTGGCCGAATCCGGCTTCGACGCCCTGCTCGGTTATCTGCACCTGCTGGTGGTGCTGGTCGGCTGCATGCTGCTGGTGGCCCTGGTGGTCAACCCGGCGCTGGTGTATTGGAAGATCCGTCGCAACCCCTACCCGCTGGTGTTCACCTGCCTGCGCGAAAGCGGCATCACCGCTTTCTTCACCCGCAGCTCGGCCGCCAACATTCCGGTCAACCTGCAACTGAGCCAGCGCCTGGGCCTGCACGAAGAAACCTACTCGGTCTCAATTCCGCTGGGCGCCACCATCAACATGGCCGGTGCCGCCATCACCATCACCGTGCTGACCATGGCTGCAGTACACACCCTGGGCATCCCCGTCGATCTACCCACCGCCCTGCTGCTGAGCGTGCTGGCCTCGATCAGTGCCTGCGGCGCCTCCGGTGTCGCCGGCGGCTCTCTGCTGCTGATCCCGCTGGCCTGCAGCCTGTTCGGTATTCCCAACGACGTGGCCATGCAGATCGTCGCCATCGGCTTCATCATCGGCATCGTTCAGGACTCGGCGGAAACTGCACTGAACTCCTCCACCGACGTACTGTTCACGGCGGCTGCCTGCATGGCAAATGAGCATCGCGACGCCTGAACACGAGCGAACGAAACGAAAAAGGCTTGCCGCTTGGCAAGCCTTTTTTATGGCGCTCCCGGCAGGAATCGAACCTGCATCTGACCCTTAGGAGGGGCCCGTTCTATCCGTTGAACTACGGAAGCAGCGCGACTGCTGAGGCTATATGGCCTCAGCAGGGCGGCATCTTAACGGCGCTGTATGAGTTTGTCATGCCGCAGATCGGCAAACTGGGCATGACAGCTTCACTTAGGACAATCCAACGCTGCGAAAGAACAGCCAGCACGGATAAGCGCATATCCCCTTATCTGCCGCCCCTCTCCCGTACGGGAGAGAGTGGCAAAAGGGATGGTTTTGCAGCTCAGGCAGCCGGTTCGAACAGCTGCACAGCGGCGATCTCGCTGACGGTCAGGCGTGCCTTGAGCTGCGTCGCCTGCTCGCGCGCCTTGGCCAGTGCCGCTTCCTTGACGTGGCCGTAGCCGCGGATCTGCTCCGGAATCTCGGCCAGCGCCACCGCCGTGCGGTAGTTACCGGCGTTGAGCTCAGCGAGCAGGTAGGCCACGTTGGCTTCGTACTCCTCGATCAGCTCGCGCTCCAAGCGACGCTCTGCACTGTGGCCGAACGGATCGAGCACGCTGCCACGCAGGAACTTGAAGCGCGCCAGCACGCCGAATGCCTTGAGCATCCAGGGGCCGAAGCTGCGCTTGCGCGGCTCACCAGTCACCGCATCGGGCTTGCTCAACCAGCTCGGCACCAGGTGGAACTGCAACTGGTAGTCGCCTTCGAACTGCGCTTCGAGCTGCTTGCGGAAGGTGGTATCGCTGTACAGCCGCGCCACTTCGTACTCATCCTTATAGGCCAGCAGCTTGAAGTAGTAGCGCGCCACGGCCTTGCTCAGACGCTGCTGGGCATCGGTGTCAACCTTGCGCACACGCTCGACCAGCTCACGGTAGCGCTCGGCATAAGCGGCATTCTGGTAGGCGGTCAGACGCTGCATGCGGTCGGCGACGATCTCCTCCAGCGTGCTGCAATGCGGCGCCTCGACCACCTTGGGTGCAGCGACCTTCTCCACTGCGGCCAGGTCATGTGCGGCGCGGCGACCCCAGAGGAAGGCCTGCTGGTTGAGTTGAACGGCCACACCGTTGAGTTCGATGGCTTTGTTGATCGCCTCTGCCGATACCGGCACCAGGCCCAACTGATAGGCATAGCCGAGCATGAACAGGTTTGTGGCGATGCTGTCGCCAAGCAGGCGAGTGGCCAGGCGGGTGGCGTCGATGAAGCGGGTCTTGCCCTCGCCCACCGCCTCGCTGATCGCTTCGCGCATGGCCGCGCCAGGCACCTGGGCGTCCGGGTTGCGGGTGAACTCGGCAGTGGCCGCCTCATGACTGTTGATCACCGCATGGGCGATCTTGTCGTTGAGCTTGGCCAGCGCCTCTTCGCTGGACGACACCACCAGGTCGCAACCCAGCAGCAGGTCGGTTTCCCCGGCGGCGATGCGCACCGCGTAGATGTCGCTCTGCTGCGCGGCGATGCGGATGTGGGTGATCACCGGGCCGAACTTCTGCGCCAGGCCGGCCTGGTCGAGCACGGTGCAGCCCTTGCCTTCGATGTGCGCGGCCATGCCCAGCAGGGCCCCGACCGTGGTCACGCCGCTGCCGCCGACCCCGGGCAGGAGGATGTTCCAGGGCCGGCTCAGAGCCGGCTGCTTGGGCTCTGGCAGGGCGATGAACAGCGCGCCCAGGCCAACGGCCTCTGGCTTGCGTAGGCTGCCGCCATGCACGGTAACGAAGCTCGGGCAGAAGCCTTCCAGGCAGCTGAAGTCCTTGTTGCAGGCACTCTGGTCGATCTCGCGCTTGCGCCCCAGTTCGGTCTCCAGCGGCAGTACCGACAGGCAGTTGGACTTGACGCTGCAGTCGCCGCAACCCTCACACACCGCCGGGTTGATGAAGGCGCGCTTGGCCGGATCGACCAGCTTGCCGCGCTTGCGCCGACGGCGCTTCTCGGTGGCACAGGTCTGGTCGTAGAGGATCACCGAGCAGCCTTTGACCTCGCGCAGCTCGCGCTGCACGGCGTCCAGCTCGCGACGGTGGTGGAAGGTCACACCGGGTGCGAAGGTGGCGCGGGTTGGATACTTGTCCGGCTCGTCGCTGACCAGGGCGATGCGTTTGACGCCCTCGGCATGCACCTGCTGGCTGAGCTGGTCGATGCGCAGTTCACCGTCGATGGGCTGGCCGCCGGTCATGGCCACCGCGTCGTTGTAGAGAATCTTGTAGGTGATGTTGACCCCGGCAGCCACGGCCGCACGCACGGCCAAATGGCCGGAGTGGAAGTAGGTGCCGTCGCCCAGGTTCTGGAACACGTGCGACGTGTCGGTGAACGGCGCCTGGCCAATCCAGGTGGCGCCCTCGCCGCCCATCTGGGTAAAGGTGTCGGTGCTGCGATCCATCCACTGGGTCATGTAGTGGCAGCCAATACCGGCGAGGGCACGACTACCTTCCGGCACCTTGGTCGAGCTGTTGTGCGGGCAGCCGGAGCAGAAATGCGGGGTGCGCACGGTCTTGTGCTTGGGCGCGGCCAGCGCCTTTTCCTTGGCATCGAGAAAGGCCAGGCGCTCCTCGATGGTCGGGCTGCTGTAGATCGGCGCCAGGCGCTTGGCGATCACCCGGGCGATCATCGCCGGAGTCAGTTCGCCCAGGTTGGGCAACAGAGAATTGCCCTGCTCGTCGAACTCGCCGACCACACGCGGACGCTTGCCCACCGGCCAGTTGTAGAGCTGGCCGGTGAGCTGGTCTTCGATGATGCTGCGCTTCTCTTCCACCACCAGAATTTCGTCCAGGCCTTCGGCGAACTGGTGCACCGAAACCGGTTCCAGCGGCCAGCTCATGCCGACCTTGAGCACGCGCAAGCCGACCTGGGCGCACAACGCCTCGTCCAGGCCGAGGTCATCCAGCGCCTGGCGCACATCGAGGTAGGACTTGCCGGTGGTGATGATGCCCAGGCGCGGGTTGGGCGAATCGAGCTTGACCTGGTTGAGGTTGTTGGCCAGGGCAAAGGCGCGTGCAGCGTAGATCTTGTAGACGTTGAGGCGTTTTTCCTGAGCCAGGGGGGGATCGGGCCAGCGGATGTGCACGCCGTCTTCGGGCAGTTGGAAATCCTCGGGGATCTTGATCTGGATGCGCAGCGGGTCGACGTCCACCACGGCCGAGGAATCGACGTTCTCGGCAATGGTCTTCAGCGCCACCCAGCAACCACTGTAACGCGACAGTTCCCAGCCGATGATGCCGTAGTCCAGCACCTCCTGGACGTTGGCCGGGTTGAGCACCGGGATCGACGCGGCGATAAAGGCGTGCTCGCTCTGGTGGGCAATGGTCGAAGACTTGCAGCCATGGTCGTCGCCAGCCAGCAACAGCACACCGCCATACTTGGAGACGCCGGCCGAGTTGCCGTGCTTGAACACGTCTCCACTGCGGTCGACGCCCGGCCCCTTGCCGTACCACATGGCGAACACGCCATCGTAGCGGGCGCCGGGGAACAGGTTGGCCTGCTGGCTACCCCACACCGCCGTCGCGCCCAGCTCTTCGTTGACGCCGGGCTGGAAGTGGATGTGGTTTTCCTTGAGGTACTCGCGCGCGTCCCACAGGCTCTTGTCCAGGCCGCCCAGGGGCGAGCCGCGATAGCCGGAGATGAAGCAGGCGGTATTGAGTCCGAAGGCGGCGTCACGCTGTTTCTGCAGCATGGGCAGGCGGGTGAGCGCCTGGGTGCCGGTCAGGTAGAGGTGACCAGTCGCGAGGCGGTATTTGTCATCCAGGCGGATTTCGGCCAGTGACATGGAGCGCTCCTTTTATTGTTATGGCGAGCACATAGAGCGCGACGGTAGACACGCTCCGTTGAGTCCGGTCACAGGATCACTGCGACGGATTTGCCTAAAGCATGACTGGAGGGTTCCGCTTTTTTCTTTCTATTTTCGAGTATCGAAGGCGATACTTCGCATGATCCTTCCAACAATCACAATAAATTGGAAACAATCATGCAGGACAAGCTCAGCCCCATCGACCGGCGGATTCTCCGCCTGCTGCAACACGATGCCGACCTCTCGGCCGCCGAGGTAGCCGAGAAAGTCGAGCTGTCGCAATCGCCCTGCTGGCGGCGTATTCATCGTATGCAGGAAGACGGGCTGATCGAGCGCAAGGTCGCCCTGCTCAATCACAAGCGTCTGGGCTTCGGCATCACGGTGTTCGTCGACATCAAGCTGTCAGCCCACGGGCGCGGCAATCTGGATGAGTTCGAGCAAGCCGTGGTCGGCTACCCGCAGGTGCTGGAGTGCTACAGCATGGCCGGCGGCTCGGACTACCTGCTCAAGGTGGTGGCCAAGGACATCGCCGACTACGAGCGCTTCCTGCGTGACCACCTGCTGCAGCGCCCGCACGTGCACGAGGCGCACTCGCATATCGCCATGAGCGAGGTCAAACGCACCACCGAGCTGCCGCTGGATTGAACCCTGCCCTGCAGGAAACACATGCGTAGGGTGCGCCGCACGCACCGGGATACCGGCGCCAGCGTCACAGGTGCGCATGGCGCACCCTACAAGAGACGCACAGCCTTAAATGATCAGCATCAGGCCTGGCGCCTGGCCTTGCGTGCCCGCATTGCGGCCAACAGCGATGGGCCAAGCGCGGTCAGTGCCGAACCGAGCACGACGACCACCGCGCCTGCGTAGGCGATCCAGTTGACCTGCTCAGGTAGCACGTGATCCGGCCACCAGCTCGAAGCCAGGGCCACGGAGACGAAGGTCACCAGCGGTGTCAGCGCCAGGGTCGCACTGACCCGCGAAGCCTCCCAGTGCGCCAGCGCCTCGGCGAACGCGCCGTAGGCGACCAGGGTGTTCAGGCAGCAGGCCAGCAGCAGCCAGCCCTGCAGCGGGCTCAGTTGCAGTGCCTGCCAGGGATGCGCCCAGGGCGTCAGCAGCAGCGCGCACGCCAGGTAGATGACCATCATCACCTGCACCGAATTCCAAGAGGTCAGCAGTTGCTTCTGCGCCAGGCCGTAGAAGGTCCAGACAAAGGCAGCCGCCAGCACGGTCAGCACCCCGGTGGTGTAGGCGGTCAGCGACGTCAGCAGCTCACCCAGGCGCTGATTGAAGAACAGGCCAAAGCCCAGCAGCATGACCATCAGGCCAAGCGCCTGACCCAGGCTGAAGCGTTCGCGAAAGACGAACAGGCTGCTGATCAGCAAGAGTATCGGCGCCACCTGGATCACCAGTTGCGTGGTCCCGGGGCTGAGCAGGTTGAGCCCGACCAGGTACAGCACGTAGTTGGCCGTCAGCCCGCCGATGGCCAGCGCCAGCAGCCAGCCGCCCTTGCGTCCCAGCGGCCGGAAACGCGGTAACCGACGGCTCGCGGCAAGGTAGGCAAACAGCAGCGAACCGGCCACGGCCAGGCGATACCAGGTGACCGTTACCGGGTCCATGACCTGGAGAACTTCTTTGAGTTTGATTGGCAAGATGCCCCAAAGCACTGAAGTGATCAGGGCCAATAGCAGGCCGTACATCCAACGGCCGGAAGAAATGTGCATGACAACCTCAGGCAGGCAGCCGACAGAGCATGTCGGCCGCAGCAGAGCATTCTAGGAGAGGCCAGCACACCGACACAGCAACAGTTCAGCACGGTTGCCGAGCGAAACTGTACTGATCGGCAACCCAGAAACGCCAGCCGACCGGCGCCAATAATCCATAAAATCCGCTAAAAGCATCTAACAAGCCGCCAAAATCTACCATCTGTCGTTTTGCCAAGCAGGTCGCATTGGCCACAGTAGACTCAGGTTATCCAGCACCTGCAGATGGAGTCCCCGCCATGTTCGGCCAACGCAGCCTCGACCCTCAACCGGGAACGCACTACCGCAGCTCACGTGTCAGCGCCGTCAACGGCCAGTACTTCTTCGCCACACGCGAAGGCACGCTGGAGGGCCCCTATCGCTCGCGCCACGACGCCGAGCAGAGCATCGTGCGTTACACGCATGGTCATGGCCGACAAGCTGCTACGCCATAGCAGCGAGCACATCGACAACCTGCAGCGCCGCGACGCCATCAAGCACAATCAGGAGCTGTAAGCGCTCGCCTTACAGATGCGCCAAGCCCAAGTCGCCCCGATGCGCCGCCAGGTGCGGCAACACCGCAGCCAGCAAAGGCTCCTTGAAGGCATCCTGAAAGCGATGCGCCAGGCCCGGAATCAACTTGAGCTCCGCGCCCTTGATGTGCGCTGCTACATGTACGCCATGCATCACTGGCAACAACGGATCGGCGGTACCATGCACCACCAGCGTCGGCACGTTCAGGCGATTGAGCAACTCGACGCGGCTCGACTCGGCAAGAATCGCCAGCAGCTGTCGCTGCACGCCTTCGGGATTGAAAGCGCGGTCATAAGCCTGTTCGGCCTGATGCAAGAGCAAGGCACGGTCATCATGCACCGTAGGGCTGCCGAGCGCCGCGAGCAGATCGGCCTGTTGCTGCAGAGCGGCCTCGCGACTCCCGGCCTCACGCCGCGCCAACAGGGCGACCAGGGCATCGCTTGGCGCTGGCAAGCCTTGCGCGCCTGAGCTGGTCATCACCAGCGTCAGGCTGAGCACGCGCTGCGGCGCCAGATCGGCCAGATGCTGGGCGATCATCCCGCCCATGCTTGCTCCCAAGACGTGGAAGGTATCGACACCGAGGCTGTCCATCAGTCCCAGGGCATCGTCGGCCATGTCACGCAAGTGATAAGGCGCGCCGAGCGACAGACCCAGCCGGTAGCGCAGCACTTCATAAGGCAGATTGATGCTCGGCGCAGGCTTGCGCCAGCTGCTCAGCCCCACATCACGATTATCGAAACGCACCACGCGAAAACCCTGCAGGCACAGACGCTCGACCACCTCGTCAGGCCAGTGGATCAACTGCCCTCCCAGCCCCATGACCAGTAGTAGAGCCGGATCGCGCTCGCTGCCGACGCTCTGATAGGCCAGGCGCACATCGCCCACATCGGCATACCGGGTCGGCTCGGAAAGATCACAACGGTTGGCCGCAAAACACGGCAGGCCGCAAAGCATTGCGACCACGAAGAAGAATGCACGCATGAAAACACCAGAAACGCAGAACCCCACTGGAACGCGATTCTGGTGAAAGTCGTTCGACGGCGCTGCCACACAAGCGTGACAGTTTGATGAACAGGGACGAACGGTTGTCCGGATGGTGACCAGAGGTGCGATCCAGAACGTCGCGAACGCTCCTCCTTCCTGCAGGAGGGGCTTTCCGCGACCTGAGGAATCAGGCCAGCTCGGCGCGCAACTGCCGAGCTGCTGCGACCATGTTCACCAGCGCTGCCTCGGTCTCCAGCCAGGCGCGGGTTTTCAGGCCACAATCGGGGTTGACCCACAGGCGCTCGAGCGGGATACGCCGCGCCGCCTTGCGCAACAGCCCGGCCATCTCCGCGCTGTCCGGCACCCGTGGCGAGTGAATGTCATACACGCCGGGGCCGATGTCGTTCGGGTAGGCGAACTTTTCGAACGCTGCCAATAGCTCCATATCCGAACGCGAGGTTTCGATGGTGATCACGTCGGCATCCATCGCCGCGATGGACTCGATCACATCGTTGAACTCGCTGTAGCACATGTGGGTGTGGATCTGCGTCTCGTCACGCACGCCGCTGGCAGTCAGACGGAAGGCTTCGGTGGCCCAGTCCAGATAGTGCTGCCAAGCGGATTTACGCAATGGTAGCCCTTCACGGAACGCCGCCTCGTCGATCTGGATGATCTTGATGCCCACTGCCTCCAGGTCCACCACCTCGTCGCGAATCGCCAGCGCCAGTTGCCGAGCCTGCAACTCACGGGATACGTCCTCGCGCGGGAACGACCACATCAGCATGGTCACCGGGCCGGTCAGCATGCCCTTCATCACCTTGTCGGTCAGACCCTAGGCGTACTTGATCCACTCCACGGTCATGGCCTGCGGACGGCTCAGATCGCCAACGATCACCGCCGGCTTTACACAGCGTGAGCCGTAGCTCTGCACCCAGCCGAAGCGGGTGAAGGCATAACCATCGAGTTGTTCGGCGAAGTACTCGACCATGTCGTTGCGCTCGGCCTCCCCATGCACCAGCACGTCCAGCCCCAGACGCTCCTGCACCCGCACCGCCTGGCGAATTTCGCTGTGCATGGCCTCGGTGTAATCGGCGACGCCGAGCTTGCCCTGCTTGAACGCCTGGCGAGCCAGGCGAATGGCCGAAGTCTGCGGAAACGAACCGATGGTGGTGGTCGGTAGCACCGGCAACTGCAGGCGCTCACGCTGCTTGCCGATACGCTCGGCGAATGGTGACTGACGCTGGGCGTGGCGCGGACGAATCGCCGCCAAACGCGCCTGCACCTCAGGCTTGTGAATACGTTTTGAAGCTGCACGAGCGGCCTGTACTGCGCGGCTCGCCTGCAAGGCGGCTTGCACAGAGGCGTCTTCCGGCGCCTCCAGGACTTTACCGAGCAACGCGACCTCCTGGCATTTCTGCACGGCAAAGGCCAACCAGCCTTTCAGCTCGGCATCGAGCTGGTCTTCACGAGCCAGATCCACCGGGCTGTGCAACAGCGAGCAGGACGGCGCGACCCACAGCCGCTCGCCCAGGCGCTCGTGAGCGTGACGCAGCACCTCGAGGGCCTTCTCCAAGTCACAGCGCCAGACGTTGCGCCCGTTGACTACGCCCAGCGACAACACTTTATAAGCCGGCAGGCGGTCAAGGATGGTCGGGTACTGCTCCGGCGCACGTACCAGGTCGATATGCAGACCGTCCACCGGCAGGTTGGCGGCCAGTCCCAGGTTGTCCTCCAGACCGCCAAAATAGGTGGCGATCAGCTTCTTGCAGGGCTCGCGCTGGATCAGGTTGTAGGCGCGCTCGAAGGCGTTCTTCCAGTCTTGCGGCAAATCCAGCACCAGAATCGGCTCGTCGATCTGCACCCATTCCACGCCCTGCGCGGCCAGACGCTGGAAGATCTCGCCATAGACCGGCAGCAGGCTTTCGAGCAATTCCAGTTTGTCGAAGTCGCCACCCTTGGCCTTGCCCAGCCATAGATAGGTCAGCGGACCGATAAGCACCGGCTTGACGTCGTGACCGAGGGCATGCGCCTCAGCCACCTCCTCGAACAGTTGCTCCCAGCTCAGGGCGAACTGCTGGTCAGCACTGAACTCCGGCACCAGGTAGTGGTAGTTGGTATCGAACCACTTGGTCATTTCCTGGGCGTGAGCACCACCGCAGCAACTGCCATTGCTCGTGTTTGCAACGGCCCCAAGGGCCATGGCGAACAAGGTATCCAGCGTCGGCTTGCCGGCGGCCGGGCGAAAGCGCTCGGGTATCACGCCGAAGGCCAGCGAATGAGCGAGCACCTGGTCGTACCAGGCGAAGTCGCCCACCGGCAGCAGATCGATACCGGCATCCTTCTGCAGTTGCCAGTGCTCGGCGCGCAGACGCTGGCCAACGGTGCGCAGGCTGGCTTCATCCAGCTCACCTTTCCAATGGGCTTCGAGGGCTTTCTTCAGTTCGCGGTCGCGACCGATGCGCGGGAAACCGAGGGAATGAGACAGGGCCATGTCGTGAAACTCCAGAATCAATCGAGATGGCGCCATTCTCGGCATCGACAACGAGTGAGACAAACTCAAGATTTTCGCCTTGATCTAAAGATTTACTCATGTAGGCTGTATGAACCATTTTCATCCAGATACGCCACTGGATGAGTGAAACCTTTGCAGAGACCCGCCATGCTCGAGCTACGCCACCTGAAAACCCTGCACGCCCTGCGCGAAACCGACAGCCTGGTGGAGGCCGCCGAACGCCTGCACCTGACCCAGTCGGCCCTTTCGCACCAGTTCAAAGAGCTGGAAGAGCGCCTGGGTCTGCAGCTGTTCGTGCGCAAGACCAAGCCGGTGCGGTTCACCAGCGCCGGCCTGCGTCTGCTGCAACTGGCCGACGCCACCCTGCCCCTTCTGCGCGGCGCCGAGCGTGATTTGGCGCGCCTGGCCGGTGGCACCGCTGGCCGCCTGCACATGGCCATCGAATGCCACAGCTGCTTTCAGTGGCTGATGCCGACCATCGACCAGTTCCGCGATGCCTGGCCGGAAGTGGAGCTGGACCTGGCTTCGGGTTTCTCCTTCGCCCCGCTGCCGGCGCTGGCACGGGGCGATCTGGATTTGGTGGTGACCTCCGACCCCATCGAGCTGGCCGGCATCACCTATGTGCCGCTGTTCACCTATGAGGCGATGCTCGCCGTGGCCAATCAGCACCGCCTGGCGCACAAGGCCTTTATCCAGCCGCAAGATCTGGCCACGGAAACCCTGATCACCTACCCGGTGGAACGCGACCGCCTGGATATCTTCACGCGCTTTCTCGAACCCAACGATATCGAGCCGGCGCAGGTGCGCACCGCCGAACTGACGGTGATGATGATGCAGCTTGTGGCCAGCGGCCGTGGCGTGTGTGGCCTGCCCAACTGGGCGCTGCACGAGTACAGCTCGCGCGGTTACGTCAGCGCCAAGCGCCTGGGGGAAAAGGGATTGTTCGCCACCCTCTACGCCGCGATCCGCACCGACATGCTCGACTCACCGTTCATGCGCGACTTCCTGCTCACCGCCAAGGACACCTCCTTCGCCAATCTCGAAGGCGTCAGCGTGGCGCGCTGAGCCTGGCCAGGCCGAACACCTCCGGCAGGTTCGTACCGATCAAAGGCTTCGCCCCGGGGCGGGGCTCCTACAAAAAACCCGCAGGCACCGCCCCCTGTGGGAGCCGCGCCTCGCGGCGAATCGACAGAGCTGCGCAAAGCCAAAGCTTCGCCCGAGGCGAGGCTCCTACACAAACCCCACAGACACCGCCCCCTGTGGGAGCCGCGCCTCGCGGCGAATGAGGCAGTGAACGGCCACCCGCCAATTGCCTTGTTACAACACCCGCCTTGCCGCACCATGACCATAAGTCATAGCATGACCACCAGTCACGCCTCTCGATGAAACGCCCATGCGCTACCAGGATCAACTCTTCCAGCAACGGGAAAATGCCCTGCTCGAATCCGCTCGCCAGCTGTTCCAGAACGACTCCTGGGATCGCGTCACCATTGCCGAGGTGGCGCGTCATGCCGGCATCGGCAAAGGCACCGTGTACAAACACTTCACCAGCAAGGAAGCGCTCTACGCGCGCCTGGTGCTGGACTGCTCACGCCAAAACCTGGCCGAACTGCAGGAAATCGCCCGCAGCGCACCCGCTGAACAGGCGATGCGCCGCGTCATTCGTCGCTCTTTCGAGCTGCTGCAGGCCGACCCGCTGCAAGCGCAACTTTGCCTGCTGTGTGACCGCCCGGCTTTTCAGGAGCGCCTGGAACCTCCCTACCGCGAGCAATTCGTCGAGTTGGAAGGCCAGTACATGAATCTGTTCAGCAGCTTGCTGCAAAGCAGCTTCCGTGACCTGCCGCTCTCCCCGGCGCACTGCCAGGATCTGCTGTGGGGCGTGGAGGCCTGCGTCAACGGCGTCATGGCGCGCATCGCATCCGGCGGTTTCGCGCACTGGGCCGAATACATCGAGCTGGACGCGTACTTCGACCGCGTCACCGACTTCATCATCGCCGGCCTGCAGGGCCAGGCCGCCGCGCTGCTGGCAGCGCCCGCCACCAACGAGTAAGCCACCGCCATGTTCGCGCAACTGAGCAAACGCCCCTGGATCATCGCCGTTATCATCACCGTCGTGCTGCTGCTCTGGCTGCTCAGCGGCGACCACTTCGTCGCCCGCGACGAGGTACAGGCCGAGCCCGAAAAATCGGCTACAAGCGCGGAATTGGCGCGGGTCGAGGTGACCATACTGGAGGCTCAGCCGATGCAGCGCCAACATGTGGTGCAGGGCCAAGTCGAGGCCTGGCGCCGGGTTGAATTGCGCGCCCAGGTCAGCGGCAACGTGCAGAAGCTGGATCAGGACAAGGGCAACCGCGTCGCCGCCGATCAACTGCTGCTGAGCATTTCGCCGGATGACCGCCCGGCGCAGGTCGCACGCAGCGAGGCCGATGTGCGCCAGCGTCAGAGTGACGTCACCGCCGCCAAGCGCCTGCGCGAACGCAGCCTGGTGTCGGCCAACGAGCTGATGCGCCTGGAGAGCGAGCTGGCCAAGGCCCGCGCCGAACTCGACAGCGCCCGCCTGCAACTGCGCAACACCAAGGTGAAAGCGCCATTCGCCGGCATCTATGACCAGCGCATGGTCGAGCTGGGCGATTTCGTCCAGCCCGGTCAAAGTCTGCTGACCCTGGTGGACATCGACCGCCTCAAGGTCAGCGCACAGATCGCCCAACAGCAGGTGACCCAGCTCGAACTGGGGCAACTGGTAAACATTGAACTGCTCGATGGCCGCACGCTGCAAGGCGAGCTGCACTTTATTGCCGCGGCCGCCGACCCGGGCTCGCGCAGCTTCCGTATCGAGGTCAAGGTAGACAACCCGAACGGCTTGCGCCTGGCCGGGGCCAGCGCCACCCTGCATATCCAGACCGGCGAGAGCATGGCCCATCGCCTGTCCCCTGCCCTGCTCAGCCTGGATGAAAACGGCCGCCACGGCGTCAAGTGGGTCAACGACGCACAGCGCGTGGAGTTCACCCAGGTCGAGCTGATCAGCGTCGACAACCAGGGCGCCTGGGTCAGCGGCCTGCCGCCGAAGGTAGCGCTGATCACCCTTGGCCAGGGCTTCGTCCAGCCCGGCCAGCAGGTGATGGTGCAACTCGCCGCCGAGGGCAGTTGAGATGCATACACTGATTGCCGCCGCACTCGACCGCAGCCGCACCACCATCCTGATCCTGCTGTTCCTGCTCTGTGGCGGGCTGGTGGCCTACATTGCCATGCCCAAGGAGTCCAACCCGGATGTGGCAATTCCCATCATCTACGTCTCGGTGACCCTCGAAGGCATCAGCCCGGAAGACGGTGAGCGTTTGCTGGTGCGCCCGCTGGAACAGGAGCTGCGCAGCCTGGAGGGCGTCAAGGAAATGCGCTCGGTGTCCAATGAGGGCCATGCCTCGGTGACCCTGGAATTCGACGCCGGCTTCGACGCCAAGGTGGCGCTGGCCGACGTGCGCGAAAAGGTCGACACCGCGCGCAGCAAGCTGCCTGAAGAGGCCGACGAGCCGACCGTCAGCGAAGTCAACGTGGCGCTGTTCCCGGTGCTGTCGGTGGGGTTGTCCGGCCCCATCGCCGAAACCGAGCTGGTCTACATCGCCCGGCGCCTGAAAGAGAACATCGAAGGCATTGCCGAGGTGCTGTCGGTGGAAATCGGCGGCGACCGCGAAGACCTGCTGGAAATCGTCGTCGATCCGCAGGTGCTCGACAGCTACGGCATCAACTACAACGAGTTGTTCAACCTGGTCAGCCGCAACAACCGCCTGGTCGCCGCCGGCAGCCTGGATACCGGCGCCGGGCGCATGAGCATGAAGGTACCGGGCGTTATCGAAAATCTCGAAGACGTGATGAGCATGCCGATCAAGGTGGTCGGCGACAGCGTGGTCACCTTCGCCGATGTCGCCGCCATCCGCCGCACCTTCAAGGACCCGGCCGGCTTCGCCCGCATCAATGGCCAGCCGGCCATCGTGCTGGAAGTGGCCAAGCGCAGCGGCGCCAACATCATCGAGACCATTGATCAGGTCAAGGCACTGATGGAGCAGGCCAACCCCCTGCTGCCGCCAGGTGTTGAAGTCAGCTACATCATGGATCAGTCGCAGGAGGTGCAGAACATGCTCAACGACCTCCTCAACAACGTGCTGACGGCCATCGTCCTGGTGCTGATCCTGGTAGTGGCGAGCATGGGCATGCGTTCGGCGCTGCTGGTCGGCCTGACCATTCCTGGCGCCTTCCTCAGTGGCATCCTGCTGATCTGGTTGCTTGGCTTCACTCTCAATATCGTCGTGTTGTTCAGCCTGATCCTGGTGGCCGGCATGCTGGTCGACGGCGCCATCGTCGTCTCCGAACTGGCCGATCGCTACCTGCAACAGGGCCAAACGCCGCGTCAGGCCTGGGCCAATGCCGCGACACGGATGGCCTGGCCGGTAATCGCCTCCACTGCCACGACTCTGGTGGTGTTCCTGCCGCTGCTGTTCTGGCCCGGCGTGGTCGGCCAGTTCATGAAGTACCTGCCGGCAACCGTGATTCTCTGCCTGCTGGCCTCGCTGGCCATGGCCCTGGTGTTTCTGCCGGTGCTCGGCGCCGTCACTGGCGGCCAGGCACGCCCGCAAGCCCCCAGCGCCAATCGCGCCGGCAACGCCTACCGCAATCTGCTGGCGACGCTGCTCAAGCGCCCAGGCCTGACCCTGCTCGGCATGCTGGCGCTGATCGCCCTGATCTACGTCGGTTACGGGCGCTTCAACCATGGCGTGGAGTTCTTCCCCGACGTCGAGCCGGAAAGCGCGCAAATCTGGCTGCGTGCCCGCGGCGATCTGTCAGTGCAGGAGAAGGACGCCTTGCTGCAGCAAGTGGAAAAACAGGTGATCGGCATGCCTGAGGTCAAGGCGCTGTATGCGCGCTCCCTGGCGCAGCCGGACGGCCAGCTCGGCGCCGACGTGATCGGCACCCTGCAGTTCCAGTTCGTCGACTGGCACCAGCGCCGCCCGGCCAAGGACATCCTGGCCGAAATGAGCCAACGCACCGCCGGCATTCCCGGCGTGGTGCTGGAGTTCCGCAAGCAGGAACAGGGCCCTACCGACGGCAAGCCGGTGAAGCTGCAGATCAGCTCGCTGGATCCGGCATTGGGCGAACAGTGGGTCGAGCGTGTGCGCAGCGAAATGCACAACCTCGGCGGCTTCATCGACATCGAGGACGACCGCGCCCTGCCCGGCATCGAATGGCGCATCACGGTCGACCGCGAAGCCGCCGCACGCTTTGGCGCCGACGTACTCAGCGTCGGCAATGCGGTGCAGATGATCACCAACGGCCTGAAACTGGCGACCTACCGCCCCGAAGATGCCACTGACGAAGTGGACATCCGCGTGCGCCTGCCCGGCAACTGGCGCTCACTCGACCAAATCGGCCGCCTGACCCTCAACACGCCGGCCGGCCAGGTGCCGCTGAGCAACTTCGTCGACCTGCAGCCGGCGCCCAAGGTCGGCACCCTGCGCCGGGTCGATGGTGACCGCACCATCACCCTGCAGGCCGACCTGGCCGAAGGTGTGCGCCTGGACGAACGCCTCAAGGCGTTGCGTGAAGCGCTCGGCGATGTACCGGCCGAGGTCAAGGTGAAGTTCGCCGGCGAAGATGCCGACCAGCGAGAGGCGGCCACCTTCCTGATGACCGCCTTCGTCGTCGCCATCTTCCTCATGGCGATCATCCTGGTGACCCAGTTCAACAGCCTGTACCAAGCCGCACTGGTGCTGTCGGCCATCGTCCTCTCCACTGCCGGCGTGCTGATGGGCCTGCTCATCAACGGTCAGTCGTTCGGCATCGTCATGGTCGGCATGGGCCTGATCGCCCTGGCCGGCATCGTGGTGAACAACAACATCATCCTCATCGACACCTATAACCAACTGCGCAGCCAGGGTCTGCAACCCCGCGAAGCGGCACTGGAAACCGGCTGCCTGCGTTTGCGCCCGGTATTACTGACGGCCGTCACCACAATCCTTGGGCTGATGCCCATGGTGCTCAGCATCAACGTCGACCTGGTGACGCCGAGCCTCGGCTTTGGCGCCCCCTCGACCCAGTGGTGGACCCAGCTGTCCAGCGCCATCGCCGGCGGTCTGGCCTTCGCCACAGTGTTGACCTTGCTGCTCACTCCCTGCCTGCTGGTACTCGGCGCCCGCTTCGAGCGCCGTCCACCACCACTGGAGACCTACGACTCCGACCTGCTCGACCTGCCCGAACACCTGATCGCCCCTCGCCCAACCAGGGAGCAATTACAGCGTACCGACTAGCCAATGGCAAAACGCCCAAGATCGACAGATCTGACCAGCAACGACGCTAAGGGTGGAAAAGGCAAAGCAGCAGGGATAATGCCGATCATCGGCCTTTCGTAGGAGCCCCGCCCCGAGGCGAAGCTTTTCAATTGCTCGTCACCCTGCTTCGCGACGGGGCGCCGCTCCACACGCCGCGCGTCCTGCAGAATCGGGTAGGAGGCGGGGTCACCCCGCCGTCCTCCCACACCACCGTACATACGGTTCCGTATACGGCGGTTCCTGCCTACTGACAGACTGCATCAGCGAGCTTGGTTCCGTTGATGTGTCGCCTGCGGTAGCTAAGCGCCCAGACCGGCCCTCGGAGTTTCCGACTCCTACCTCCTGATGGTCTCGACCACCGCTGTTCACGGCGTTTCTGCTTTACGCTCCAACAGAGAGCACACCTGACTATCCACTCATGGCAGGTTCAGCCCTTCATCGCTCCGGTTCCGAGCAACTACTACGGCCTCTGCTGACTTCTGTTCGCCCATCCCGCCACCTCTCGGTGCCGGTAGCACGTGGCAGGCCAAACAGATCTCCCAGGGTAATTCGCGCGACCTTCCTGCTTATGCCTGTCGGATTTACGTCGTAGCGTTCCGTGCAAGTATCGGGCTTTGGCAATCGTTGCTACCTCACCCCGCTACGCCGCCTCTATCCGCTTCCTGTTCGTCAGGCCAGCATTTTGCCTCGGGCTTCCTTCAGATTCGCAGTCGCCCGCGACACCCTTGCCTCTGGCTAACACTTCCCCTTGCCGGGTGTGTAGAGGACTTTCACCTCCAAGTCGTCCAGTCCACCACCACTGTGAACCGAACAGCGCCAGTCACGGCGCTACGCGCCATGCCTGGCGCACAACGACAAAGCCCTCTTTCGAGGGCTTTGCTTTCCGCTCGCCTCACCTCGGCCAACGGAAGAAGAATACCGAGCTAACGAAGTGTATGGGGTCGGCATCCTGCCTGTTGGCCACTTCGTTAGCCCGGTAGCCCGAGAGTAGTCCAGGCGCTGGCGCTGTGCCAAGCCCGACATTCAGATTTAGCGCTTGTTAACACTGGTACCTTGCCAACACCCAGCCAAGGCGCCACAGCCAGACCAACCATCGGTTCGTGGCACCGCAGCCAACCACTTGATAGCACACGAAAAAAATTCAAAATAAGCTTCGCCAAAGCCGATTCTGCTGTTATCATGCGCGCCGCTTGGGAAGATGCCGGAGTGGTCGAACGGGACGGATTCGAAATCCGTTGTGTCAGCAATGGCACCTAGGGTTCAAATCCCTATCTTCCCGCCATACAAAAAAGCCCCGTAATTCAATGACTTACGGGGCTTTTTCTTGTCTTCAGGAAAGTGAAAATTCGCGCACTACGTCCGCTAGTTGCAGCCCTCGACAACTCCCCCCAGATTGATCAGGACAACGGCCCGGCTTGCGCATGTAGAGGGGTTGCCGACGTTGTGGCCATGACTGGTCAGCGCGTCGAAGGTTTTCTGGCTGATGCCCTGGTTGGTGATGCAGTCCGCCAGCGCCAGTTGGCCTTTGCTCACCACCAGGCGCTCTACCTCTTCGCAGCGCTCGTCTGACCAGTAGTCACCGACGATTACCTCAACCGCTTTGCCGCCAGCGCTCTAGCCTGGCCCTGCTCGTTGTCCGATTCCGAGCTGGAACAGCAGCTGTTCCCACCAGCGCCGGCAGTGCCCAGCGAGCAGCGTTCGACCATCGTGACCAGCCAAATGCCAGTGGACAACTGGCACGAACTGATCGGTGATCCGACTCTGGCCGACGCCATCCTCGACCGCTTGGTGCACAACGCTTATCGGATCAACCTCAAGGGTGAGTCGATGCGCAAACAGACGAAGAAATTGACGACACCGGACACCTCAGACTAACAATGCCCCCTGCGTCGCTGCGCTCCGACTGCCCGGCCGGATGGCGTGGAATCCGCGACAACTTGCGCTAAACATCTAACCAGTCGATTGATACCGCGGAAAAACATCATTATTAACCGATGAAGACCTCAGAGAGAATGCAGGCACGTCTCTGGAGGTCGTCATGCTGCCCACGCTGTTCATTTCCCACGGTTCCCCCATGCTGGCTCTGGAGCCCGGCGCCAGTGGCCCGGCGCTTAGCAAACTGGCTGCCGACATCCCCAGACCCAGCGCCATAGTGGTAGTATCGGCGCATTGGGAAAGCCAGCGCCTGTTGCTGACGGCGGGCGAGCACCCGCAGACCTGGCACGACTTCGGCGGCTTTCCAGCCGAGCTGTATGCCGTGCAGTATCCGGCCCCCGGCGCACCGAAGCTGGCCGAGGAGATCGCCCAGCAACTGAACGACGTGGGTCTGCCTGCGTACCTCGATTCGCAGCGCCCCTTTGATCATGGTGCCTGGGTGCCGCTGTCGCTGATGTACCCAAACGCCGATATTCCCGTGCTACAGCTATCGCTGCCCAGCCACCTCGGCCCCGAGCTGCAGACCCGTATAGGCCGTGCGCTGGCCAGCCTGCGCGCACAAGACATTCTGCTGATTGGCTCGGGCAGCATCACCCACAACCTGGGCGAGCTGAACTGGCGTGCCGGCCCGGAGGTCATCACGCCCTGGGCCAAGGAATTTCGCGACTGGATGGTGGAAAAGCTCGCAGCAGACGACGAAGCGGCCTTGCACCACTACCGTCACCTGGCACCGCATGCCATGCGTAATCATCCCAGCGAAGAACATCTGCTGCCGCTGTTCTTCGCCCGTGGCGCCGGTGGCGCATTTTCCGTGGTCCACGCGGGTTTTACCTACGGCGCCCTGGGCATGGACATCTATCGCTTCGACTAGACGACAGACACGCGCCAGAAACAACGAGGCCCGTCATCGACGGGCCTCGCTCATTCAGTCCAGCCGCACCAGGGTGCGGCCGACCATGCCACCGACCAATATCCGCTCGATAGCCGCCGGCAACTCCGCCAGGCCAATTTCCTGGCGCAGCGGCGACAGGTCGAGCTTCCACTGCAGCGAGAGCTTGTCCCACATCGACGCCTTGACCACCAGCGGCAGTTCTACCGAATCCACGCCCAGCAGGTTGACACCGCGCAGGATGAACGGTAGTACGCTGCCCTGGAAGCCGACGCCAGCAGTCAGCCCGCAACAGGCCACGCTGCCGCTGTGGCGCAGCGACTTGACCACATTGAACAGGATGTCGCCACCCACTGTGTCTACCGCTCCCGCCCAGCGTTCCTTGAGCATCGGCCGCTCACTACCTTGCTGCAGCTCTTCGCGGCTGACGATCTCGTCAGCACCGAGACCACGCAGGAAATCGCCCTGTTCGGCCTTGCCGGTCGCGGCGGCTACGCGATAACCGAGCTGTTTGAGCAGCACCACGGCGATGCTGCCAACGCCGCCCGTGGCACCGGTGACCAGCATGGTGCCGGACTCCGGCGTAACGCCGGCCTGCTCCAGCTTGTCCACGCATAGCGCGGCCGTCAGGCCGGCGGTGCCGAGAATCATCGCCTCACGCAGCGGCAAGCCTTGTGGGCGCTTGATCGCCCAGGCCGCCGGTACGCGGATGTACTGGCCGAAACCACCGGCAGTGTTCATGCCCAGGTCGTAGCCAGTGACGATCACCTCGTCGCCCACGGCGAACTCGGCCACGGCGGACGCCTCCACCACGCCAGCGGCGTCGATGCCCGGCGTATGCGGATACTGCTTGGTGACCCCGCGATTGCCGCTGGCCGACAGCGCATCCTTGTAGTTGAGCGAGGAATAGCGCACGCGGATCAGCAGATCGCCTGCAGGCAGATCCTCGATCTGCCGGGCTACTACCTGGCGCCGAAAACTGCCATCGCCCCCCTCGCTGACCAGCAAAGCCTTGAATTCAGTCATCACCTTCTCCTCTTGTCGTTGTTCGGTGGCGTGCTCTTACCAGAAACGTTGCTGATTGAGCCTGCTCAACCAGGTCAGAACGAAGCGATCTGCCGCCATACTGGCCGCCAGCCCGACACGCTCCTGCAAACTCTTTTTATGAGCGAAATGCAGATGGAACAGCTCAGCCTCGACGGCGCGCTCGGCCAGGTACTGGTCGCTGGTCTTCAGTTCGTCAACCAGCAGGCGCTCTTGCGCCGCCATGCCCAGCCAGACTTCACCGGTGGCGATGGCGTCTATATCCAGCTGCGGGCGGTACCGGGCGACGAAGCCCTTGAACAGCTCGTGAGTGGTTTCCAGGTCTTCCTGGAATTTCTCCCGGCCCTTTTCGGTGTTTTCGCCGAACACGGTCAAGGTGCGCTTGTATTCACCAGCTGTCAGCACTTCAAAGTCGATCTCGTGCTTCTTCAGCAGACGATGCACATTGGGCAACTGCGCCACCACGCCAATGGAGCCGAGAATGGCAAAAGGCGCACTGAGAATCTTCTGGCCGATGCAGGCCATCATGTAACCGCCGCTGGCGGCCACCTTGTCCACGCACACGGTCAACGGGATGCCGGCATCGCGGATGCGCACCAGCTGCGAGGATGCCAGACCATAGCTGTGCACCATGCCGCCACCACTTTCCAGGCGCAGCACCACCTCATCTTCCGGCTTGGCCATGGACAGCAGCGCGGTCACTTCATGGCGCAGGTTGTCGGTCGCAGAGGCCTTGATGTCACCATCGAAATCCAGCACGAACACGCGCGGTTTGCTCGACGGTGTTTTCTTCTCCTGCTTGGCGGCCTTGGCCTCGGCCTTGCGCGAAGTTTTGAGCTGGTCCTTGGACAGCACGCTCTGCTCCAGACGCTCGCGCAGATCCTTGTAGAAATCATTGAGCTTCTGCACCTGCAGTTGCCCCCCGGCGCGCCGCCCCTTGCCGCGTGTGGCAGCGATGGTCACCAGTACCACGACGATGGCGACCACCAGGGTCAGGGTTTTCGCCAGAAAGCTGGCGTACTCGCTAAGAAACTCCACGGATCCCCCCTCGGACAATGCACCGGCGCCCAGGCGCCAAAGGCTCAAGCATAAGGCGCAGCGCCTCACCGGCCAAGCACGCCAGTGCTGTAAAATTGCCATACAGACAATTCAAACAAGCGTATGTTTTTTCGTTGACAGCCCCCGAGCTTCCCCATACCCTCGCGGAACATTCAACGTACCGGGATCGATACGGACGTGGGCAGCATCTTTCTGATTCGACATGGCCAGGCCTCATTCGGTGCAGACGACTACGATGTCCTGTCTCCCGTCGGCGTACGCCAGGCCGAAGTGTTGGGCGAACATCTCGAACAGCTCGGTATCGCCTTCGATCGTTGCGTCAGTGGCAGCCTGCGCCGCCAGCAGCATACCGCCAACGCTGCCCTGCAGCGCATGAGCCAGGCGCCAACGCTGGATATCGACGACGCCTTCAACGAATTCGATGCCGACGCGGTGATTCGCACCCTGTTGCCGGATCTGCTGCCGGAAGAGCCCGAAGCGCTGCACATCCTGCGCAATGGCGCGCAGAACCGCGCCGAGTTCCAGCGCCTGTTCGCCAAACTGATCCAGCGCTGGATTTCCGGTGAGCATGACAAACCCGGCCTGCAAAGCTGGCAGGCTTATGTCGAGCAGGTCGAAGGCGGTTTGCAGCGCATCCTCGAACAGGCCGGCAGCAAACAGAACATTGCCGTGTTCACCTCCGGCGGCACCATCACCGCCTTGCTCCGCCTGATCACCGGCGTGCCTTCGACAAAGGCCTTCGAACTGAATTGGCAAATCGTCAATACCTCGCTCAGCCAGCTGAAATTTCGTGGCCGCGAGGTGAGTCTGGCTTCCTTCAACAGCCATGTGCATTTACAGCTGCTGAAGGCGCCGGAGCTGATCACTTACCGATAAGCTCCAGCCCACTGCGGCCGCGAGGCTGCGCGAAAAAACCGATAGAAGGATAAGACCATGAGTGTTGCTGACATCGCCCAAACCATGCAGTCCAAGTTCAACGCCAGCGCCGCTGCAGGCCTGGATCTGGTATTCCAATTCAACATCGAAGATGGCGAGAACTACGCGCTGATCGTCAAGGACGGCACCTGCGCCCTCGAGCAAGGCGACAACCCGAACGCCAACGTGACCCTGATCATGGACAGCGAAACCCTCAGAGGCATCGTCAGCGGCGAAACCGACGGCATGCAGGCCTTCATGGCCGGCAAGCTGCGCGCCGAAGGCGACATGATGCTGGCGATGAAGCTGGGCGAACTGTTCCCGGTCTAATCGGCGAGCTGCGCGCAAGATACGAAAACCGGAGTCCTCGCACTCCGGTTTTTTTGTACCTGCAAAACGCAGAACGGCGCAGTCGAAGATGACTGATCAGGCAGTTTGATCGAGGGGCAACACGCCTGCCTATAACGGCGCGTATTGCTTGTGACAGCCCAGGTGCAGCATTAGATTAGCCAATTATCTAGGGCACCCATCATAAGTAGAAGGGATAAATATGGCGCTCACTGACCAATCCACCCGTATCCGCGCGGGCGAAGAGCTCGACGCTGGCGTCATCGATGCCTACCTCAAGGCCCATATCCCAGGCCTGAGCGGTGAAGCGAAGATCAGCCAGTTTCCCGGTGGTGCATCCAACCTGACCTACCTGATCGAATACCCGCAGCAGGAGTTCGTCCTGCGCCGTCCGCCGTTCGGCCACAAGGCCAAGTCAGCGCATGACATGGGCCGCGAATACCGCATTCTCAACCAGCTCAATGCCGGTTTCCCCTACTGCCCCAAAGCCTACGTGCATTGCACCGACGAGTCGGTGATCGGCGCCGAGTTCTATGTGATGGAGCGGGTCAAGGGCATCATCCTGCGTTCGGACATGCCCGCCGAGCTGAACTTCAGCCCCGAGCAGACCACAGCGCTGTGCAAGAGCTTCATCGACAAGCTGGTGGAGCTGCACAACGTCGATTACAACGCCTGCGGCCTGGGCGACCTGGGCAAGCCGGAGGGTTATGTCGAGCGCCAGATCAGGGGCTGGAGCGACCGCTACGAGAAGGCCCTGACCCCGGACGCGCCGACCTGGGAACCGGTCAAGGCCTGGCTCAATGACAAGATGCCGGCCGATCACCACAAGCCGGGCATCGTGCATAACGACTACCGCTTCGACAACGTGATCCTCGACCCGAACAACCCGATGCAGATCATCGGCGTGCTCGACTGGGAGATGACCACCATCGGCGACCCACTGATGGATCTGGGCAACACCCTGGCCTACTGGATCGAAGCCGGCGACCCGGCGCCGGTGCAACTGATGCGCCGCCAGCCGAGCAACGCGCCGGGCATGCTCACGCGCCAGCAGTTCGTCGACTATTACGCCGAAAAAGCCGGCATCACGATCAACAGTTTCGACTTCTACTACACCTACGGCCTGTTCCGCCTGGCCGGCATCGTCCAGCAGATCTACTACCGCTTCTACCACGGCCAGACCCAGGACAAGCGCTTCGCCCAGTTCATTCACATGAACAAGCTGCTGGAGCAGATGTGCCTGCAGGTCATCGGCAAATCCACTCTCTAACCCTGGGGTAATCACCATGTCCAAGACCCAACTGTTCGACCTCGACGGCAAGATCGCCTTCGTTTCCGGCGCCAGCCGCGGCATCGGCGAGGCCATCGCCAAGCTGCTGGCCCAGCAAGGCGCCCACGTGATCGTTTCCAGCCGCAAGATCGACGGCTGCCAGGCTGTGGCCGATGCCATCACTGCAGAAGGCGGCAAAGCCACTGCCATCGCCTGTCACATCGGCGAGATGGAGCAGATCACCAACGTCTTCACGCAGATCAAGGAACAGTTCGGCCGCCTCGACATCCTGGTCAACAACGCCGCCACCAACCCGCAGTTCTGCAACGTGCTGGACACCGACCTCTCCGCCTTCCAGAAGACCGTCGATGTGAACATTCGCGGCTACTACTTCATGTCCATCGAAGGCGGCAAGCTGATGAAGGAAAACGGCGGCGGCTCGATCATCAACGTCGCCTCGATCAATGGCGTCACCCCGGGCGAGTTCCAGGGTATCTACTCGGTGACCAAGGCCGCCGTGATCAGCATGACCAAGGTATTCGCCAAGGAATGCGCGCAGTTCGGCATCCGCTGCAACGCCCTACTGCCGGGCCTGACCGATACCAAGTTCGCCTCGGCACTGACCAAGAACGACGCCATCCTCAAGCATGCGCTGCAGCGCATCCCGCTCAAGCGCGTGGCTGATCCGAGCGAGATGGCCGGCGCGGTGCTGTACCTGGCCAGCGAAGCCTCCAGCTACACCACTGGCGTGGCGCTGAACGTGGACGGCGGCTTCCTTTCCTGAGGCCGGATGCCATAAACGACAAAGGCACCTCAGGGTGCCTTTGTTATATGGCCGGTCGGCCGAACGCGGCGCAATTGTAGGGCAGGCCAGGCGGCGCTCCGTTTTAACCCATCATTGAAGGTCGCGGTGGGCTAAAGCCCACCCTACGCCAGCGAATGCTCCCAACCTTCACCCACGCACCCCATCAAGCCGGAAAGGTCCATCAATTTTTGTAGGGTGGGCTTCAGCCCACCAATGACTCTGCAATATGGGCTAAAGCCCACCCTACATCTACCTGCCTGCTGGCCGCTACCAATCCTTCAACGCCGCTTCCGCCGCCGGGTTCATCGCCTCGGCCAGCAGGCCGGTCGGCGTCAGGCTGACGCTGTACACCGCATCGGCCGCGATCGGCAGATAGGTGACGCGCAGCGCCTGTGGATCGAACAGCAACAGATCACGCTGATTGAGCCGCAGCCAGCGCCATAGATCGACGCCGTACGGGCTTTCAGCCAGTTGCACACGGCCATGTTGCGCCAATGCCTGCTGTTCGATGGCGAGAAAACGTCCGGACAGACGTTCCAGGCGGTATCCCGGCTCAAGACCGATCAGCTCGGCCAGCCCCTTCCAGCGGATCAGGCGACCATCGAGTTGCCACAAATCCCCCTCGAGCGTGACCGTGCGCTCACGCTGCCCTTCGAGCAATGTCACCTGATAGCGCTGCGGGCCATCGGCCTTGAAACTCAGCGTGACCAGTGGCTTGCCCGCCTGCAGCGGCTCGTAGGCATACAGATCGTAAGCCAGCAGGCCAACCAGGCCAGCCAAAGCAAGAAATGCCAGACCACAGGTGCCGCGCAACCAACCGAGGAACCAGCCCGTATTGAGCAAAATGCGCAATGCCACCAGCAGCACCAACACGGCCAACAGCGCCACGGCCCAGGCCAACCCGTCGTATTGCATCGATTGCGTTCCTTCTCTGGCGAAATCCCGGCATTATGCGCAGCTCTCCTCACGGCGAACAGCCGGCAGGCTGCGTACTCGCCCACAAGTCGACACTTTGATCCAGTGCGCGGCAAACCTCGCCCTTCAGGGCGGGGAAGGATAGCGCGGACGGCGT
>NZ_VRYE01000160.1 GCF_008041835.1 Ectopseudomonas mendocina
CGCACCGCCAGCCTGGCTGAACGGCAGATAACCCAGTTCGTCGAGGATGACCAGATCCATGCGCAGCAGTGCCTGGGCGATCCGCCCGGCTTTGCCGTCGTGTTTTTCGCGCTCCAGCAGATTGACCAGATCGACCGTGGAGTAGAAGCGCACGCGCTTGCCATGCCGGGTGATGCCGGACACGGCCAGTGCGGTGGCCAGGTGGGTTTTGCCGGTGCCTGGGCCGCCGATCAGCACCACGTTCTGCGCGGTGTCGGTAAAGCTCAGATTGGCCAGCTCGCTGATCAAGCGAGCGTCGGCGCTGGAGGCGCTGAAGTCGAAGCCGGCCAGATCGCGGTGCATCGGCAACTTGGCCATGTTCATCTGGTGGCTCACCGAGCGCATGGCGCGATCTGTGTGCTCTTGTTCCAGCAGGTGTTCGAGCAGCCACTTGGACGAGGCTGTGTTCGACTCACCCTGTGCAGTTAACTCCGCCCAGGCCGTGGCCATGCCGTGCAGGCGCAGCTCCTTGAGTTCCGCCATCAAATCACGCATGACCGACCTCCTCGGCCTGGCCACGCAGGCGGTCGTAGCGCGCCGTGTTAGCGACGGGGGCTTCCTTGAGCGACAAGTGGGTTTCGACGCTGGGTGGTGGTTCGGTCGCGGCCAGGCGCGCCACGACATTGAGGATGTGTTCGGCGCTCAGGCTGCCGCTTTCCAGTACCAGCTCAACAGCCACCAGCACCGCATCGAGCCCGGCGACCGGTACGGCAGCCAGAACTTGCGCCATGATCCGGTCACCGCCGGTATGACGCCCCAGACCGTGCTTAAGCTGACGCAGCGGCGCCGGCAGATCAGCAAAGGGCGCGCCGTTGCGCAGCGCACCGGGCTTGCGTTCGATCAGCGGGAGGTAGTGCTGCCAGTCATAGCTGACCTGGTCGCGATCCAGCAAGCGGACATGGCTGGCGATCAGCGCGTCGTCAGCCACCACCTCGATTCGCGTCGGATACAAACGGCTGCTGACCCACTTACCCGCGTACTCACACGGCACCGAGTAGCGGTTGCGCCCGACGCTGACCAGGCAGGTGCTGGAGACCCGCGCAGGCCGCTCGACGTAACCGTCGAATGGCGCTGGCACAGGCATCAGTTCAGCGCGCTCCAACTCCAGCACTTCGGCCACACTCAGCCCGCTGTATTGAGGGTGCGTCAGCTCGTTCCAAAGCGCGCGGCAGCGCTGGCCCAGCCAGGCATTGAGTTCCTCGAAGGAGTGAAACTGGCAGTCCTGGGCGTCTAGCCAGATACGCCTGCGGCTGTCTTGCACGTTCTTTTCAACGATGCCCTTTTCCCAACCAGCGGCGACGTTGCAGAAGTCCGGATCGAACAGGTAATGCGCGCACATCACCGCAAAGCGCGCATTCACCGCCCGGCCTTTGCCCTTATTGACCTTGTCGACGGCCGTCTTCATGTTGTCGTAGATGCCCCGGCGCGGCACGCCGCCCAAGGAGCCGAACGAGCGCCATCCAGATCGGCGATACCTTCACCGAAGGCGAGGTGCTGGGCTTCACCGGCATCCCGCACTTTGCCCCGGAACTGTTCCGCCGCGTGCGCCTGAAGGACCCGCTGAAATCCAAGCAGCTGCGCCAGGGCCTGCAGGAGCTGGCCGAGGAAGGCGCCACCCAGGTGTTCTTCCCCGAGCGCAACGACGACATCATCCTCGGCGCCGTCGGTGTGCTGCAGTTCGATGTGGTCGCCAGCCGCCTCAAGGAGGAATACAAGGTCGAGTGCGCCTACGAGGCGATCAACGTCTGGTCGGCACGCTGGATCGAATGCAGTGACGAGAAGAAACTCAAGGAGTTCAAGGACAAGGCCTTCGAGAACCTGGCGGTGGATGGCGGTGGCCACCTCACCTACCTGGCGCCGACCCGGGTCAACCTGAGCCTGATGGAAGAGCGCTGGCCGGACGTGAAATTCCGCGCCACCCGCGAACACCACTAACCCCCTGCCAGCCAAGTCGGCTTGGCCGTGCAACGCGGCCAAGCCGAACACTTTTTGCCAGACAACGCGCCTCTTTCACCTATACTGAGTAGGGTTATCCGTTCGTGCACATAACGCACGCCTGAGCCCGTGACAAATCGCTGAGCTGCACTCAAGTTCCACCCGCTAACGACGATACAAACTCACACTACCTTTCCTTGCTCCGAGGTGAATATGTCCATTCGCGATGTCCGTGTGACTACGCGTGCCGGTGTTGGTTTTGCCCTGCTTGCCCTGCTGGTTCTGCTGGTGGGCAGTTTTTCTCTCATGCAGATGCGCAACTTGCACAGCCTGGGTGAATACATCAACACGATCACCCTGCCCAGCCTGCAAACCATCAACAACATCAGCACCGACATCCTACGCATCCGTGCGCTCACTCTGCGCCTGATGATCCAGCGTGACGCCAGCCAGCAACAGCAAACCATACGCACACTGGAAGAGCTCAAACAGGAGCTGCAAAAAGACGAAGCGCGCTATGAAAGCCTGCTGGAAGCCGACAACGAGCGCGCCATGTTCCAACGCCTGGTCAGCGCCCAGCGCGCGTACATGAGCGAGCAACAGCGCATCATCGAACTGGTATCGCAGGGGCGTCATGATGAAGCCCTGGCCGCAGCCAACGGCCCGCTCAACCAACATGCCGACGCCATGTTTCGCGCCCTCGACGAACTGACCCAGTTCAACAATGACAACGCGGCGGCGGCGCAAAAACAAAGCGAGGCGATTTATCAAAGCGCCTTCAACCTGGTAGTGGCGATCATCGTCGCCGCCATCGCCCTGACCATCCTGCTCGCCGTACTGCTCACCAACAGTATCGTGCAACCGCTGCGCAAGGCCGTCGGCGTCGCGCAAGTCGTGGCCAAGGGCGACCTCTCGCAAAGCATCCAGCTGGAAGGCAACGACGAACTGACCAGCCTGATGCGCGCCCTGCAGGACATGCAGCAAAGCCTGCGCAGCACCATCCAGCAGATTGCCGATTCCTCGACCCAACTGGCCTCTGCCTCCGAGGAGCTGCACGCGGTCGCCGAAGACTCCACGCGGGGCATGCACCAGCAGAACAACGAACTGGAGCAGGCCGCCACCGCGGTCAATGAAATGACCGCAGCGGTCGATGAAGTCGCGCGTAACGCCGTCAGCACCTCGCAAGCCTCGCAAGCCTCGAGCAAGACGGCCGAGCAGGGCCGCGACCAGGTGCTGCGTACCGTCGACTCCATCGACAGCCTGGCCGAAGACGTCACCCAGACTGCCGGCCAGGTGGAGCAACTGGCCGACAAGGTGCGCGACATCAGCAAGGTGCTCGACGTGATCCGTGCGATTGCCGAACAGACCAACCTGCTGGCACTCAACGCCGCCATCGAAGCCGCACGCGCCGGCGAGCAGGGCCGCGGCTTTGCCGTGGTGGCTGACGAAGTGCGCCTGCTGGCACAACGCACCCAGCAGTCCACCCAGGAAATCGAGCAGATGATCGGCGGTATCCAGCAAGGTACCGACCAGGCCGTGAATGCCATGCGCCATAGCAATGAACGCGCCCGCACCACCCTCGACGTCGCCCGCGCCGCCGGCGAGGCACTCGACCTGATCGCCCGCTCGATCACCGAGATCAACGAGCGCAACCTGCTGATCGCCAGCGCCTCCGAAGAGCAGGCCTCGGTGGCCCGCGAAGTGGACCGCAACCTGGTGAATATCCGCGACCTGTCCCTGCAAACCTCGGCCGGCGCCAACCAGACCAGCGCCTCCAGCCAGGAGCTGTCACGCCTGGCCGTGGAGCTGAACAGCATGGTCAGCCGCTTCCGCCTGTAATCCGGCCAGCAACGAAAAAGCCCGCATCACTGCGTAATGCTGTTCACTTAAGCGGAGCAGCCTTTCGATCCACTGGATAACGGGTCTTTGAGATCTTCACCGTCCTTGGTCTTGATGGCCTTGGACGGTGATCCAGAAACAGCCCACCGATTCCTGCCCTCAACTCCGACAATCGTCTTCCTGTTGCTGAAATCGGGTTGGCCGCCGCCATCACGATCAATTGCACGGCGATGTATTGGGCTACTGGTTTGAAGCGGATGTCGCCCGGAGAGCGGCCGAAGGCGACGGCTGCCTGACCGGCTTCGCGGCGGATGATGTTGTAGGCCAACAACAAGCCCCAGACCTCCTGGTAGACCAGCTCCGTTACCTTGCTGCGCAGGGTCATCGCATTCTGCTGCAGAGAGCTTTTGATATCCCGGAAGCCCAGCTCGATCTCCCAGCGCTCCTGATACAGCTTGGCGATGGTCTTGGCGCTGTAAGTATCCGCAGGCAGCGAGGTGAGCACTGTCTTGATCTTGTCCTTCACGGCGTAGCTGACTTCACGTACCTCCCAGTGCGTCGGCAGGTCGGGGTTGCGCTTTCGTGCCTGTGCCGACACCTTCATGCGCAGCAAACGATCGCCCTTGCCGTAACGAGCGACTTCCTCGCTAACCAGCCCTTCGCGGGCCGGAATCAGCCAGTGCCGGCTTTCCCCTGCGGCGCCCAGGCGCAACAGCAAGTCGGCACTCCAGAAGCCCTTATCGAACAGCGTCACCGACTGATTGGGAATCTGCTGCATAAACTCATCGGCCAAGCGCATCTCACTGCGCCGGTAGGGACTCACCTGCGCATCCAGAATCAGGTGCGAGCGCACGTTCATCAGGGCTACCAGTCGCAGCATGGGAAACGGCGTCTGGCGCTCGGTGGAGGTATTGCCGGAGCCGAAATGCTCTCGGAGTTCAGGCGTGTCTGGGGTGCGCAGGAGTGCGCCATCCACGGCCAATACTTGCAGGCCCTGCCAGGTATCGCCCTCATAGCGCTCGCAACCCCACTGGTTACCCGTCTGACGAAACAGCCACTCAACCGGATCGGCACCCAATCGTTTACGCGCCTCGGTGACACCGCTTCGGGCCAGCAGGTCGTGAGAGGCCAGCCCCTGGGCACAGATATTCAGGCGTCGTGCGACCTCATGCACCGGCTCGTCACGGAACAAGGCCATGCCAAGCACCAGCGTAACCGCTCCATAAACCCCACCTACTGCTGATGGGGCGGGTCTGTCAGGATGCGCTCACTGGCGAGCAATTCCACGGCAGCAGCGCTTCGTAATCCTCGACGCTATTGGCGGCCGGCAGGCGTTCGAGGATGTGGCGCAGCCAGGCGTAAGGCTCCTGGCCATTGGCCTTGGCGGTTTCGATCAGGCTGTAGATCTGTGCGCTGGCCGTGGCCCCCTTGCGCGTGTCGCTGAACAGCCAGTTCTTGCGCCCGCTAACGAACGGGCGGAGGGCGTTCCACGCGCGGTTGTTGTCGGTCGGCAGATGTCCA
>NZ_VRYE01000161.1 GCF_008041835.1 Ectopseudomonas mendocina
CGCACCGCCAGCCTGGCTGAAGGGCAGATAACCCAGTTCGTCGAGGATGACCAGATCCATGCGCAGCAGTGCCTGGGCGATCCGCCCGGCTTTGCCGTCGTGCTTTTCGCGCTCCAGCAGATTGACCAGATCGACCGTGGAGTAGAAGCGCACGCGCTTGCCGTGCCGGGTGATGCCGGACACGGCCAGCGCAGTGGCCAGGTGGGTTTTACCGGTGCCAGGCCCACCGATCAGCACCACGTTCTGCGCGGTGTCGGTAAAGGCCAGACTGGCCAGTTCGCTGATCAAACGAGCGTCTGCGCTGGAGGCGCTGAAGTCGAAGCCGGCCAGGTCGCGGTGCATCGGCAGCTTGGCCATGTTCATCTGGTGGCTCACCGAGCGCATGGCGCGATCTGTGTGCTCTTGTTCCAGCAGGTGTTCGAGCAGCCACTTGGACGAGGCTGTGTTCGACTCACCCTGCGCAGTCAACTCCGCCCAGGCCGTGGCCATGCCGTGCAGGCGCAGCTCCTTGAGTTCCGCCATCAAATCACGCATGACCGATCTCCTCGGTCTGGCCACGCAGGCGGTCGTAGCGCGCCGTGTTAGCGACGGGGGCTTCCTTGAGCGACAAGTGGGTTTCGACGCTGGGTGGTGGTTCGGTCGCGGCCAGGCGCGCCACGACATTGAGGATGTGTTCGGCGCTCAGGCTGCCGCTTTCCAGTACCAGCTCAACAGCCACCAGCACCGCATCGAGCCCGGCGACCGGTACGGCAGCCAGAACTTGCGCCATGATCCGGTCACCGCCGGCATGACGCCCCAGACCGTGCTTAAGCTGACGCAGCGGCGCCGGCAGATCAGCAAAGGGCGCGCCGTTGCGCAGCGCACCGGGCTTGCGTTCGATCAGCGGGAGGTAGTGCTGCCAGTCATAGCTGACCTGGTCGCGATCCAGCAAGCGGACATGGCTGGCGATCAGCGCGTCGTCAGCCACCACCTCGATTCGCGTCGGATACAAACGGCTGCTGACCCACTTACCCGCATACTCACACGGCACCGAGTAGCGGTTGCGCCCGACGCTGACCAGGCAGGTGCTGGAGACCCGCGCAGGCCGCTCGACGTAACCGTCGAATGGCGCTGGCACAGGCATCAGTTCAGCGCGCTCCAACTCCAGCACTTCGGCCACACTCAGCCCACTGTATTGAGGGTGCGTCAGCTCGTTCCAAAGCGCGCGGCAGCGCTGGCCCAGCCAGGCATTGAGTTCCTCGAAGGAGTGAAACTGGCAGTCCTGGGCGTCTAGCCAGATACGCCTGCGGCTGTCTTGCACGTTCTTTTCAACGATGCCCTTTTCCCAACCAGCGGCGACGTTGCAGAAGTCCGGATCGAACAGGTAATGCGCGCACATCACCGCAAAGCGCGCATTCACCGCCCGGCCTTTGCCCTTATTGACCTTGTCGACGGCGGTCTTCATGTTGTCGTAGATGCCCCGGCGCGGCACGCCGCCCAAGGAGCCGAACGAGCGTGTATGGGCGTCAAATAACATCTCATGGCCCTGGCTCGGATACGCCACAAGCCAGAACGCACGGCTGGCACACAGCTTCAGATGTGCCACCTGCATACGCCGGTAAATGCCGCCGACCAGCAAGCCTTCCTCGCTCCAGTCAAACTGAAACGCCTCGCCAAGAGCAAAGATCAGCGGCACAAAGGCCTGCGACGCCTTGCCCTGTCCCCCTCGCCAGGCACGGATAAACGCGGTGAGCTGGCTGTAGCCACCGTCATAACCTTCGGCTTTGATTTGCGCCAACAGCGCCTTGGCACTGCGCCGCTGTTGCTTGGGCCGCAGCGAATCGGCTTTTAGCGCCTGCTCCAGCGTGGCGTGAAAAGGGCTGAGTTTGTTGAAGATCGCGCGGCGTTGGTAGACCGGCGGCTTGGCCTCAGGTGCTCTGACCCACTTGCGAATCGTGTTGCGCGCCAACCCGGTGCGCTTGGCTATCTCATGCAGCGACAGCTTGTCGCGGAAATACATCCGGCGAATTTTGCCCATCATTTCCATACTGATCACCCTGTGTTCTCCTGCTCAAAAATTGAGCAGAAGCAGTTGAACACCTGGGTCAGTTTTCAGTCGGCAGAACAGCCTCTACTGGGTCAGTTTTCGGTCAGCGGCAACA
>NZ_VRYE01000162.1 GCF_008041835.1 Ectopseudomonas mendocina
AGGCCAAGCAAACAATGCACAAGATCCTCAGCAGACAGCATCAACGCCCAACGGCCACCTCCCCCAACCATGCAGCTCCGGGAGGCCAGTAATCCGATGCGCGCAACCAAAATCAAAATCCAGGGTCTGTCGATTCCGAGTCTGATCAGCAGCGACAATGAGCGTTACTGGCCGATACGCCCCATTTGCGAAGCTATGGGTCTTAACTGGCATGCTCAAGCCGCCAAACTGCAGCCCCCTCGCTACAGCCCGACCGAGCATGACGTTGCCCTGCCTGGGGAACCACCGCTGAAACGAATGCTGTGCCTGCCACAGTTAGAGTTCGAGTTTTGGTTGAAAAGCCTTAGCTCGCGAAAGGTATCCCCTGCCGCTCGCTTATGACTCGCTCAGCTGCGCGCGCACTTTTTTGGTGAGCCCACGTCGATGGCAGCACCGACACCGCCGACTGCAACAGCAGCACCGGCAGTTCTGAAGCGGATTCTGAATTGGCGAGCGCAACAAGCTGAGCCAGGAAAGCGTAAAACCATGCTCAAAGAGCTCGCCGAACAGTTCAGTGTGAAAAACGGTTTTGAAATTGCTGATGTCCAAGAGCACCAACTGCGCGGCGCAGTAGCTTCGCTTAGTACGATCATCTATCAGCATGATCGCTCGAAAATGCCGAGTCAGATGCCCGTATCGGCTCGGGTCGATTCGATCATCAAATCCATCGTAGACGCCCGCCCTCAGCGCATTCACCTGCTCGACTCTGACTTCGCGGCTCTGCTGTGCAGTATTGAACTGGAGGGACAACATCACAGCAACGCACAGCACGAACAGCCCTAGACCATGGCCACACTTGAGGAGGTGATCGCCGCGCTGTACTCGGCAGGCGAGCCCATGCCAGGTAGCTGCATGAGCGACGATGAAGCCCTAGCCTATGCCAAGCAGTATTTTCCTGACGGAAATTACTGCCTTGTGAGGGACTGGCGTTGGCTTGATCTGGAAACCACTGAAAGCCAACGTCTTCTGATGGCGCAGACCCGACGACAGCCGGCTCTGATCTATGCCCACACGGTTATCTATGACAGCGAAAGACGATGGGATGTAGGGGACTTCGTACGAACGTCGCTTCTGCACCAACATGATGGTTTCCATTTCAGAACGCTCAACACAGCCTACCTGCTTCTAGGCCCGGGCACGCGCATCCGTGTCAGCGCTGACGCCGTTGCGAGCATTTTCTGATCGAGCCAACACATTAACTGATCTGTCGACATAGCCATGTATCAGCACCCAATTCTGCAAAAGCTGCTTGAGCGGATCGATGACCTGCCCTTCAGCAGACCTGTCACGGGGTATTTAACCGATGCCTACATTCGCGGATCAAGCGGCTATGGGATCACCCATAAGCACGTGAGAGCAGACCGTTTCAGAGACGGCGCCTACATTCATACGTCAGCCATTATCGACATCCAGAGGGAGGGGCCGTTCTGGGTGCTGCACACGTTGAGCGGCAGCTTCTACGTGATCCTGAGCTTCAACATTCTCAGAGGTGCTCAATCGCTGGATGACTACCTGCATCGGCTGCTGACTATGGCTCACCCCGAGCCATGGCAGCTGCATTAGCAGGCAATGTGGTCGCGGGTCTGCGACAGAGCCTGCGTATCGCGGGAAGCGCTGCGACACCCAGTGAGTGTCGCGGCACCACCTATGCGACACACATGGGCTGTCGCACGCGCGCGTTACGACACACTGGCCATGTCGCCGCGATACACCAATCATGTCGCACCATGGCTCTGCGACACCCGCATCGTGCCGCTAGCGGCAGTTCGAGCGCCCAATACGGCGCTGAAAGTGGCCCGAACCGACACCGAGCTGGCCAGTTGTGGCGCTAAGCGTGCCAAAACTGGCACTGCTTTTTTTTGGTTATATTATCGCTGTAACCTGCGAAAACACTGACTTCGTCGACTGTTTGCGGATTCCACGCCATCCGGCCACCCAGTCCACGCTCATCTGGCCAGGCATTCCACGGCCATCTGGCCACCTGTTCCACGGCCATCCGGCCGGGCAGTCGGAGCGCAGCGACGCAGGGGTTGCATTGTTAGTCTGAGGCGCTCGGTGTCGTCAATTTCTTCGTCTGTTTGCGCATCGATTCCCCCTTCAGATTGATCCGATAAGCGTTGTGCACCAGGCGGTCGAGGATGGCGTCGGCCAGGGTCGG
>NZ_VRYE01000163.1 GCF_008041835.1 Ectopseudomonas mendocina
CCAAGAATCCGCCGGCCGGCGGGGGGCCGCCCACGGACGTGGCCAAGAACCTCGGCGTGTCCATTCCGACGCTGTACCGCTGGGCGCCCGCCTCCACGCACGTCTAGCGTGCTTTATTTTCCGTTTTCTGAGACGACCCCAGCAACGGCACTGTGAGGATGCCGCCGCCCGCCCCGGTCAGCGCCAGGACGAGGCCGACCAATAGCCCGAGCCCGATCTCAACCATCGTTGCGCTCCGGAAGCCTTGGATCACCTTTCGATTTACAGCGACCGCAACGTTTCACTGCGGCTTCCCTGAAAAGCGTGTCTGTAACTCGTAGAGCGCCATACCCGCCAACATGGCGAGGACAAAGATCAGGGGTTCGCTCCGACCACTCAAAAGCGTCGCGACCGCCGGACCCGGACAGTAGCCGGCCAGCCCCCATCCCGCTCCGAATGCCAGGCTGCCCAGCACAAGAGGGCGATCGATCCGGGTGGCGGTGGGCATTCGCATGACATCTCCCAGCACCGCCCGGGACCGTTTGGAGGCGAAATAGAACCCGACACTGCCGACCGCAATCGCACCGCCCATAACGAACGCGAGCGAGGGGTCCCACGGACCGGCCAGATCGAGAAAGGCGATCACTTTGGACGGATTGGCCATCCCTGACAGGATCAGGCCGAGGCCGAAAATCAGCCCCGCTACAAAGGCGCTCAGCAATTTCATGGCAACTCCTCAGCCCAGCAGGTGGCGGATGACGAACACGGTCAGAAAGCCGCTGGCCATGAAGGCGGCCGTCGCGACCAGCGAGCGCGGCGACCGTCGCGACAACCCGCAGACGCCATGCCCGCTCGTACAACCGGAGCCATACCGCGTGCCGATCCCGACCAACACACCAGCCGCGATTAGCGTCAAGGTGCTCGCCTCTACGTCGATGTCTGGTTGCTCGAACGCGGCCTGAAACAGCACCGGCGCGATCACCAGCCCGGTAATGAAGGCAACACGCCAGAGCACATCGCCTTTGCCTGGCCGCATCAAGCCGCCGATCACGCCGCTAATGCCCGCGATTCTTCCGCTCAACAGAATAAACAAGGTCGCAGCAAGACCGATCAGCGCGCCCCCGGCGAGCGAGGACCACGGTGTGAAATGTACCCAGTCAATCGTCATGTCGAGGGTTCCTCGCGTTCGGGATGCTGACAGTAAAGCCGGTAGAGCACCTGCATAACCTCCATCGCTTGTTGGCTGGCGATGCTGTAATGCACTTGCTTGCCCTCGCGTCGGGTGCTGACCAAGCCGTTATGGCGCAGCACCGTGAGCTGCTGCGACAGGGTCGGCTGCACAATGCCCGTCGCATTGGCGAGGTCACCCACGCAGTGCTCACCCTGGGTCAGCTGGCAGAGCAACAGCAGGCGGTCAGGGTTGCCGAGCACTTTCAGCAAGCCGCAGGCGTCCGCAGCACTGCGACGAAGCGTTTCGATATCGAGATCTGCCATGTGGGCCATTTTGTTCAGGTGGGTCAGGTGGATTTGACAATACGATTTATCAATATATATTTCAATAGATCGTATAGACGCTACAGCGGACGCCCGGTCGGAACTCGACGTCCCGCACTCGTCCTAAAAATATGCGGCATCGCTGTGACTTTTCACCTCGCCGCGCCCACCCCGCCGGCGCGAACCAGGAGATCAACATGTCATCGATACAGCAAAACAGTACCAATCATGACCAGGCGGACCGGGTTCGCCGCTCAACGTCCCAACCTGTGAATCAGGAAATCGATCGGCAAACGGACGAGAACATTCGTCGATTCAGCGGGATGGGACGAAGCGCAATCCTTCAGCGTATCGACGCCCTGGATCGCGAGTGGGACGTGGAGCGCGTGCTTGAGGTCAATGCCTCCTCGCTCGCGCTGTCTGGCTTGCTACTTGGCCTGACAGCAAACCGAAAGTGGTTTCTGCTGCCTGGCGTCGTGCTGCCGTTTCTTCTGCAACACGGCTTGCAGGGCTGGTGCCCGCCGCTGGCGATCTTGCGCCGGCTGGGTATCCGCACGCGGGGCGAGATCGATCAGGAAAAGTATGCACTGCTCAGTGCGCTGGAACAGGCACCGCTGAACACTCACCACTAGCCGAGACCATCATGATATTTCGCCAGCTGTTCGAGCCCGTGTCGTCCACTTATACCTACGTACTCGGGTGCGAGGACACCGGCCAGGCCGTGCTCATCGACCCGGTCATTTCCGCAACGGACCGCGACCTGGCCGAGCTGGCCAGGCTGGACCTGCAGCTGGCGTTCACCTTGGATACCCACATACATGCCGACCACATCACCGCCGCGCTGGAGCTGAAGAAGCAGACCGGCTGCCGTATCGCGGGGCCGGCTATCGACAAGTTGCCCTGCACGGATGTGGGCATCGAAGAAGGTGTCCCTTTCATCGTCGGCAGCCTGCAGTTCACACCCTTGCATACCCCCGGGCACACAGACGGGCACTTTGCCTATCTCCTCGCTGATCGCCTGTTCAGCGGTGATGCATTGCTCATCGACGGCTGCGGTAGGACTGACTTTCAGAACGGCAGCGCCGACGACCTGTTTCACAGCGTTAGAAACAAGCTGTTCACGCTGCCAGACGACACCCTGGTCTATCCCAGCCATGACTACAGCGGTCGACGAGTCTCGACCATCGCCCAGGAAAAGCAGCGCAATCCCCGACTCGGTGAAGCGATAACGTTGGAGCGCTTCCGCGACATCATGGCGGAACTGAACTTGCCCTATCCCGCGTTCATCGATCACGCCGTGCCGGGGAATCGCCAGTGCGGCGTATGCCCACCCGACCTGACGGATAATTTCCGTCGCTATTGCGAACAGGTTGAGCACAGTCCTGAGGGTTGAGCACGTCATGCCAGCCCCCTTGAGGCCCGGGGAATCCATCACCGTTCGCAGCCTCCAGGCGACGTTACCAAGCATCCATTTCGCTACGTGAGGGATTGAATATGAAGACCCCTGATCGACCCCGTTTCCGCGTGAGCGCAAACCGGCAATCGGGAAGCCGCCGCGTTCGCTATGTCGAAACTAATCATCCAGATAGCCAGAACTGCACGATTTGCCAGCTGGATGAGGAAAACCCATCGTCTATCGAGGCGTCTTCCAGCGCGCAAAACTCCGACGAGCAAAAACCTGGTGCCAAACCGGAGCTATCCGGATAGATCGTTCAAACCACCAAACCCTCGGTATCTGATGGGCGGGGCTTGGCGCTCATACCCTGCGATATGAGTTTCGGTCTCGCCGATTCGCCCATCTACCACTTCGTCAGGACAAAAAAACGAGCTCCGCTAACGCGCCCTTATCTACTTTTAGCTGAAACCTGCCCTTCGCGACAGGCCGCTTTTGGCCGATTGCTGCCTGTCGTGGACGACCGTTTAACTTCAAAGCCTGACTGGATTGCAAACTGCTGACACGCGTAGATTCTGTTTTCGACTCGTTTAATGCCGTCGATGCCAGGCCATAAACAGAGAGGAAACAACCGCTCGAAAATTCGAGCCATAGACTCTAGAGCCAGTGGGTAGTCGGAGTCATGTTCCTGCAACCATCAAATCCAGATTCTGCACCGCCGCTCCAGCGGCTCCCTTCCCAAGATTGTCAAACACCGCAGCCAACAAAACCTGCCCCGTCTCATCATTTTCACACACCACCAATCGCAAACTATCAGTCCCGTTAAGCGCCTGAGGATCAAGGCACGTCAACCCTTTGGCCTCCTGCATCGACATCACCTGTACATGGTCCGCATCGACGTAGTGCTGCATAAGACACGCATGCAACCGCACCGCATCCACGCCCGGCGCCAACAAGCGAAGTTGCAACGGTATGGTCAGCACGATCCCCTGCCGAAAAGCCCCATAAGCCGGCACAAACATCGGCCGCTCCATCAGACCGCTTTGCTGCTGAATCTCCGGAATATGTTTGTGTGCCAGCCCCAGACCATAAACCTGAAACGCGGGCGCCTGTGATGCGCCCTCTCCCTCATGCTCTTGCACGCCAACGCGCCCTTTTCCGGAATAGCCCGACACAGCATGAATGTTCGTCGGATAGTCCCTGGGCAGCAACCCGGCCTCCAGCAATGGGCGCAGCAGCCCTATCGCCCCCGTGGGATAGCAACCGGGATTGCTGACCCTCCGTGCCGTGGCGATGCGTTGGGCCTGCTGCGAGTTCATCTCCGCGAAACCATAGGTCCAGTCTGGATGGGTGCGGTGCGCCGAACTCGCATCGATCACCCGAACGGCGGGGTTTTCGATGCTCGCTACAGCGTCGCGTGCGGCTTGGTCGGGCAAGCAGAGAATCGCGATGTCGCAGGCGTTGATGATTTCGGCGCGACGTTGCGGATCCTTGCGATGTTCGGGGCTGAGCGTGATAAGCCGCAGGTCGGTCCGGTCGCGTAGACGTTGATGGATTTGCAACCCGGTGGTGCCTTGGTCGCCGTCGATGAATATAAGAGGACTTGTCATGGAATGCTCTCGGACATAGGAAATCAGGAGTTCCAATCTTCAGTGAGAGGCTAAGATAGGAAAAGTTGAATTTCCAAACGATGAAATTCAGTTTTTCTGAACAAGGAATGACTCATGCGCGAAATCAGCCTGGACCGTCTGCGCACGTTGGTGGCCATTGCCGACCTGGGTTCGTTTGCCGAGGCGGCCCGTGTGCTGCACCTCGCGCCACCCACGGTCAGTTTGCATATTGCCGACCTGGAGTCGCGGGTTGGCGGCAAGCTGTTGTCGCGCACGCGTGGGCGCGTTCAGCCTTCGGCGCTTGGAGAAACACTGGTGGAGCGCGCGCGGCGCCTGTTGGCGGATGCGGAGCAGGCGCTTGAGGACGTGGAGCGTCAGGTGCAGGGCTTGGCCGGGCGTGTGCGGCTGGGTGCCTCCACAGGGGCCATCGCACAGTTGATGCCGCAAGCTTTGGAGACGTTGGGCCAACGCCATCCCGCTATCGATGTGCAGGTCGCGGTGCTCACGTCGCAGGAAACTTTGAAGAAACTTGCCGAGGGCTCTTTGGAGATCGGTCTGGTCGCGCTGCCACAGACCCCGGTGAAGGAGTTGCGGATCGAGCCATGGCGGCGGGACCCGGTCATGGCCTTCTTGCCGGCTCGCTGGGAATGCCCGGATGTTGTTACCCCCGGTTGGCTGGCCGCTCAGCCATTAATTCTGAATGACAACACTACTCGGCTTTCGCGCTTGACCTCGGAGTGGTTCGCCAGTGATGGACGGCAGCCCACGCCGCGTATTCAACTGAACTACAACGATGCGATCAAAAGCCTAGTGGCGGCCGGTTATGGTGCGACGTTGTTGCCGCATGAAGCCTCCACGCCATTGCCCGATACCAGGATCGTCATGCGGCCATTACAGCCCTTATTGTGGCGTCAACTTGGTATTGCCCACCGTGGTGGGGACGTCGAGCGGCCTACGCAACATGTGCTGGATGTGTTGTGGGGGTTGAGTGCGGGCTAGGGCGATGTTGTCAGAGAAAGGACCGCTTTCGACCCGGTCATACGGTGATTGAGGTCCCAGGCGTCAGCTACCGCACCTGAAGCCGTCGTTCATCGCTCCAAAGCCGGAGCCTGTCTCCGTTCGCCCAGGCCAGGGCATCGTAGTACTTGTGCAGCAGCTCGGTAATGGCGGCGGTGTCGTCGGTCATGGGGTTTCCTTGGGGTTGGCGGTGAGGACTGCCTGGACGCGTGCTTGCAGCACGGGCAGCACGTCTTGTTGGAACCAGAGGTTGCGCACCAGCCAGCGATTGTTGCGCGGGCTAGGGTGAGGCAGGGGGAACGCTTGCGGCCAGTGCTCGCGCCAGGCTTCGACCACCCGGGTGAGCGGCGTCTTGCCAGTGCCGAGGTGGTAGTCCATGGCGTAGCTGCCCAGCACGATGATCAGCGACAGGCGCTCGAAGCGCTGCATGAAGGCTTCGCGCCAGGCGGGGGCGCACTCCGGGCGTGGCGGCAGGTCACCGCTTTTACCGGTGCCCGGATAACAGAAGCCCATGGGCAGAATGGCGATGCGGGTAGGGTCGTAGAAGGTGTCGCGGTCCACGCCCAGCCAGGCGCGCAGACGCGCGCCGCTGGCGTCGTCGAAGGGCACGCCTGAGGCATGGACCCGAGCCCCCGGTGCTTGGCCGGCGATGAGGATGGACGCACTCGGGTGAAACTGGAAGACCGGCTGCACGCCGTGTGGCAGATGCGGTGCGCAGCGCGTGCAGGCGCGGACGTCGGTCAGAAAGGCGTCGAGTGTCGGCATGGCGCGCTTCCGGAAAGGGTGCTCGCGCAGGACGGAGGTGCCATCCTGCGCGAAGCGTAACCCGGCAGCAAGTCAGTGCTGGGTCAGTGTCGGATAGCCCTGGATGAATACGCGGTCGGTCTTGGCCGCCGGCACATGGCAGCCCATGCAGTCGGCTGCGTAGCTGACGGCGACATTCTTGGCGGGGGCGTCGGCCTTGAACAGCGCCCAGCCCCAGCCGTCGCCCCACAAGGGGTTGCTGGCGAAACGGCCTTTGGCGTCCTTGACCATCACGAACCACACGGCCGCATCGGAACCCCAGACCACAGGGTCGCCGGTGGTCATGGCGCTGGTTTCGAGCTTGCGGATCTCTTTCACCAGCGTGGCGCCGTCCGGGAACTTGCCGGTCTTGCGGTAGTGCTCGGCCGAGGCCTTTTCGGTGTACACATCGTGCAGGCCGTGAGAGGCGGATTTTTCGTCCAACACCGCATATGAGCCCAGGTGGACGAAGTTTGTGCGGAAGTCTGTGGGGCGGCTGATGCCGCCCTGGCTGTCCACATAGGGCGAAAAGTCGCCGGCCGTGACGGCCAGTGGCAGGACGAGGGCGCTGGCGAGCAGAGCGCCGGTGAGTGCGATTTTCATCGTGTTCTCCTATATGCCTATGGAGATCAGACGGCGACCACGGGGAAATCCACCGTGGTGTCGGCGATGTGGTTGGTGTAGTTGGTGAGCGTGTTCAGCGCGATGTTGGCGATCACTTCTAGTATCAGGCCGTCGTCGAGCCCCGCGCGGCGGTAGTTGGCCATGGCGTCGGCCGACACCACGCCGCGTTGCTCGACCAGCGCGCGGGCAAAGCCGGCAATTGCATCGTCAAGTGCGTTGGCCGCCTGGCCGGTGCGGGCCGCGGCGATGGCCTCTGCCGACAGTCCGGCACCTTTGCCGATCAGGGTGTGTGCGCTCAGGCAGTACTGGCAGCGATTGGCTTGACCGGCAGCCAGCGCAACGATCTCGCGCTGGGTGGCACTCAGGCGGCCGGTGCCCAGCGTTTCGGACAGGCCGAGGTAGCCGTTGAGCGCTGCCGGCGCGTGGGCCAGCGTGGCGAGCAGGTTCGGCACCATGCCGAGCTTGGCTTTGACGGCCTTGAGTGTGGCAGCGGTAGCGGCGTCAGCGGTGTCGATGGTCAGGGGGGCGATTTGGGTCATGTCTATCTCCGTAGTGGGTGAGGTGCAAGAGCACGTGGGCATGATCGCCCTTTGTTTGGTACGATATGGCACGTAAAGTATCAAATAGGGGTTTGGGGAGCAATGGAACCAAAAACCAACGTAAGCTCTGAATCCCACCGTAAAGGGGCTTTCCGATCTCCAGCTCACCCGCCAGGCATTACTCTCTGATCAGTGCCTCGATGATCGGGCAGATCGTTCCGCCGTCTCCCGCATCAC
>NZ_VRYE01000164.1 GCF_008041835.1 Ectopseudomonas mendocina
CCTGATACTCAAAACTGTACAGTTAGACATTTTTTTCACGCTCCGACGCCAAGCCTACAAGTTCCGCATCGAGCCACCCGGCGAACAGCAGCGAAAGCTGCGACAGTTGGCCGGAGCCGGTCGGTTCGTGTTCAACCAGGCCTTGGCGTTGCAGCAAGCCAACCGCGAAGCCGGCGGCAAGTTCATCGGCTATGTGGCGATGGCCAGGCAGCTGACCGCCTGGCGCAACAGCACCGAAACGGTCTGGCTGAAAGAAGCGCCCGTTCATCCGCTGCAACATGCCCTCAAAGACCTCGAAAAAGCCTACAGGAACTTCTTCGAGCAGCGCGCCGACTTCCCACGCTTCAAGCGCAAGGGCCAGCGCGACAGCTTCCGTTACCCCGACCCGAAGCAAATCAAGCTGGATCAGGCCAACTGCCGGATCTTTCTGCCCAAGCTGGGCTGGCTGCGCTATCGCAACAGTCGGCCGGTGCTCGGCGAGCTGCGCAACGTCACCGTCAGCCTGAGCGCGGGCAAATGGCATGTCTCGATCCAGACCCGCCGTGAAGTGGAAACCCCGCTGCCGCAGGGCAGAGCCGTTGGCATCGACCTCGGTATTGCCCGCTTCGCCACCCTGAGCGATGGCACGGTCTACGCACCGCTCAATAGCTTCAAACGCCACGAAACCGCGCTGCGCAAGGCGCAGCAGGCCATGAGCCGCAAGGTGAAATTCAGCGCCAACTGGAAGAAGGCCAAGGCCCGAGTCCAGCGCCTTCACGCCCGCATCGGCAACGCCCGGCGCGACTACCTGCACAAGACCTCGACCGCGATCAGCCAAAACCACGCGATGGTGTGTATCGAGGACTTGCAGGTACGGAACATGTCCAAGTCAGCAGCAGGCACGACCGAACAACCGGGTAGAAACGTTCGGGCCAAGTCTGGCCTGAACAAGGCCATCCTCGATCAAGGCTGGTTCGAGTTCCGCCGCCAACTGGACTACAAGCTGGCATGGCGGGGCGGCTGGTTGGTGACGGTGCCGCCACAGAACACGAGCCGCACCTGTCCGTGCTGCGGCCATGTGTCGGCGGACAACCGCCAGACACAGGCCCGGTTCGCGTGTGTGGAATGTGGCTTCGAGGACAACGCCGATGTGGTCGGCGCGATCAATGTGCTAAGGGCGGGACACGCCCGGTTCGCCTGTGAAGTGAGCGGTGCGGTAATGCCGCCAGCAGCAGGAACCCACCGAAGCGACGCAGGGGCGGCACAATGCCGCGCCGGGGCGCCGGAGGAATCCCCGGGCTTACGGCCGGGGCGGACGTCCAGAGGTAGGAGGGTGCCACCCCGCGGGGGACCGACATGGACGAACTCCCGCACACCCACC
>NZ_VRYE01000165.1 GCF_008041835.1 Ectopseudomonas mendocina
GTCTGGTGCCGCTCGGAATTCCCTACGTCATGCCATTTTTCCACTGATGGGATTTCAGCATGAAGAAGCGGTTGTCTTCCCCCGACCTCCAGGCCGTTGTTGTCCCCTTCTGGGCAGCCGCCCAAACCGGAACGATTCACGTACCGGGCATGACCATCTCCGCCTGCCCGAGCACTGCCAAGAAGAGCTTGTACGCCGGAATCCCAGAAATTTCCGTCAGCCCAGCTCCAGTCCCGCCACGAGCGCATCCAGGTCGATGAACTTGCCGTCAGTCTGGAAGGTGTAATGCCCGTTCAGCAGGATGTGCCGCCAGGCCGCTGGCGACATCTGCGTGATCAACGCCAGCGCCTTGGCATTGCCAGCTGCCTCGTACTTCGTCAGCAGCAGGGACAGGATCGCCGAGTTGTAGAAGATGATCGCGTTGCCGATCAGCCTGGCGCACTGGTTGCTGATCTCGATTTCGATGTCGGTGCGGCCGGTCAATTCCTTCTTCACCGACTTGGGCGATGGTCGAGCGTAGCTGGTGATAGGACTCAATGCGGTTCTGCGAGCGGTGAACATTACGCTCCAGTTGCGGGTCGCGCAGGTAGCGCAGTGTGTAGATACTGCGGATGAGCTTGTCGAACTCGAAGATTGCGCGCCGCGTCGGGTTCGGCGCCGTATAGGTGCACAGCTTGCGGATCAGCGTGCCCTGCGTCATTTCCTTCAGGCCCAGTGTGGCGACGATTCGGTCGATGTTCGCCTTCTCACCGACGATGAGTTGCCGGTCGATCTGGCCAGCCGGCCGGATCAGGCATTTCTCGTACAATGCCAGATCATCGGCGCAATACAGCTCCTGCAACTGGTCGTCGAGGTCGGTGAAGCGCGGCTCGAAACGAAGTCCGAACCAGTGCAGGATGGCGAAGTTGGCCTTGTTGATGCTGTGCATGTCGCCGGTGATCGCGCTCGGCACGATGTCCGACGTGTTGCGGTACCAGATGTCGAACACGTGGTGAGCCTCGTACTCGTGTGCGCCTATCAGGTAGCCGTTCAACGGCACGTGATTGCACAGCAGCGTGTAGGCGACGACGCCCTTGCCGCGGCCGAAATATTTGCGCGAGTAGCGCGCCTTCACAGTTGGTCGCTCGACGCCGAATTTCTGCCCATCAACGGCACCGTACAACGAATCGAGGTCGAACGAGTAATGCGGGAAGATCGGCAGTGCGGCGATGGCGTTGCTGATGCAATCGTTGGCCACATGTAGCGTCGCCTGGCGCAGGTACTGCTGGTAGGTACTCTCCAGGACGTGGTACGGGATGTCGCTGGTACGTGCCATAACCTGGTTGCCGTGGTTCATGGCTTGGGCAATGATCACCGCCATCAGACTGTCGGCGTCGGCTACCTTCTTCGCATAGCGTGGCTGCAATGGTGTCAGCGCCGACAGGAACTGGCACTGGCCGTTGACGAAGCGAAACACGTCGGCGACATCGCAGTATGGCAGTTGCTCGTAGAGAGCTTGCTCGCGCGCCTTCTGGTTCTCCCCCTTGGGCTTGCGCCAGGTCAGTCTCTGCGTGTCCTTGTCGTATTCCAGGTGCGTCAGCTTGCCCTGTTTCAGCTCGCGATTGAACGCCACCCATTGCGCACGCAACTCGGCCGCCAGTGCATCGAACTGGGCACTGACCGGCTGCCGCAGGAAGGGGATGTCCATCTGCGCGAGCACGGCGGCTTTCTCGTCCATCGAAACCAACTCGTCGGACAAATGCCGGTGCTGCAAGCTGTCGTCAATGTAGAGCTCGCCCGCCTGGAAGCGTTTCCTGACCTGACGGTAAAGCCAGAATTCGTAACGATCGGCATGCAGGCCTGTCGGCGTGCCTTCGGCATCGAACATCAGCAGGTACGGACGCAAGCGTTTCGGCAGCGTTGCCGCCGGACATTCGTCGAGTGGCCGTTGTGATAGGCGCTGCTGCTTGGCGAACACGCTCTTGGCCCAAGTCAGCGCCGCGAGCCATGGGTTATCGGGGGCCGTGCCGGCGAAGTCGAGCGCGACGTACAGCGGCCGTAGATGGCGTCGAATGCGTTCGGCCAGGCCGTCCACCGCCTGCCAGTGCAGCGCCAGTTTGTTCAGTGGCTTGACGCTCATGCGCTGCGCCGTGTTTTGCAGCAATTCCCTGGACATGATTTTGTAGGCGCGTTGGCGCACCTCGCCGAACGGCGTCGGATCGGCCACGCTGTCGTCCACGTACAGCGACAGCAGGCGGCCAACCTGCGGCGTTTCCTGATGGCGTCGCAGCTGTTCGGCGACAAAGGACTGTTTCGCACCCGTGCGGCTCTCGTCCTCAAGTTTTTTCATGTGGAAGGCCATCGCGTCGACCAGGTTGTCGGTGAGCTGCCGGTAACGTACCCAGGCATAGCACAGCAGGTAGAGCCGGGTCTGCTCCGCCTTCAGGTGGCGCAGGTCATGGACGGTATAGAAGTTCGCCAGGCTCGCGTAGTACAGCAGGTTCTGCTGCGAGATGCCGAGCTTGGGCAGCAGCGCCTTGGCGATCCCGTGCAAGGACTTCAGCGTGGCGCGCTTCTCGCGCTCCCCTGCCATCTGACGCCAGCCGAAATCTTTAGCGTCCTGCTTGAGCGCTGCCAGTTGAGACAGGGTGTCGTCACGCACCAGGAGCTGGCCCAGCGCAGCTTTGGCCGATTCGTCCAACACTTCTGCCAGCAAGCCGCCCAAGCGCCTGCGTTCGGTGGACAGGGCTTCACTGACCAGCTCTTGTAAGGTGGTGTGGCCGGGCCGGATGATTTTGTGCTCGCTGAGCCAAACGATCAGTTCGGCGGCCACGAATCCTGGCATTACGTCGCGCCGCACGATCTGTTCAGCCTGCTGTGCCAGTTGCGGCAGGAAGCTAGCCGCCCACGACCGGTAGCCGAACAGTTCGGCGATCTGACCCCTCTGGCTGTAGTGCTCATGCTTGGTGATCGCCTTGCGTTCGAACGCTTCGCCGTGGAAATAGCGACTCAGCACGAAGGCGCAATCGTCCTCGACCTCATGCCAATCGAAGCGGAAGAAAGCATGCTTGGCCTTGAAGTAGCCGATCTGCAAGACGCAATAGACTTGGGCCTGCAGGCTAGGCCGGCTGCTGGCGAACGCCAGTTCAGATTCGGTCAACGCCAGGTATTCCAGCCGCTGAGCATCGTCGAAGTCCGGTAGGCCGTACAAGGCTTCCTGCTCTGCGTCAGAAAAGACGGTGAGTAGCTTATTCTTGTTGCTCATCGACCGTCCTTCCCGCACCACGCCAACCTGCTCGCGTCAATGTTTCGATCAACGTAGTGCGCTTGACATTGAAGTTGCGGCACACCGCCGCCTTAGACATGCCGCCATCGAGCGCGGCGACGATGGCGTCCAGCTTCTCACCAGTGATCGCCTGCGGCCGGCCGCCGATCCGGCCGCGTTTGCGTGCGGCGGCCAAGCCCGCGACGACGCGCTCCTGAATCAAGGCGCGCTCGTACTGCGCGAGCGCACCGAACACCTGGAACAGGAATTCGCCCGAGGGCGTCGTAGTGTCCAGGTTCTCTGTCAGCGAGCGGAACGCCACCCGCTTGTCCTTGAGCGAAGTCACAATGGCGAGCAGGTGCGACAGCGAGCGACCGAGCCGGTCGAGTTTCCACACCACCAGCACATCGCCGGCTCGAACGAACTCAAGCGCCCGCGCCAAGCCGGCACGGTCATCCTTCGCGCCAGAGGCACGATCCTCAAACAGGTGACGCGGATCCACGCCGGCGGCGCGCAGCACGTAGCGCTGCAAGTCCGTGCTCTGGCGGTCGGAGTCCGATGACAAGCGCTAGTCGCA
>NZ_VRYE01000166.1 GCF_008041835.1 Ectopseudomonas mendocina
CGCCCCGAGGCTGGCCAGGGGGAAGCGGCCTTTACCCGATTGGGCATGGGTGCGGTCCCACCTGCGCCGCCCCGGCGTAACCCTGGCGCTGCTCTGGCAGGAGTACCGCCTGAGCCAGCCGCAGGGCTTTCAGTACAGCTGGTTCTGCGAGCACTACCGGGGCTGGGAGGGCAAGCTGGACGGGGTGATGCGCCAGGAGCATCGCGTCGGCGAGAAGCTGTTTGTCGACTACGCCGGGCAGACGGTGCCGGTGATCGACCGCCACAGCGGCGAGATCCGCCAGGCGCAGGTGTTCGTCGCGGTGCTCGGCACATCCAGCTACACCTTCGCCGAAGCCACCTGGTCGCAGCAGCTGCCGGACTGGCTAGGCTCGCATACCCGCTGCTTCGCCTTCCTCGGCGGCGTGCCGGAGATCGTGGTGCCGGACAACCTGCGAAGCGCGGTGAGTAAGAGCCATCGCTACGAGCCGGACATCAACCCCAGCTACCGCGATCTGGCCGAGCACTATGGCGTGGCGGTGGTGCCGGCGCGGGCGCGTAAGCCGCGCGACAAGGCCAAGGCCGAAGTCGGCGTGCAGGTGGTCGAGCGCTGGATCCTCGCCGCCCTGCGCAACCGCCAGTTCTTCTCCCTGGATGAACTCAACAGCGCTATCGCCGGGTTGCTGGAGCGGCTCAACCGACGACCGTTTCGCAAGCTGCCGGGCTCCCGGCAGTCGGCCTTCGAAGCTCTGGATCGTCCGGCGCTGCGTCCCCTGCCGGAGCAACCCTACGTCTACGCCGAGTGGAAGAAGGCGCGGGTGCACATCGACTACCACGTCGAGGTCGATGGGCATTACTACTCGGTGCCGTATCAACTGGTGAAGAAGCAGCTGGAGGTACGGCTGACGGCGCGCACCGTCGAGTTTTTCCACGCCAACCAGCGAGTGGCCAGCCACCTGCGCTCAATGCACAAGGGCAGGCACAGCACGCAGGCCGAGCACATGCCCAAGAGCCATCGCGAGCACGCCGAGTGGACGCCGCAGCGGCTGACC
>NZ_VRYE01000167.1 GCF_008041835.1 Ectopseudomonas mendocina
TTATATAATCGTTGCTGGAGTAAGTCGACATTGGTACGGATATCTCCCACTGACCTACGTTGGCATCGTAGGAGTGGGTTATGTGACAGGTTGGTGATCGTTCGGATGTGGCGTGTAGGGGCCGATCCGCTCGCCCCAGTCGAGCAGTCGTTGCGGCGTTCACTCACGTTGAGCCTTGTGCGGTGCGGGCATGTGTTGGCGCTGGGTACTGTAAGCGCCGCGTCGCCCCAGCAGCAGGTGGCTGGCCACCCGCCGGTTGCCATGCAGCACTTCCAGGGTGTGTGCCGTCAGTCGCACGTCCACGTTCTGCCGGGCCAGGGCGGAGGGCACGCTGTAGAAGCTGCCATTGACCTCGATGTGGTAGTCGATGCTGACCTTGCAGCGCTTGAAGGTGGCGACCTCGTAGGGATGCACCGGCAGCGCTCGCAAGGCCGGGCGATCCAGGCGCTCGAACCAGTCGCGCCGGCAGCCATCGAGCCGCTTGAACGGGCGCCGATTCAGATCCTCCAGCAGCTCGGCGATGGCCTGGTTAAGCGCATGCAGGCTGAAGAACTGCCGATGGCGCAGCCGCGCCATGATCCAGCGCTCGACCACCTGCACCGCCACCTCGGCCTTGGCCTTGTCCTGAGGCTTGCGTGGCCGTGCCGGCAGGATCACCGTCTGGTAATGACGCGCGCACTCCAGCGTGGCCCGGTTCAGGCCCGGCTCGTAGCGATCCGGCTGGGCGACCAGGGCGCGCGGATTGTCCGGCACAACCATTTCCGGCACGCCGCCAAAGTAGGTCAGAGCCTGGCCCAGCGAGGTCAGCCAGTCCACCTGGGTTTCGCCTGGCGTCGCGCAGGCATAGGTGTAATTCGAGGCGCCCAGGGCGGCGACGAAGATGTGCGCCCGGCGCACTTCGCCGGTGGCCGGGTCGACCACCGGCAGCGTCGGCCCGGCATAGTCGATGAATAGCTTCTCGCCCGCACGGTGCAGCTGACGCATCGAACGTTTGAGCGTCTGGGCGTAGCGCCGGTAGTGCTCGACGAACTGGGTGTAGCGGTAGGTCGGCTGGCCCGCATGCGCGGCGAGATATTCCTCCCACAGCAGCTGCAAGGTCACGCCCTTGCGTCGCAACTCGCGGTGGATGCTCAGCACATCGGGCAGCACTCGCTCACCGCGCGGCTTGTTCGTCGACGTCGGTGCAAACAAGGCGGCCGCCAGCGCGGCCTCGTCCATGGCCACCAGCGCCGGCCAGTCCAGCCCGGCCACCCGCGCCGCCGCGATGTACTTGCTAACCACGCCCTTGGACAGCTGCAAGGCACGGGCAATCTTCTCGTGGGACAAGCCGGCCTCAAACTTGAGGCGCAGACATTCTTTGATGTTTCGCATGGCTACTCGCGGCGCCGCCATCTTCCTCTCCCGAAATCGGTCGAGGATGGCGGCGCATCAGGTCATGCGCAACGAAGGGGAAGGCTTTCGCTAAGTCGTGACCGGCGATTTCGGTAAGCCGTGACCACCTGTTTCGGAACAGGCGGAGAATCGGTCACGTTGCTACCGAAATGAGCGGTCACGCGTTAGCGAAATGAGCGGTCACGATCAACCGAAACGGCCGGTCACGGTGCTCCGAAATCCGCAG
>NZ_VRYE01000168.1 GCF_008041835.1 Ectopseudomonas mendocina
TGCGCGGTCTGGCGAATGGCCAGAACGAATGGACCCTGGTGTGCCTGGCGTGGAACTTGAAACGCATGGCCACGTTGCGCCCGCATTCCGTTCAAAATGCGTGAACAGAGGCTGAATCCGCTCGAATTCAGGAAATTCAGGGCAACAACCGGTTAAAAACGCTCAAATAGTGGGCAATTCGCTTTGTCTTTGTCGCGCTCTGTCCATTTATGGATTCAAGTCCGACAGGCTGCTAGGCGGCGACATTGGGTTTGAAACGCCAGGTCTGAACCGGAGCAGGGTATTCAGATGCCCATGTTGGCCAGGCTCTGCATCATGTTGCGCAGGGTGCCGGCAAGCGTGGGATGGCTGGCTTCGAAGTGTTCCACTGCCAGATTGACGCCATCGACCAGCGTTGCATCAGGTGCTGCTGCGGCTTCACGTGCCAGTTGTACTTCGATTTCCTGAGTCAGCAGGTAAAGCGATGCGCGTTCTTCCTCGCTGAGCGGGGTGTCCTGAGCCAGATGTTGATGGAGGACTTCCAATTGCTGCTGCAGGTCACTTGCGGGCATAGCGTTTTCTCCTTGTGGAATCGGCATAGGCATTGACTCCCGGCATGGCCGGAAGTTTTCAATCCCGTAGCTGAAGGTTAATCCATGCGGGGCGGCTTTGCCTGATTCGAGTCAATGGCTCAGGGCTTTTCGCCCTTGCTGCGGCGTACGCCGATATCATCCAGGCTGGCCTCGATTTCCCCGAGGTGATCGACGACCGAATGAACGCCCAGGCGATAGAGTTGCAGCGTGGCCCTGGCGCGCAAATGCTCCTGTGCGCTCGCCCCCAGTGTCTGCCAGTCGGCCAGGCTGTAGCCGCACAGTGGCCCGCTAGCGGCCAGGCCGATGGTCCAGCAGCCGGCATTGAGTCCGGCTTGCAGCAGCAGCGGATTCGCGCTGACGACCACGCAGCCATCGAGACGCTCGACCTTCAGCTGGCTCAATGCCTGCCAGCAACTGTCTGGCGCAGGCCATGGCCTGGCCTGACGCATCAGTACCGCTTCGATGGTGGTGGGCAACGCTTCTGCCAGGCGCAGGCTGGCGTCGGCTGGCAGGTCATCCAGCCAGGCGCAGGGCGTGCCGTCGGCATGCAGGGTTTGCAGCAACTGTGCAGCACCCGGGGTCAGCTCGGCATGTTCTCCGGCCACCTCGCTCAGCATCTGTTGCAGCGCCTGCAGTTGTGCGCTGGTTGCCGACTTGCCTAACCAGGTATCCAGCGCCTGTTGCGGCGTACCGACGAGGTTCGGGGGCGTGCGCTCGGGATGCAACCGCTGCAGCGCGACAGGTAGCGTGCGGGCGCCGAAGTCGACCAGGCAGCCGGACAGTTGAAAGATCAGGGCGGTGCAGGGGGAGGGCATGGGATCATCCGTGGCATTGGCCTAGCAGCCTGTCGGACTTTTCCCCTCGCCGGTAGAATTGCGCATCGCTCCTGGAACCTGACTGTATGAGCCGCTTTCGACCGATAAACCGCGAAATCGACTACTTGCTCCCGCCGTCGGTGCAGGACTGGCTGCCCGAGTCACATTTGGCGCGCTACGTGGTGGAGGTCGTAGAGGGCCTGGATCTGTCGAAGCTGGAGAGCGTCTATGCGGGCCGTGGCAGCGCTGCCTACCATCCGGCTATGTTGCTGTCGTTGCTGATCTACGGCTATGCCAC
>NZ_VRYE01000169.1 GCF_008041835.1 Ectopseudomonas mendocina
TTGAGCGCTACAAAACACAGCTCAACCCATTGATTTGCTTGAAAGAGGCGTTGGGGTAGAGGGAGATGCAACAGTTAACGCAGACATAGCCTTAGAAAAATCGTTCTAACTACCGGGTAATGAGGCGGGAAAGGAAGGCGAGCGCTCTGCGACGAGGTGTGCGCGCTTCAGAGCATCAGGCGCACGACGCTTTCGCTGGGGTCGCGGGATTGGCCTGCAGCACTGAGCTGCGCCAGGTAATCGGCCCAGAGTTGATCCTGCCGGGTGGCCAGTTCGTAGAGGTATTCCCAGGTGAACAGGCCGCTGTCATGGCCATCGTCGAAGCACAGTTTCAGTGCATAGTTGCCGGCCGGTTCGATGCGCTCCAGGCCAACGTTGAGTTTGCCGGTTTGCAGGATCGGATTGCCATGCCCCTGCACTTCCGCGGACGGCGAATGCACACGCAGAAACTCGGCGCTGAGCGAATAGCTCTGCTCGCCGTAGCGCAGTTCCAGGGTTTTCGAGGCCTTGTGCAGTTTGATCGCGCTGGGGATGGGCATGGCTGATTTCCGTGATCTTTTTAGGCACAACGCCCAGTTGAGTGATTGCACCGTCCTGTAGGAGCGGATTTATCCGCGAATTTCGCGGCTGAAGCGGAATGCCGCCCAGCCGCTCCTACAGAATGACGCCGGCCACCGGCTACAAGATCGGGCTACGGGGCTTACAGAATATAGCGCGACAGGTCTTCATCCTGCGCCAGCTCGCCGAGGTGACCGTTGACGTAAGCCGCGTCGATGCGAATCGGTTCGCCGTTCTGCTGGCCTGCCAGATCGGAGGCCGTGAAGGAGACTTCCTCCAGCAGGCGTTCGAGCAGGGTGTGCAGGCGCCGAGCACCGATGTTCTCGGTCTTCTCGTTGACCTGCCAGGCAATCTCGGCAATGCGTTTGATGCCGTCTTCGGCGAACTCGATATCCAGCCCTTCGGTCTTCAGCAGCGCGCTGTACTGCTCGGTGAGCGAGGCATGCGGTTCGCTGAGGATGCGCTCGAAGTCCTCCGGGCTCAGCGCCTTGAGCTCGACGCGGATCGGCAGGCGACCCTGCAGCTCGGGCACCAGATCGCTGGGCTTGCTCAGGTGGAAGGCGCCGCTGGCGATGAACAGGATATGGTCGGTCTTGACCATGCCCAGTTTGGTGTTGACCGTGCAGCCCTCGATCAGCGGCAGCAAATCGCGTTGCACGCCCTCGCGCGACACATCGGCGCCGCCGGTGTTGCCGCGCTTGGCCACCTTGTCTATCTCGTCGATGAAGACGATGCCGTGCTGCTCGACGGCTTCCAGGGCGCGGGCTTTGAGTTCTTCCTCGTTGACCAGGCGCGCAGCTTCCTCGTCGCGCACCAGCTTCAGCGCATCGGCAACCTTGAGCTTGCGGCTCTTCTTCTTGCCCTTGCCCATGCTGGAGAACAGATTTTGCAACTGGCTGGTCATCTCTTCCATGCCCGGCGGGGTCATGATCTCCACGCCCATGGGCGAGTCGGCCACTTCGATGTCGATTTCCTTGTCGTTCAACTGACCTTCGCGCAGGCGCTTGCGGAACAGTTGGCGGGTGTTGGAATCCTCGCTGCGCACCGGCTCGTCACCGAAGCCCTGGCGCGCAGGCGGCAACAGGGCGTCGAGGATGCGCTCCTCGGCAGCGTCCTCGGCGCGGTGGCGGACCTTGGTCATTTCCTGCTCGCGCAGCATCTTCACCGCTGCATCGGCCAGGTCACGGATGATCGACTCGACGTCGCGGCCAACGTAGCCCACCTCGGTGAACTTGGTCGCTTCGACTTTCAGGAACGGGGCATTGGCCAGCTTGGCCAGGCGACGGGCGATCTCGGTCTTGCCGACGCCGGTCGGACCGATCATCAGGATGTTCTTCGGCGTCACTTCCTGGCGCAGCTCGGCTGGCAGCTGCATGCGCCGCCAGCGGTTGCGCAGGGCAATGGCCACGGCGCGCTTGGCGTCGTCCTGGCCGATGATGTGGCGGTTGAGTTCGTGGACGATCTCGCGGGGCGTCATGGACATGGAATCGGGCTCGCTATCGAATCTGTATGAAGAACGGACGTCATTCAGCGGCGTCCAGTTCCTCGATGGTCTGGTGATGATTGGTGAACACGCAGATGTCGCCGGCGATGCCGAGTGCGGTCTGCGCGACTTCGAGGGCGGAGAGGTCGGTCTTCATCAGCAGGGCGCGCGCGGCGGCCTGGGCGAAGTTGCCGCCGGAACCCATGGCGATCAGGCCTTCTTCGGGTTCGACGACGTCGCCGTTGCCGGTGATGATCAGCGAGGCATCCTTGTTGGCCACGGCCAGCATGGCTTCCAGGCGGCTCAGGCTGCGGTCGGTACGCCAGTCCTTGGCCAGCTCGACGGCGGCGCGTACCAGGTGGCCCTGATGCTTTTCCAGTTGCCCCTCGAAGCGCTCGAACAGGGTAAAGGCATCGGCGGTGGCGCCGGCGAAGCCGGCCAGCACCTGGCCGTGATAAAGGCGGCGCACCTTCTTGGCGTTGCCCTTCATGACGGTGTTGCCGAGGGAAACCTGGCCGTCGCCAGCCATCACGACCTTGCCGTGGCGGCGCACTGAAACGATGGTGGTCAAGAGTGAATCTCCACGCTGCGGGGCGAACTTGCCCGGATGGAAACTCAGATGGGGTGCCCGCCGCGGCTTTTCAACCAGCGGCGGATCAAACGGCGATCAGCGGACCTGACGTTGCTGTAACAACAGGTTGCTGAAGCCGCCGGCTGCCAGGGTCTTCTGCGCGCTGGCCAGTTGTTCGCGACTTGCGAAGGGGCCGACCAGTACCCGGTGCCAGGTCTCCTCGCGCACCTTGCCGGTTTCCACCCGTACGTTCTGGCCGAGCAGGATGATCTGCGCGCGCAGGCCGTCGGCGTCGTCGCGCTTACGGAACGAGCCGGCCTGCAGGAAGAACTGCGTGGTGACCGGCGCGCTGGCCAGCACGGGCGGCGGAGGCGGCGGCACCTGGCCGTTGAGCGCGGCTTCGGCGCGCGCGGTGTCGATCTTCGCGGCTTGTTCCGGGGTGACCGGTTTTTGCTCAGGCACGGGCGGCGGCGTTTCTTCCAGGGCCTGTGGCAGGATCACTTCGGATTCCGGCAGCAGGGTGTAGAAGTCGTACTTGGGCCTGGCCGGCTCGGGTTGCGTCGGCTTCGGCTCGGGCTTGCTGCTGCGCACCTGCTCGCTCTTGTCGCGTTTGATCTCGTCACGGCCCGGTTCGAGGCTGAACAGGAACATGAAGAAGCCACCGACCACCAGGCCGCAGGCCAGCCAGATCCAGCCCGGTACGGGCTTCTTCGCCGGAGCCTGATAGCGACTGGCGCCACGTTTCGGCGCCGGCTTCTTGCGCGCGGCCATTTACATCCGCTCCAAGGTTTCCAGACCGAGCAACTCCAGGCCCTGCTTGAGCGTGCGGCCGGTCAGGGCGGTCAGGCGCAGGCGGCTGTTGCGCGTGGCTTCATCTTCGGCAGCGAGGATCGGGCAGTTCTCGTAAAAGCTTGAGAACAGCCCGGCGAGGTCGTACAGGTAGGCGCACAGGATATGTGGCGTACCCTTTTCGGCGACGTTGCCCAGCAGTTCGTTGAACTGTGCCAGTTTGGCGGCCAGAGCCTGCTCCTGCTCGGCAGCCAGGGTGATTTGTCCGCCGATTTCGTCCACGGCCTTGCCCAGTTTACGGAATACGCCGGCGACACGGGTGTAGGCGTACAGCAGGTAGGGGGCGGTGTTGCCTTCGAAGCTGAGCATCAGGTCGAAGTTGAAGCTGTAGTCGCTGGTGCGGTGTTTGGACAGGTCGGCGTATTTCACCGAGGCGATGCCGACTACGCGGGCGATCTGGCGCAGCTCGTCTTCGCCGAGGTCCGGGTTCTTGCTCTTGACCAGCTCGTAGGCACGCTGCTCGGCTTCGTCGAGCAGTTGCACCAGTTTTACCGTGCCGCCGTCGCGGGTCTTGAACGGACGGCCGTCCGGGCCGTTCATGGTGCCGAAGCCCATGTGTTCCAGGCTCATGCTGGCCGGGACGAAGCCGGCCAGGCGCGCACAGGCGAAGACCATCTGGAAGTGCAGCGCCTGACGCTGGTCGACGAAGTACAGCACGCGGTCGGCCTTGAGCACGCCTGCGCGGTAGCGGGTGGCGGCCAGGTCGGTAGTGGCGTACAGGTAGCCGCCGCCCGCCTTCTGCACGATCAGCGGCAGCGGGTTGCCTTCGGCGTTCTTGAACTCGTCCATGAACACGCACTGGGCGCCGTTGTCCTCGGTCAGCAAACCCTTGGCGGCGAGGTCGGCGACCACCTGTGGCAGGTCGTCGTTATAGGCGCTCTCGCCCTTGACGTCGGCCATGGATAGCTTGACGCCGAGACGGTCATACAGCGCCTGGCAGTGCGACAGGGAAATGTCGTTGAAGCGATGCCACAGGCGCAGGCACTCGGCGTCACCGGCCTGCAGCTCGACCACCAACTGGCGCGCGCGGTCGGCGAACTCAGGGGATTCGTCGAAGCGCTTCTTGGCGGCGCGGTAGAAGCCTTCCAGGTCGGCCAGCTCGCTTTCGGCGGCGGCCGGGTTTTCCTGCATATAAGCCAGCAGCATGCCGAACTGGGTGCCCCAGTCGCCGACGTGGTTCTGGCGGATCACCGTGTCGCCGAGAAACTCCAGCACGCGTGCCACGCCGTCGCCGATGATGGTCGAGCGCAGGTGGCCTACGTGCATTTCCTTGGCCAGGTTGGGCGCGGACAGGTCGACCACCACGCGCTGCGCCGGGCCGTTCTTGCGCACGCCGAGTTTGGCATCGGCCAGTGCCGCTTCCAGGCGCTGGGCCAGGGCATCACTGTTCTGGAAGAAGTTGAGGAAGCCGGGACCGGCGATTTCCACCTTGGTGATCTGCTCGTCGGCCGGTAAGGCTGCGATCAGCTTTTCGGCCAGGTCGCGCGGCTTCATGCCAGCCGGCTTGGCCAGCATCATGGCGATGTTGCTGGCGAAGTCGCCGTGGCTCTTGTCCTTGGTGTTCTCCACCTGGATGGCCGGCGTCAGGCCCGCTGGCAGCACGCCTTCGGCGGTCAGGCGGTCGAGGGCTTGCTGGATCAGGTGGCGAATGCTGTCTTTCATGTTCGGCTCGGGTTGCCTTGGGGCTTTGGTCGAAAACTGCGCATTATAAGAGCAGCAGCAAGCGGCAGGCCACAAGCGGCAAGGAAAAGCGTGCCGCGTTTCCGTGGGTAGGGTGGGCTTCAGCCCACCAAGGCTGGCCGCTATTGGTGGGCTGAAGCCCGCCCTACTGACTGTTACAGCGTACCGCTCAGAAAAGATCGATCGGGTCGACATCCAGCGACCAGCGCACTGCACGACCGCTGGGCATGTGTTCCAGTGCATGCAGCCAGTGGTTGAGCAGGCGGTGCAGCGGTGCGCGGGCGTTGCCCTGCAGCAACAGTTGCGCGCGAAAACGTCCGGCGCGGCGTTCCATCGGTGCGGGAACCGGGCCGAGCAGTTCGATGCCGGAGAGGTTCAGTTCGCCCAGCAAATGTTCGGCCTCGCTGCAGGCTTCATCGAGAAAGCTTTCCGCCTGGCCAGGCTTGTGCGCCTCGGCGCGCAACAGGGCCAGGTGGCAGAACGGCGGCAAGCCGGCGCTACGCCGTTCGCTCAGCGCCTGCTCGGCAAAGGCGAAGTAGCCCTGCTCGGTCAACTGCACCAGCAGCGGGTGGTCGGCCAGGTGGCTCTGGATGATCACCTTGCCTGGCTCCTCGGCACGCCCGGCGCGGCCAGCGACCTGGATGATCAGCTGCGCCATGCGCTCGCTGGCGCGAAAGTCCGCCGAGAACAGCCCGCCGTCGGCATCGAGGATCGACACCAGCGTCACCCTTGGGAAGTGGTGACCCTTGGCGAGCATCTGCGTGCCGACCAGGATGCACGGCTCGCCCTTGTTGATGGTGGCGAACAGGCGATCCATCGCGCCCTTGCGCGAGGTGCTGTCGCGGTCGATGCGCAGCACCGGGTAATCGGGGAACAGCAGCGCCAGGCGCTCCTCGGCGCGCTCGGTGCCGGCGCCGACCGGGCGCAGGTCGACGTGCTGGCATTTCGGGCAATTGCTTGGTTGCTTCTCGACATGGCCGCAATGGTGGCAGCGCAGTTCCTGATAACGCTGGTGCACGGTCATGCGCGCATCGCAACGGGGGCACTCGGAGAGCCAGCCGCAGTCGTGGCAGAGCAGGGTCGGGGCGAACCCGCGACGGTTGAGGAACACCAGCACCTGTTGGCCGGCCGCCAGGGTCTGGGCGATGGCCTGCTGCATCGGCCCGGAGATGCCCGAGTCAAGCGGCCGGCTCTTCACGTCCAGGCGCAGGAAGCGCGGCTGGCTGGCGCCGCCAGCGCGCTGGGGCAGCTTGAGCAGGGCGTAGCGGCCGCTGTGGGCGTTGTGCAGGCTTTCCAGCGAGGGCGTGGCCGAGCCGAGGACGATGGGTATGTCTTCCTGGCGCGCGCGAACCAGCGCCAGGTCACGGGCGTGATAGCGCAGGCCTTCCTGCTGTTTATAGGAGGCGTCGTGTTCTTCGTCGACGATGATCAACCCAGGGTTCTTCATCGGCGTGAACAGTGCCGAGCGCGTGCCGATGATGATGTCGGCCTCGCCATCGCGCGCGGCCAGCCAGGCATCGAGGCGATCGCGATCATTGACCGCTGAATGCAGCAGGGCGATGCGTGCGTTGAAGCGGCGGGCGAAACGGTCGAAGGTCTGCGGGCCGAGGTTGATCTCGGGGATCAGCACCAGGGCCTGCTTGCCGGCTTGCAGGCATTGGTGGATCAGTTGCAGGTAAACCTCGGTCTTGCCGCTGCCGGTGACGCCGGCGAGCAGGAAGGCATTGAACTGATCCCAGCCTGACGCCACGGCATTCACCGCCGCGCGCTGTTCGGCGTTCAGCGGCAGTTCCGGTTGCGCCAGCCAGTGCGCGGGCTTGGGATGAGGCTGGGTGCGGCGCACCTCGACCTTTACCAGCCCCTTCTCATGCAACAATTGAAGGCTGTCGCGGTTGAGTTGCAGTTGGCTAAGCAGGCTGTGGGCGACGCCGTGCGGATGTTGCGCCAGTGCCTTGAGTGCGTCGCGCTGGCGAGGTGCGCGGGCCAGGCGCGGGTCGTCGACACTGGCGCCCTTGCTGGCCAGCCAGTAACGCTCCTGGCGGGTCTCGGCCGGCTCGCCCTGGCGCAGCAGTACCGGCAAGGCCCAGCTCAGGGTATCGCCGAGGCTGTGCTGGTAGTACTGCGCCGTCCACAGGCACAGCTTGAACAGCGACGCTGGCAGCGGTGGGCGGGCATCGAGCAGTTCCAGGGCGGGCTTGAGCTTGTCGAGTGGGACTTCGCTCTGGCTGCCGACTTCCACCAGCACGCCGATCATCTCGCGCCGGCCGAACGGCACGCGCAGGCGTACGCCAGGTTGCAGCGCACTGCGCGACACGCCAGCGGGGGCGAGGTAGTCGAACAGGCGGCGCAGCGGCGAGGGCAGGGCGAGGCGCAGGATCAGGTTGGGCAAGCCAGAAACTCCACGAACAGGCGGGCGATGTTATCACGCGACGACCGGCGCCTTGCGCGGCTTGCATCGACTTGCGCGTCTGGTAAGATGCGCGGCCTATTTCTGTGCGGTGCCTGACATTGGTCCGGTGGCGGCACGACTACCCTGAGGAAAGCACGATGAAAGCCGATATCCATCCGAACTACGTCGAGATCGACGCCACCTGCTCCTGCGGCAACGTGATCAAGACCCGCTCCACCATTGGCAAGAACCTGAGCCTGGACGTTTGCTCCGAGTGCCACCCGTTCTATACCGGTAAGCAGAAAGTGCTGGACACCGGCGGCCGTATCGATCGCTTCAAGCAGCGCTTCGGCGTATTCGGCGCCAAGTAAGCGACCGAAGCATTACGGAGCGTGCCATACACCTGTCCGTGATAGTGAAAAAGGCGTCCCTGGTGGGCGCCTTTTTCGTTTCTCTGCTTTGTGCCGGCCTGGCCCAGGCCTTTTGTCCACAGCGTACCGATCTTGCTCAGGTCGCCGTGCGCCAGGTGGTCGATGGCGACACGGTGCGCCTGGTCGATGGGCGCAGCATTCGCCTGATCGGCATCAACGCGCCCGAGCTTGGGCGCAAGGGGCGTAGTGATGAACCCTATGCCTTGCAGGCCAAGCGCCGCCTGCAGGCGTTGATCGATGCCAGCGATGGACGTGTCGGCCTGCTCTACGGTGAATCGCGCAAGGATCGTTACGGACGTACCCTGGGTCATCTTTACGACCGCCAGGGGCGTAATCTCGAGGCGCAGCTACTGAGCGAAGGCCTTGGCTTCATGGTCGCGGTGGCACCTAACACTGCGCTGGTGACCTGTCAGGCGCAGGCCGAGCGTCAGGCGCGCAGCAAGCGGCTTGGCGTGTGGCGTAGCGAGCAGGTGAAGGCGGCTGGCCAGTTACGTGGTGGTGGCTTTGCCTTGTTGGGTGGGCGGGTCACCAGTGTGCAGCGCAACCGAGGCGGCCTTTGGATCGATCTCGACGGTGGTCGGGTATTGCGCGTGGCGCCGGAACTGCTGGGTGAGTTCGACGTGCCTGCCTTGGAGAAGCTCAAGGGGCGACAGGTTGAAGCGCGCGGCTGGGTCATCGACCGCCAGAGCCGTGGCGGCTTGAAAACCGGACAGGCACGCTGGATGCTGCCGCTGACTCATTCGGCGATGCTGGAGGTGTTGCCATGATGCGTGCGTTGACGCTGTGTCTGCTCTGCAGCTGGTTGGCCGGGTGTGCGGTCAATCCCGCCACCGGCCGTAGCGATTTCGTGATGATGAGCGAGCGCCAGGAACTGGATCTCGGCGCGCGCTACAACCAGGAAATTCTCAAGCAGTATCCGCGCTATGAGGACGCCAAACTGCAGGCCTACATCCAGCGCGTCGGTGAGCGGGTGGCACGCAGCAGCCATCGCAATCAGCTCAACTATGTCTTCACCCTGGTGGACAGTCCGGACGTCAACGCCTTCGCCTTGCCGGGTGGCTACATCTATATCCATCGTGGCCTGCTTGCCTACCTCAACTCCGAGGCAGAGCTGGCCGCCGTGCTGGGGCACGAGGTCGGCCACGTGACCGCGCGCCATAGCGTACGCCAGCAAAGTCAGTCCACGGCCTGGGGGCTGCTTGGCCAGGCTGCGGCCATCGGTACCGGCGTCGGCGCAGTGGGCGATCTGGCCAATGTGATGGGCAATGCCTTCGTACGCGGCTATGGGCGCGACATGGAGCTGGAGGCTGATGGCCTGGGCGCGCAATATCTGGCGCGCAGTGGCTATGACCCGCAGGCGATGATCGAAGTGGTCAAGGTGCTCAAGAGTCAGGAAGACTTCGCTCGTGAGCAGGCTGCCAGACGCGGAGAGGCGCCGACAACTGGCGGCTATCACGGCCTGTTCGACACCCATCCGGACAATGATCGACGTCTGCAGGAAGTGATCGGCCCGGCGCGTGCGCTGGCCGGCGGCAATCAGGAAGTGGGGCGTGAGCGTTTCCTGCAGATGCTCGACGGTCTGGTGTTCGGCGATTCGGCGGCCAGCGGCATTCGTCGTGGGCGCCATTTCTACCACGGCGAGCTGGACTTCACCCTGAGCTACCCGCAAGGCTGGCAACTGGTCAATCGCCCGGATGTACTGATCGGCCATAGCCCCGATGAGCAAGCCTTTATCGCCATGACCCTGGAGGTAGCGGACAAGCGCCTGTCGCCTGCCGAATATCTGCGCCAGCGCGTCGGCAACCAGCGTCTGGTGGCTGGCGAGGAGCTGCGCTTAGGTGCGTTACAGGGCTATACGGCGGTGTTGCAGGGGCAGTCGGCGCGTCGCGTGGCGGTGATCTATCGCGGCGACAACGCTTACCTGTTCGTGGCGGCAGTGAAAGGGCGTGCCTCGCTGGAAACCGAGGATCAGCGTTTTCTCGAGGTTATCCGCAGTTACCGGCCGCTGAAGGCGGCCGAGCGCCAGTTGGCCGAGCCGGTGCGTTTGCATCTGGTGCGGGTCAAGGCGGGGCAGGGCATGACTGGTCTGGCCAGTGGCGCGCCGCTGGCGGCCGATGGCGAGGCGCAGTTGAGGCTGCTCAATGGGCTATATCCGCGTGGCGAGCCGCGTCCGGGGCAGTGGTTGAAAACGCTGCGTTAGCACGGCGCTTCAATCGCGACCGAACGGTCTTGGCAGGTGTATACAACTTGCGTATCCTCGGCCGCTGCCCGTTCAACAGCCAAAAAAAGCGGAAATGCCACTATGTCAGATCTAAAAACTGCCGCTCTCGAATATCATGCCCAGCCCCGTCCCGGTAAGCTGAGTGTCGAGTTGACCAAAGCCACTGCCACTGCCCGCGACCTGTCGCTGGCCTACAGCCCGGGTGTCGCCGAGCCAGTGCGCGAAATCGCCCGTGACCCCGAGCTGGCCTACCGTTACACCGGTAAAGGCAACCTGGTCGCCGTAATTTCCGACGGTACTGCCATTCTCGGTCTGGGTGACCTTGGCCCTCTGGCTTCCAAGCCAGTCATGGAAGGTAAAGGCGTACTGTTCAAGCGCTTCGCCGGTGTCGACGTGTTCGATATCGAAGTGGATGCCGAGAGCCCGCAGGCCTTCATCGACACCGTCAAGCGTATCTCCATCACCTTCGGCGGCATCAACCTGGAAGATATCAAGGCCCCCGAGTGCTTCGAGATCGAGCGTGCGCTGATCGAGCAGTGTGACATTCCGGTATTCCACGATGACCAACACGGTACTGCGATCGTGACCGCTGCCGGCATGCTCAACGCCCTGGAAATCGCAGGCAAAACGCTCGAAGAAGCGAAGATCGTCTGCCTGGGCGCCGGTGCGGCTGCCATCTCCTGCATGAAGCTGCTGGTGAGCATGGGTGCCAAGGTCGAGAACATCTTCATGGTCGACCGCAAGGGCGTGATTCATGCCGGTCGCGATGACCTGAACCAGTACAAGGCCGTTTTCGCTTCCGAGACGGATCGTCGGACCCTGTCTGATGCGCTCGATGGCGCGGACGTCTTCGTCGGCCTGTCCGGTGCCAATCTGCTGAGCCCGGAAGACCTCAAGCGCATGGCGGCCAACCCGATCGTCTTCGCCTGCTCCAACCCGGATCCGGAAATCAGCCCAGAGCTGGCGCACAAGACGCGCAATGACGTGATCATGGCCACCGGTCGTTCCGACTACCCGAACCAGGTCAATAACGTACTCGGCTTCCCCTTCATCTTCCGTGGCGCTCTGGATGTGCGGGCGACCCGCATCAACGAAGAAATGAAGATCGCCGCTGCCCTGGCCCTGCGTGATCTGGCCAAGCTGCCGGTGCCGCAGGATGTCTGCGACGCGTACGGCGGCATCAAGCTGGAGTTCGGTCGCGAGTACATCATTCCGAAACCGATGGATCAGCGCCTGATCACCATGGTCTGCGACGCCGTGGCCAAGGCCGCTATCGAATCCGGTGTGGCGACCCTGCCGTATCCGAAGCACTATCCGCTGAAATCGGTGGATGAAGTGTTCAACGGCTGATCAGCCGAGCCATAAAAAACCCGCTTCGGCGGGTTTTTTATGGCTATTGATTCGGCTCAGGCGACCGTTGCAGACGCCCGAGCCTTGCCCTAGAACAGGTCGATTGGTGCCATTTCGTCGGCCGGTAGCGGGCTGCCGGGAACGCCCATGCCAGATTCGAATTCGCTCATCGGCGGCGGCGAGTCCTCGCTCTTGAACAGCTCGAAGTAGGCGTCTGGTGTGCCGGGTGCCGCGGCGCGACCGCTGAATGGATCGACACGCAGGGTCAGCAGGCCCTTGGGTTCCTTGGGCAGATGGTTGGGGCGATCCTTGAGTACGACGCCCATGTAGTTCATCCAGATCGGCAGCGCGACGGTGCCGCCGTATTCGTGGCGACCCAGGCTTTCCGGTTGGTCGAAGCCGGCCCAGACAGTGGTCACGTAATCGGCGTTATAGCCGGAGAACCAGCTGTCCTTGGATTCGTTGGTGGTGCCAGTCTTGCCTGCCAGGTCGCTACGCCCCAGGGCCAGGGCGCGGCGGCCAGTGCCACGCTTGATCACGTCCTGCAGCATGCTGGTCATGATGTAGGCGGTACGTTCGTCGATGATCTGCTCAGCGACCTTGGGTTCTTCCGGGGGCAGATCAGCGGTCGCGTTCACCGTCAGGTTGGCATTCTCTTCGCTCGGCTCGTTGCCGGGGACGCGCGCCGGGTTGGCGCGGAACAGCAGCTTGCCGTTGCGGTCTTCGATGCGTTCGATTAGGTACGGCTCGATCTTGTAGCCGCCGTTGGCAAACGTGGCCCAGCCCTCGGCGATTTCCATGGGGGTCAGGCTGGCGGTGCCCAGTGCCAGCGACAGGTTGCGTGGCAGGTCCTGTGGGGCGAAGCCGAAGCGTTCGATGTAGCGCAGGCTGCGGTCGATGCCCATATCCTGCAGCAGGCGGATGGACACCAGGTTGCGCGACTTGTACAGCGCTTCACGCATACGAATCGGGCCGAGGAAGGTGTTGTTATCATTCTTCGGCCGCCATTTCTGCGACAGGTAGTCATCGGAGAGAATGATCGGTGCGTCGTTGACCAGCGTCGCTGCGGTGTAGCCGCTATCGAGAGCCGCGCTATAGATGAAGGGTTTGAAGCTCGAGCCCGGCTGGCGCTTGGCCTGCACGGCGCGGTTGTAGTTGCTCTGATCGAAGGAGAAGCCGCCAACCAGTGCCTGAATGGCACCGCTGTAGGGGTCGAGAGAAACCAGCGCACTCTGCGCCGCCGGCACCTGGGTAAAGCGCAGGCTGCCATCGGCCTGGCGCTGCACGCGCACGATATCGCCCGGCTGCACGACATCTGCAGGTTGCTGCGGGCGCGGGCCCATGCTGTTGGTATTGAGATAGGGGCGAGCCCATTTCATGCTGTCCCAGGAGACGGCCTGTTCTTCGCCGTTGCGGGTCAGTACCAGAATGCCGCTTTTCTCGACCTGACTGACCACGGCTGGCTCCAGGCCGCCAATGCTGCGGAACTTGCCCAGTTCGGCAAGCCAGGTCTCGCGCGTCATTCCGGGCAGGCGGCTCTCAGGGCCACGATAGCCATGGCGTTGGTCGTAGCTGATCAGGCCGTCACGGAGTGCGGTGTTGGCTGCTTCCTGCAAATGACTCGGCACGGTGGTGGTGACGTTGAAGCCTTCCGTATAAGCCTCGCTGCCATAGCGGCCAACCATTTCTGCGCGCGCCATCTCGGCTATATAAGGTGCACTCAGTTCAGGCGTTGGCACGTGGTAGCGGGCGTCGACTTCTTCTGCCAGCGCTTGTTCATAGCTGCCCTGGTCGATGCGGCCAAGGCGATAGAGACGGCCGAGAATCCAGTCGCGGCGTTCCTTGGCGCGTGTCGGGTTGACCAGTGGGTTGTAACGCGACGGCGCTTTCGGCAAGCCAGCGATCATGGCCATCTGGGCCAGATTCAGATCACGAATCGATTTGCCGTAATAGACCTGTGCGGCCGCTTCGATGCCATAGGCGCGGTGGCCGAGATAGATCTTGTTGACGTAGAGCTCGAGGATTTCATCCTTGCTCAGCTCTCGCTCGATCTGCAGGGCCAGGAGGATCTCGGTGGCCTTGCGCGAAAAGCTGCGCTCGCTGGTCAGGAAGAAATTCTTCGCTACCTGCATGGTGATGGTGCTGCCACCACTCTGAATCTGACCGCTTTTCAATAATTGCGTGGCAGCGCGCATCAGGCTGGTCACATCGACGCCATAATGGTTGGCGAAGTTATCGTCCTCGGCAGCCAGCAGGGCGCTGATGAATTCCTTGGGGATCTCGTCGAAGCGAATCGGCGAGCGACGCATCTCGCCGAACTCGGCAATCAGCTTGGCATCGCTGCTGTAGATGCGCAGGGGGATCTGCAGCTGAACCTGGCGCAGCGACTCGACGGACGGCAGGGTCGGGCTAAGATAAAGAAACGCACCGCTGAAACTGAGCAATAGCCCACAAAAAACGGCAACGCTAGACCACCAGACGAACTTTAGCAGGCGTATCAAAATGTTCGGAATTCCAAGTAAAAGAATGAGTTAAGCCGGAGTCGAGGCGAAAAGGGAAAAGCTGTTCACATTATAAGCGGTTTTTTTCCCGTGGAGCCATTTGCGCTTCTGTCAAGACTGATATTTAATGTGGAAAAACATAAATAGTCCGTAAGTCGCGGATGCTAATAGGAAAACGGTCGTGCTAGCAGCCTGTCGGACTTTTCCCCTCGCCGGTAGAATTGCGCATCGCTCCTGGAACCTGACTGTATGAGCCGCTTTCGACCGATAAACCGCGAAATCGACTACTTGCTCCCGCCGTCGGTGCAGGACTGGCTGCCCGAGTCACATTTGGCGCGCTACGTGGTGGAGGTCGTAGAGGGCCTGGATCTGTCGAAGCTGGAGAGCGTCTATGCGGGCCGTGGCAGCGCTGCCTACCATCCGGCTATGTTGCTGTCGTTGCTGATCTACGGCTATGCCAC
>NZ_VRYE01000017.1 GCF_008041835.1 Ectopseudomonas mendocina
CGGACACGGGGCGTGACGGGTTTGGAAAGCTTCGCCACGGGGCGGGGTTCCTCCGACAGACGGCTTTGGCAAGCTTATCTGATCGGCATTGGCCCGAGGGCGGCTTTCCGTATTGCCGTCAGGCCTGCGGGCGCATATGCGGGAACAGGATGACGTCGCGGATCGACGGCGAGTTGGTCAGCAGCATCACCAGACGGTCGATGCCGATGCCTTCACCGGCGGTGGGCGGCATGCCGTACTCCAGGGCGCGGACGAAGTCGGCGTCGTAGTGCATGGCTTCGTCGTCACCGGCGTCCTTCTCGGCCACCTGGGCGAGGAAGCGCTCGGCCTGATCCTCGGCGTCGTTGAGCTCGGAGTAGGCGTTGGCGATCTCGCGGCCACCGATGAACAGCTCGAAGCGGTCGGTGACGTTGGGGTTCTGGTCGTTGCGACGGGCCAGCGGCGACACCTCGAACGGATACTCGGTGATGAAGTGCGGCTGCTCCAGCTTGCTCTCCACCAGTTCCTCGAAAATCATCACCTGCAGTTTGCCCAGGCCTTCGTGGCCGAGCACCTTGGCGCCGGCCTTCTTGGCGATGGCGCGGGCCTTGTCGACGTCGTTCAGGTCAGCCTCGGTGATGTCCGGGTTGTACTTGAGGATCGAGTCGTACACCGACAGGCGCACGAACGGCTCGCCGAAGTGGAACACCTTGTCGCCATAGGGCACGTCGGTGCTGCCCAGCACGGCCAGGGCCAGTTCGCGGAACAGCTCCTCGGTCAGGTCCATGTTGTCGCGGTAGTCGGCGTAGGCCTGGTAGAACTCGAGCATGGTGAACTCGGGGTTGTGCCGGGTCGAAACGCCTTCGTTACGGAAGTTGCGGTTGATCTCGAACACTTTCTCGAAGCCACCGACCACCAGGCGCTTGAGGTAGAGCTCCGGGGCGATACGCAGGAACATGGCCATGTCCAGCGCATTGTGGTGAGTCTCGAATGGCTTGGCCGCGGCACCACCAGGGATGGTCTGCAGCATCGGGGTTTCCACTTCGAGGAAGCCGCGCTCGTTGAGGAAACGACGGATGTGCGCGATCACCTGCGAGCGCACGCGGAAGGTGTGGCGGGTTTCCTCGTTGACAATCAGGTCGACGTAGCGCTGGCGGTAGCGCTGCTCGGTGTCGGTCAGACCGTGGTGCTTGTCCGGCAGCGGGCGCAGCGACTTGGTCAGCAGGCGCACATTGGTCATGTGCACGTACAGGTCACCCTTGCCGGAACGTGCCAGGGTGCCTTCGGCAGCGATGATGTCACCCAGGTCCCAGGTCTTGATCGCTTCAAGGGTCTCGGCAGGCAGGCCCTTGCGGTCGACGTAGACCTGCAGACGACCGGAGGTGTCCTGCAGCACCATGAAGGCACCACGGTTGAGCATGATGCGCCCGGCGATCTTCACCGGGATGGCAGCGGCCTCCAGCTCTTCCTTGCTCTTGCCCTCGTACTGTTTCTGCAGGTCGGCGCACAGGCTGTCGCGGCGGAAATCATTGGGGAAGGCAATGCCCTGCTCACGGACGGCAGCAAGCTTTTCCTTGCGCTGGGCAATCAGCTTGTTTTCTTCCTGTTGCAGTTCGTTGTGGTCGAGTTGTTGGTCGCTCATGGTCGCTTTATCTGCCTGGCGTATCGTACAAAATTTGAGCAGGCGCCGCATGAGCGGTGCCTGCGGATAAGTTACTGGGCTTACAGGCCCTGCTTGAGGCTGGCTTCGAGATAACCGTCGAGGTCACCGTCGAGCACCTTCTGGCAGTCACTGCGCTCGACGCCGGTGCGCAGGTCCTTGATGCGCGAGTCGTCGAGCACGTAGGAGCGAATCTGGTGCCCCCAGCCGATATCCGACTTGCTGTCTTCCAGCGCCTGCGAGGCGGCGTTGCGCTTCTGCATCTCCAGCTCGTACAACTTGGCCCGCAGCATCTTCATCGCGGTGTCCTTGTTGGCGTGCTGGGAACGTTCGTTCTGGCAGGCCACCACGGTGTTGGTCGGCACGTGGGTAATGCGCACCGCCGAGTCAGTGGTGTTGACGTGCTGACCACCGGCACCGCTGGAGCGGTAGGTGTCGATGCGCAGATCGGCCGGGTTGATCTCGATCTCCACCTTGTCGTCGATCTCGGGGGACACGAACACCGCCGAGAACGAGGTGTGACGACGCGCGCCGGAATCGAACGGGCTCTTGCGCACCAGGCGGTGCACGCCGCTCTCGGTACGCAGCCAGCCGAAGGCGTATTCGCCCTTGATGTGCACGGTAGCGCCCTTGATCCCGGCGACCTCCCCCTCGGACAGCTCGACGATCTCGGCAGTGAAGCCGCGCTTGTCGGCCCAGCGCAGGTACATACGCAGGAGGATGTTGGCCCAGTCCTGGGCCTCGGTGCCGCCGGAGCCGGCCTGGATGTCCAGGTAGCAGTTGTTGGCATCCATCTCGCCGCTGAACATGCGGCGGAATTCCAGTTTCTCGAGGATTTCGCGCAGGCGCTCGACTTCGGCGACGATGTCCTTCACCGCGCCTTCGTCGTTCTCTTCGGCGGCCATTTCCAGCAGATCCCTGGAATCGGCCAGACTACCGGTGAGGTCATCGATGGTTTCGACGATCTGCGCCAGCATGGCGCGCTCACGGCCCAGCGCTTGCGCGTACTCGGGTTTGTTCCAGACGCTGGCGTCCTCCAGCTCGCGGTTTACTTCGACCAGGCGATCATGCTTGTGATCGTAGTCAAAGATACCCCCGAATTGACTGGGTGCGTTCGGACAGGTCCTTGATGGCGTTGAGGATCGGATTGATTTCCATGGTAGTGGCGCTCGCGGCAAATCGGACGGAAAAGCCGGTGATTATACCCGAGCTGCTACAGCCTGGCAGCCCGTTCGGGCTGATCAATCAGCGATCTCTGGATCAACGGCACCGTGAGGTTCGCCAGCATGCGAGCTCAAACGGGTTCGAGTTCGCGCAGCGAGGCAGCCACCACCCGAGACTGCGCCTCCTCCTTGATCATCTGCGCGGCCTTCTCCGCGATCATCAACACCGGCGAGCAGGTATTGCCCGAGACGATGCTCGGCATGATCGAGGCATCGACCACGCGCAGCCCGGCGACGCCATGCACACGCAGACGGGCATCCACGACGGCATCACGGCCCTGGCCCATGGTACAGGTACCCACCGGATGGAAGATGGTGGTGCCAATCTCACCCGCCGCGCGCTGCAGGTCTTCTTCACTGCGATAGTCCGGGCCAGGCTTGTATTCCTGCGGTTGGTAACGAGCCAGTGCCGGCGCGGCAACGATGCGCCGGGTCAGGCGAATCGCATCGGCCGCCACCTGTAGATCGCGTTCGTCACTGAGGTAGTTTGGCCGTATCAGCGGGGCTACGCTGGCATCGACGGAGGCAATCTGAACGCTGCCGCGGCTGGTCGGGCGCAGGTTGCATACCGATGCGGTAAAGGCCGGGAAGTCATGCAAGGGCTCACCAAAGCGCTCCAGTGACAGCGGCTGTACGTGGTATTGCAGGTTGGCGCGCGCCTGCTCAGGATCGGATTTGGCGAAAGCGCCTAACTGGCTTGGCGCCATCGACAGCGGCCCGCTGCGCTTGAGCAGGTATTCCAGGGCCATGCCCAGCTTGCCCCAGGACGTAGCGGCAATGCGGTTGAGCGTCTTCACACCACTGATGCGGTAGATCAGGCGCAGCTGCAGGTGATCCTGCAGATTCTCGCCAACACCGGGCAGCTCGTGCCTGACACCGATCCCCAGTTTCTCCAGCAGCGGCCGCGGGCCGATGCCGGAGCGTTGCAGCAAGGCCGGCGAGCCGATGGCGCCGGCGCAAAGCAGAATCTCGCGGCGCGCCGCAATGCGCAGTGCCTGCCCTTGCCAACGCAGATGCAGTGCACGGACACGACCGTCAGCCAGCTCCAGCCGTTCGGCCTCGGCGCCGGTCAGCACCTGCAGATTGGGGCGCTGGCGGATATCACGCAGAAAGGCCTTGGAGGCATTCCAGCGCACACCGCGCTTCTGGTTGACCTGAAAGTAGCTGCAGCCTTCGTTGTCACCGCCATTGAAGTCATCGATGCTGGCGATACCGCTCTGCGCCGCCGCCTCACGGAAGGCTTCGAGAATCTCCCAGGACAAACGCTGGCGCTCGACCCGCCACTCGCCGTCGCCACCGTGCCATTGGCTCGCACCGGCAAAGTGATGCTCCGAGCGCTTGAACAGCGGCAGCACATCGCGCCAGGCCCAGCCGGCATTGCCCGCCGCTGCCCAGCTGTCGTAGTCGGCAGCCTGACCGCGCATGTAGATCATGCCGTTGATCGAGGAGCTGCCGCCGAGCACGCGACCACGCGGGTACTTGAGGCTGCGCCCATGCAGGCCGGGGTCGGCCTCGGTGCTGTAGCACCAGTCGGTACGCGGGTTACCAATGCAGTACAGGTAGCCGACCGGAATGTGGATCCAGGGGTAGTTGTCGCGCCCGCCCGCCTCGACCAGCAACACGCTGACGCCTGGGTCGGCAGACAGCCGATTGGCCAACAGACAGCCGGCCGGACCGGCACCAACGATCAGGTAGTCATAGGCATCCAGGGGCGCTTGCGACATGGGCATCCTCGCGTGTCGTTCTTGTCGTTGGTCTTCAGCCTAAAACAACCCGGGGGCCGGGATGAATGGTCTTTTGGTCTGATGCGCATGCTGAATACGCCTTCATCGCCTGGCAGCTATGGTGAAGCACCTGCGCTCTGCGCTTTACTTGCACGTAATCCTGCCAGAGCCCACCCGTGATGCCACCAGCACCAGCCAGCACGCCACACAAGCCCCTTCCCCGCTTATCGCGACAGCGCGGCTGGCTGCGCTGGCTTCCGGGGCTGCAAACGCTCAGGGACTATCGCCTGGCCTGGCTGCCGAAGGACATTGCCGCCGGCCTGGTGCTGACCACCATGCTGGTGCCGGTGGGCATTGCCTATGCCGAGGCGTCCGGCGTGCCGGGCATCTATGGTCTGTACGCGACCATCGTGCCGCTGCTGGCCTACGCGCTGTTCGGCCCCAGCCGAATTCTCGTGCTCGGCCCGGACTCGGCCCTGGCGGCACTGATTCTCGCCGTGGTGCTGCCACTCTCCGGCGGCGATCCGATGCGTGCGGTGACGCTGGCCAGCATGATGGCCGTAGTGGCCGGCCTCACCTGCCTGATTGCCGGATTGCTGCGCCTGGGCTTCATCACCGAACTGCTGTCCAAGCCCATCCGCTATGGCTACATGAACGGTATCGCGCTCAGCGTGCTGATCAGCCAGACACCCAGATTGCTGGGCTTTTCCATCGACAGCCAGGGTCCGATCAGCGACGGTCAGGCCATCATCAGCGCCGCGCTGGCAGGCCAGATCAACGGCTACAGCCTGGCGGTAGGCGGCGGCACGCTGGCGCTGATTCTGCTGCTGGCACGCTTCAAACCGCTACCCGGCATTCTCATCGCCGTAACACTGGCGACGCTTGCAGTCGCCCTGTTCGATCTCGACAAGCAAGGCGTACAGGTGCTCGGCGAGCTGCCGCAAGGCTTGCCCGGTTTCACCCTGCCCTGGCTGAGTGGCATCGATCTGGCCAGCGTGGTACTGGGCGGCATCGCCGTTGCGCTGGTCGCGTTTGCCGACACCAGCGTGCTGTCGCGCACCTACGCAGCCCGTACCGGACACCCCGTAGACCCCAACCAGGAGCTGGTCGCCCTGGGCGCGGCGAATCTGGCCGGCGGCTTGTTCCAGGGCTTTCCCATCAGCAGCAGCGCGTCGCGAACACCGGTGGCCGAAGCAGCAGGCGCCAAGACCCAGATCGCCGGTGTGGTCGGCGCCCTGAGCGTTACCCTGCTGCTGGTCGTCGCCCCCAATCTGATGCAATACCTGCCCACCAGCGCACTGGCAGCGGTGGTCATCGCCGCGGTCATCGGCCTGTTCGTGATCACCGACCTGCACCGCATCTTCCGCGTGCAGCAATGGGAGTTCTGGCTGTCGATGGCCTGCTTCGCCGGCGTGGTGACCTTCGGCGTCATCCCCGGCATCGGCATTGCCGTGGTGCTGGCGGTGATCGAGTTTCTCTGGGACGGCTGGCGCCCGTACTACACCGTTCTCGGCCAGGTGGAGGGCATCCGTGGCTACCATGACATCAAGCGACACCCCGATGCCCGACAGATCCCCGGCCTGTTGCTGTTTCGCTGGGACGCACCGCTGTTCTTCGCCAATGCCGAGCTGTTTCAGCAATGCCTGCTGCAGGCGCTGGAAAGCGCTCCGGCACCGGTACGCCGCGTGGTGATCGCGGCCGAGCCGGTTACCAGCATCGACGTGACCTCTGCCGATATGCTCGGCGAGCTGGAGCGCATGCTCGCCGAGGCCGGCATCGAACTGCACTTCGCCGAGGTGAAGGGGCCGCTCAAGGACAAGCTGCGACGCTTCGGCCTACTGCACGACGGTCAGGCACGGCACCTGCAACCGACCGTTGGCGCGGCGGTCGATGCCTACCTGAACGATCATGGGGGTGAGGCGATGCCGGGTCATGCCCGGCATGCAGACTGAAACGAGAACACGGCTCAGACGCCAGCCGGCAGTGCGCGTACCTGAGCCTCCAGCTCACTCTTCAGCGCCAGTGGCAGCTTCAGTTGACGCGCCAGCTCCTCGAGGTAGGCGCGCTCCATGAAGTGCTCCTCATCGACCATCAGCACGCTGGCCAGGTACATCTCTGCGGCCATTTCCGGCGTGCTGGCAGCACGCGCGACGTCGGCCGGATCCAGCGGCTTGTTCAGCTCGGTGTGCAGCCAGCTCTGCAACTCGGCGTCCTGCGCCAGCTTGCCCAGTTCTTCTTCGATCAGCTGCCGCTCACGTTCATCGACGTGCCCATCGGCCTTGGCCGCCGCCACCAGTGCCTTGAGAATGGCGCGGCTGTGCTGTTCGACCTGCGGCGCCGGCAAGCGATCCAGGGTTTGCGGCTCGACAGGCTGCGCGCCGCCCTGCTGGGCTTGCTGCGCCTGCCAGTTGCCGTAGGCCTTGTAGGCGAGCACGCCCAGCGCAGCCAGACCGCCATAGACCGCCACCTTGCCACCGACCTTGCGCACCCGCTTGTTGCCCAGCAGCATGGCCAGCGCTGCACCGCCACCGGCGCCCTTGAGCATCGAGCCGAGATCGCTGCCGCCCCCCTTGCCCTTGCTGGCAGCGCCGCCAAGCAGACCACCCAGCGCACCACCCAGCCCGGATGAGGCGCCACCGGCACCTTTCTGTTGCAGCATCTCCTGACCGGATTTGAGTAGTTGATCGAGCAAGCCACGGGTATTCATCGCGCATTCTCCTGAGGAAATCTCGCCGAGTGTAGGCCTCGGACGTTGGCCCGGCAGCCGGCTGAATGCTTCCAGATATTACCGCCGGGGCCGCTTGAGAACCCGCACCAGCACCCACGCCCAGCGTCGAACGATTTCGGCAGTTGCACTACCGACTATTGCCCGGATGCAGGCGGCCTTCAGCGAAGCCACCCCGTCGGCGATCAAGGCGGCGCTAACTAGCCTTGCGCCTTAGCGCGGGGCGATATGCGCCACCATCAGCTGCACCGTCTCATTACCGCGAAACTCGTTGAGGTCGAGCTTGTAGGCCACTTCAGCCCAGCGCAGCGTGGGGTTGGGCCAGACCTCACGGTCGATGTTGAAGGCGATGCCGTCGAGCTGCACGCTGCCGCACTCGGTCTTGAGCACCAGCTTCAGATGGCGTTCACCGACGATGCGCTGAGCCACGATCTGGAACACGCCATGGAACAGCGGTTCGGGAAAATGCTGGCCCCAGGGGCCGGCATTGCGCAGGGCGCGGGCCAGTTCCAGGTGGAACTCGGTGGCATCGAGCTGGCCGTCGGACAGCAAGCGCCCGGTCAGATCGTCTTCACTGAGCTGACGCCGCACCTCGGCGTCGAAGGCCGCAGCGAAGGCACCGAAGTTGGCTTGCGGCAGCGACAGCCCGGCAGCCATGGCATGCCCGCCGAACTTGCTGATCAGCCCCGGATGCTTGGCTGCCACAGCATCCAGTGCGTCGCGGATATGCAGCCCCGGCACCGAACGCGCCGAGCCCTTGAGCAGGCCGTCACCGGCATCGGCAAAGGCGATGGCCGGGCGGTGATAGCGCTCCTTCAGGCGCGAAGCGAGAATGCCGATCACGCCCTGGTGCCAGTCCGGCTCGAACAGGCACAGGCCGAATGGCATGTCCGCCACTGGCAGATCCTTGAGCTGGGCCAGCGCCTCGCGCTGCATGCCCTGTTCGATGGCCTTGCGGTCCTGATTGAGCTGGTCGAGCTGCACCGCCATGTCGCGGGCCAGCGCCTCGTCGTCGCAGAGCAGGCATTCGATGCCCAGGCTCATGTCGTCCAGACGGCCAGCCGCATTCAAGCGAGGGCCGAGGATGAAGCCGAGGTCGGTGGAGGTGATACGCCGATGGTCGCGCCCGGCGACTTCGAGAATCGCCCGCAGGCCAGGCCGCGCCCGCCCGGCACGAATACGCGCCAACCCCTGATGCACCAGGATGCGGTTGTTGGCATCCAGCGGCACCACGTCAGCGACGCTGCCGAGGGCCACCAGGTCGAGCAACTCGCCCAGGTTCGGCTCGGTTCGGCTGGCGAACCAGCCCAGCTCGCGCAGGCGCGCGCGCAGCGCCAGCAGCACGTAGAACATCACCCCGACACCGGCCATGGCCTTGCTGGGGAAGTCGCAGCCCGGCTGGTTGGGGTTGACGATGGCATCGGCCGCCGGCAATTCCGGCCCCGGCAGGTGGTGGTCGGTAACCAGCACCTTGAGCCCCGCCGCCTTGGCCGCCGCCACGCCGTCGACGCTGGAGATGCCGTTGTCCACGGTCAGCAGCAGGTCGGGCTGACGCTGCAGCGCCACGGCGACAATCTCCGGGGTCAGGCCGTAACCGTACTCGAAACGGTTGGGCACCAGATAATCGACATGCGCGGCGCCGAGCAGGCGCAGGCCCAGCACGCCAACCGTACTGGCGGTGGCGCCGTCGGCATCGAAGTCGCCGACGATCAGGATGCGCTGGCGCTGCGCCAGCGCCTCGACCAGCAACTCGACAGCCGCATCGATGCCCTTGAGCTGCTGATATGGGATCAGCCGCGCCAGGCCCTTGTCCAGCTCTTCGGCGGACTGCACGCCACGGGCGGCGTAGAGACGGGTCAGCAAAGGCGGCAGATTGCCCAGGTCAGGCAGTTGTGCGGGTAAGGGACGGGCTTCGATACGCATCTTGGGTCTTTTTCTTGTAGGGCGGGTGCAACCCGCCACAGTGATCCGGCGGGTTGCACCCGCCCTATGATTTCAACGCTGACCAGCGAGCCACTCAATGGGGATTTCGTGCTGACCACGCTCGTCGGTGACGAACAACTCACCATCGCTGATCATCACGCTCCAATTCAGCGAACGTGGCATGTCCAGCGCCAGGTCGGCCAATGCTTCCTGGCCCAGGGCGACCACGTTGATATTCTTCAGGCTGCGTACGGGATCGAGGCACTTGGTTTGCCACACGCGCAGGTTACCGTAGGCCACCAGGCTGAATTTTTCGGTACGCCGCGAGCACCAGGTAATGCGCTCGCTATCCGGCTGCCCCACTTCGATCCAGTGCAGCACGCGATCATCCAGGCTCTTTTCCCACAGCGCCGGCTCGTCGACATCCGACAGACCGCGGCCGAACGCCAGTTGCTCGTGATAGAACAGCGCATAGGCGATCAACCGCGCGGCCAGGCGCTCTTCGGTTTCGGACGGGTGACGCGCGACGGTGAAACGCAGGTTTTCATAGACGCTGCGATCCATGTCGGTGAGGTTCAGTTCGATCTTGTACGTGGTCGATGGCAGGGCCATGGCGGGCTTCTTGGCTGGTCGGGAAAGTCGCCAAGTCTACCGCGAAACCTCTTCCGCCGCCCGACCGGACACAAGCGCATCGTCAGCCACTTGAGCCGCCCTGATGCCCGGCACGACAGGATGCTCTATCTGCAAGAGCTCAGGCCATAACCCGCCCCACCCTCACACCACCTGCCCCGTCGCGCGCATCGCTACTTCGGCACAGGCCAACCAGGCAATCACACCAGTTACTCACCGAGCCGGCTGCAGTCCATTCAACGATATTGTCGGCGACTCAGCGCGGCATATAACACGCCACAAAACGCACCCGCCAGGTGGTACTCAAAGGAGACATCGGCACGCGGCAACAGACCGAAAAACCAGCCGCCATAAAGGCAAAAAACCAGCACAGCCAGCAACAGGTCGAGCAGGCTGCGTTCGAACCAGGCTCGCGCCAACAGCAATCCCCAGAAGCCAAAAAGCCAGCCACTGGCTCCAACGTGCAGACCAGTGCGTCCGAACAACCAGACCAACACACCGCTACCGACAATGATAAAGGCGCTGGACAAATAGAAGTCTCGACGCGAACGCAGCAACACCAGGCTACCGAGCACCAGTAGTCCACTGAGGTTACTCAGTAAATGCGCCCAACTGCCGTGCAGCCAGGGCGCGAGGAGAATGCCAGGCAGCGCCTCGATATGCCGGGGCACCAGCCCCCAGACGTTCAAGGCGCCACCGAGCGAAGCATTGACCAGTTGCACCAGCAGCAGCGCGCCACTGATCAACAGCAGCGGGCGCAACTCGACCAACCAGCCTCGCCTCACGATGCTACGCCGCCTGCCGTCATGCAAAGGATCGAGATGGATACCTTCCATGTAACGCCACAACTACGCCAGCCAATATCGGTATTCGTTTGCATAACCCTTATTCGCGACAGGAGGCTATTGCCCTCTCCGGCAATTCTTGCGTGCCCTGCGCAAGCGCTGCAAGCACCGTTCGATACCGGCAGCGCAGACATGCAGTGGCGATGGTCAACTGGCGCCTTGCCAATATCTCGGCTACGAGGGCTTATTAAAGGTAACTGCAGCATCCCCATGACTGCCAGCTTGCCACTGTGACGACATCAGGTGCCGACCAACAGTCGCCACCAGCACGGACTGACTGACGCTCACCTGATCAAGAGGATCGGCCGCATGATTGACGAACTCCCCCCGGCCGTACGCCAACTGCTGCATGCCAATCAACGCCAGGCCGCCATCGATCTGCTGAGCGAATACCTGGCAAACGACCAGAAGGAAGCCGAACGCCGCATCGATCAGTACCTGGAGGACGATCCACCCGTACACATGCGCGGCCCAGCCGTTGTGCGCGCCAGTCGCCTCAACGCCCTGGCCTGGCTGATACTGATCGTCCTGATGGCGCTCCTGGCGCTGATCTTCGCGCTCTGAGCCAGCCACAAACGAAACCCGAGCCACTTGCAGACCGCGTGAAAACGTAGCGAGCGCAGGTCAGGCAAGGCAAAAAACGGCGAAAAAGCGCGGTTTACGAGTTGTAAATGAGCACTTTGAGCCGTTTTTTAACGCAGCATGGCCGAGCGCAGTAGTTTTCACACAGTTTGATCTGGGCGTCGGCTTCACCAACGCAGCGAACTTCCCTGAGTGTAACGTCGCATGCTGCAAAATCGCTCACCGACTCCAGCCAGCCTGAACGAACTCATACCGGAGTGCTGAGCGACCGTCGGAGCTATGGCAGAGCAAGCCTTTTTTGCAAACCCTGGCCCGTTTCATGCTTTAAGAATACCGTCCTGTTGACCGCAGAAAGTGGTAACACCCTGCCCTGCACTTTATTATTGCCGACAAGGAAGTACCGATGCGCAATGTCTGGTTCCTGCTACTGCCCCACACTCATCTGCTCGATCTTGCAGGCCCGCTGCAAACCATATCAACCTGTTTTGAACTGGACATGGCGCCGTTATGCGTCCGCTGCATCGGGCCGATAACGCAGATCGAGTGCTTCCAGAACATCAGTGTGACCGGGCTGGAGCCACTGCCAGAAAGCCTCGAAGCTGGCGACCTGTTGTTCGTCATTGGCCACAAATTACCCCAAATCCCTGCCGAGCAAAGCATCCTGCAGCAAGTCGCGCACTGGCTGCAACGAATCGCCAGCCACACGCCTGACCTGGCGATCTGTTCAATCTGCACAGGCGCCTTTCTGCTCGGCCAAGCCGGCCTGCTCGACGGTCGCCGCTGCACGACCCACCACCGTTACGCGGAACAGCTACAGCAGCACTTTCCCCTCGCGGAGGTGCTGAGCAACCATCTGTTCGTGCAAGACGGCAACCTCTACACCTCCGCCGGGGTTTCCACCGGTATCGATCTGGCACTGCACGTGATCAGCCAACGGCTCGGCCGCAGCGAGGCCGGGCGCGTGGCCCAGGAACTGGTGATCTACCGCCGCCGCGCCGGCAATGATCCACAGTTGAGCATGCGCGACCTGACCCGCAACCACATCCACCCACTGATTCATGAGGTACAGAGCTATCTTGAGCAACAGTTTGCCAGCTCGCTTGCCATGGAGGACGTCGCCCGCCGCTTCAACCTGAGCTACCGCCACCTGGCACGGCTGTTTCGCCAGAACACCGGCATAACCCTTCAGGCATACCTGCGCAAATTACGAGTGGAACATGCCAAGCAGTTGCTGGAGCAACAGCGCATCCCTATCGAGTCCCTCGCCGAACGTTGCGGTTTCAGCAGCAGCCAAGCCTTTCGCCTGGCCTGGAGCAAGGAAATGCCTCTGCCTCCCCTGCAGTATCGAAAATCAGCCGCAACCCTCTGAAACACAATCGGGGGGCTACCGCCCCACGCTGCTGGCGTACCGGTGCGCTCGCTGCGCGATGCAGCAGAAAGCCTAGATCGAGGCAGTTTTTTGAACCCCTCGTGAACGGATCATCATGCCTCTAAAAACAGGAGAACATCGGCAGATCACTTTGCAGATGTAGCAGCACCTGGGACAACGGGGCCAGATCGACCAGATAGAGCAACACGACGGTCAGCGGTAGCAGCCAGCACCACAGCCCCCGTGGCAGCCGCCAGCCTTCACCCGCAAGAACCAGCAATGCCAGCCCCTGCAAGAGCAAGATCACCCCGCCGATGCTCAGCGACACCAACGCCCCCTGGCTCAAGAGGCCAGCCCCCGGTACAGCGCACTCAACGAAGAGTGGCGCCGACCATGCTCGACTTCGGCGAAGGCCCGAGCCAGATCGCAACGCAGGTCATCAAGACGTTCAAGCCCTACGGACAGTCTCACCAGGCCATCGGGAATTCCAGCGCTTTGACGCTCCTCCCAGGTCAAGCGGCAATGCGTGGTGGTAGCCGGATGAGTGACCATGCTCCGTGTATCGCCGATATTGGTACAACGCGCTACCAGTTGCAGCGCATCGATCCACTGCCAGGCAGCCGCTTGCCCTCCACTCATGCGAAAGCTGAGCAGGCCGCCATGGCCGCGCTGTTGACGACAGGCCAACGCATGTTGCGGATGCTCGGTCAGGCCGCTGTAGTAAACCGCCTCCACCAGAGCTTGCTCACGCAGCCACTGCGCCAACTCCAAGGCGCTGCTGGCCACACGCTGCATGCGTACCTCGAGGGTTTCCAGGCTCTTGAGCAGCAGCCAGGCATTGAAAGGACTACACGAGATGCCCAGGGTACGCAGTACTCCACGCAACTCACTGATCAGGGCGGCGCTGCCGGTAACCACCCCTGCCAGCGCCCGCCCCTGACCGTCGATGTATTTGCCGGCAGAATGCACCACCATATCCGCCCCCAGGCAGTGCGGGCTCTGAAAAACCGGGGTGAGCATCGTGTTGTCCACCGCCAGCAAGGCCCCCTTGGCATGGGCGATGCGGCTGATTTCGCCGATGTCAGCGATCTTCAGCACCGGATTGGACGGCGACTCCAGCAGCACCAGACGCGTCCTGCTATCGATATTGCGCTGCCAGGCATCCAGATCGGTCAGCTCAACCAGGCGCACCTCGACACCAAACCGGCCCATGTAGTTGCGCAAAGCACTCAAGGTTGTACCGAACACATCACGGCTGCAGACAATGTTCTCGCCCTGGCTCAACAGCGCCTGGCAAAGACCGGCTATCGCCCCCATACCGGAGGCGAAGGCTGCCGCATCTTCGGCCCCTTCGAGCGATGCGATACGCCGCTCGAAGGCACGCACAGTGGGATTGGTAAAACGGCTGTAGACATTGCCTGGCTGCTGGCCAGTGAACTTTTCCCAAGCATCACGAGCCGAAGCGAAGGTATAAGCGGACGTCATCGCCAAAGGCTCACAGAAGGTATCGGAAAAGTCCTCTCCCCGGCCGACATGCAGAGCCGCACTGGCATCGAAATCGCGAGAGTGTGGCGTATCGTGATCCATGAATTCCTCATCCTCTGCTGATGATGTGAAGTGATCAAACGCTTCAACTCCTGACCAGCTCTCGAGCAGCCGCACTCCGCCCCCAGGGCAGCAAAGTCAGCGACAGCCCAGCGGCCAGCAGGGTCACCAGAGTGAGCACCAGTGCCGTCATCTGATAGCTCTGGTGGCGGTCGTAGTCCATGGCACCGAGCTGGGTCACGGCCATGGCGCCCAATTGATGCACCAGGAAAAGCGCACCGAATACCTTGCCCTTGATCGCACTCCCATAGAGGTCGAAGCAAAAGGCCGAGGTCAGTACCACGGTACCCAGATAACTGGCGCCGAAGATGATCGCGAACAGGTACACCGAAAGCGTGCTCGGCTGCACCAGCAACAGCGCCACAGCAGCACAACGCAGTAGATAGAACGCCGCCAGCAAGGCTCCCTTGTTGAAACGTGTCGCCAACCAACCGGCCAACAGACCACTGATCAGCTCCAATACACCGAGCAGGCTCAAGCTGCTGGCCTGTATCGATGGCACCACTTCCTGCCCCTGCCAGTAAGGCACCAAATGCACGTCGATGAACGCCATGGTCGCACCGCAACTGGCAAAGCTCAGCGCCAACACGAAGAACCGCGGGTCACCCAGGAGAAATCTCAGCGAGACCTTGCCCTCCACACCGGATGCTGGCGCAGCCAATGGTACGCGGCGGGCCACCCAGAACAGCGCTGCACTCAGCGGCAGCAGGAAGATCAGGCCGATCACACTGAACAGGCTCTGCCAGGACACCCATTGCTCCAACCAGATCCATAGTGGCGACAGCACGATGAAACCGATGGCGGTACCGTTGGTAACCACGGCAAAAGCAAAGGCCTTGGACTTCTCACCGACCATGCGATCCACCAGGATACCCATAGGCACGTAGGTCATCGCCGCCAAGGCAAAGGCTCCAAGCAAACCGTAGAGCAGGATGAACAGGGTAAGACTGTGATCGAACAGACTGACTCCCAGTAATGCCAGGCCACCACAGAAACTGCCGGCAACCACCGTCCACAACGGCCCGACCCTATCGCTCAACCCTCCCACCAGAGGCGAAGCGAGGCCAATGGTCAGGACAAACAATGTCCCCCCCAGAGCCAAACCGGAACGGCCACCCCCGAAATGCGCCGCCAGATCGACAAAGTACACCTGGTAAAGGCCCTTGATGGCACTGGACAGAAACATCACCAGAAAACCAACGGCGAGCACACCCGCCACCAAGGCAGAGCTATGTTGTCTGGACATGGTTTTTCCTCGCAATGAGATATGCCAGCGAGCTGGCATCAGGCGGGTACGACGACACGAGCCTTGCAGTAATGGCGGTACATGTCTTCGTACATGCCGTAGAACATCCGGCAGGTGAGATCCACGGCCTGCAGTGCTTCATGCTGCATCTGCTCGGAAGTACAGATTTCGCTGACCAGCCCCAAGCCCTGATTGACGTGACCAACGTCCTCTTTCTGGTGGACCGAGAAAAACAGCAAGTCCTCCTCGGTCAGCCCATAGGCCCTGCCCAGCAGCTCATGGCGGGCATCGCCGGCAACGGTTTCCAGATTCTGTCCCTCGCTGGCGATCATCACCGCTGCCGCTCCGATGTGATAACGCGCCGGATCGCGCACGGCCTCGAGACGATAATCGATCAGCCGCTGGGTGGCCGGGAGCGGAGTTTCCGCATCGCGCTGCGCATCACTGACGCCGAGGGCGCGAATGAAGTTCTGCATCAGAGTGACGTGGTTGTCGGTACGAGACAGGCGACCGGTTTCCTCTTCATAGCAGTTGATCAGCAGCGCACGCTTGTAGGTGGGCGACGGACAGTAGAAAAACAAGTGTTCGACATAGGTCAGGAAATACTTGGTCAGTTGATAACCCTGCGTGGCGACCTTGCGCAACAGGTCAAGATTCTTCGTCTGAGGGTCGAGCAACTCGAGAAAGATTGGGTGAGAAATGGTCAAGTGCTGGTGCAAGGTGTCTTGCAGAGCGCGCTTGAACTGCTCCTGGGGCATGGTCATGGTTTATCTCCTTGTCAAATGACTACGGGGTCAGTCCAGAGCGAGGCGTGCGGCTAGGTCTGAGACCCGCTGAGTCATGTAGTGACCGCGGTGGCTGGTCTCGCCGACACGCGCGTAATCCTCCAGCACACCGAACGAAACGAAGCCCATACGGCCCCACAGCTTGTGTGCGCGAGTGTTTTCCCGGACGTCCAGGGTCAACCGTTCGATGCCTAGCTGCCGAGCACGCAGGACGATTTCGTGAAAGAGCTGCGGTATCAAGCCATGACCGCGCATGTGCGGATGCACCACACCCTTGGTTAACTCAGCGAGGTGCCGGCAGTTTGGCATGGCGCTACGCGTCATCATCACAAAGCACGCCGGGCCATCCACGCTCTCGCCCAGCAGCGCATGGCCGCAGCCTCGATCAATGGCTGCCTGCAAGCCAACACAGAATTCACGGGCCTGCCCGGCGCTCATCGCCTGCGTAAAACCCAGGACTCCATCGTCTTCGACGGTGCAGTCGATCAGACTGACAATGGCAGCAGCTGCCTGCGGATCGATGCGCTCGAGCCACCGCAGAGAGACATGCCGAACGTCATTCGTGACCTTGATGCTGCCTTCCCAGTGCCCCATCGCTGTCTCCATCAAAAGCGTCTACGGCGCTTATTAGAGGGCAGCCCTCCCATAGAAAACAGACAGATTTCGGACAGGAAACGTGGAAAAAATGACCTGAATGATTGTCGGGAAAGAATCACCAGGCCAACACATAGCGCTCACCTAACCCACAAATGCACACAATAAAAAACCCGCCGTATCAGGGCGGGTTCATGCGTGCAACACCAATCGCCATCAGAGCGGCTTGCCGCGATTGCCGTGAGCCGCGACGAACTGCTGCACGGCTTTCAGATCATTGGTCAGCACGGTGCAACGCTCTTCGCGCTGGAACAGATCGGTCAGGTGCGCCGGCAACGCCGGAACGGCATCGATACCTGCCTTCTCCACCGCCTCAGGGAACTTGACCGGATGCGCGGTGCCCAGCACCACCATCGGTGTCGCCAGGCTACGGCGACACTCACGCGCAGCACGCACACCGATGGCAGTGTGCGGATCGAGCAGCTCGCCGCACTCCTTGTACACCTCGGTGATGGTTTCGCAGGTCTGCTCGTCGTTCACTGCCAGTGAGTCGAACAGCTTGCGCGCCTCGACCCAGCGATCTTCGTCGACACTGAAACCGCCGCCCTGCTTGAAGCTGTCCATCAGGCTAGCGATGGCGGCGCCATTGCGACCGTGCAGGTCGAACAGCAGACGCTCGAAGTTGGACGAGACCATGATGTCCATCGACGGCGACAGCGTCGCGTGCAGGGTTTCCTTGACGTACTGATTGCCGCTCATGAAGCGGTGCAGGATGTCGTTGCGGTTGGTGGCGACGATCAGCTGGCTGACCGGCAGGCCCATGTTGCGCGCCAGGTAGCCGGCGAAGATGTCGCCGAAGTTGCCGGTCGGCACCGAGAAGGCGATGGAACGCGCCGGCGCGCCGAGCTGCAGCGCAGCGTGGAAGTAGTAGACGATCTGGGCCATGATCCGCGCCCAGTTGATCGAGTTGACCGCCACCAAGCGCGTGCCCTTGAGGAAGCCCTGGTCGGCGAAGCTGGCCTTGACCATCTCCTGGCAGTCATCGAAGTTGCCTTCGATGGCGATGTTGTGGATGTTCTCGCCGAGGATGGTGGTCATCTGCCGGCGCTGCACTTCGGACACGCGGTTGTGCGGGTGCATGATGAAGATGTCGACGTTGTCGCAGGCCTTGCAGCCTTCGATGGCGGCCGAGCCGGTATCGCCACTGGTGGCGCCCATGATCACCACGCGCTCGCCGCGCTTGGCCAGTACGTGGTCGAGCAGGCGGCCGAGCAGTTGCAGGGCAAAGTCCTTGAACGCCAGGGTCGGGCCGTGGAACAGCTCCAGCACCCACTCGTTGCCATTGAGCTGCCGCAGCGGCGCCACGGCGTTGTGCTCGAACACACCGTAGGTCTCTTCGAGAATCTTTTTGAAGTCGGCATCAGCGATGGAGCCGGCAACGAACGGGCGCATCACCCGGAAGGCCAGCTCGTGGTACGGCAGGCCGGCCCAGGAAGCGATCTCCTCGACGGTGAAGCGCGGCAGATTCTCCGGCACGTAGAGGCCGCCATCACTGGCTAGGCCAGCCAGCAGCACGTCTTCGAAATTCAGGGCCGGCGCCTGGCCGCGGGTACTGATATAGCGCATGGGATAAACCTTCGTTCGACTGCACCCGCAGGCCTGCGCCTGCGGGTGGACACGGGATTAGTTGAGCTGTTCGACGCGCAGGCGCATGACAGGCGAGGTCACGCCATCCAGCGCTTCCATGGCGGCGATGGCCTCGATGATACGCGCCTCGACCACACGGTGGGTCACGAGGATCATCGGTACCAGGCCGTCCTGCTCCTCGGCTTCCTTCTGCATGATCGACTCGATATTGATGCCGCGCTCGGAGAGAATGCTCGCCACCTGGGCCAGCACGCCAGGATGATCCTTGGCCTGGATGCGCAGGTAGTAGGCGCTCTCGCACTCGGCAATGGGCAGGATCGGGTGATCGGAGAGCGAATCCGGCTGGAAGGCCAGGTGCGGCACGCGGTTGGTCGGATCGGTAGTAAGTGCACGCACCACATCTACCAGATCAGCCACCACTGCCGAAGCGGTCGGCTCCATGCCGGCGCCCGCGCCGTAGTACAGGGTGCTGCCGACGGCATCGCCATTGACCATCACCGCGTTCATCACGCCGTTGACGTTGGCGATCAGGCGATCGGCCGGAATCAGCGTCGGGTGCACGCGCAGCTCGATACCCGCCTCGGTGCGACGCGCGACACCCAGGTGCTTGATGCGATAGCCCAACGCCTCGGCATAGTTCACGTCGGCTGTGGTCAGCTTGGTAATGCCTTCGGTGTAGGCCTTGTCGAACTGCAACGGGATGCCGAAAGCGATGGATGCGAGAATGGTCAGCTTGTGCGCGGCATCGATGCCTTCGACGTCGAAAGTCGGATCAGCTTCGGCATAACCCAGCGCCTGCGCTTCCTTGAGCACGTCCTCGAAGGCACGACCCTTCTCGCGCATCTCGGTGAGGATGAAGTTGCCGGTGCCGTTGATGATGCCGGCCAGCCAGTTGATGCGGTTGGCCGCAAGCCCCTCGCGGATCGCCTTGATCACCGGAATACCGCCAGCCACAGCCGCTTCGAAAGCGACGATCACGCCCTTCTCGCGCGCCTTGGCGAAGATCTCGTTGCCGTGTACGGCGATCAACGCCTTGTTGGCGGTGACCACATGCTTGCCGTTGTCGATGGCCTTGAGCACCAGCTCCTTGGCCAGGGTGTAACCGCCGATCAGCTCGATGACGATATCGATCTCGGGGTTGTTGACCAGCTCGAACACGTCGCTGGTCATGGCAATGCCGGTGGTGTCGTACTGCGGCTTGGGGGAACGAATGGCGATCTGGGCAATCTCGATGCCGCGACCGGCGCGCCGAGTAATCTCCTCGGCATTGCGCTTGAGTACATTCAACGTACCGCCACCGACGGTGCCCAACCCACAGATGCCCACTTTGACCGGCTTCACACTCAATTCCCCATCAGCACTGCACGAAACGGCCGGAGCATGCCCCGGCCGCAGATAAAGAGCCGCACCTTACGAAGCGGCTGTTTGTTAGTCAATCCACCGCTCACAGAACCTGATCACGAGCTCGCGAGCTAGAGCTATGCAAGGCGCAACGACCAGCGGGAGTAACAGCCGAAGGCTGGCCCGAAGGGCGAGCGCCAGCGAGTCAAACAGGCAAGGAAGCGCAGTTTACGAGGTGTAAATGAGCATTACTCGCTTCGCTCACCCTTTCGGGCCGCACTGAGGTGCGTTAGCCGCAAGCGGCTTTCCGGGCCTGTTTTTAACGCAGCAGAGCCGACGCACAGCAGCTCGTGGACAGGTTCTTAGTTCGACTCCAGCGCAATTTTGGCCAACTGCGGCGCCGGCTGATAGCCCGGAATCATCTTGCCGTTGGCCAGCACGATAGCCGGCGTACCATTGACCCCAATCATCTGGCCGAGCTGGTACTGCTTGGCCACCGGGTTGTCACAGGAGGCATCGGCTACGCTCTGGCGGGTCTTGGCGCGGTTCATCGCCTCCTGCTGATCCTTGGCGCACCAGACATTGACCAGCTCCTTGGCCGCCGGGCTGTTCAGGCCCTGGCGCGGGAAGGCGACATAACGCACTTCGACGCCCAGACGGTTGAGCTCGGGCACTTCACTGTGCAGCTTCTGGCAGTAGCCGCAGTCGGTATCGGTGAACACGGTGATATGGGTCTTCGGCGCCTTCGGCGCGAACACCACCATTTCCTTGGCCGGAATGGCATTGATCTGCTTGGCCACCGCGCGGCTTTCTTCGAGCTCGGTCAGGTTGACGGCCTTACCGTCCTTGACCTGAAACAGATAACCCTGGATCAGGAACTGACCATCGGCACTGGTATAGAGCTGACGGCCGCCCTCCAGCTGCACCTGATAGATACCCGGCAACGGGCTTTCGGCAATCGCCTCGATCGGCAAATTGGCGTCGAGCGACTTGAGCGACTGGCGAATGGCCTGATCAGGATCGGCAGCCAGGGCGGCGCTACTGCCCAGCACAAGTGCCAGAGCCAGGGAAATACGGGTCAGGGACATGAATACTCCTGTCGAACGACGGACCGTTGAAGATCGCAACAGCCTACCACAGATGCAACACCGGACAGCCGACCAGCTAGCAGATGGCGCAGCCAACGGCCCCCCATTCCGCCAGCGCATCAGCCGCGCGGGTGGTGCTGCGCATGCAGCTCCTGCAGGCGGGCGCGTGCAATGTGGGTATAGATCTGCGTGGTGGACAGGTCACTGTGACCCAGCAGCATCTGCACCACACGCAGATCGGCACCGTGATTGAGCAGATGCGTGGCGAAGGCGTGGCGCAATGTGTGTGGTGACAACGCCTTGCTTATACCTGCGACCTGGGCCTGATGCTTGATGCGATGCCAGAAGGTCTGCCGAGTCATCTGCTCGCCACGCAGGCTGGGAAACAGCACATCGCTGGGTTTACCACCCAGCAATAACGGACGCGCCTCGCGCATGTAGCGCTCGATCCAGGCAATAGCCTCTTCGCCCAGCGGCACAAGGCGCTCCTTGCTGCCCTTGCCGAACACCCGCAGCACCCCCTGGCGCAGATTGACCTGCTCCAGCGTCAGCCCCACCAGCTCACTGACGCGCAAACCGCAGGCATAGAGCACCTCGAGCATGGCGCGGTCACGCAGGCCGATAGGGTCATCCAGATCCGGCGCCTGCAGCAACGCCTCGACATCCGCTTCGGACAGTGACTTGGGCAGTGGCCGACCGATCTGCGGCAACTCGATCTGCAAGGTCGGATCTTCACTGATCAGCGTTTCGCGCAGCAAAAAGCGGTAGAAGCCACGCACCCCCGAGAGAAAACGCGCCGTGGAACGAGCCTGATAGCCCTGCTCGAGGCGCCAGGCCAGATGATCGAGAATGGCATCACGCCCGATATGCTGCAGTGCCAGGCCGCGCCCATCGAGCCAGCCATTGAAGTGTTCCAGGTCACTGCGATAGGCCGATTGAGTGTGGGCGGAAAGGCCCTTTTCCAGCCACAATGCCTCGAGGAATCGCTCGATTAGAGGGTGAGTCAGCGCAGGCATCGATTGACCTTCAATTACACGGCAGGCAAGTGTTCCACAGCCTACACCCGACGCACCAGCAGGCCAGCCTGAGGATCAGGCAGGCCGCAGCTCGTCAACGAAGCCCGGCAGAACCGGCACCGGCCTCTGCTGCTCATCCACGGCAACGAAGCTGAAACTGCCACTGATCGCCCGCTCGCGCCCCTCCTGATACAGCCCCTCGACGAACACCTCGACCTCCACCTTGAGGCTGGTATTGCCAACCTTGATTACCCGCCCGACCAGCTCGACGATGGAGCCCGCCGGTATCGCATGCTTGAAATCGATGCGATCACTGGACACCGTCACCAACGGCAAACGACAGAAACGCGTGGCAGCGATGAACGACACTTCGTCCATCCAGGCCAGCGCGGTGCCGCCGAAGAGGGTGTTGTGATGATTGGTGGTCGGCGGAAACACCGCCTTGGTCACGCGGGTTTCCGACAGCGCGATGCGCCGCTGAATCTCTTGCTCTCTTGGGGTCATGCCATTACCACTGATGATTACTGGAGGCCAGAAACGACAAAAGCAGCCCTTAGGCTGCTTTTGTCAGAGAAGCGTCCAAACTTAGGACAGCTTTTCCTTGATGCGCGCGGCTTTGCCGGACAGATCGCGGAGGTAGTACAGCTTGGCTTTGCGCACGTCACCACGACGCTTGACTGCCAGGCTGTCGACCAGCGGGCTGTAGGTCTGGAAGGTACGCTCAACACCAACACCACTGGAGATCTTGCGCACGGTGAAGGCGCTGTTCAGGCCGCGGTTACGCTTGGCGATAACAACGCCTTCGAAGGCCTGCAGACGCTGACGGTCGCCTTCCTTCACTTTCACTTGCACGACTACGGTGTCGCCCGGGGCGAAAGTCGGGATTTCTTTGTTCATCTGCTCGGCTTCGAGCATCTGGATAATCTTGTTGGTCATGCTGCGCTCCTAAGACAAGCCTCCCGGCCCATCATCGATACGTTAACTATCGTCCCGCTGGCGGATGTATTCCTCCAGCAGCTTCTTCTCTTCTCCAGAAAGCGAGCGGCTATCCAGAAGATCAGCGCGACGTTCCCAGGTCCGACCAAGGGACTGCTGCAAACGCCAGCGCCGGATGTGTTCGTGATTGCCACTAAGCAACACTTCGGGAACACGTTTATCCGCATACACCTCCGGGCGGGTGTAGTGCGGGCAGTCGAGCAGGCCATCCGTAAAGGAGTCCTCCTCGGCCGAATCGGCATGACCCAATGCACCAGGCAAAAGGCGCGTCACCGCGTCGATCAGCACCATGGCCGGCAGCTCACCGCCGGACAGGACGTAGTCGCCAATCGACCATTCCTCATCGACATGCGCCTCAATGAAACGCTCGTCGATGCCTTCATAACGACCAGCGATCAGGATCAGTGCATCCTCCTGCGCCAGCTCGCGGACCGCCGCCTGATTCAGGCTACGGCCCTGCGGCGACAGGTAGATCACCTTCGCCTTCTCTCCCGCGGCTTGCCTGGCACCGGCCAAGGCATCCTCGAGAGGCTTGATTTTCATCACCATTCCCGGACCACCGCCGAAAGGGCGGTCATCCACCGTATGGTGACGATCAGTCGTGTAGTCTCGCGGGTTCCAGCAATTGAGCTTGAGAAGCTCCTGCTTGACCGCTCGACTGGTGATGCCGTACTCGCCGATGGCGGCAAACATTTCCGGGAACAGGGTGATGACTTCTACACGCATGAGCCTTAGAAATCCGCATCCCAGTCGACCCGCATCTCACCAGCTGCCAGGTCAATCGAAAGCACGCACTGCCCCGTGTAGGGCAACAGACGCTCGCGATCATCCAGACTGCCCGCGCAGGGCTTGACCACCATCACATCGTTGGCACCGGTCTCGAACAAGTGGTCGACCACACCGAGCAGCTGCTCTGCCTGATCAATGACCTTCAAGCCCTGTAACTGGTACCAGTAGAACTCACCATCTTCCAGCTCTGGCAGCTCGCTACGCGGCACGCAGATCTCGAAACCGGCGTAGGTACGCGCAATTTCGCGATCATCCAGACCTTTCAACCTGGCTACCAGCACCTTGCCCTGAAGGCGGCCGCTGGCCAGTTCCACTTTCTTTACCTCACCGTCACGCCTGAGCGTCCAGTTGCGGTAATCGAGCACGTTATCGATGGGATCGGTAAAGGAGTACACCTTCACTTCACCCTTGACGCCGTGCACCGAAACAATCTTGCCGAGAACGATCAAATCCTCGGCGACGGCCGGCGTCGTACTCATAAAGATGCTTAGGCAGCAGCCTTGGCAGCTTCCTTGAGCAGCTGAGCAACGCGCTCAGACGGCTGCGCGCCCTGGCTCAGCCAGTAGGCAGCACGCTCTTGATTGACGGACAGCTTGACTTCAGCACCCGCGGCGATCGGGTTGAAGAAACCGATACGCTCTACGAAGCGACCGTCGCGCGCATTGCGGCTGTTGGTCACGGTCAGGTGGTAGAAGGGGCGCTTTTTGGAGCCGCCACGAGCGAGACGAATAGTTACCATGAGAACATCGTTCCTGTAGTCGGTGCTAACTTGAGGCACACATCAAAAATGGGCCTAGGCCCGAAAGGCCGCATATTTTAAGGATTATGCGGCGGTTTGCAAATCTCTTTTTCCGGACGACCATCGGCCGGCGTACAGGCCTCAGAATTTCGGCATTCCGCCGCCACCCGGAAGCATGCCGCCCATGCCGCGCATCATCTTGGCCATACCGCCCTTGGCGGTGAATTTCTTCATCATCTTCTGCATCTGCTTGTGCTGCTTGATCAAGCGACCGATGTCCTGCACCTGGGTACCGGAACCCATAGCGATGCGGCGCTTGCGCGAGCCACTGATGATGTCCGGATCGCGGCGCTCGGCCGGCGTCATCGAGTTGATGATCGCCTCCATCTGCTTGAACTGCTTCTCCGCCGCACCTTGAGCATTGCCCATCTGCGACAGATTAACGCCACCGATGGACGGCAGCTTGTCCATCAGACCGCCGAGGCCGCCCATGTTTTTCATCTGCTGCAGCTGATCACGGAAGTCTTCGAGATCGAAGCCCTTGCCCTTCTTCAGCTTCTTGGTGAGTTTCTCGGCCTTCTCGCGATCAAGGGTCTGCTCGGCCTGTTCGATCAGGCTGAGCACATCACCCATGCCGAGGATGCGCGAGGCGATACGATCCGGATGGAAGGGCTCGAGCGCGTCGCTCTTCTCGCCCATACCGATGAACTTGATCGGCTTGCCGGTGATATGACGGACGGACAAGGCAGCGCCACCACGGGCGTCACCGTCGACCTTGGTCAGCACCACACCAGTCAGCGGCAACGCCTCGCCGAACGCCTTGGCGGTGTTGGCGGCGTCCTGGCCGGTCATGGCGTCGACCACGAACAGCGTTTCGACCGGTTTGACGGCTGCGTGCAGCGCCTGGATCTCGGCCATCATCTCGGCATCAATGGCCAGGCGACCGGCGGTATCGAGGATGACCACGTCGATGAACTTCAGCTTGGCTTCGCGGATCGCTGCGTTGGCGATATCCACCGGCTTCTGACTGGCATCGGAGGGGAAGAAAGTCACCCCGAGGTCGCCGGCCAGGGTTTCCAACTGTTTGATTGCCGCCGGACGGTAGACGTCGACCGACACCAGCAGCACAGACTTCTTCTTGCGCTCCTTGAGGAACTTGGCCAGTTTGCCGGCGGTGGTGGTCTTGCCCGCGCCCTGCAGGCCGGCCATCAGCACCACGGCTGGCGGAGTTGCATTGAGCGCCAAGTCTTCGTTGGCCGCGCCCATCAGCTCTTCCAGCTCGGCGCGGACGATCTTCACGAAGGCCTGGCCCGGCGTCAGGCTCTTGGACACCTCGGTGCCGACAGCGCGATCCTTGACCTTGGCGACGAAGTCCTTGACCACCGGCAGGGCCACGTCGGCCTCGAGCAGGGCCATGCGCACTTCACGCAACGTATCCTTGATGTTGTCTTCGGTCAGCTTGGCCTTGCCCGTGACGTTACGCAGCGTCTGGGACAGGCGATCGGTAAGATTTTCGAACATGCGCGTTCCTTTGATAGGTGCGACCCGGCGCGCCGGGCGTGCGACAGGCGGCGGATTATAGCGGAGTCCCCGAGCCACCGACACCGCCGGCAGTCTTTCGTGCCGACGCCCATCTGTGCCACACTCAGCGCCTTTCGGGCTCGCCTTATACGGACTTATGCACCCTTTGTTGCCCAGCCTCGCTGCCGCCCTCCTCTATGCCGGCGCCGCCGCTTACCAAGGCCTGCGCCTGACCCAGCGCAGCATCCCTGACAAACGCCTGCTGATATCGCTCGGCGTTCTCGCCCTGTGCCTGCACGGCATCAGCCTGTTCTACCAGCTATACGATGTGCACGGTCTCAATCTGGACTTCTTCAATGCTGCCAGCCTGATTGCCTGCGCAGTCATTACCCTGATTCTGCTGGCCTGTGCACGCATACCGGTAGAAAATCTGCTGTTGCTGCTGTTCCCGCTCGGCACCCTGACGGTATTGGCGGCGGAGTTCATGCCCAGCGGCACCGTCAGCCCGATTGACGAGCACCCAGGCATCCTCGCCCACATCCTGCTTTCGATTCTGGCCTACGGCATGCTGACCATCGCCGTATTCCAGTCGCTGCTGTTGCTGGTGCAGGACCATCAGCTCAAGCACAAGCACCCGTCGGGGCTGATCCGCAACTTCCCGCCGCTGCAGACCATGGAAAGCCTGCTGTTCGGTTTTCTCTTCGCCGGCTGGCTGCTTCTGTCGTTGTCGCTGCTGTCTGGTGCGTTGTACATCGATGACCTGTTCGCCCAGCACCTGGCGCACAAGACCTTCCTGTCCTTCTTCGCCTGGGTGGTGTTCGCCGTACTGCTGTGGGGCCGTCATCAGCTCGGCTGGCGCGGGCACAAGGCCATTCGCTGGACCCTTGCCGGGTTCTGCCTGCTGATGCTGGCCTACTTCGGCAGCAAGCTGGTGCGCGAGTTCATCCTGCATATCTGAGGCGGACGTCGTGGACGACATTCACTCGGGCTACCTGCTCGGCCTGTTGGTTTTTCTCATCCTCTGCTCGGCGTTCTTCTCCAGCTCGGAAACCGGCATGCTCAGCGTCAATCGCTACCGGCTCAAGCACCTGGCCAAGGAAGGACACAGCGGCGCCAAACGCGTGACCCGACTGCTCGACCGCCCCGACCGCCTGCTCGGCACCATCCTGGTCGGCAACAACGTGGTCAACATTCTCGCCGCCTCCATCGCCACCGTGCTGGCGGTGGATCTATGGGGCGAAGCCGGTATTGCCATCGCCACCGCTGGCCTGACCATCGTCGTGCTGATCTTCGGCGAGATTACACCCAAGACCCTGGCGGCCCTGCGCCCGGAGCTGGTGGCCTTCCCCGCCAGCCGCGTACTGAGCCTGCTGTTACGCCTGCTCTACCCGGTGGTCTGGCTGACCAGCGTGATCAGCAACGGCCTGCTGCGCCTGGTTGGTATCGACCCCGCTCAGCGCGCCAGCGACAGCCTGTCCACCGAGGAACTGCGCAGCGTGGTACGCGAATCCGGCTCGGAGCTGCCAGCCAATCGCCAGAACATGCTGCTGGGCATCCTCGATCTGGAGCGGGTCACGGTGGATGACATCATGATCCCGCGCAACGAAGTGGCCGGCATCGACCTCGACGATGATCTGGAGACCATCGTCAGTCACTTGCGCAGCACGCCGCATACCCGCCTGCCGGTGTTCCGTGGCGACATCAACCAGATCGAAGGCGTGGTGCACATGCGCCAGATCGCCCGCCTGCTGAGCCACAACCAGCTGACCAAGGACGCCCTGCTGGCCGCCTGCAACCCGCCCTATTTCATCCCGGAAAACACACCGCTGGCGACCCAGCTGATCAACTTCCAGAAGCAGAAGCAGCGCATCGGCATCGTCGTCGATGAATATGGCGACGTGATCGGCATCGTCACCCTGGAAGACATCCTCGAAGAGATCGTCGGCGACTTCAGCAATCAGAGCAGCCTGCGCAGCCCCGATATCCATCCCCAGGCAGACGGCACTCTGGTCATCGATGGCGCCGCCTACATTCGCGAAGTGAACAAGACTCTCGGCTGGCATCTGCCCAGCGATGGTCCCAAGACCCTCAATGGCCTGATCACCGAAGCCCTGGAGACCATCCCTGACAGCAGCGTCTGCCTGAAGATCGGCCCCTATCGCCTGGAGATCCTGCAGGCGGCGGACAACCGGGTGAAGAGCGTCCGCGTGTGGCAGGTGAAAAAGGTCAAACCGGACGCTGCAACGACGGAGTGAGACGCTCGGCCAGGCCATCGGCCCAGCGTCGGTAGCCCATTGCCGATGGGTGATAGCCATCCTCGGCCAGGTAATGCGCTTCGAATGGCAGGTCCAGCAGGCAGTGCAGCGCACCCAGACGCTGCGCCAGAGCGTGCAGCTCACGATCCAGCAGGCTGGCGCGCCAGCCCATCAGTTGCCGCAGCAACCAGGGCAAGGCGCTGAAATGCTGCAACGGCGGCACAGCGCTGAACGCCACGCGACAGCCACGTCCGCCCAGTGCATCGGCCATCGCAGCAAGCGCCTGCTGCCAGCGCCTGCTCGGCGTGAGGTGCGTGGTGTCATTGACGCCAAACACCAGCAGTGCCAGATCGGCCGGTTCCGCCAGGGCCAATGGCAGCAGGCGCTCACAGGCCGCAGAAGCAGTGATGCCATTCTCGCCATAAGCACGCCAGCGTACCGGTCGCCCCAGACGCTCGGCCAGGGCGACAGCCAGGCAATTGGCCAGGGATTGATCGAAATGCGTGACCCCGACGCCTGCCACGGTCGACTCACCGATCAGCAGCAGACGCAGGGGTTCACCCGGCAAATGCGCAGCAGCGATGCCGCTCGGCTCGCCCTGCGCAATCGGTAGACGCAGCGCCGTGCGCCGGGTATGCAAAGCCAGAGGCAGCGCCAATGGCAGCAGTGGCACAGTCGCCAGCCACCACAGCGCATGCCGGCTCACAGCTGGACGCGAACCGCTTGCGCGCTGCGCAGCGCCTTGGCACGCGCCGCCTCGATGGACTCGTCACGCGCCAGCGCCACGCCCATGCGGCGCTGGCCCTTGACTTCGGGCTTGCCGAACAGGCGCAGCGCCGTGTCTTCCTCGCTCAGCGCAGCGCCGAGGTTGGCGAAGCTGGCCTGCTGCGAATTGCCTTCGACCAGGATCACCGCCGACGCCGACGGGCCCATCTGGCGAATCACCGGAATCGGCAGGCCAAGAATGGCGCGGGCATGCAGGGCGAATTCGGACAGTTCCTGCGAGATCAGCGTCACCAGGCCGGTATCGTGCGGGCGCGGTGAGACTTCGCTGAACCATACCTGATCGCCCTTGACGAACAGCTCGACGCCGAACAGGCCACGCCCGCCCAGCGCCTCGGTCACCGCCAGCGCCACGCGCTCGGACTCGGCCAGCGCCTTCGGGCTCATCGGTTGTGGCTGCCAGGATTCCTGGTAGTCACCGTTCTCCTGGCGATGGCCAATCGGCGCGCAGAAGCTGGTGCCACCGACATGGCGCACGGTAAGCAGGGTGATTTCATAGTCGAAGTCGATGAACCCCTCGACGATCACCCGCCCCTTGCCCGCGCGACCACCTTCCTGGGCGTAGTCCCAGGCGCGCTGCAGATCGGCGTCGCTCCTGAGCACGCTCTGGCCCTTGCCGGAAGAGCTCATGATCGGCTTGACCACGCAGGGGTAGCCAACGGACTTCACCGCTGCGGCGTAGTCCTCGAAGGTGTCGGAAAAATGATACGGCGAGGTCGGCAGGCCCAGCTCTTCAGCCGCCAGGCGGCGAATGCCCTCGCGGTTCATGGTCAGTTGTGCGGCACGCGCGGTTGGCACCACGTTGAAGCCTTCAGCCTCCAGCTCGACCAGGGTGGCAGTAGCGATGGCCTCGATTTCCGGCACGATGTAGTGCGGCTGTTCCTTCTCGATCACGGCACGCAGGGCTGCACCGTCGAGCATGTCGATAACGTGGCTACGATGTGCCACCTGCATGGCCGGCGCATTGGCGTAACGATCGACACCGATGACTTCGCAACCCAGGCGTTGCAGCTCGATCACCACTTCCTTGCCAAGCTCACCGCAGCCACACAGCAGCACACGGGTCGCAGAGGACGACAAAGGGGTTCCAATACGGGGCATGAGGATTCCTCGAACAGTGAATCAGGAAGGCATTAAAAGACCCGAAGCGCGGGCGCGCTCCAGACAGCGTTGCAACACCACGCGGCGCTCGGCATTGTCCATGCGGCCCCAGCGGGTGATTTCGTCAGCGGTGCGCTGGCAGCCCAGGCAAATGTCCTGCTCGTCCAGCGCGCACACGTGCACACAGGGCGAGCGCACGGGTTTCTCGTCATTCATCGTCAACAACCAGCTCTCGGGCATAGCGCTGCGCATTATGGACGTAATGCGCAGCGCTGGCCTCCAGTATCTGCTTCTGCTGCTCGGTCAGCTCGCGCACCACCTTGCCCGGGCTGCCCATGACCAGGCTGCCATCGGGGATCACCTTGCCTTCGGGAATCAGGCTGTTGGCGCCGATGATGCAGTACTTGCCGATCTTCGCGCCATTGAGAATCACCGCGTTGATGCCGATCAGGCTGTAATCGTCCACCGTGCAGCCATGCATCATCACGTTATGACCGACGGTGACGCCCCTGCCCAGAGTCAGCGGAAAACCCATGTCGGTGTGCATCACGCTGCCGTCCTGCACGTTGCTGTTCTCGCCGATGCGGATCAGCTCGTTGTCGCCACGCAGCACGGCGCCGAACCAGACGCTGGCACCAGCCTCCAGGCGAACCTTGCCGATCAGGTCGGCGCTTGGCGCGACCCAGCTGTCAGGATGGGCGTCGACACGGGCGCTACCCAGACGGTATTTCATGGTAGTTAATCCTCAGCGCAGGTGGATGAAGTGTTCGGGCGGCTGGTGCAGGGCGATCTGTGCATCGTCGAAGATCAGGTTGACCAACTCCACCACCATGATCGCGGTGAGCCCCCAGATACGGTACTCACCATAGGTGTAGGACGGCACATACCAGCTACGCCCGAGGTAATCGATGCGATGGGTCATCTCGCGCGGGTCGGAGCGGAAGAACGCCAGCGGCACCTGGAACACCGAGGCGATCTCGGCATCGTTGGCCTTGTACTCGACGTAATCGGGCACCACGCCGACATAGGGCGTGACCCGGATGCCATGCCGCGACACCAGGCTGCTGAGCGGCCCGACCACTTCGACCAACCCGGGCGGCAGGCCGATTTCTTCCTCGGCCTCGCGCAGGGCGGTATGCACCAGATCACGATCTTCGGGGTCACGCCGGCCACCGGGAAAGGCAACCTCGCCACTGTGGGTCGACAAACCGCTGGCGCGCAGGGTCAGCACCAACTCGGGTTCATCGCTGCGGGTAATCGGGACCAGCACCGCCGCCTCAGGGAAGCTGCGCTCGGTCTCCAGAGGGCGCGGGCTGTAACCGCGCACGCGATGGAGCAACTCGTCCAGCATGGGCATACTCGGAGTCTTGTTTTGCCAGGCATCATGGCATGAAAGCAAGCAGGCGCCCAACCCTGAAACATGACAAGCCGGCCGTAATTGCGGGCTTGCCGGCCAATGTCCAGACGACCAAGATAGTGGCAAGAGAAGAGGAAGCGGCATGAAATTCTGCAGCCAGTGCGGCAACCCGGTCACCCGCATGATTCCCCAGGGTGACAACCGTATGCGCCATGTCTGTGGTCATTGCGCCACCGTGCATTACGACAACCCGCGCATCGTCGCCGGCTGCCTGCCGGTATGGCGCGAGCAGGTGCTGCTGTGCCGCCGCGCGATCGAGCCGCGCCGAGGCTACTGGACGCTGCCGGCCGGCTTCATGGAAAACGGCGAGACCATCGAGCAGGCGGCGGCTCGCGAAACCCAGGAAGAAGCCTGCGCCCGCGTGCGCGACCTAAGCCTCTATACCCTGTTCGACCTGCCACACATCAGCCAGGTGTACATGCTGTTTCGCGCCGAACTGGTCGATCTGGACTTCGCCGTCGGCGAGGAGAGCCTGGAAGTTCGCCTGTTCGCGGAGAACGAAATTCCCTGGTCAGAGCTGGCTTTCCCGACCATCGGCCGTACCTTAGAATGCTTCTTCGCCGACCGTCGGCAAAATGCCTTCCCGGTACGCAATGAGCCACTCGAAGCACTGCGTGCTCATTACTCACCTCGTTGACCCTGGCGGACGTTCCCGATGCGCTGGTTGTTGCCCCTGCTTTGCCTGACCCTCAGCTTAAACGCCCTGGCCAGCACCACGCCTGCGACCAGCCAGCAGACCGTGGACAAGGTGCTGGTGCTCAAATCCGAGCGCAAACTGCATCTGCAGCAGCGTGGCGAAACCATCAAGTCGTACCGTATTTCCCTGGGCAAGCAGCCCAATGGTGCCAAACAGCGCGAAGGCGACCTGCGCACACCGGAAGGCTTCTACTGGATCGACTGGCGCAAGCCGAGCGACAAGTACCAGCTATCGCTGCACATCTCTTACCCCAACGCCCGCGACCTGGCCAAGGCCAGGGAAGCCGGCGTACCGCCGGGCAGCATGATCATGATCCACGGCACGCCGCTGGATGAGGAATACCCGGAGTGGTTCTTCCACACCCTGGACTGGACCGAGGGCTGCATCGCCATGAAGAACGACGACATGCGCGAGGTGTGGAACCTGGTCAAGGACGGCACGCTGATCGAAATCAGGCCCTGAACCCAAGCATTCAACCTGTGGGAGCGGCACCCCGCCGCGAATCAGGCGGCACAACCCCGAACCGCTTCCCCCCGAGGCGGGGCTCCTACGACAACATCAACGCAACACCTCTAGGAGCCGCGAACTGGACGGCACAGCACCGAACCGCTTCGCCCCGGGGCGGGGCTCCTACAAAAACTGCGCTGCAGGCCTTATCTGAGGTGATTCAAAACTGCAGATCGGACAAACGCCAGACATCGAACGCCGGCGTCTCATAGGGATGGCTCTTCTTCAGCGCCTTGACGGCATCGTGGATCAACTCGTCGGCAACGACCATTTCCACCTTCCACTCGGCCACCTGCTCGATGCCGCCGACCTGCCCGATGAACGGCTGGCTACCTTCCAGGGCGCGGAACTGACCTTGGCCCAACACCTGCCAGCAGCAGTTGTCGTAAAGCCCGATGCGCCCGCCGCCGGCTGCGAACACCGCCTTTTTCACCGGCTCCAGATGGGCTTCCGGCACGTAGAAACACAGTTTGTACATCAAGTTCTCCGCAGATGGGCAACCGAACAACAGACAAGCCATGACGCCAATATGATGTCATTTCGCCATGGAGTTGTCTTGAGATCGCCCGCACAAATCCATACGCAGCATTAAAACGATTCTCTGCTTTCGACTCAGGCGACGGGCGTGGCGTTCTCAGCGACCGCTGAAAAAGCGCCGCCATTTATCGGCCAGACCGGTGGCCGGCGGGCTGTGACTGCCATCGCAGTAAGGCAACTCGGCCGAGCGGCCGCAGCGGCAGAGCAGTAGCCGTTGCTCGCGCTCGGGCTGCAGCTCCAGAGACTGCTGACAGTCGGGTGTGCAGTTGGGCATTTCTGCGGAGTGCCCGCAGCAGCATAGGCGATGGGTTTCACCGGGTTTGACCAGGCGAACTTCGGGGAGGATGGGGAGAGGATCATCGGCCATGGCTGGGCCTATGTAGCCCGTATATAGACTCCTACTCTGGCGCAAGTAGCTAGATGGTGAGCAACGCGACCGTATATTCGACTTCGGAAAGGACGACGTTGCTCCCGAGACTAGATGGGACGTTCGCTGCGGGAGTGCGTATCGGCTTAGCGACCCT
>NZ_VRYE01000170.1 GCF_008041835.1 Ectopseudomonas mendocina
CACTCGACACTGCTTTAGCAGCCGGAGCAGCACTAGGTTCTCATCTCGATACACCGACTTTTCCAACGAGCACACCTCAGGCTTGACAAGCCGCCAAGGGTATATCTAATCTACAGATATCTGATTTACAGATTATCTGGATATCGGTTCAAGGAGCTTTTCATGAATACCCTCACCAACAAACCACCGATCAATTCGGAAATCCTGTTCGTGCTCGACAAGCAAGCACTGCAGACCAGGATCGAACTTGGCTCACTGCTCCGCACGCTCGGGGCATCAACCGCCTTGGCTCAAGCTGCAGCTTCGGCGTGGGGGGACGAGCTCCTAATTGAAGATGATCCTGAGTCAGGATCACCGCTGTACTACTTGCCATTACAGCTAGCCGCAGACTTTATCGATCTGATCCTTGACCAGCTAGGTCCAGATGCCAGAGCAGATGCCGTGCGATTCCGGGATGCCAGCCGATCTCTGGAAGCTAGCGCCAACACGATTTCCAGGCTGAAAAACACCAAACCCCACGTCTACGCGGCATGGTTGCAATGGATGTACTCTGATGAGGCCAAGCAAACAATGCACA
>NZ_VRYE01000171.1 GCF_008041835.1 Ectopseudomonas mendocina
CGTTTTTACACAGCCTGGGCCAAAAGCAGGCAGTCCGCCCCATGAGATAAATTCATCTCTTTCTGAGTTGCAGTCACGCGGGATATCAGGAAAAACAGTGAGACAAGCGGAGCAATTAGTACGCTTCAGCCTTACAGCAGCTGCACGCCAAAGCGTCGCATCACCAGTGCGAACAGAGCAAAGCAGAGCCCCGTGGCGACTACATAGCCGACCAATGCCAGCCAGAAGCCTGATCGCGATAAAAGGAGCGGAAATACCAAAAGTGCCGGCAGGGTAGGAATTACATACCAGAAGGTGTACCAAGCATGATTAGCGATTTTCAGTTCCGGCTGTTGCTCGACATGCAACCAGATCAGCGTTAGGACAGTAACCATCGGCAGGGCCGCGATCAGCCCACCGATACGGTCACTGTATTTGGCGGCTTCAGACACCAGGATCACGACCAGAGCTGTGATCAGGTACTTGGTAAAAATCCAGGTCATGACAGCCCCCGCAGGGTTAGCGGCAGTCGCTCAGAGGTATTTGGTGATCAGTTTGAAGTCGTCCAGCGCGGTGTTCTCGCCGCGCTCGCTGGCCGCAGTTACCGCATGCTCAAGGCAGTGATCGATATGATCCTGAATCAGGGTGCGTTTTGCCTGGCAGACCGCTTTCTCCACCGCATGCAATTGCTGGGCTAGGTCAACACAAGGACGACCGTCCTCCATCATGCCTACGATGCTGCGCAAATGGCCTTCAGCACGCTTCAACCTTTTGATGATATCGCTATGACTTTGGTGCTGATGGGCGTGTTCCTGCTCGCTCATGCCTTGAGTCTCGTGCGTCGATGAATTACCCTCGCATGCTATCCCCCTGGGGGGGATATGGCAAACCTGCAGCCTTGTCAAAAACTCAATATTCAAGCCTCAACCGAGCCAGCGCATGCTCAGTAAACCCATCAGTGCCAAGGTTATTTTTGCCCTTGCACTTGCCATTCTGATGGCCTGGGCCGGGCATACCTCTGCGCTGTTTATTGGGGCTTCTCAGTCCGTCTTGGCCGACAATGAGCATGCGCATTTTCATGCACACGGCGATGGCGCCTCTGTCTGCGCCGCCTGTAGCGATCATTTCCATTCTTCTCTAACGGCCGATCATGTGCATGAAACGCCGCACCTGAGCAGCCTGCTCAGCCTTGATGCCGTGTCAGAAGGCCGCTTGCCGATTGAAGCTCCGCGCTATTTCTTTCCTCCGGGCCCGCTCTTTCTGATTGAGCGGCCCCCACGGGCCAGCTTCATTCTCTGATACAGGCCGCTGTGCGGCCCAAGTTCCCTTTAATGTAGGACTTAACCATGCATTCGCTATCTATGAGCGCAATGGGCGCATCTGCTGTGCGTCCGACGCGCTCGCTACTTCTGCTGCTGTTCGCAGCATTGCTGTTTCTCGGTATGCCTGAGGCACTGGCCCACGCTGTTGCAGAGGGCGACAAGGGCTTTATCCAGGAAAGCACCGGGGTGATGCTGCTGCCGTTCATCTACATGGGCGCCAAGCACATGATCACCGGATACGACCACCTGCTGTTTCTCTTCGGGGTGATCTTTTTTCTCTACCGTCTGAAAGATGTGGGCCTCTACGTCACCCTGTTCGCTGTGGGCCACACTGTGACGCTGCTGTTTGGGGTGCTGGCGGAAGTCAGCATTAGCGCCTATGTAATCGACGCCATTATCGGTTTCTCGGTGGTGTACAAGGCGCTGGATAACCTGGGCGCATTTCAGCGCTGGTTTGGTTATCAGCCCAATACCAAAGGCGCCACGCTGATTTTCGGTCTGCTGCATGGCTTTGGCTTGGCGACCAAGATTCAGGAATACGAAATCTCGGCTGACGGCCTGATTCCCAACCTGATCGCCTTTAACGTCGGCGTTGAAATCGGCCAGCTCCTGGCCTTGAGCGCCATCCTGATTGTCATGGGCTATTGGCGGCGTACCGCCAGCTTCTGGCGCCATGCCTACACCGCCAACGTTGCCATGATGAGTGCCGGTTTCCTCTTGATGGGTTACCAGCTCACCGGCCTGATCGTCTCTCAGTAAGGAATTCTCAATATGCTCAATAGCCAACTTCCAACCCAGAGCGAGTTGCCAACCAGCCGCCAGTTGCTGCGCTCAACCGTACTGGCGCTGATCGCCGCCGCCGCGCTGCTGGTGACTGTGGTTATGCCGGCGGAATACGCCATCGATCCCACAGGGGCCGGCCGACTGCTGGGCTTGACCCAGATGGCCGAAGTCAAACTGCAGTTGGCCGAAGAGGCCGCTGCGGATGCCGCAACATCTGTCGCTGCCGCTGCGCCTGTTACGCCTGCTGCAGTAGAGCTTGCAGCTGAGACTGTTGTGGTTAGCGAGCCAGCAGCTGCCGAGGTGGTGGAGCCTGAAAAGCAGGGACAGAAGCATGAAATGAGCTTTTCCCTAGCTCCCGGCCAGGGCGCAGAGATCAAGGTGGAGATGCTCAAGGGCACCAAGGTGAACTACTTCTGGACAGCTAATGGGGGCGTGGTGAATTACGACACTCACGGGGACCCCTACAACGCACCGCGTGATTTCTACCATGGCTATGGCAAGGGCCGCGCCACACCTGAGGATCAGGGCGTACTAGAGGCAGCTTTCGACGGTAACCATGGCTGGTTCTGGCGTAACCGTACCAATAAACCTGTGACCGTTACACTGCGCACCGAGGGCGATTACATCGCTATAAAGCGAGTAATCTGAGTTATGGGAGGCGGGGCTGGGGTAGGACTTAACCCAGCCCCGCATGCAGAATCATTTCCGTATCAAAAGGCAGCTTTTGGCCGACTCCAGCCCGATGCTACTGGCGACTCCCGGCCAAGAGCGGACTGTCAGTGTCAGGTTACGCGGCGACTAAGCGGTTCTGTTTGCTCTTCCTGGGTGAGCACGGCCAACGCACGGGGCCGCGTGAGATCGGTAATTGGGCCAATCGGATGAGGGCAAAGTGGTGAGCTTCCGTTCCTTGGCGCGTGGTTTTGCTGGCTTGCTGAAGGGCATACCGCAGGCTGAGGGTATAACCATCGATAATGAAGGATATTTGTACGTGGTTAGCGAGCCGAACCTGTTCTATCGCTTTACCCAAGAAAAAGATTGGTCAGTTATCAAACCTCGTGTTGCTCAAAAAGCTGCCGACAGCGTCAGTTGTGCACGGGCCTCGATGATCTCAATCAGCTCGAAGTGCTTGGGGAACTCGCGCTTGAGCCAGCCGCTGGGCACGAAGTGGTGATCGAGGTGAACGACTGTGCTTTGGCCTTCGGCAGCCGCGCAGAGCATGACGTTCAACTCCGAGTCATCACCGGCCATCGCTGCCGGCACGAAGACGATGCCGTTGTCGCTAATGCCAAAAGAGCGTCTCCATTCGGGGAAGCGCTTCTGCTCGGGGTTTGAAACGGCAAACCAATGGATTCTGTCCATCTATTCCTTCTCGAATGGGAGCAACGTGGAGTAAGGCAACAAATCACCTTCGGCTGCGGCTAATACCTGGTCCAGAACAGCCTCGGGGGCATCGAGAGCACCGAGAATCACGTACAACTCGGAGAACACGTCCATTCTAGCAGCACGGTCGAAGCCAGCATCACCGCCTACCGACTCGGTATGGTCGAGCGCATTGGCAACGACATTCTCCCTGAGAAGATAACGTGCGCCGCATTCGCAGAGAAAAGGCTGTTTAGCGTTATAGAAACGATCCTGGGCTTCCCAACCATGCTGCCTCGGCTCCATGGGTTTGCCGCACTTAGGGCAATAGGCAGGCCAATGTCATCAACTTTTGAAATAATCCATAAATATCATATAAGTAGCGCTCAAATCAGTGCATGGGAGAAGCCATTTTGACTACCTATACAGCATCGCTTGAGACAGGCATCCAAACCCTGGCTTTAAAATTCTACAAA
>NZ_VRYE01000172.1 GCF_008041835.1 Ectopseudomonas mendocina
GGGCAATTCGCTTTGTCTTTGTCGCGCTCTGTCCATTTATGAATGCAAGTCCGACAGGCTGCTAGGGGTGGACCAAGCTTCTGCGCTATGGGCTTATTTGTTAAGTTTGTTTTTCCTCTTTATTGATCAGGTAAATAAATCAATGACCGTCAAGCAGCTACGTGCCTTTCTTGCCGTGGCACAGAGCCTGAGCTTCGCCCAGGCCTGCGAGCGCCTGCACCTGTCGCAGCCGGCGCTGAGCCTGGCGATCAAGAATCTGGAGCAATCGCTCGGTGGTCAGCTGCTGGTACGCACCACCCGCAGCGTTGCGCTGACGCCTGAGGGCGAAACGTTGCTGCCGATCGCCATGCGCCTGCTGGCCGACTGGGACAACGCCGAGGACCTGCTGCGCCAGCACTTCACCCTGCAGATGGGCAAGGTGGCGGTAGCGGCCATGCCGTCGTTCGCCGGCAACCGCCTGCCGGCGGCGCTGCGCGCCTTCCGCGATGCCTACCCACGAGTCAACGTGGCGGTGCACGACGTGATCAACGAACAGGTAATGGAGATGGTGCGCGACGGTCGCGTCGAGCTGGGTATTGCCTTCGAGCCGGCAACCCTCGATGGCTTGCAGTTCACCCCGCTGTACGAGGACCGTTTCGTCGCCGTGGTGCCGATCGCCAGCGAGTTGGCTGAACAGTCCGCGCTGACCTGGGCGCAACTGCTGGAGCAACCCTTCATCACCCTGCAACGGCCTTCGGCGGTGCGCCTGCTGCTGGAAGACAGCGTGATCTCCAGCCACGGCAAGCTGCCGGTAGCGTTCGAAAGTCATCAGTTGGTGACGGTCGGGCGTATGGTCGCCGAAGGCCTCGGCGTCAGCGCCGTACCGCACCTGTGCCGGCAGCAGATGGAAGAACTGGGCGCCCGCTGCCTGCCGTTGAGTGAACCGCAGGTGTCGCGTCGCGTCGGCCTGCTGCACCAGGCCGGGCATCAGCTATCCAGCGCGGCGCAGGCGTTGAGTGAGGTGCTGCTGCATCAGGCCGGGCAGTAGGGCGGGTGAAACCCGCCGCCTGCGTTGTGGCGAGTGAACCCCTTGGCGGACCTATAACTGAGACAGGTCTGCCGGGGTGTCGATGTCCTGCAGTACGCCAGGATCGTTCAGCTCGACGATGCGCACAGCCTCGGGGTGCTGCTGCAGCACCGGCTTGGCGCCGGCATCGCCGTTCAGCGTCGCGAGCTGCGGCCAGAAAGCGCGGCCGAACAGTACCGGATGACCACGCTTGCCCTGATAGCTGGGCAGCACGATGTTGTTCGCGCTGGAGTGGGCGATCAGGGTTTCCAGGCTGTCCCGATGTATCGACGGCATATCGGCTAGAAAGATCGCCACGGCATCAGCGTTGGATTCGGCCAGTAGACGCTTGGCACCTGCCGCCAGGCTGTGGCCCATGCCCTGGGCTGTTAGCGGATGCTGGACGAGCTTGATGCTGACGGATAATCCCAGCTCCGCGATGGACTCGTCCGGGCGCAATACCAGCCAGATTTCTTCGAGCATTGAACAGGGCAGTTCCAGGCTGGCGGTGAGCAATGAGCGCCCGTCGCTGAGTGTTAGCCGGCGTTTGTCGCCGCCGAAGCGGCGACTGTAGCCGGCCGCCAGCATCAGCGCGGCGACCCTCTGGACTGGGCGCTCGCTGACCATGTTCAGCCGGCCAGCCCGGCTGCTTTGGCGCGGGCGGCGTGCAGTTTCTTGTAGCTGTCGATCAGGCGCAGGTGCTTGTCCAGGCCTTCGAGTTTCATGCTGGTCGGGGTCAGGCCATGGAAGCGCACGCTGCCGTTTACCGAGCCAATCACTGCATCCATGCGCTCGTTGCCGAACATGCGCCGCAGGTTGTGCTCGTAGTTGGCCAGCTCCAGCTCGTCGTCCAGCTGGATCTCCAGCACGGCGTTGACCGCCTGGTAGAACAGGCCGCGCTCGACGGTGTTGTCGTTGTACTGCAGGAAGGCCTCGACCAGTTCCTTGGCGTCGTCATATTTCTTCAGCGCCAGGTTGATCAGCAGCTTCAGCTCGAGAATGGTCAGCTGGCCCCAGACCGTGTTGTCATCGAACTCGATGCCGATCAGCGTGGTGATGTCGGTGTAATCGTCGACTTCGGTGTTGTTGAGGTTGCGCAGCAGCGACTTCAGTTCACGGTCGCTCAGGGCGTGCAGGTTGAGGATGTCCTTGCGGAACAGCAGCGCCTTGTTGGTGTTGTCCCAGATCAGATCCTCGACCGGGTAGATCTCCGAGTAACCCGGCACCAGGATGCGGCAGGCGTTGGCGCCAAGGTCGTCGTAGGTGGCGACGTAGACCTCCTTGCCCATGTCCTCGAGGATGCCGAACAGGGTCGCGGCTTCCTGCTCGTTGGAGTCTGCCCCCTGGCCGGAGAAGTCCCACTCGACGAATTCGAAGTCCGGCGTGGCGCCGAAGAAGCGCCACGACACCACGCCGCTGGAGTCGATGAAGTGCTCGACGAAGTTGTTCGGCTCAGTCAGCGCCAGGCTGTCGAAGGTCGGTTGTGGCAGGTCGTTGAGGCCCTCGAAGCTGCGGCCTTGCAGCAGTTCGGTGAGGCTGCGCTCCAGCGCCACTTCCAGGCTCGGGTGGGCGCCGAAGGAGGCGAACACGCCGCCGGTGCGCGGGTTCATCAGGGTCACGCACATCACCGGGAATTCACCGCCCAGCGAAGCGTCCTTCACCAGCACAGGGAAGCCTTGCTCCTCCAGACCTTTAATACCGGCGACGATACCTGGGTACTTGGCCAGTACCTCCTGCGGCACGTCCGGCAGGCACAGTTCGTTCTCCAGAATCTCGCGTTTGACCGCGCGCTCGAAGATTTCCGACAGGCATTGCACCTGCGCCTCGGCCAGGGTGTTGCCGGCGCTCATGCCGTTGGACAGGTACAGGTTCTCGATCAGGTTGGACGGGAAGTACACCGTCTGGCCATCGCTCCTACGCACGAACGGCAGCGAGCAGATGCCGCGCGCGGTGTTGCCCGAATTGGTGTCGTACAGGTGTGAGCCGCGCAGCTCGCCGTCCGGGTTGTAGATGGCCAGGCAGTGCTCGTCGAGGATTTCCTCGGGCAGCGCATCCTTCGGGCCCGGCTTGAACCAGCGCTCGTTGGGGTAATGGACGAACTCGGCGGCGGCGATGTCCTCGCCCCAGAACTGGTCGTTGTAAAAGAAGTTGCAGTTCAGCCGCTCGATGAACTCGCCTAGGGCCGAGGCCAGGGCGCTCTCCTTGGTCGCCCCCTTGCCGTTGGTGAAGCACAGGTTCGACTGCGCGTCGCGGATGTGCAGCGACCAGACGTTGGGCACGATATTGCGCCAGGAGGCGATCTCGATCTTCATCCCAAGATCCGCGAGGATGCCCGACATGTTGGCGATGGTCTGCTCCAGCGGCAGGTCCTTGCCCGGGATGTAGGTGGTGGTGTCGGACACCGGCATCAGCAGCGCCTGGGCATCGGCGTCGAGGTTTTCCACTTCCTCGATGATGAACTCGGGGCCCTGCTGCACCACCTTCTTCACCGTGCAGCGGTCGATGGAGCGCAGGATGCCCTGGCGGTCTTTCTCGGAAATGTCCGCCGGCAGTTCGACCTGGATCTTGAAGATCTGCGCGTAGCGGTTCTCCGGGTCGACGATATTGTTCTGCGACAGGCGAATGTTCTCGGTGGGGATGTTCCGCGTCTGGCAGTACAGCTTGACGAAGTACGCCGCGCACAGCGCCGAGGAGGCCAGGAAATAGTCGAACGGTCCCGGCGCCGAGCCATCGCCCTTGTAGCGGATCGGCTGATCGGCGATCACCGTGAAGTCATCGAACTTGGCTTCGAGGCGAAGGTTGTCGAGAAAGTTGACCTTGATTTCCATGGAGCGGCACCGGCAAGCAAAACAAAATGGCCGCTATTATCCGGGTTTTCGCCGGCCTGTCTTGCTCGGTGGTTGCTGATGAAAGCGCGTCGGACCAGCGGCGAGTGCGACGCCGGCCCGGCGATAGGTCAGCTTTCGGGTTCGGCGGGGCTGCTGGTACCGATGGAGGTATAACTCGGCCATTGTCGCAACAGGGTTTCGACGAACTGTTCGGCTGCCGGCGACAGCGAAGAGCCACGGCGGCGCACCAGACCCAGAGTACGGCTGATTACCGGGTCGACCAGCGGGCGGCTGACCAGCATCGGATGATCCTCGGCCGGCATCGCCAGGCTGGGCAGGGCGGCTATGCCCAGGCCGGCCTCGACCATGCCGAGTGAGGTCGACAGGTGTTGTGCCTCGTAGAACCAGCTTGGGCGCCAGTCGAGATGGGCCAGGCCGTGATCGAGCAGTACGCGGTTGCCACTGAGGCGGCCGACGCCAATCAGGCGGTAGTCGCTCAGCTCGCGCCAGGCCACTTCCGAGCGTTTGGCCAGGGGATGATCGCGCCGGCAGGCGAGCACGAAGGGCTCGTTGACCAGCGGCGTGAACTCCGGATCTATCGAGGGGCGCCCGATGGGGCTATAGAAATCTGCCAGATAGGCGCGCAGATCACTGAGATCCAAGCACTGGTCGATGCTGCGCAGGAGGTGTTGGGCCGGAACGTGATCTTCCAGATTGAACGAGTAGAACAGGCGCTGCTGTCCTCCCGGTAACTGCCCCATCATGCTGTTCGCCCCCGCGCCGCTGACAGGGCAATTCTGCCGAAGGCATGGGGAAGCAGCTACTTTTTCAACAGAATCGGCCAAAAGCGGTCATTTGACTGGGAATGGGGCAGGGCTGAAAGATTATGCTCTCAGCCCCATCAATACCGATCAGACAGTAACTACGATCTTGCCGATCTGCTGATTGGCCTCAAGGAAACGGTGGGCTTCCTGGATGTCGCTAAGGGCAAATGTCTTGGCGATGATCGGGCGCAGTGCACCAGACTTCAGTCCTTGGAGAATAAAAGCCTTGGCACGCTCCAGGGCTTCTGGGTCGGCCACGATTTCTGCATAGATATAGCCCTTCAGGGTTAGGCTTTTGCCCAGCACGGTAAACAGCGGGAAAGGCGTTGGCTCTGGGCTGAGTGCACCGTACTCCAACAAAATACCTCCACGGGCCATGCTTTGCGTTAGGGGCTCGAAGGAGGGGCCGCCAACTGGGTCGAATACAACACGAGCACCTTGCCCGGCAGTGATGGCCATCACGCGCTCGACGATGTCCTCTTCATCACTGACGATGACGTGCGCAGCGCCTGCATCCAGTAGGGCCTGCTTCTTTGCGCGGGTTCGAGTGATCGCAATCGGTGTAGCGCCGACCATACGAGCCATTTGGAAGGCGGCCAGGCCAACACTGCTTGATGCGGCGGTGACGATGACAAAGTCGTCTTGCCGCAGTTTCGCTTGTTCGATCAGCGCACCCCAAGCGGTGACGTACTGCATCCAGGACGCAGCAGCCTCTTCAAAGGACAAATTCTCGGGGCTTTTCACCACCAGGTGGGCCGGTACATTGGCCAGCTCTCCGTAGGTGCCCCAGCGTGCGATGTCCAGAGGCGGGATCAGTGCGACGGCATCACCAACCTTGATCTCGGTTACGTCGCCACCCACTGCAACCACGATGCCTGCTGCCTCGTAGCCTAAGCGGCTGGGGAACTCGGCTTCTTGCAGGTATGCGTGATTGCGAAACATCACTTCGGCACGGTTCAGGCCAATAGCTTTGACGTCAATCTGCACCTCGTTTGCTGCCGGTGCCGGTACGTCCAGGTCTTCCAACTTCAGAACGCTGGCGTCACCGTATTCATGAATTCTGACAATGCGTGCCATTACGGATACCTCGCTTTTGAATGGGCTTCGAAAGTGCGCGGGGAAAAGTCTGCGGCTGCTCGAAGGGTGACGAAAATTTAGATATTGGTTGGCGAGGGATAAAGGCCTACGATGACGCAACACTAGAAACAGGATGTTTGTAATGGATCGCCTGTCCCAGATGGCCACGTTCGTCAAAGCGGTTGAGTTGGGATCATTCAGTGCTGCTGCGGCCGACCTCAATCTGTCCCCACAGCTGGTGGGGAAGCAGGTGAAAATGCTCGAACAACACCTAGGTGTTTCCTTGCTGCATCGGACTACGCGCAGGCAAAGCCTCACTGACTTCGGTCGTGCCTTCTACCAGCGTGCAAAGATGATCCTTGCAGACATGCAAGCTGTCGAGAGTCTGGCCGCTGCCACTCGTGGCACACCAAGCGGTCGCCTTCGTATCAACGCACCGGTCACGTTCGGGATTCGCGTGCTCTCGCCACGCCTACTGGAATACATGGTTAGGTATCCGCAGGTGTCAGTTGACCTAACGTTGTCGAACGAGCTGGTCGATATTGTCGATCATGGATATGACGTGGTTTTTCGCGTTGGCGAGCTGCAAGCCAGCGGTTTGAAGGCAATGCCACTAGAGCCTTATCGGATGGTTTTGTGCGCGGCGCCGTCCTACCTTGCACGCCGCCCTCCCATCACGAATCCATGGGATCTGCAGCAACAAGAATGTCTGGGGTTTACCTACTCAGATGGTCGTTCGCACTGGAGCTTCGATGGCCCAGAAGGACGCATCGATGTACCCATTACAAGCAAATTGACGATCAATCAGGGCGACCCACTGCTGGCGGCGGCTGTGGCAGGTCTAGGTGTAGTCCTACAGCCAATAGAGTTGGTGGCCGATGCCCTGCGTGATGGGACATTGGTGCGGCTGTTGCCGCAGTATCCGGTGCCGACTACCCCAATGAATATGCTTTATGCCCCCGACCGCAGAATGACCCCCAAGCTGCGCAGCTTCTTGGATTTTGCACGTGAGGCTTTTGGGCAACGAAACTCTCTCTCATAGAGGAGGATCAGTGCCTGCGATTGGCCGTAGCGAGCTTGCCGGACAAGGCAAAAGTCGGCCAATAACGGACGATTGTCTGGCTGGTATCCATCGCTATGTCCCCAGGCCTTGGGGAAATAGCTCGGGGTTTGAGAAGGCCAGCATAAGATGGTCGTACACCAATCGCACCCGTTTCGATACAGGGCCCTGCTGCGGGCGGTATATGAACAGATCCCATGGCGCTGGAGCGAGATCAGCCAAAACAGAAACCAGCTTGCCTGACCGCAGATGGGGCTCAGCCAGATAGGCAGGAATTTGGCCAAAGCACATGCCTGCCAGGGTGGCTTCCAATTCCGTGTCAGGATCATCACAGATAAGAGCTGGCTGCCTGGGCGTAAATGTTTGCCCGTCGGCAAATAGCCAAGGCCAAGGGCGACCATTTTTCTGGTCGATCAGGACTGAAAGTGGCAGCTGAGCCAAGGCATCCAGAGATCTAGGTATTGTCTTTTGCTCTATTAGCGCCGGGCTTGCGACAACGTAAAACGGCACGGGAGCTAAGGCCCGCGCGACGTAGCGCCGGTCGCGAATAACACCCACCCTGATGCCAATATCGATATGCGCCTCAACGGCATCGGTCATCTGATCTTCCAGGCGGAGATCGAATTGCAGGTCTGGATGTGCTGCGGCCAAGGGCTGAAGAAACGGTATTAAGAAGCGCCTGCCTATAGCATGTGGAGCCGTGATTCCTACCCTCCCTGACAGCTCAGGTTCCATCCTGTGCGACCGGAATAGCGTGTCGAAATGCTCCAGAGCTGATCTGGCATCTTTGGCGTAATCCTGACCGAAAGCAGTGATGCTCACCTGGCGGGTATTACGGTGAAACAGCGATTCGCCAAGCTCCGTTTCCAGGGCTTGAATGGCTCGGGTAACCCCTTGCGGGGAGATACCTAATCGGGTTGCTGCTTCGCGGAAGCTACCTGCCTCTGCTGCTGTGCAAAAAATCCTGACCATCTCCATGCGGTTAAGCATGTTGTCCTCCTATTTATTCCATATTCAGGAATAGCTTAATCCAATCATTTCCATTTATTGAGATCAATCATGGGGCTAAGATTTGTTCACTGCCAGGTTAATCAGCCATGGCGAAATACAAACCCGCCGATGAGGTTCTCAACATGAGCAATAACATTTCTGGAAAAGTTGTCGTTATCACCGGCGCCAGCAGTGGCTTGGGTGAAGCGACTGCACGCCACCTTGCTGCGCTTGGCGCGCGCGTAGTGCTGGCCGCACGCCGCAAAGATAAACTCGACGCATTGGTGACTGAGCTGACCAATGCAGGTGGTCAGGCAATCGCGTATCAGACCGATGTCACCTCTCAGGAAGAAGTCAAAGCGCTTATTCAAGGTGCCGTGGACACCTACGGGCGCATTGATGTACTGGTCAACAATGCCGGGCTGATGGCGATTGCACCGCTCAGTGATGCTCGCACTGACGAGTGGGATCGCATGATCGACATCAACATCAAGGGGCTGCTGTACGGAGTCGCGGCTGCATTGCCGGTCTTCCAGAAACAAAACAGTGGCCACTTCATCAACATCGCATCGGTTGCAGGCCTGAAGGTATTCAGCCCTGGCGGCACGGTGTACAGCGGCACCAAGTTTGCTGTGCGGGCCATCTCCGAAGGACTGCGTCACGAAGTCGGTGGCAGCATTCGCACCACGACTATCGAACCGGGTGCCGTGGATTCCGAGTTGAAATTCGGCAGCACCCACCAACAGAGCCGCGATTTCGTGGTGGACTTCTACAAGCATGCAATTCCCGCTCAATCCGTCGCTCGGGCTATCGCCTTTGCAATTGAGCAGCCTGCTGACGTGGATATTAACGAGATCGTTCTGCGCCCAACCGTGCAGGAATTCTAATGAGTTGGGGGCCTGCCGCTTCGGCGTCAGGCCCCGCTTATATGGAGTGAAAAGCTGTGAGCAACGTAACTGAATCGTAAGCGTCCGCCGAACTCACCTTGCGTGATTCAGGCAGGTGCCCACTGATGCGGCAGCAATTGGCCAATCTCGCTCGCCCGCTGCGTAGCGACCCGGCAAACAACCCGTTCGAGCGCCCCAGCGCCCATGGCCGGATCTGATTGTCGGGTAGTCAGCCGCGGTTGCCCGCCTCCAACCCCCTAAGAACCGGTCATCGC
>NZ_VRYE01000173.1 GCF_008041835.1 Ectopseudomonas mendocina
CAGAACGAATGGCCCCCGGTGTTGCCGACGCAGAACTTGAAACGCATGGCCACGTTGCGCCCGCATTCCGCTCAAAATGCCTGAACAGAGGCTGCATCCGCTCTCATTCAGGAAATTCAAGACAACAACCGGTTAAAAACGCAAAAATAGTGAGCAATGCGCATTGTCTGTGTCGCGCTCTGTCTATTTATGAATTCAAGTCCAACAGTCTGCTAGGGTCGAAGAATGAGTGGCACGCAAAAAGGCTTGGCAAAAAGGACGTCTTTGGTTATACGGATCTATAATAACGCTTTGATTTATAATGGATTTCTCTGAAATATAACCAAGAAAAACAGTGCCGGTACGGGCATTCCCTGCGCCTAAACTGGCAACGTGGGTGCCCATAGTGACTGTTTTGGGTGCCCGAACAGGCATCGCAGGTGCCGCTTGTGGCAGAGTAAGTGTGTTGCACCTCCGCTTTGCGACACCTCGGGTATCACAACTGGTAGTGCGGCATGGTGGGGTATCGCATTTCCCTGTTGCGACACGCATGTCGTGTCGCAAAGCTGGCTGCTATTGCAGTCTCCGTCGCAGGGGGAATCTGGTGCTACTTCCATGGATCTGGTGGGGGCATTGGGTCGTCTCCTGCGCTTGAGGGCAGGCTTCTAAAATGCAAAAGGCCGCCTTTATGGCGACCCTTCCCAGCCCTTCATCGCATCATATCCAGTTGACAATGTTGCTCTGTGTTATGAGGGGCTAGTGCAGCGTCTTCTTGGCTTTCCGGCCTCGCTTACTGCGTCCTGCCTGGCTGCCCATCAAATGTTTGAAGTGCTGCCAGTTGATGGTTGCCAAGGGCAGGTTGTAGCTCAGGTTGCGCTCCAGAATATCCCGCAAAATCAGGGACTCCGGCTTTTCCAAGTAGTGTTCGGTAGTGACCTCTAGCTTGCCCTCGGTGTGCCCCAGCAGATGTGCGATGGTGGTTTCGGGTACACCCGACTTCTGAAGCCGTGTCGCGAAAGTGCGACGGAAGCTTTTAAAGTTGAAGCCACCGTTGAGGGCTACTGGGCAATGCTGTCCGATGAAGCCCGCTCCTGTCACAGGCCCGCAGAAGAAACGGCTCGCGGCACGTGAGTACAGATGCTTTTCGTCAAAGCGCAGTTCTGAAAAAAGCAGGGCATCCGGGCCTTCTGCCTGGCGCCGCTCCATCACGAAGTCTAGCAGCCTGTCGGACTTTTCCCCTCGCCGGTAGAATTGCGCATCGCTCCTGGAACCTGACTGTATGAGCCGCTTTCGACCGATAAACCGCGAAATCGACTACTTGCTCCCGCCGTCGGTGCAGGACTGGCTGCCCGAGTCACATTTGGCGCGCTACGTGGTGGAGGTCGTAGAGGGCCTGGATCTGTCGAAGCTGGAGAGCGTCTATGCGGGCCGTGGCAGCGCTGCCTACCATCCGGCTATGTTGCTGTCGTTGCTGATC
>NZ_VRYE01000174.1 GCF_008041835.1 Ectopseudomonas mendocina
GAGCAAGGCGAAACCCGTCTGATGGTCCCGGTTTTCGCTGTGCTCAACCCAGGATACATACTCGCAGGGTACGCCTGTAGGAGCCCGCTTGCGGGCGATGGGCGGCGGACGTGATCGCCGGCAAGCCGGCTCCTACAGGTTGTGTTGCGCTACAGCTTCATGTTCACCGACACATAGGCCGAGCGGCCCGGCGCGGGGGAGAACATCGGTTGTTCATCGCCAGCGGCCCAGAAGAAGTTGTCGAACCACGCGTACTCATACTCGCGATCGGTCAGGTTCTTCATCTGCAGGTCGAGGCTGGTGGTCGCGGAGACCTGATAGCGCACGTTGGCATCGAGCACCGCGAAGCCGCCGTACTTGCCTTGCTCGTTCAGCTCGTCGATGTAGTAATCGCCCTGCGCGCGCGCCGACAGGCCGAAGCGCCAGGCATCGTTGAACTGGTAGTCGACGCCGGCATTGCTGATGTAGCGCGGGGTGGAGAACACTTCCTTGCCGGCCAGCGACTGCCCACCAGCGGTGAAGGCGCTGACGACCTTGGCTTCCTGAATGGCGTGCGAGCCCCACACCGTCCACTGCTCGTTCAGTTGCGCAGTGAGCTGCATGTCAATGCCGCGACGTCGAGTTTCGCCGAGGCCGACCGTGGTACCGGTCGCGGGCATATTGGAAACCTCGTCGGTGGCGTCCTGCTGCCATACGGCAATACGCGCTTCCGAGCCGGCGAACGGCTTGAATTTCACCCCCACTTCCTTGCCGGTGTTGATCGACGGTTTGTACGACGCCTGGCCGGCGGTCAGGTAGGCCGGTGCGGTCGACCCGGTGAGGATCTGGAAGGTACGCCCCCAGTTGGCGTAGAGGTTGACGTCCGGGGTGATGCTGTACACCACACTGAGCTTGGGCTGCTCGATCCAGCCGTAATCTTGCAGCGAACCCTTGTCGGTGGTGGTGACACCATTGTTAGTGCTCGATATATGGGTATTGCCACTGAAGGTGTCGACCCGATACGCCGGGATGATCTTCAACTGCTCGATAGGTTGGATGATCGCCTGGGCGTATGCGCCGGTGTTGTACAGCGTGTAGCTGTCGTCGTTCTGCGTACGTGCCGGCGGCGCGTCGAAGTCGGTGGGGATACCGAAGTTGTAGCGATAACGGCGGTATTCGTTGTTCTGCTGCTCGTAGTTGACGCCACCATCGAGGGTGAGCATGTCGTGGGCGCGCCAGGTCAGGTTGCTGAGCATGCCGATCTGCCGCTCCTGCCATTGGCGACGCTGGCGCGGAGCGTTGCCGGCCGGGTTGTCGGTGAAGGTCACGGTACGGTCATCGTCGTAGCTGTTGTAGTACAGCTTGTTGCTCAGGCTCAGGTCATCGCTGAGTTGAAAATCGGCATGGCCACTGAGGTGCTTCATGTCGCGGTCGTCACCATCGTTGGCATTCTTGGACGGCGACTGGGTGCGGCTGGCGGCCAATTGCTGCGCGGTGAGAAAACCCGGCTCCTCGGCCTCGTGGTGGTAGAGGCGGGCGACCACGCCGAGCTTCATGGTCTGCTCGTCATCGCTGACGAACCACTTGCCGCCCAGGGAATACTTGTTTGAGTCGCTGTGGTCGCGGAAGCCGTCGGAGTCCTGTTTGGCCAGGAAATAGTTCTGCGCGAAATTGCCTTCCTCATGGCCGACCGCCAACTGCAATTCGCGGGTATTGAAGCTGCCGTAGGTCAGGCGGCCATCGGTGTAGTTGCCGCCCTGACGGGTGACGAAGTTGATGTTGCCGCCGATGTTGTGCAGGCCGTAGCGTGGGTCGTTGGTACCGCGCACCACCTCGATGTAGTCGATGTCCAGCGGGAAGACCATGTCGATGAAGCGCTGGTTGCCGCTGTTGACGTTGCTCGGCACGCCGTCGATCAGGGTCTTGATGCCATTGATGTAGCCCTCGCCATTGAACGCGCGGAAGGTCACCTTGCCGGACTCGGCGCCCATGCGCGTCTCGGTCAGCTGGATGCCGGGCATCTGGCCCACCAGCTCCCAGCTGTTCATCACGGTTTTGTCCTCGATCTTGTCGCTGCCCATGATGTCGACTGACGTCAGGATGTTGTCGGTACGCAGCGTGCCGCTGGCCTCCGGGGTGACGTAGACCGAGCCGAGCGAAACGGTGGAGTTGCCGGATGAGGCAGCGTGAATCTGAGGCGTGACCAGGGCGGTCATGGCGGCGAGGGAGGCCGAGGTGGCTTTCATGGGTATTCCTAATGTTGCGTTGTCTGAGAGTCGGGAGGTGGTTGTGTTGGCTGGCCAGAGAGCGTTTCGCCCATGACAGGCAGTGGCGGATTGATCTCGATAAAGATGTTATATCATAACAATTATTTGTTGATCGACCAGCCTGGAGCGTGCGTAGTGAGGCTGGCGAGTGACTGCCTGAAGTGCCTGCTGATCCCCCATGCTGTGCAACGGCCTGCTGGTATGGCTTCAGCGCGGCATGCACGATTAGACGTCAGCCTGACAATGGCGTATCAATATCACGCGTCTTTCGCGTTTCTATCCCGGCAGAATCACTATGCAGTCCCTGTGTTCAGTCAGTGCGCCCGGCAGCGCCAACGATGAGCGGCTCGAAGGCCTGCTGCGTCTGCTTGGCCGGTATTTCCATGCGGTCGCCGTACTGAGTTCCGGCACTGGCGCATCGCGGCGCATCTGGGCCAGCCATGCGCTGAGCGATGGGCAGCGGACGGCGATTGACCAAGCCGGCACGCTTGCCTGGCCATTGCCGACGCACGAGGGCAGGTCGCTCGGCACGCTATACCTCGTGGGCGAGCAGCCGCTCGAGCTTGACGCCCGAGCGCGTGAAGCACTGCAGGATTTTGCCAACCTGGCTCACGACCTGTTGGCATGCGCCGCAGATCAGGCCTTTCAGCAGCATGAGATCGCCGCCCTGCGCGACAGTGAACGGCGCATGGCGCTGGCCATCGCGGGCAGCGGTACCGGCATCTGGGATCGAAACATCAGCACTGGCGAGATTCATTACTCCAGCAGCTGGAAGGCGCTGCTCGGCTATGCCGATCACGAGATTGGCAACCGCATCGAAGAGAGCTACGGCCGTGTGCATCCTGCTGACCTCGATTACGTGCGGGCCACCATCCAGGCGCATCTGGATCAGCGCACGGCGGCCTACGAAGTCGAGCACCGCCTGCGCTGCCGCGACGGCCAGTACAAATGGGTGTGCAGTCGCGGCAAGGTGGTCGAGCGCGACAAGCAGGGTAAGCCGCTACGGATGGTTGGCACCACGACCGACATTACCGCCATGCGACGGTTGTCCGAGCAGGTGCAGCAGACCGCCGCCCTGATGACTGATCTGACCACCGAAATTCCCGGCATGGTCTTCCAGTACCGCAGGCAAGCCGATGGAGAGTCGGCCTTCACCTACGTCAGCGCTGGCGCACAAGCCATCTGTGGCCTCAGCGCAATGCAACTGATGGCCGATGCCAGGACGCTCACAGAGGCTGTCCATCCGGATGACCGCATGGCCTTCATCGACTCCTTCGAGCTGTCGGCTGAAGAGCTGACGCTCTGGCATCTGGAATTTCGCGTACAGATCGCGGGGCAGGAAATCTGGTGCCTGGGTGAGGCCCGCCCGCGTCGTGAAGAGGACGGCAGCGTGATCTGGCACGGCTTCATGACCGATGTGACAACGCGCAAACAGATCGAGGCCGAGCTACAGGCTTTTGCCACCACCGATTTTCTTACTCAGCTCGCCAACCGTCGGCACTTCATGCGGCAGCTCGAGGCGGAGCTGGCCCGCCTGCAACGCAACCCCGGGCAGAGTGCAGCGGTTCTGATGTTCGACCTGGACTACTTCAAGGTCATCAACGACCGCTGGGGGCACAACGTCGGTGACCAGGCCTTGCGTCACTTTGCGGACATTCTCAGAGGTCAGTTGCGCAAGACCGACACTGCTGGCCGCCTGGGTGGCGAGGAATTCGCGGTGGTGCTCAGCGAAGCGAATCTGGACAAGGCCATGTACTTCGCCACACGCATCCAGAGCGAACTGGCCCGCACGCCCGTCCCGCATGCAGGCGAGTCGATCTTCCTGGCAGTGAGCGTCGGCATCTCCTCGCTCGATGCCAGCGATGCCAGCGTCGAGGCTGCCCTGTCGCGCAGTGACAGCGCCCTGTACTGTGCCAAGCGCGGCGGGCGCAATCGCATCGAGCATCACTGAAACCCGGCCACCAGGAAGGGCAGAACTCATGGATGAACGCCAGTGACTGCAACGTGATGGTTATGTCCTGCTGCGCCAGGCCATTGCGCCCGAATGGCTCGCTGGCCTGCGCAGCGCGTTCGATACCGGCGTCAAACCCGCAGACCAATGGCCCGTACCGCGAGGCATGGATTACCGCCACTCGTTGCTGGACGACAATCCGAGCGTGCAGGCGGTGTGCCGTTTGCCGCAGGTATTGGCGGCGGTGGAGGCGTTGATCGGCGAGGTCTCCTTCCTGGTGCAAGTGGAAGGCCGCGAGCCTCTGCCGGGGCGTGGTCACCAGCGCCTGCACCGCGATCTTTCCATGCGCCGACCGGGGGATATCGCCAACGCCATGGCTTACTTTCACGACTATGGCCCCGACAATGGAGCGACCCGCCTCGTGCCCGGCAGCCATCGTCCGCAAACGGCTGCGCCGGCGTTCGATTTCGACGATGAATCGGCTGTCGTTCAGTTATCGAGCCGCGCGGTCGACATCCTGATATTCGATGTCGACCTGGTGCATGCCGGCAGCCTCAACCCCAGCGGTGCGCGGCGCCGCAGCATCCTGATCAGCTATTTCGCCGCGAGCCTGTATGAGGTACATCTACAGAGCATGGCCCTGCGCGGTGTACGGATGGACACCCGCGAGCGCTTCGACCCCGCGAACATCATCTGGCCTTGAGCGGGTCGCTGCGCGCCGAGCATGCCTGCTCAAGCCTTGGCTGGCACTTCATCAGGCGTAAGTGCAGAACTTGATTGAAGTCAGGCCACAGCACTCGCGGCCAGTACTGCCCTGAGTGAGCCCCCGGTAACAGTTATGGCGCAGCTTGCCGTGCGATGATTGCCGCCTGTCTCGACGGGGGCGGTGTACACCTGTGGCCCACTGATTCACCCATTGGCCTGCATGTCAGGCAAACCTGCAGGGAACGCCCATGAAATGTCTGAAAAAACTGTTTGGACTCTCAGCCCAAGCGACCCCCGAGATCGAACAAGCGCCGGCCTCCGCGATGCCCATGGCTGAAGGCTATGACCCCAACGCAGCCGCCAACCTGGCCGCCAGGCTGGCCACTGGCGAATGCCTTGATCGACACTGGCAAACCGTCGGCCGCGTTGAGCGCGATGTGCTGACGTACCTCATCAGCCCGGCCTTCTCCGGTGGTGCGCAGTGGCCCTCGACACGCCAGGCGTACCGCATCGTATGCCGAGGCGAAGCCATCATCCTGGCGACCGAAGGCCTGTGCGATCCGTTCGACGATGTGCAGGGCATGGGCAACGGCTTCGAAGTGGAACTGTTTCTGGAAAGCGCGGATATCCCCGAGCATGCCCGTGGCAAACCTGGCGAGGTCGACCCGCTGAAGGGCAGCTGGGCTTTCGAGCTGATCGAACATGTGGCCGCTACCGTGGCTGACGCTGGCTGCATCGTCCGGCAGATCGAGCAAAGGCAGCTTGCACTGTGATGCGATCAAAACCTGCCACCTGGCGGGCGATTAAGCCGTAGTCGACCGGGTTGTCGACGAACACCTCGGACAATGCCGACCACAGCCGGATACGTTCTGCGCGGGTCATGAGTCCTGATCCTGTATGCCGTGCCGCGACTGTATAGGCGCGTGCGCTGACTGGCCATCGTCGTTGGCTGCTGTGAAGTCGTGGCGGCATGTATCATCGTCGCCATGGCTGCGCGGCGCTGTGCGCGCGAGCAGTGTTTTCGTATCCGGGCCGCTTCAGGCAGGCCCGCTCTCTGCGAGTGATGACACCATGATCGAGGTAACCGAAGTTTCCATTGCCGAGCTGCGCGCCGCACTGGAGTCCGGCCGCACCACGGCGGTCGAGCTGGTCAAGGCCTACCTGGCGCGTATTGACGCCTATGACGGCCCGGATACGCCGACCCGGCTCAACGCGGTGGTGGTGCGCAACCCCGATGCGCTGAAAGAGGCCGAAGCCTCTGATGCGCGCCGCGCCCGTGGCGAGACGCTGAGTCCGCTCGATGGTATTCCTTACACCGCCAAGGACAGCTACCTGGTCAAGGGCATGACGGCTGCCTCGGGCAGCCCGGCATTCAAGGATCTGGTGGCGCAGCGTGATGCCTTCACCGTCGAGCGCTTGCGCGCGGCCGGTGCCATCTGCCTGGGCAAGACCAATATGCCGCCGATGGCCAATGGCGGCATGCAGCGCGGCGTCTATGGCCGTGCGGAAAGCCCCTACAACGCCGATTACCTGACTGCGCCGTTCGCTTCGGGCTCGTCCAATGGCGCCGGCACCGCTACCGCTGCCAGCTTCTGTGCCTTCGGCCTGGCCGAGGAAACCTGGTCCAGCGGGCGTGGCCCGGCCTCGAACAACGGCCTGTGCGCCTACACGCCGTCGCGCGGGGTGATCTCGGTACGCGGCAACTGGCCGCTGACGCCGACCATGGACGTGGTCGTGCCCTACGCCCGGACCATGGCCGATCTGCTGGAAGTGCTCGATGTGGTGGTGGCCGACGATGCCGACAGCCGTGGCGACCTGTGGCGTTTGCAGCCCTGGGTGCCGATCCCGAAAGCCTCCGAGGTGCGTCCCGCGTCCTACCTGGCGCTGGCGGCCAGGGCCGATGCGCTGAAGGGTAAGCGCCTTGGCGTGCCGAAGATGTTCATCAACAAGGACGAGCTGGCAGGCACCAGCGAGAATCCGGGGATCGGCGGCCCGACGGGCCAGCGCATTCACACCCGGCCGACGGTGATCGCCCTGTGGGAAGCAGCGCGCCAGGCACTGGAAGCGGCCGGCGCCGAGGTGGTGGAGGTGGATTTCCCGCTGGTGTCGAACTGCGAGGGCGACCGCCCCGGCGCGCCGACCGTGTTCAATCGCGGCATCGTCACCCCCGAGTTCCTCCATGACGAACTGTGGGAGCTCAGCGGCTGGGCCTTCGACGACTTCCTGCGCGCCAATGGCGACCCCAAGCTCAACCGTCTGGCCGATGTCGATGGCTCGCAGATCTTCCCCCACGATCCGGGCACGCTGCCGAACCGCGAGGGCGATCTGGCGGCGGGGATGGACGAATACGTCAACATGGCCAAGCGCGGCCTCAAGCAGTGGGATCAGATCGCCACGTTACCCGATGGCCTGCGCGGCCTGGAGTACACGCGCAAGATCGACCTGGAGGACTGGATGGCGCAGCTGGGCCTGGATGCGGTGTTGTTTCCCACCGTGGCCGATGTCGGCCCGGCCGATGCCGACGTCAATCCGGCGTCCGCCGATATTGCCTGGAGCAATGGCGTGTGGGTGGCCAACGGCAATCTGGCGATTCGTCATCTGGGCGTACCGACCGTCACCGTGCCGATGGGGGTGATGGCCGATATCGGCATGCCGGTCGGGCTGACCTTCGCCGGCCGTGCCTATGACGATTCGGCGTTGTTGCAACTGGCGGCAGCCTACGAATCCACCGGCAACAAGCGCCTGGTGCCGCCGCGTACGCCGGCGTTATGAGGTGACCGGTCGCCTGGGGTAGAAGTGCCCTCGCCGCGAAAAGTTTTGCTCGAGCGTTGTATGGGCGCGAGTGTGCCGGGCAAATGCTGTCGCGAGCAGGGCGCGTTCCTGGTCGCGCGCGAGCGCGCCGGCCGCTTGCATGACCCGGGGATGGCGCATGTGGCGGTAACATCGCGCACCCGCTTGGGCGGTTAGGGAACGTTGGTGCGCCGATACGGTGCCATTTACAACACTGAATGACACGCGAAACCGGCGGTGAGGCCCATGAATCGGGCTTTTGCTGATTTATGGCCTGAGTATTGCTGTAGATATCCGTTTACCCTTTTCTGCTTGATCACTCCTTTTGCGGGCTGTCAATATCTGCCGCCGGCGCTTCCTGTGCTTCTGTAATTAGTTGTCGCATTGAGGAAATATCGCCTCATTGCCTGCCGCTAGAATGCCGCTCACCCAGCCAAGGCCCTTTGTCGCTTGTCCACCACGACAGCGCAGCACCGCCTTCTACAATCCATAAAAGGCCCGGGCCCCTCACTGCCATCGATGCCATACCCAATTCGAAGGAGCAAAGAATGAAGAAGATCGCACTGCTCGGCGCCCTGGCGCTGTCTCTGATGTCGCCCCTGGCGCTGGCTGAAAAACCGCTGCGCATTGGCATCGAGGCGGCCTATCCGCCCTTCGCATTCAAGACTCCCGATGGTCAGATCGCTGGTTTCGACTACGACATCGGCAACGCCCTGTGCGAAGAGATGAAGGTCGAGTGCAAGTGGATCGAGCAGGAGTTCGACGGTCTGATCCCGGCACTGAAAGTGCGCAAGTTCGACGCCGTGCTGTCGTCCATGTCGATCACCGAAGACCGCAAGAAGTCCGTCGACTTCACCGGCAAGTACTACGCCACCCCAGCCAAGCTGGCGATGAAAGCCGGCACCGAGCTGAAAGATCCGCTGGTCGACCTCAAAGGCAAGAAGATCGGCGTGCAGCGCTCGTCCGTATACGACCGTTACGCCACCGACATCTTCGCCCCGGCCGGCGCCGAAATCGTGCGCTACGGTTCGCAGAACGAAGTGTTCCTGGATATGCAGTCCGGCCGCCTGGATGCCACCCTGGCCGACTCGGTGAACATCGATGACGGCTTCCTCAAGACCGACGGCGGCAAGGGCTTCGCCTTCGTCGGCCCGGACTTCACCGACGTTAAGTACTTCGGCGAAGGCCAGGGCATCGCCGTGCGCAAGGGTGACAAGGCACTGGCCGACAAGATCAGCGCGGCCATCCTCGCCATTCGCGCCAATGGCAAGTACAAGGAAGTGCAGGACAAGTACTTCGACTTCGACGTTTACGGCGAGTAAACGCAACGCGGCAGATGAAGTGGCACTAACCCTTGCCGAGGTTGTGCCACTTTTTTCTTGGTTCATCCGTAGGGCTCTGCTGCTCGCCTGAGCTGGCGGGCAGACAACATCCATTTTCTTTGTGCGATACGGCGCCATTCTGGTGCCTGAGAGGTATTGGCGCATGCTTCAAGGCTACGGCTCGACCATTCTCGACGGTGCCTGGCTTACCGTGCAGTTGGCACTGCTGTCGATGGCGGTCGCCGTCGCGCTTGGCCTGCTTGGCGCGGCGTTTCGTCTGTCGCCGGTGAGATGGCTGGCGCTGCTGGGGGAGACCTATGCCACGGTGATTCGTGGCATTCCCGAGCTGGTGCTGATTCTGCTGATCTTCTTTGGCGGTCAGGATCTGGTGAATCGCATCGCCCCGTTGCTGGGGCATGAGGACTACATCGACATCAACCCCTTCGTGGCCGGTGTCGGTACGCTGGGCTTTATTTACGGCGCCTATCTGTCGGAGACCTTCCGCGGTGCCTTCATGGCTATCCCGAAAGGGCAGGGCGAGGCAGGTCTGGCCTATGGCATGAGCCCGCTGCGGGTGTTCTTGCGCATCCTCGTGCCGCAGATGATCCGCCTGGCGATTCCCGGCATCACCAACAACTGGCTGGTGCTGGTCAAGGCCACCGCGCTGATCTCCCTGGTCGGCCTGCAGGACATGATGGCCCGTGCCAAGAGCGCCGGTGATGCCACCCGTGAGCCGTTCACCTACATCCTTCTGGCGGCCGCCGTGTACCTGGCGATAACCAGCGTGTCGCTGCTGGTGTTGCGCTATCTCGAACGGCGCTATTCGGTCGGCGTGAAAGCCGCCGAGCTCTGAGGGGAGTGACCATGCTTTTCGATTACAACGTGGTACTCGACAGTCTGCCGCTGTATTTCGGTGGTGTGCTGGTGACCCTCAAGCTGCTGATCATCGCGCTGGCCGTGGGGCTGCTGCTGGCCGTACCGCTGGCGATCATGCGGGTATCCAGACAGAAGCTGATCAACTTCCCAGCGTGGCTCTACACCTATGTGATCCGTGGCACGCCGATGCTGGTGCAGCTGTACCTGCTGTACTACGGCCTGGCCCAGTTCGAGGCCGTGCGCGAGAGTTTCCTGTGGCCCTACCTGTCCAGCGCCACCTTCTGTGCCTGCCTGGCCTTTGCCATCAACACCAGTGCCTACACTGCGGAAATCCTCGCGGGCAGCCTCAAGGCCACACCGCCCGGCGAGATCGAGGCGGCCAAGGCCATGGGTATGTCGCGCAGCAAGCTGTATTGGCGCATTCTGCTGCCGTCGGCGTTGCGCCGTGCGCTGCCGCAGTACAGCAATGAGGTGATCATGATGCTGCACACCACCAGTCTGGCCTCGGTGGTGACCCTGATCGACATCACCGGCGCGGCCAAGACCGTCAGCTCGAAGTACTACCTGCCGTTCGAGGCCTACGTCACTGCCGGCCTGTTCTACCTGGCGCTGACCTTCATCCTGGTGCGCCTGTTCAAGCTTGCCGAGCGTCGCTGGCTGGCTTACCTGGCGCCGCGCAAGGCCTGACGCCATGACGATTGAAGAGAACCCGAACATGTACAAACTCGAAGTTCAGGACCTGCACAAGCGCTACGGCAGCCATGAGGTGATCAAGGGCGTGTCGATGGCGGCCAAGGCCGGCGACGTGATCAGCATCATCGGCTCCAGCGGCTCGGGCAAGAGCACCTTCCTGCGCTGCCTGAACCTGCTGGAACAGCCGCATGCCGGCAAGATTCTGCTCAACAACGAAGAGCTGAAGCTGGTGCTGGCCAAGGACGGTTCGCTGCGCGCCGCCGATGCCAAACAGTTGCAGCGCATGCGCTCGCGCCTGGCCATGGTGTTCCAGCACTTCAACCTGTGGTCGCACATGAGCGCCCTGGAGAACGTCATGGAAGCGCCGGTGCATGTGCTGGGCATGAACAAGGTCGAAGTCCGTGACAAGGCCGAGCATTATCTGGCCAAGGTCGGTGTGGCGCACCGCAAGGACGCCTACCCGGCGCACATGAGCGGTGGCGAGCAGCAGCGCGTGGCCATTGCCCGCGCACTGGCGATTGAGCCGGAAGTGATGCTGTTCGACGAGCCGACCTCGGCGCTCGACCCGGAGCTGGTCGGCGAAGTGCTCAAGGTGATGCAGGACCTGGCCGGTGAAGGCCGCACCATGGTGGTGGTGACCCACGAAATGGGTTTTGCCCGCGAGGTGTCGAACCAGTTGGTATTCCTGCACAAGGGGCTGGTGGAAGAGCGCGGTTGCCCGAAGGAAGTGCTGGCCAATCCGCAATCCGAGCGGCTCAAGCAGTTTCTTTCCGGCAGTCTCAAATAATAAGAAGCTAGACTGCGTTTCAAAGCCTGTTCAAAGTCTTGCGAGCTAGATGCATGCAAGGCAAAAACAGGCGAGGAAGCGGAGTGTACTTTTGTACATGAGCATTCCGAGCCTGTTTTTAACGCAGCAGGCCCGACGCGCAGCAAACTGTGAACAGGCTTTCATGACCCCTCATCGAATCGGCTTTCTATACTGGCCCGGCACCAAGGCGCTGACGTTATCTCTGGCAGAGGAAGCCCTGCGTGTCGCCCAGCGTGTACACCCGGAAGTGGTCTACGAGCTGGTGTTTCTCCAGGCCGAGCCGCTGGCGGCTGGTGACTGGCGGCTGCCAGGCGAGCCCTGGGCCGGGCATATGGACGGCCTGGACAAGCTGTTCCTGCTGGCCGATGTGCCGCCGGCGCAGGTGTCTGCCGGGCTGGCCGCTGCACTCAAGCAGCAGGTGCGCAGCGGTTGTGTGATTGGCGGCCTGTCTGCTGGGGTCTATCCGCTGGCGCAGCTCGGTCTGCTCGATGGTTACCGCGCGGCGGTGCACTGGCGCTGGCAGGATGATTTTTCCGAGCGCTTCCCCAAGGTCATCGCCACCAGCCATCTGTTCGACTGGGACCGTGATCGCCTGACCGCCTGCGGCGGCATGGCCGTGCTCGATCTGCTGCTGGCCGTGCTGGCGCGCGATCACGGCGCCGAATTGGCCGGTGCGGTGAGTGAGGAGCTGGTGGTCGAGCGTATTCGCGAAGGTGGGGAGCGTCAGCGTATTCCGCTGCAAAATCGCCTCGGTTCCAGCCACCCCAAGCTGACCCAGGCGGTGCTGCTGATGGAGGCCAATATCGAGGAGCCGCTGACCACCGACGAGATCGCCCAGCATGTCTGCGTGTCGCGCCGGCAACTGGAGCGCATCTTCAAGCAGTACCTCAATCGTGTGCCCAGCCAGTATTACCTGGAGCTGCGCCTGAACAAAGCGCGCCAGCTGCTGATGCAGACCAGCAAGTCGATCATCCAGATCGGCCTGTCCTGCGGTTTCTCCTCGGGGCCGCATTTCTCCAGTGCCTACCGCAACTTCTTCGGCGCCACGCCGCGTGACGACCGCAACCAGCGCCGCAGCAACAGCCCGTTCGAGCTGACCTCGACGCCGGTCGAGCGCGGCTGATCCAGCTCGCTTCCATGCTGCGGTAGCCCGGATGAAATCCGGGGCGATCTGGTACCGGCCCCGGATTTCATCCGGTCTACAAACCAGAGCGTTTCGATACCGACCAGTCAGCCTGCGGAGATTTTTTCCTGCAGCGTGCTCCTGGCAGCGATCTGCGATTAAACTGCGCCTTTCCGACGTTTTCTGTCGCTTCGACGAAAACCCGTGGAAAACCCGGGGTGGCGCTGTAAGAAGTTGTCGCATGGCGACAATGCCGGCCCTGATTCAGTCCCTACAATCCTTGCATTCCCTGTCGTTTCGGGCGTTTTTCCGTCTGCCAACGACCGGTATTTCTCATCAGGAGAGCTTTGATGTCCGTTCAGCACGATGCGGTGCAACGCGCCGACTTCGACCAGTTCATGGTCCCCAACTACGCCCCTGCTGCCTTCGTTCCCGTGCGCGGCCTGGGTTCGCGAGTCTGGGATCAGAGCGGCCGAGAGCTGATCGACTTCGCCGGCGGCATCGCCGTCAACGTGCTGGGCCACTGCCACCCAGTGTTGGTCGCCGCGCTGACCGAGCAGGCCAACACCCTCTGGCACATCTCCAACGTGTTCACCAACGAGCCGGCCCTGCGCCTGGGCAAGAAGCTGGTCGAGGCGACCTTTGCCGAGCGCGTGTTCTTCTGCAACTCCGGCGCCGAGGCCAACGAGGCTGCGTTCAAGCTGGCGCGGCGCGTCGCTCATGACCGTTTTGGCCCGGACAAGCACGAGATCATCGCGGCCACCAACAGTTTCCATGGTCGTACCCTGTTCACCGTCAGCGTCGGCGGTCAGCCGAAGTACTCCGACGGTTTCGGGCCGAAGATTCAGGGCATCACCCATGTGCCGTACAACGATCTGGAGGCGCTGAAAGCCGCCATTTCCGACAAGACCTGCGCCGTGGTGCTGGAGCCGATTCAGGGCGAGGGTGGCGTGCTGCCTGCCGAGAAGGCCTACCTGGAAGGCGCCCGCGCGCTGTGCGATGCGCACAATGCGCTGCTGGTGTTCGATGAAGTGCAGAGCGGCATGGGCCGTAGTGGCGAGCTGTTCGCCTACATGCACTACGGCGTGGTGCCGGACATTCTCTCCAGCGCCAAGAGCCTGGGTGGCGGCTTCCCCATCGCGGCGATGCTCACCACCACCGAACTGGCCAAGCATTTTTCGCCTGGCACCCACGGCACCACCTACGGCGGCAACCCGCTGGCCTGTGCGGTCGGTGAGGCAGTGCTGGACATCGTCAACACCCGTCAGACGCTGGAAGGCGTGAAAGCCAAGAGCGAGCGCTTCAAGACCCGCCTGCTGGCGCTGGGCAAGCAATACGGTCTGTTCGAGCAGGTACGCGGCATGGGCCTGCTGCTCGGCTGCGTGCTCAATGACGAGTGGCAGGGCAAGGCCAAGCAGGTGCTCGATGCTGCCACGGCCGAAGGCCTGATGATTCTGCAGGCGGGGCCGGACGTGCTGCGTTTCGCCCCGAGCCTGGTGGTCGAAGACGCCGATATCGACGAAGGCCTGGCCCGTTTCGAACGTGCGCTGAGCAAACTGATAGCGGCCTGAGTGTTTGCAGGCTATGGCAGGCTTCCTGCTGCTGTCAGCCTGACACTGGCCATAAACCTTTGAAGGAGTGACTCCATGCTGGTGATGCGCCCTGCGCAAATGGCAGACCTGGCTCATGTGCAGCGTCTGGCTGCGGACAGCCCGGTCGGCGTCACTTCGCTACCCGATGATGCGGGACGCCTGGGCGACAAGATCGTCGCATCGGAGTCGTCTTTCTCTGCCGAAGTCAGCTTCAATGGTGAGGAAACCTACTTCTTCGGGGTAAGCCGAGTAAATGGTTGATCTTACCTTTGCATGAGAGCGAGACAGCCCGGCATCTCACCGGAT
>NZ_VRYE01000175.1 GCF_008041835.1 Ectopseudomonas mendocina
CCCATTGGCAGCGTCGACGCTTAACTGACTGGCATTAGCCCTCGGGCGGCTTTTTGCTGTCTGTAACGCGGGCATTCAAAGCGATTTCTCCGGGGGGCGGGCTGGCAAACGAAACGGAGCCTTTTGGTTGGCTGTCCAAGCGTTTACTCTGCTTGCCATCGCCAACTCACCGGAGGCCGCCCCGTCTTGAATTTCCCATCTGCCTCCCCGAATGCCGCCCAGGCCGCTCATGACATTCTCGGCAGTGTTCAGTACCAGGGGCGCAAGGCTAGCCGTCAGAGCAGCGAGCAGCGCCGTCAGGCGATTCTCGATGCCGCCATGCGCATCGTCGTGCGTGAGGGCGTGCGCGCCGTGCGCCATCGTGCGGTAGCCGCCGAGGCGCAGGTGCCGCTGTCGGCCACGACCTACTACTTCAAGGATATCGATGACCTGATCACCGATACCTTCGCCCAGTTCGTCGAGCGTAGCGCCGCGCAGATGGCGGCGTTCTGGGCCAGCACCCAGGGGCGCTGGAGGAGATGGTCGGTCGCCTGGATGGCAGCGAGCAGGCGCGCCGGCAGTTGGCCGAGGAGATTGCCGAACTGGCGGTGCAGTACGTGCAGCGCCAACTGCGTGAGCGCCGCGATCACCTGATCGCTGAGCAGGCGTTCCAGCAGGAGGCGTTGCTCAATCCGCGTCTGCGCGAACTGGTGCGGGCCCACCGGCAGATTCTGCAGCAGGGCGTGACGCACTTCTTCGAGGTGTTGGGCTCGCGCCAGCCCGAGCAGGATGCCGTGCTGTTGACGGCCACCATCATGCAGATGGAGTATCAGGGGCTGCTGGACGGTGTCGAAAATCTGGACAGTCAGGCAATGCTGGCCATTCTTAAACGTTACATGAATCTGGTTCTGGGGCTGTAAGCGTCGATCATCGGATCGAACGGCCTGCACAAGGAGAGCGTAATGAAAGCCTGGCGCGTATTGGTCGCCCTGTCCTTCCTGCTGTTGAGTGGCTGTCTGGTTACCTTCAAGGACCCGATCCCGGCCAACGAGGCCGCGCCCATGCCACTGCTGGGTGAGTGGACCCGCCAGGATGAATGGGGTGATCAGCTCTATCTGGAGATCACCCGTGCCGGCTCCAACCTTTATCAGGCGCGTATCTATGAGGGCAGTCTCGACAACGAAGGCAGTGTCGAGACCTTCGGCTTTACCGTCGCCCACCATGGCCGGCGCTGGTACCTCTCGGCGGGTTTGCCGAAAAGCCTGGGGGCCAACTTCGCCATTGCCGGCTTCGAGCTGACCCGTGGCAACGAGCTGGTGCTGTATAACCTGGATACCGAGCGCATCCTGCAGGACATGAACAAGGGCCTGCTGGAGGGGCAGACCGTGGCCATGCCCGAAGCTGATGGTGCACTGATCACCAGCCCGCTGGACAAGGTGTTCGCCTACCTCGACGACCCGGCCAACGCCGATCTGTTCGTCGAGGTGGCGCGTTACCAGCGAGTGGCCGAATAGGAATTGCAATGAACAGCCAGCAAAAACTGGACGACTATCAACTCTGCATTCGCGCGCTAAGCGACCGTATCGTCGAGGCGCAGACCCCCATCCGCGTGCTCGATGCGGTGAAGTGGGACGACGGCATCCGCGATGGCTTTCTCAAGGCCAAGGGCAAGCAGCCGCCGGCGGTGGACCGCGACTACTACCTGGGCCGACCGCTGGCCTTCGATGCCGCGGCGAAGAAGCTGGAATTCCAGAACATCGAGCGCGACATTACCCGTCAGCTCGGTCAGTTCAACCCGGTCGGGCAGATCATGCGGCGCATGTGCAAGGAATACCGCATGGTCATCCGCATGCTCGAAGCGCGCGGCACCGAGGACTTCGGCCTGATCAGCCAGGAGCTCTACGGCGCGGCTTCCGATGCCTTCCACGCCGGTGACCCGACCCTGGCCGATCTTGGCCTGATGCTTTCGGACTACCTCAACAACATCGCCGCACGCGGTGATCTGGAGGATGAGGCCAAGAACCTTGACGCCAGTGATGCCGTCAACATTCTGCAGCAGCGTCTGGCCGGGGTGTTCGGCGACGATACCATCCGCGTGTTCGAGTCCGACGGCATCCTCGCTGACGCCGCGGCTGGCGCCGACTACATCAAGATCCGCAGTGATGCGCGCTTCAACGAGCGTGACGTCAAGGCACTGGAGGTGCATGAAGGTCTGGTGCATGTCGGCACCACGCTCAATGGCCTGAACCAGCCGATCTGCACCTTCCTGGCCAAGGGGCCGCCCTCGTCGACGGTGACCCAGGAGGGGCTGGCCATTCTCATGGAGGTGATCGCCTTCGCCTCCTATCCGACGCGCCTGCGCAAGCTGACCAACCGCACCCGTGCCATCCACATGGCCGAAGAGGGGGCAGATTTTCTTCAGGTGTTCGAGTTCTTCCGCGAGCAGGGCTACGGCATGGAGGGTAGCTACAGCAACGCCAGCCGGGTGTTCCGTGGCTCGCTGCCGAACGGCCTGCCGTTCACCAAGGATCTGTCCTACCTGAAGGGCTTCATCCTGATTTACAACTACATCCAGCTGGCGGTGCGCAAGGGCAAGCTGGAGCAGATTCCGCTGCTGTTCTGCGGCAAGACCACCCTAGAAGACATGCGCACCCTGCGCAAGCTGGTGGACGAAGGCCTGGTACTGCCGCCCAAGTACCTGCCTCCGCAGTTTCAGGACATGAACGCACTGTCGGCCTGGATGTGCTTCTCCAACTTCCTCAATCATCTGAGCCTGGATCGCATCGAAGCGGACTACGCCAATATTCTCTGATCGCAGCCCTGTAGGGTGCGCCGCGCGCACCGCTGCCGTAGCCCGTATATGGACTCCTGCTCTGTCGCAAGTAGCAAGATGGTGATCAACGCGACCGTATATTCGACTTCGTAACGGGAGCCGTTGCTCCCGAGCCTAGATGGGGGTTTCGCTTCTTGCTGGCCTGCCGGACGAGGGACCCTCCCAGGGGGCTGCGGGCGACTGGGTG
>NZ_VRYE01000176.1 GCF_008041835.1 Ectopseudomonas mendocina
AGCCGTGTCTGCAGGACACGCTGGCCACGCCCAGGATCACGCCGATCGGGAACGATTTTGGCCAGGCGGCGGGTCAAGCCATGCGGCCGGTCGACCTCGCGCAGCAGCAACAAGCCCGCATCCGAGGTGATGTGACCACCGGTGAAAGAGGCCTCGACGAGGCGGCGAGAGAGGGGTGAAAAGTGGAGTTTTTCTGGTAGCATTTTGTGCGCGGCTGAAGACTTATGGGGCTTTGTTTGGCGACAAGAATCATAAGGCTTTCAGCCGTTTTTGTTTATGCGGTCATGAGAAATCCGGGCTAGCATGGAAAACGATAGGTGCAAGCAAGTTAAGGGTTGCATCGCGCATGTCAATCTAGGCTATACCCTAACTTGATGTCAGGCAGGGCCGCGCCGCTTCGTCAGAATAGAGTCTGCTTTCCCATTTTTTGACACATGCCCGCGAAGGTTATAGATTTCAGCCTGACAGAAATGGGCTTTGAGGCACAACGGAACAGAAAGTGCACTTAAGCCGCCTTCAACCAAGGAGACATCGTGCAGGGGCACCGCATCGGCTACGTCCGGGTCAGCAGCTTTGACCAGAACCCGGAACGCCAGCTGGAACAAACCCAGGTGAGCAAGGTGTTCACCGACAAGGCATCGGGCAAGGACACCCAGCGCCCCCAGCTCGAAGCGCTGCTGAGCTTCGTCCGCGAAGGCGATACAGTGGTGGTGCACAGCATGGAT
>NZ_VRYE01000177.1 GCF_008041835.1 Ectopseudomonas mendocina
ACGGTGCTCCGAAATCCGCAGGATGAGCGCTCAGACGAAGATTAATGAGATACCACGACGCCACCCGGTGGCAGCCGTTATCAAGTCGATAATCGACTAGGCCTAACGCGTTCAGTCGCACCCGAAAAAACTTATTACTGACAGCTCGGCTCACTACCCAAGAGCCGTGATCACTGTCGCCCAGAACAAAGGACACATTCATGTTGAAAATCAAATTCGTCGGCGCAATCGAAGGTGTCAGTGGCTCGTGCACCTGGCTTCATCACACCGACTCTGACACTCAGTTTCTGGTGGACTGCGGTATGCATCAGGGTACAGAGCGCGAGGAATGCGCCAATAGCCAAGCGTTTCCCTTCAAGGCTGTGCGCCTCAAATATGTGCTACTCACTCATGCCCACATCGATCACTGTGGCCTGCTGCCCCGGCTGGTACGTGAGGGTTTTACTGGCTTGGTATATGCCACCCGTGCAACCCGTGAACTTACCGAACTTATGCTGCTGGACGCAGCACGGGTAAGCCGTATGTTTACTGAGCACGAGGTGAGGCAGATTCGCTGGAGTGTTCTGGATGATGACCTCGGTTTCAAATGGGGCCGCAGCATCCGATTGGCCGAGGGTATCTGGATGTCCTACCTACGCAGCAGCCATATCCTGGGGGCCTGCTTGATCAGCATTGGCTGGAAGGTGAATGATGATAATCGCTCCATCTGCTTCAGCGGTGACGTGGGTTGCCAGACGGATGAGAACGCCTATCTGCCGCTGATGAAGAGCGGCCAACACCCTTTTGCCGATACGGACTACATTGTTGTTGAGTCCACTTACGGCGGACGTGTGCGTGCACAAGAGCATCAGGATTCCCAACTACGCCTGGCACGTTTGGCTGAAGTCATCGCACACACTCTTTTCGTAAAGGGCGGTAAGGTCTTGATGCCGGCCTTCTCGCTGCACCGTGCTCAGGAGTTACTGATGGACGTCCTGCACTGGATGAAAGTTAGCCTCCCCGCGAGCAGACAGGCACTTGGACATAACGGCAATGACCGACCAATCATAGCCAATGTTCATGCGCCACTGGGCCACGCGGTGACTCAGGTGTATGCAAGACACCTGTGCAGCAAGTCACCTAACGGCAAGTTCAAATACCTGAATGCAGAACTGTGTGAGTCACTGGTCATGCATGCCGATGAGATTCAAGCCATGTTGGAGCGCCTGGTAGAACATGGCCGCTTCAAGGCAAGCGATGGAGGCTATCTGAGCATGACAAAACCCAAGCAGCCCTCCAACTTTGAGGCTGATATCGTGATCGCCAGCGCCGGCATGTGCGACAACGGGCCGGTGGTGAGCTATCTGGAACGCTGGGGTAGCGACCCGCGTAACACCGTGATCCTCACTGGCTATCAGTCTGCCGGCTCAAAAGGGGCCGAGCTGATGCAGCGTGCTACAGCATCCCCTACGCCCATGGATAGTCTTGTACCTCATCTGGCAGAGGTGATTGATATGTCACCCTACTACTCTGCCCATGCCGATCAACAGATGCTGCTGGATTTCTTGTTCCGCACTGATGGCTATGGCTGTGACAAAGCCGCGACGCTACTGATCAACCATGGCAACCCGGAAAGTAAGTATGAACTGCGCAGGGCTGTTCAAATGAGAGCGGAGAGCCGGGTTGGAAATGATCGTCAGATCAAAGAGGTGCGAATTGCCGATGCCCGCTGGCTGAACCTGGACACTGGCGAAGTGATTGAGCAGAGCAGTACTGAGCAAGCACTCCTCGATGAGCTTGAGGTTTTACGGCGACAGGTCGCGTTTCTGAGCGATGACAAGAACAAGCAGGATAAGCCTCGGATTCACGATACCAGCACTCTGCATGCTGGATGACTCCGGGCCAGCTTGCTGGAGGGGCTGCCGGTTGGCAGCCCCTAGGCTGCGGGCGATCTTGCGGACTCCCCCTGACACACTGTACTGGGGCCGCAGCGCCGCAAAGCGCCAACATCATGGCGATGACTACTGAGATCAACGGAAGAGAAGTACACCACTGCCCCGTAGCAGCTTGGTAACGGAGCACGTCAGATCGGGGAAGGTTGATCCCCCAAGAGCAGACCCACATCGTCAACTTTGCCCTGAAGGGCCTGCGCGATAGCGGTTCTGAGCTTTTTGTCGATTTCTTTGTGCAGGCGAATCTTGCCTATCGCCAGAGCCGTGATGAATTCCATGGCAGCCTCCCCCCGCTCATAGCCATAGCCTTGAGCAACCCGGAGGATGATGTCAGCTATGGATGCGCTGTAGGTTTCGTGGGCACTGTAATCAAGCTCCGCGGGCAAGGCTGCCCGAAGAAATGCTCCCTGAATGATGCCATCGTCGTATCGAGAAAAGACCTCTGGCGATAGCAGCACCTGCTGCAATTCACCTGACTCAAGGCGCTTCACATCATTTATTTTTCCGTTCTCACGGGCGTTTTGGAGAACCCACAAGATGGTCAGAAAAATGTCTGCGCAGGCGGCCACGGTGACATTCTTGGTGCCACTCACAAAGGCAAAGCCTTTGGTCAATCTCATCGGGCCGCGGTGATCGCTACTTTGCCAGAAGGCATGGTCGGCAAGGCCTGCTGTACCAGCCTGGTCGAACGCACTCAGGCGAGCTTTCGCCTCATCTGAAACATCCTCTTTGTTGAATGCAAGCAGCTGACTCAACAGCTTGTATTCTTGCTGCCAGTGGTTATTGCAAGACAGGCTGGCCGCTGGAATTTCCAGGTACGGCTTGAACACATATTTTCGACTGCCCTTAGGCGGTTGGGTGAGGTTGGCGGCTAGCTCCCTCATCAGCTCATACGAGCGCCCCATAAGCGCGCCTATCAGGTAAACACGCGTGCCTGATTTTTGAGCCGACCTGAGTCGGCGGCTGATGCTAAGTAACAAAGTGCCCCGCTCGGCTGCTGCCGCAACGACTATCACTGACCCATCAAATTTCTCGTCTGGGTTGAACGCCTTAGCATTAACGACAGTGCACGTCAGCCCCCTCGCCACCAAGAAATCCTGTGCACTCTGGGCCATCTTCTCGCTCGCCGTATCATCGTCGTGGATGATGACGGAGGTAGAGGCCGGCGACTCCTCCATCAATGCCTGGGTGAACCAGTCTTTGAACTCCTCGGTGGCGACCAGCTTGTCCTTGTCGACGTGTACAGTCCGCTGTCTTTCTCGGTTCGGTATCTGGCTAAAGCACGTGAACAGGCCCTGCCCCATGTATGAATAGAACTTGGACTGAAGCCCTTCGGGCAGATGATCCATGCTGATATTGAGCAACCGCGTCTCGGTATGCTCCGCAACAAATCGCTCCCCGTGTATGCGGATTAACTTCCTCCCATCTGTCGATTCGGTCTCGGCTATAGATTCGAAGTCGTCTGGTTTATCGATGGTATGGAGCACTCTGCACGAGTCGGATTCCGGAAGGAACGAGAGGAAGGTCGTGACCAAGCTTGGCGAGGCCGCGTTGACCCGTACCCATTCCCTCGCCAACCCACAGTTGGTCGAGGCGGAGATCAAGCACAAGGAGGAAGCCCCATTCGGCAATGGGCCATCCCTCAAGCCATCGTGAGAATGGAAGGATTTGATGGTCTGAATCGTTGGCTTGCCGAACTTCGCCTGAAACAGTTGGATCGAGAGCGCGATAGGAAGAAATGCCATCGTATCGAGATAGATCGTATCCAACACTTGCACGCCGCTGCCGGAGGCATCCTTGATCACCTTGAGGCACGCAAAGGCGAGAAAGTGCGAGTGCTGCGTTTCGCTCAGCAGGTTCTCGGCTCGGATGAAGTAGTTGGACGCTCGCGACGAAGGCTTTGAAAAGAAGAAGCCGGCAGGCGCCTTGGTCAGCACTGAGGTGCACTTGACCAACTTCTTCATCCCGGCTTGAACGATCTGATTCGCAGCATCAGTAATCAGCCGACTAATTTCCCTATGCGCTCCAGCGACATTGGCGTACTTGGTGATCTCGCCATGCTCGTTGAAGAAGGTGAAGCCATAGGAGACGGTCGCACCTGGAGCGCGCCTTTCGAGCGCAATTGCAATCGGGCTCGTTTTATCGGCGCACTGCTCTTTAATCCATTGCCGGTAGCAATCAGGCACAAGGAACGTAACGTGGTCTGGAAGAATGTAGTCGTTCAACCGTTTCTGAAGCGCTTCAGTGATATGGGCTGCTGTGATCCGCTCAGGGCCAATGAAAAACACCACAACATGCGCAGGCTCACCTCCGGAAGAAGGGGTGAGACACACCTCGAAATCAAAGAGATCTGGCATCTCAGCTCACCGGAATACAGATCGTAAATACAGTGCCTTCGGCTGCTGTCAGTTCGCGGTCACCGCTCCAGTTCCTGGGGTTGTACGCGACAACCTGATCAAGCCCTTGAAACGTCTGATAAAGGCAGAGTCGCCCGGTGCGAAGGCGAACATAAGCCTTGAGTTTATTGAGAGCCTGCACCGCGTTGTGCAGGCCCATTCCGGAGGTTACGGAGTCTTTTGTCGTAACGTGCTTTTTGAAGCACTCCAGCGTCGCCTCCAGCTCATCGGCCAACGGAAGGTCACTCAGATCTTCAACGGGAGCGCCTTTTTTTGCTGAGAGCCATCTCCGTGCAAGGCCAGGCCCAGCATCGATCACCGAAATCTCCAGGAAGTCCAGGTACTCCTCCCCCTTCAGCATGTTCTTCAACACGAACAAGGCGAACTGTGCTTCCTTGTCCGAATGAGTATGGATGTCATGCTTTTTTATCCGGCTAGCCTTCACAGAAATGCCGCGCAGCCCCTTCTTGTACTTCACCCCATGCACATCGGTTACGGCGTGCTGATCGGCATTGGCAATCAACTCAGCAATCACACTGCCAAGCGCGGGTAGCCCACCCCGGATCAATGAGTGCTTACCCTGCTTCGTGTGCATCAGCGCGGACGACTTCTCAAGTAGGCTGGCAAACGAGGAGTGGGAGTGGATTTGAGGCGCACTTTCGCCATAGTAGAAAGGCTTGATGAACTCCATCTGGGCGAAGTTGATACTGAACAGATTGATTGAGGTGGGGCGCGCACCTCGCTCATTCGAGGTATTGCGTAGATCGCCCTCGTACATTGCTTCGATGAAAGGCCTGATAGCAGTGAGCGCGGCACGCTTCTCAACTGGTTCACGCTTCTCGTCCACAATCTTGTGGGCCATGATCAAGGCAGCCAAGCCTGCTGCGGATCTTCCTAGTTGCGAGATCTGATCCAGGGCATCTTCGATACCCGCATAGAGGTGCAGAACGCTCTCTTCATGGGCACGAGCCCAGGTGATGACCAACTGGGCAAGCGCTGCGTCTATGCCCAGTAAGCCACCATGGCTCATGCTTTTCGGAAGGCGAAGGTAAGCATCCACCTGACATGAGGGATAGAGATCTTCAAGGTCGTAGGTGGTGAGGCTTTTGGCGATCTTCATCAATACCTCTGACAATCCATTGTTCCGAGCATTGGCCAGATATCAGGGAACATCTTCCCCATCTTATATCTAGGTTTGAGCGGCGCGATAGGTCAGGTAAGGAAACATGAAAGTGGGTGAACATGTCTGTGTGCAATCCATCCAGCTAACCCGGATTTCTCATGAGGCTGGCAGGCGTGGCCGGTGAAGCCTCGGTGTATCAACAACCTGCCTTCCACCGCTAAAACTTGATCGTTTTTTATTCAATTCCCGCGTATGGGGCGCACTGCCCCCTTTCCCCCATTTAGCCGGGCCGGGGGCGCCCGCCGGTTCAGGCCGGCTTGAGGCGGGCAACCCGCCCCGCACAGAGTTC
>NZ_VRYE01000178.1 GCF_008041835.1 Ectopseudomonas mendocina
CCCGTGGCATAGCCGTAGATCAGCAACGACAGCAACATAGCCGGATGGTAGGCAGCGCTGCCACGGCCCGCATAGACGCTCTCCAGCTTCGACAGATCCAGGCCCTCTACGACCTCCACCACGTAGCGCGCCAAATGTGACTCGGGCAGCCAGTCCTGCACCGACGGCGGGAGCAAGTAGTCGATTTCGCGGTTTATCGGTCGAAAGCGGCTCATACAGTCAGGTTCCAGGAGCGATGCGCAATTCTACCGGCGAGGGGAAAAGTCCGACAGGCTGCTAGGCCGCTGGCTGACCCAGATCGGTCAGCGCCTGACCTGCCTGGAATACGACCCGGCGCTGATCGAATCCGGCAGCGCACTCAGTAAACGCCTGGGCCTGAACGCCACCCACATCCGACAGGATGTACTGGCCGATACTTGCAACGCACGCCTTAAGAAAGAGCACACCCCGGTCGCCCTGCACGCCTGTGGCGACTTGCACGTGCGACTCTTGCAGCTGGCCAGCCGCAACAGCTGCTCGCAACTGGCAGTGGCGCCCTGCTGCTACAACCGCATCGCCGGCCTGCACTACCAGCCGCTGTCATCTGCCGCACAAGTATCAGCGCTGCAGCTATCACGCGACGACCTCGGCCTGCCGCTGAGCGAAACCGTCACTGCCGGCGCGCGCGTACGCCGGCAACGCGACCAGTCGATGGCCTGGCGCCTGGCCTTCGACCTGCTGCAGCGCCAGCTACGTGGCATCGATGAATACCTGCCGACCCCCTCGCTGCCCAGCGACTGGCTCAGCAAACCCTTCGCCCACTTCTGCCACGACCTCGCCATGCTGCGTGACGTGCCGCCACCCGGCGAACAGAACTGGCCGGAGCTGGAAGCACTCGGCTGGCAACGCCTGGCCGAAGTGCGCAACCTGGAGTTGCTGCGCAACCTGTTTCGCCGCCCGCTGGAGCTCTGGCTGCTGCTCGACCGCGCCCTGTATCTGCAGGAACAGGGCTATAGCGTGAAACTGGGCAGTTTCTGCGAATACCGCCTGAGCCCACGCAACCTGCTGCTGCTGGCCGAACGCGCCTGAGTTGCACACAGAAGCTGTGGATAACTCTGTTGATCCTTTCTGGGCAAATGCTGCAAAGCCACTTGGGAATTGCCCCGTAGACATCTGATCAGTTTTCGATCAAAGACTGAAGTGGTAGCAAAAACAATGGGTTGCGAAAATTCGTGATCCACCGCACAGAACCAGTGCGCAGCTATCGAGCACGCCTTCTCTTTGTGCATAAGCCAAAAGCTACTGATAGCCGAGCCTGAAAAAACCTGGCTTTACTCAGGCTGACGAATGGATATAATGGCGCGCCTCAGATGCCGGTATAGCTCAGCTGGTAGAGCAACTGACTTGTAATCAGTAGGTGCCGGGTTCGACTCCTGGTGCAGGACCCATACAAATCAAAGGGTTCTGTGAAAGCGTAGCCCTTTTTTGTGCCGGAGTCTTGGTGTGGGGTGGCGATGGGGATGTTTCTGTTACGCC
>NZ_VRYE01000179.1 GCF_008041835.1 Ectopseudomonas mendocina
GGTTGAGGGATTGAGGGCATCACCATCACCCGCAGAAGATTTTTTCTGCACAGCCAACCCCTGAAAAGACGAAGCGCACAGCCTCATTCAAGACCATGCGCTTCATTTTTTCAACAGATTAACCCAACGGCTTTGTGCAATGCCCGGCGTTTGTTTTGCTGCGCTACCGCTTAGCCGCGAGGGCGCTTGGGCAGTACGTCCTTGAGCTTGGCGTGCATGCCGCGCAGGCTTTTCTCGGTGGTATCCCAGTCGATGCAGGCATCGGTGATGGATACGCCGTACTTGAGGTCGCACAGATTCTTTGGAATCGACTGGCTGCCCCAGCCCAGGTGGCTCTCGACCATCAGACCAACGATGGAGTTGTTGCCCTCGAGGATCTGGTTGGCCACGTTCTCCAGCACCAGCGGCTGCAGGGCCGGGTCCTTATTGGAGTTGGCGTGGCTGCAGTCGACCATGATGTTTGGACGGATGCCGGCTTTGGTCAGTTCCTGCTCACAAATGGCCACACTGACCGAATCGTAGTTGGGTTTACCGTTGCCGCCGCGCAGTACCACGTGACCGTAGGCGTTGCCCTTGGTGGTGACGATGGACACGCCGCCTTCCTGGTTGATGCCGAGGAAGCGGTGTGGGCTGGAAACCGACTGAAGTGCATTGATCGCCACGGTCAGACCGCCGTCAGTACCATTCTTGAAGCCGACTGCCGAGGACAGGCCCGAGGCCATTTCGCGGTGGGTCTGGGACTCGGTGGTGCGCGCGCCGATGGCCGACCAGCTGATCAGGTCCTGCAGGTACTGCGGGGAAATCGGATCGAGCGCTTCGGTGGCGGTGGGCAGGCCCATTTCTGCCAGGTCGCGCAGCAGCTTGCGGCCGATGTGCAGGCCGTCCTGGATCTTGAACGAGTCATCCAGATAGGGGTCGTTGATCAGGCCTTTCCAGCCGACCGTGGTGCGCGGCTTCTCGAAGTACACGCGCATGACCAGGAACAGGCTGTCGGATAGCTCGGCAGCCAGCACCTTGAGGCGCTCGGCGTACTCATGAGCGGCCTTGATGTCGTGGATGGAGCAAGGGCCGACGACCACGAACAGGCGATGATCCTTGCCGTCGAGGATGTCGCGTACCACCTGACGACCATGGGCGACGGTCTTCAGCGCGGCATCGGTCAGGGGGATTTCGCGTTTGAGCTGATCGGGGGTGATCAGGGTTTCGTTGGAAGCGACGTTGAGGTCGTCGATCGGTAAATCAGCCATCGTGCTATTCATCAGGTCAGGTCGTCAGGTCACGGGTGCCGGCCGCCAGCGATCCCCTATGGCGGTGCACAGCTAGTTGGTGCAGGGGGAGCCGAACCTTAGCGCGTACGCGGCTGCGCGACAATGGGCGTTAAGTTCAATAGGCCCGATAGATGGGCAGTATCGGATGATTGTCTGCCTGTACCACAGTGGCTTCAGGCCAGGTCGGGAAAGGTGGCGGCATGCCTGGCGATCCAGTCCTGCGCGCATTGCTCGATGGCAACTGGCTGGCCAGACTCGTGTTCGAGCTGTTGCCGGTAATGCTGGATCTGGCAGACCTGTTCGACCATGCGGGCGCGGAACAGGGTGTCCTCATCGATGAAGGCGATGCCCACCAGATAGTCGCTCTCCTGGCGTCGGCACCATGCTACCACGCCGGGATAGCGCGCCTGATCGCCCAGCAGCGGGATGCGCAGCTCGACCGAGGTGCCGCGACGAAAGCCCCGTGATGACTTGCATGCGACCCCGCCCAGGCTGATATTGTTCAGCCGTTGCCGGGGAATGCAGGCCTGTCTGCGCAACACCAACTCCACCGGCATGTCACTTGGATGACGCAGAAATTTACGCATGAACACCGATCTCGAGTGCAGGCAAACTGATATCAGTGACTTCAGTATAGCGACGCAACTGGAACTGACCGATCTGGATGCCGACCGCTGCCTGCTCGATCTTCCCGGTACCTCGCTGGTGGTGTTTACAAGCACGGGCTGTGCCAGCTGTCGCTGGGCACGCCAGGCGTTGCCCGCCATGCCGCTACCGCTCGAACGCCTGTGCTGGATCGACGCCGGGCATAACGCCGGGCTGGTGACGCGCTACGAAGTTTTCCATTTGCCAGCGTTGTTTATGGTCAAGGACGGTCATTTCTTTGGCGCACTGTCTGCGCGCCTTACCCATTGCGATCTGTTAACCGCCATGCACGAGGCGTTGCTTCGTCCGGCTGAGGAGCTTCCCTGATGTCCCAATCCCCCGCGCCGCGTATCGGCATCATCGGCACCGGTGCCATCGGCGGCTTCTACGGCATGCTGCTGGCGCGTGCCGGCCATGATGTGCACTTTCTGCTGCGCAGCGAGTACAGCGCTGTGGTCGAGCGCGGCCTGCAGTTGAACAGCGCGGTGCATGGTGCACTGAATCTGGCGCCGGTACAGGCCTACCAGCATGTTGACGAGATGCCTCCGTGCGACTGGTTGCTGGTCGGTGCCAAGACCACGGCCAATGCCGAGCTGGCGCCCCTGATCGCCAAAGCGGCAGCGCCAGGCGCCAAGGTGGTGCTGTTGCAGAATGGCCTGGCGGTGGAGGATGAGCTGCGTCCGTTGTTGCGCGACGATCTGCATCTGCTCGGTGGGCTCTGCTACATCTGCGTTCATCGCAGTGCCCCCGGGGTGATCGAGCATCAGGCCTTGGGTGCGATCAATCTGGCCTATCACTCCGGGCCGCTGGATGGCGACGAGGCGCGTCTGGCGCTGGTCGAGGAGGGCGCCAGCCTGCTGCGCAGCACCGGCCTGGATTCGGCGGCAATGCGTGATTTGGCGCAGACGCGCTGGCAGAAGCTGGTGTGGAATATCCCTTATAACGGCCTGTCGGTACTGCTCGATGCTGATACGCGGCGCCTGATGAGCAATGCCGACAGTCGCGCGCTGATCGCCGATATGATGCAGGAAGTGGTGCAAGCCGCGCAGGCACTCGGTTACAGCATGCCGGACAGCTACGCAGACAAGTTGCTGGCCGCCACGCAGCGCATGCCCGATTACCTGCCGAGCATGTACCACGACTTCGCCCAGGGGCGACCGGCCGAGTTGCATGCCATCTACGAGGCACCTCTGGCGGCTGCGCAAACCGTGGGTGTGGCGATGCCCAGAGTGCGTGCGCTGTATCAGGCGCTACGTTTCATTCAGGCTCGCCAGGAGGCCTAAGCATGGGCAAGGGTCTGGGAGACAAGCTGGTGCTGGCGATATCCTCGCGAGCGCTGTTCGATCTGAGTGAAAGTCACCAGATTTATGAAAGCGAGGGCGTGGAGGCCTATCGCCGCTACCAGATCGAGCATGAGGACGAAGTGCTGATGCCGGGCGACGCCTTCCCGCTGGTGGAGAAGCTGCTTGGCTTGAACGCGCGACTCAGTGAGCAGCGCGTGGAAGTCATTCTGGTGTCGCGCAACAGCGCCGATACCGGGCTGCGTGCGTTCAACTCGATCCAGCACTACGGTCTCGGCATTTCCCGCGCCGCCTTCGTCGGCGGTCGTAGCCCTGATCCGTATTTGGCGGCTTTCGGCTGCCATCTGTTTCTGTCTACCCATGCCGATGATGTGCGCAACGCACTGAAGGCCGGTTTCGGTGCGGCTACCTTGCTGTCAGGTGGCGCCCGTCGGGCCACCAGCAACGAGTTGCGCATCGCCTTCGATGGCGATGCCGTGCTGTTTTCCGACGACTCCGAGCGCGTCTACCAGAGTGGTGGCCTCAACGCGTTTCAGGATCATGAGCGTGAATCCGCTCGACAGGCCCTGCCTGGCGGGCCTTTCAAGCCGTTTCTCGCCGCGTTGCATGCGCTGCAGCAGGAGTTTCCCGAAGCCGAATGCCCGATTCGCACCGCGCTGGTGACCGCGCGTTCGGCGCCTGCGCACGAGCGAGTGATTCGCACCTTGCGTGAGTGGAACATTCGCTTGGATGAGTCCTTCTTCCTCGGTGGCCTGGACAAATCGGCCGTTCTCGAAGCCTTTGCCGCCGATGTGTTCTTCGATGACCAGACCGGGCATTGCGAGAGCGCGCGTCAGGTGGTGGCCACAGGTCATGTTCCGCATGGCGTGAGTAACGAGCTGCTGCCCTGACCCCAGGGCACGCAGGCGCCTGCATATAGCCATTCGTCCTAAATAACGCTGCCGATCTTGCATTGCCTGATGCGCTGCTAAGCTCAATAAGGGCCTGCGCCAGCAGTCAAGGAGGCCGCGTGATCCGCTCGATACTCTATGCCACCGATCTGGGGCTTTATGCTTCCTATGTGCTGCAGCATGCCCTGGCGCTGAGCCGCAGCTTCAAGGCCGAACTGTACGTGGTGCATGCCGTGGAGCCTATGGGGTTGTTTGCCGAGTCCGTCCTGCAGACCTACCTGGACGAAGGCACCCTCGGCGAGTTGCGCCGTAATGGACTTGGCACTGTCATGAGCAGTATCGAGCAGCGTGTGCTCGAAGGGTTCCGTGACGAGCTGGGGGAGGGCCAGCAGGATCTGCAACTGATTCGAGCCGTGCGCGTACTGCAGGGCGACCCGCCTGCGGTGATTCTCGAGGAGGCCCAGAAACTTGGGGTGGATCTGCTGATCGTAGGCAGTCACAGCCACGGCACGGATCTGACCGTACCGCTGGGGCGTACGTCCGCACGGATCGTGCAGCTATCAGAGGTGCCGGTGTATCTGGTGCCTATGCTGCAGCATCGGGGGCGGGGAGAATTGTAAGTTTAAATAATAAAATGTGCTGATATACAGACTAGACCAATAATATGGTTATATATGGCGTTGGCAGCTCTTGGCCCGCCTTACTGCTCTGAGGGAAATCTATGAAGCTTCAGCAATTGCGCTACATCTGGGAAGTTGCGCACCACGACCTCAATGTATCGGCTACTGCTCAGAGCCTGTACACCTCGCAGCCAGGGATCAGCAAGCAGATTCGCTTGCTCGAGGATGAGCTGGGCGTGGAAGTCTTCGCCCGCAGCGGCAAGCATCTGACCCGCGTAACTCCGGCGGGTGAACGCATCATCACCACGGCCGGTGAGATCCTGCGCAAGGTTGAAAGCATCAAGCAGATCGCTCAGGAATTCTCCAACGAGAAGAAGGGTACGCTGTCCATCGCCACCACTCACACCCAGGCGCGTTACGCCCTGCCTCCGGTGATCAGTGCCTTTATCAAGCAGTATCCGGATGTTGCCTTGCACATGCACCAGGGGACGCCGACGCAGATCGCCGAGATGGCCGCCGATGGCAGTGTCGATTTCGCCATCGCCACCGAAGGCCTTGAGCTGTTCAACGACCTGATCATGATGCCGTGCTACCGCTGGAACCGTTGCGTGGTGGTACCGCAGGGCCATCCCCTGACCAAGCTGCCGAAGCTGACCCTCGAAGCGCTGGCCGAGCATCCCATCGTCACCTACGTGTTCGGTTTCACCGGGCGCTCGAAGCTAGACGAAGCCTTCAGCCATCGCGGCCTGACACCCAAGGTGGTATTCACTGCTGCTGACGCTGACGTGATCAAGACCTACGTGCGCCTGAACCTGGGGGTGGGCATCGTGGCCAAGATGGCGGTCGATGCCAAGCTCGACCCTGATCTGGTGGTGCTCGATGCCGATGACCTGTTCGAGCCCAGTGTGACCAAGATCGGCTTTCGTCGTGGCACCTTCCTACGTGGCTTCATGTGTGACTTCATCGAGCGCTTCGCCCCGCACTTGACCCGCGACATGCTGGCCAAGGCCGTGCAGTGCCATAACAAGTCCGAACTCGAAGAGCTGTTTGCAGGTGTCGAGTTGCCCATGCACTGACACCGCAGGTGTCACGAAAAATGGCGCCTATAAGGCTAATACCAGTCAGTTAAGCGTCGCCGCTGCGAATACGTAGGAGCGGCGCCCCGCCGCGAACCAGGGCGATGCGCAATTGAAAAGCTTCGCCCCGAGGCGGGGCTCCTACGAAAGGCCGCTTTGGCAATCTTATCTGATCGACATTAGCCTATAAGGCGCCATTTTGGTTTTGTACGCAGATCAGTGGTTCAGGTGCAGGCCGCATTCGCGATTGTCTTCGCCCTTGGTCGGATCGAAGTAATCGAACTCGTTCGGCAGGTCGTGGGCGACCAGGTACTGATACAGATCCTTGGATGTCCAGTGCAGCAGTGGTGCGACCTTGATCAGACCGTCCGGGTTGATGCTGATCGGTTCCATCTGCGCACGCACGGCGGTATCGGTAGCACGCAGGGCGGTGAACCAGACGCCTGGTGCCATCTCGCGTAGGGCGCGGGTAAAAGGCTCGAGCTTGACCTCTTCGGTGAACGCAGCGTGGCGAGGGTCATCCAGGGCGGGCACCGGGCCGTCGATGGCCTCGCGATGCGCGCGTGAGCGCTTGGGCAGATAGGTGATGAGGTTGAGGCCCAGCTTGCGTGTCACCTCGTCAGCGAAGCGATAGGTCGCCTCGGTGTTGTAGCCGCTGTCCATCCAGACCACCGGAATGTCCGGTTTGACCTGGCTGACCATATGCAGGATCACCGCTTCGAACGGGCGGAAGTTGGTGGTGCAGATGGCGGGTTTGCCCAGCCCGATGGCCCATTGCACCAGCTTTTCGGGCTGGTTGCCGAGTTCGGCGTTGAGCGCGTCCAGGTCGAGTTCCATGTTGAGGGCTCCAGATCGTATGCGTGAGGCCGCGATAGTAACAAAGGCCGGTTATGCAGCTAAATAACTAAGAAGGTTGTTGGTCTTTCTTATGGTTATAAGGAAGGCGTAATTGCGCGAGCAAGGGCCAGCGGCTAGAGTGCCGACTCCTTTTTGGCTCAACCGAGGAGTGGCCTGTGGAAATCGCGTGTCTCGACCTGGAAGGTGTACTGGTCCCGGAAATCTGGATCGCCTTTGCGGAAAAAACCGGTATCGAGTCGCTCAAGGCGACTACCCGCGACATCCCCGATTACGACGTGCTGATGCAGCAGCGCCTGCGTATCCTTGATGAGCACGGCCTGATGCTCAAGGACATTCAGGATGTGATCGCCACGCTCAAGCCGCTCGACGGCGCCGTGGAGTTCGTCGACTGGCTGCGTGAGCGCTTCCAGGTGGTGATTCTCTCCGACACCTTCTATGAGTTCTCTCAGCCGCTGATGCGTCAGCTCGGTTTTCCGACGTTGCTGTGCCACCGCCTGATCACCGACGAGAATGATCGTGTTGTCAGCTACCAGCTGCGTCAGAAGGACCCCAAGCGTCAGTCGGTGATCGCTTTCAAGAGCCTGTACTACCGCGTGATCGCCGCTGGCGACTCGTATAACGACACCACCATGCTCAGTGAGGCTCATGCCGGCATCCTGTTCCATGCGCCGGACAACGTGATTCGCGAGTTCCCGCAGTTCCCGGCGGTTCACAGCTATGAGGATCTCAAGCAGGAGTTTCTCAAGGCGTCGAACCGCAAGTTGAGTCTGTAATCCAGATCCATGAACAACGCCGCGATTTCGCGGCGTTGTTCATGGGGTCTGCGTCTTGGGCAGCTGTTCCAGCGTCTCCAGCAGCACCTTCACCTTGGTGATCGACTCCTGATATTCGGCCTGCCAGTCGGAGTCGGCGACGATGCCACCGCCGCCCCAGCAACTGATCGTGCCGTTCTTGACCAGCAAGCTGCGAATGGCGATGGAGCTGTCCATTTCGCCGCGCACGTCGAGATACAGCAGGGAGCCGCAGTAGACTCCGCGCCTTGTCGGCTCCAGTTCATCGATGATCTGCATGGCGCGGATCTTCGGTGCGCCGGTGATGGAGCCGCCAGGGAAGCTGCCGGCAATCAGGTCCAGAGCGTCCTTGCCGGGAGCCAGCTCGGCGGTCACGCAACTGACCAGATGGTGCACGTTGGGGTAGCTTTCCAGGGCGAAGAGCTGTGGCACCTTGACCGAGCCGATGCGGCAGCTACGGCCGAGATCATTGCGCAGCAGATCGACGATCATCAGGTTTTCGGCGCGGTCCTTGCGGCTGGCCAGCAGGTCGTGCGCTTGTGCCTGGTCATCTTCGGTGTCGGCGCCACGACGCCGGGTGCCCTTGATCGGGCGGGTTTCCACCTGGTTGTCGCTGACCTTGAGAAAACGTTCGGGCGACAGGCTGAGAATGGCGTTGCCATTGCCCAGGTTCTGGAAGCCGGCGAAAGGCGTGGGGCAGGCCTGGCGTAGCGCCAGGTAGGCTGCCCAGGGGTCGCCGACGCAGGGCGCCTGGAAGCGCTGGGCAAAGTTCACCTGATAGCAGTCCCCAGCGAGGATGTAGTGCTGGATGCGCTCGATTGCCTGGCGATAGGTGCTCTGAGCGATATCGGCGCGAAAAGGCTGATGCAGGCAGAATGCTGCCTGGTCATCGCCCGGCTCGGCCTCGAACAGCGCCTGCAGGCGCTGGCGCTCGCTCTGTGGCAGCGCCGGATGAAACATCAGTACGCTGGTTTCGCATTGATGATCGCTGATCAGTGCCCAGGTGTAGAGGCCGAAGCGGGCATCTTCGAGGTGTTGATCATCGATGTTCTGCTCGGCAAACGTCTCCAGGCGCCGCCCGAAGTCGTAGGCGAGATAGCCGATCAGGCCACCGGCAAATGGCAGTGCCTGGTGCGCAGGTATTTCGGCCTGGCCAAGGCCTTGCAGGGCATCGCGTAGGCGCTGGAGAAAGTCGTTGCCCGACTCTTCAGGCATGGGTACCAGCTCAGCCATGGGCCAGGCGCTCATCAGATCATAGCGCCCGCGTTGGGCCTGCGGGCGGCCTGCATCGAGCAACACCGCGCCAGGTGCCTGACGGATGCGGCGGAAGTAGTCTCCGGGGTCGGCTCGATAGGGAAGAGGGTGCAGAGAGCAGCTGGGCATGCGTGGCAGTCGAAAAGGACGGAAGCGCGATTGTAGTCTGCCGTCAGCATTCGTCCTAGCAGCCTGTCGGACTTTTCCCCTCGCCGGTAGAATTGCGCATCGCTCCTGGAACCTGACTGTATGAGCCGCTTTCGACCGATAAACCGCGAAATCGACTACTTGCTCCCGCCGTCGGTGCAGGACTGGCTGCCCGAGTCACATTTGGCGCGCTACGTGGTGGAGGTCGTAGAGGGCCTGGATCTGTCGAAGCTGGAGAGCGTCTATGCGGGCCGTGGCAGCGCTGCCTACCATCCGGCTATGTTGCTGTCGTTGCTGATCTACGGCTATGCCAC
>NZ_VRYE01000018.1 GCF_008041835.1 Ectopseudomonas mendocina
CCATTGCTCCCCAAACCCCAACATCAAGGGCGTGCTGTATGGCATCGCTGCGGCGCTGCCGGTATTCCAGCAACAGAACGCCGGGCATTTCATCAACATCGCTTCGGTGGCCGGGATCAAGGTGTTCAGCCCGGGTGGCACCGTCTACAGCGGCACCAAGTTCGCCGTACGCGCCATCTCCGAAGGGTTGCGTCATGAGGTCGGCGGCAGCATCCGCACTACTACCATCGAGCCCGGCGCGGTGGATTCGGAGCTGAAGTTCGGCAGCTCGCACCAGCAGAGCCGCGATTTCGTCGTCGATTTCTACAAGCAGGCGATCCCGGCGGAATCGGTGGCGCGCGCCATCGCCTACGCCATCGAGCAACCTGCCGACGTCGATATCAACGAGATCGTCCTACGCCCGACCGTGCAGGAGTTCTAATCCCCTCTTGCCAAGACAGGCGCTTGCGATGCGGGCCTTCACGGGCCAGCATGCGAGCGTCTTTTTCGTTTTCAGGAGCCTGCATGAGCGCGTCCATCCATTCCGTCGACCTGGCCAAGGCCTACCGTCTACTCAACCACGGTCCCACCGTGCTGGTGTCGGCGCGTCATCAGGCTGTGGATAACGTCATGGCGGCAGCCTGGTGCTGCGCCCTGGATTTCGACCCGCCGAAGCTTACCGTGGTGATCGACAAGGCCACGCGCACCCGCGCGCTGGTCGAAGGCAGTGGCCTGTTCGCCATCCAGGTGCCGACCGTGGCGCAACTGCAACTGACCCAGGCGGTGGGCAACGCCAGCCTGACCGATGATCCGGCCAAGCTGGCGCATGCCGGGGTCGAGTTGTTCGAGATGCCAGGCCACGATGTGCCGCTGGTGGCGGGCTGCTCAGCTTGGCTGGTCTGCCGGCTGCTCGATGAGCCGCACAACCAGCAGGCCTATGATCTGTTCATTGGCGAGGTGATTGCGGCCTGGGCGGACGAGCGCGTGTTTCGCGACGGTCGCTGGCATTTCGAGACGGCCGACCCGAGCCTGCGCAGCCTGCATCACGTGGCGGGCGGGCACTATTACGCGATTGGTGAGGCGTTGAAGGCCTGATGCCGGGCGTGCTTAGCGCGCCAGCGGCAGCGCCACGCCGATCAGCACGAAGAGCACGCCGCAACTGCGATTGAAGGTGCGGCCGCCGCGCTGCAGCCAGGGCCGTACGCGGAAGGCCAGCAGCGCCAGCAGCAATTCGACGAGAAACTCGACTACGGCGAAGGTCGCGGCCATCACCACGAACTGCACGGCCAGGCCGCGCTGCGGGTCGAGGAACTGCGGCAGAAAGGCGCCGTAGAACAGGATCACCTTGGGATTGGACAGCGCCGACAGCAGGCCTTGGCGAAACAGCCGGCTGGCGCTGGGGCGGGTGCCGCTGTCGGCCAGGGTCAGGTTAATCGGCGGCGAGCGCCACAGTTGCACGCCGAGCCAGACCAGGTAGGCGCCGCCGATCCACTTGAGCGCCAGCAGCGCGGTGGGCGCGGTCTTGAGCAGGGCGCTGAGGCCGAACATGGCCAGGGCGATCAAGGTACTGAAGCCGACCACACCGCCAAGAATGGTGGCCAGCGCCATGCGTGCGCCATACAGCCCGCCGTGGGTCAGTGCCAACAGGCTATTGGGGCCGGGCGTGAGTGCCAGGCCAAGGGTGGCGACGAAGTAGACGAGCCAGAGTTCGAGGGCCATGCGGGTCTCCTGTTTGGGCGCGGCCAGTCTAGTCAGCGACAGGTACTTGAATGAGGTAGATTCTGGCTATTTAACGGTTGATTCTGGACATCAAATGGCCGAAAGCCCCGACCTGCGTTTTCTCTTGCTGCCCCTGCCGGAATTTGCCCTGCTGCCGTTCGGTGGTTTTCTCGACAAGTTGCGCTTCAGCGCCGACGACGAGGACTACAGCCGCCAGCGCTATTGCGCCTGGACCATTCTCGGCCTGCAGCCAGGGCATGTGCTGTCCAGCAGCGGTGCGGCGCTGCGTATCGAGGCCACGCCGGACGAGCTGAAGCTGGCCGACTACGACTATCTGGTGCTGTTCGGTGGACGCAACGCACAGGCCACCGCTGCGCTGGCGCCGGCCTACCAGCCGTTGCTGCGTCGCGCCGCACGCGCCGGAGTGAAGCTGGTGGCGATCGACAATGCCAGCTTCCTGCTCGCTGCCTGCGGCCTGCTCGACGGCCATCAGGTGGCGGTGCACTGGCGCCATGAGGCGGAATTTCGCGCCAGCTTTCCGCATCTGCGCCTGGCTCGTGAGCGCCTCTACTGCCTCGATGGCGCACGGATTTCCTGCGCTGGCGGTACTGCGGCCATCGACCTGGCGGTGGAGCTGCTGGCCCAGGGCAGTGGCCGGGCGCGGGCGCTCAAGGGCCTGGCCGACATGCTGGTGGACGAGACGCGCAGCGGCCAGCATGCACTGCGTTCGCTGCACACGGCGCCGAGTGGCGAGCGCCATGTCGACCGCGCCATCGCCCTGATGCGCCATGGCCTGGCCAGTGCCGACGGCATCGAGCAACTGGCGGCCAGCGTCGGTATCAGCCGGCGTCAGCTGGATCGCCTGTTCCAGGCCAGCCAGGGTATGAGTGCGCGCGAATACTGGAACGAGCTGCGCCTGCAGCACGTGCGCTGGCGCCTGCTCAACTCCAGCCACAGTCTGGCGCAACTCGCCGACGAGATCGGCGTCGGCGATGCCAGCCACCTGGGCAAGCTGTTCCGCCAGCGTTTCGGCCTGGCGCCCGGAACCTTCCGCCGTCAGGGCGGTGTGTTGTAGGAGCCGCGCCTCGCGGCGAATGTGGCGGGCAACGCCGTTATCGCGGTATGGCCGCAATCGCTTCGCGCCTGGGCGACGCGCCTACGGAACAGGGATGACAGCGGCAGAGAGGATCATGACTCGATATCCGGGTACCAACGCGGCGTATACACCCACTCACCGCCATCGGCACGGGGAAAGCGGCGGGTCTGGCTGGAGCCGATGATCACCAGGGTGCGCATGTCGACCATCTCCGGCGTCAGCTCGCCGAGAGTGAGGCTGCGCAGGGCTTCGGCGGGGCGGCCGATATCACGGCCAAGTACCACCAGGGTTTCCGGCGCGCGGTGCTGGTGCAGCAAGTCGAGCGCGCGGCCAAGTTGCCAGGGGCGGGATTTGGAAATCGGGTTGTAGAAGGCCATGGCCAGGTCGGCGATGGCGGCATGTTCCAAGCGCTTTTCGATCACCGCCCAGGGCTTGAGGTTGTCCGACAGGGAAATCAGGCAGAAGTCGTGACCCAGCGGCGCGCCGGCCTTGGCGGCGGTGGCCAGGGCGGCGGAGACGCCCGGCAGCACCTCTAGCTCGACGCCGTGCCAGGCCTCGTTCTGTGGGCTTTCCAGCGCTTCCATCACGGCGGCAGCCATGGCGAAAACGCCGGGGTCGCCCGAGGAGATCATCACCACTCGCCGGCCCGTGGCAGCCAGTTCGAAGGCGTGGGCGGCGCGTTGCAGCTCCTCGCGGTTGTCGCTGGGGTGCAGGCATTGATCGGCACGCAGCGGGCCAGCCATCTTCACGTAGGTGTCGTAGCCGAGCAGGTCTTCGGCTTCATCCAGGGCGCGGCGCACGGCGGGGGTCATATGTTCGGCTGCACCGGGGCCGAGGCCGACCACGCTGAGGCGGCCACGGCGCTGGCCGAGACGCTCGATATCCAGCGGTTGTTCGCCCAGCAGCAGGCGCAGGCCATCGCCGATATGGCATTCGGGCGGCAGTTCGGACGTGCTGTGGATAAAGCGCAGCGGCAGCTTCAACTCGTCTGCGACGGCGTGCAGTTCGGCGTTGGCCATCCAGCCTTTGTCCGCCAGCAGAACGGCCAGCGCTTGCGCCGCCAGGTTGGCATCGCTCAACGCCTGCTGCAGGCGAGCCGGTAGGTCGGCGCCGGGGCGTTCGATCAGCGCGGCGGCGCAGCGCGGGTGGATCAACAGTTCATCGGGCTGCGCCGGGCGGGCCTCGGGGGTGATGTGGATAACCCGACTGGCAGCGTTATCCACAGGCAGTTGCGCGCTTTCCAGCCAGGGCGCCTGGCCTTCGATACGCACTGTTTCGCCGCCGAGCAGGTCGCTGACGAAGCGCTTACCTTGCTGCAGATCGGCCAGCGCATAGCCGGCAGGCGGCTCCAGCAGGCAGGTGCCGAAGCGCAACTCGCCGCTGGTGGTGATGGCCGGTGCCACCCCCAGGTGCGCGGCGATCTCGCGGGCCAGGCGGTTGACCCCTGCCAGGCCGCCGAGCAGCGGCACCACCGCGCTGCCATCCTCGGCCAGGGCCAGCACTGGCGGCTCGGCGCCCTTCTCTGCCAACAGCGCGGCCAGGCTGCGGATGACGATACCGGCGGCGCACAGCGCCAGCAGCGGCTGGCCTTCGCGATACAGCGTGCGCAGGTGCTCGCCGAACTCGTCGTAGTGGCGCTCGGCGCCATCGGCACGGCCGCGCAGGCCATGGATCATGGCCTGTGGATAAAGCGCCTTGAGATGTTGTGCAGTGGCCAGCGCGCTGGCGCCGAGGATGACGATGTTCATGCGGTAAATCCTGTAGCCCGGATGCAATACGGGGAATGGGTTTCCCGGATTGCATCCGGGCTACGAACGAATGAATGTGAAAGCGGTTTACCCGGTCTTGTCCTGTAGGAGCCCCGCCCCGGGGCGAAGCTTTTTAGCAGACCGTTGAAAAACTACCTGCGTTGCCATTGCTGCGTTAAAAACAGGCTCGTGCGCGAGTCCGATCAAAATGCTCATTTACAGCTCGTAAACTCCGCTTTTTCGCCTGTTTTTGCCTTGCACTGGCTGCCTCGCCGACGTTTTTCAACGGCCTGTTAGGTGTGCTGCCAGTTAGACCGTCTTCGCCGCGTGGCGCGGCTCCTACAAGATCAGCTCGCAGGCATCAACAATCGGCGCGCAGCAGCTCGTTCACCCCCGCCATTTCTGGCCGGGCACCAGAATCATGGAGAAATACGGCGAATCCATTGGCTCCACCTCATCCAGTGGCACGATCTTCTGGCTGGCCATGGTGGCACGTTCGACGTAATGGGCGCGGTTGTCCAGGCCGAGCTTGCGCAGCACGCGGCGCACCTTGTCGAAGTTGCGCCCGAGCTTCATCACCACCGCCGCTTCGGCATCGCGCAGGCGCTGTTCCAGCTCCTCTTCCGGCAACACGCCGGAAAGCACGCTCAAACTCTGGTTGCGGTACACCAGCGGCGTGCCGAGCACCGAGGCGCAGCCGAGCATCGAGCACACGCCGGGCACCACGTCCACCTCGTAGCGCTCGGCCAGGCGGTCGTGCAGATACATGTAGGAGCCGTAGAAGAACGGGTCGCCTTCGCAGATCACCGCCACGTCCTGGCCGGCATCGAGCAACTGGGCGATCTGCTCGGCGCAGGTGTCGTAGAAGTCGGCGATCACATCCTCGTAGCTCAGCGGCGGGGCGAGCTTCTCGGTAGTCACCGGGTAGACCAGCGGCAGGCGCTGCTGGGTATCGCTCAGGTGCTCTTCGATGATGCCGAAGGCATTGCCGCCGTGGCCGGCGTTGTGCTTGGCCTTGGCCACGAAGTAGGCCACCACTGGTGCGCCTTTGAGCAGGCGCAGCGCCTTGAGGGTAAGCAGCTCGGGGTCGCCGGGGCCGACGCCGAGGCCGAGCAGACGGCCAGCCATCATTCCACCTCCGAGGCGAGGGCGTTGACTGCCGCTACCGCCATGGCACTGCCGCCACGGCGGCCCCGCACGATCACGTAGGGCACGCCACGGCTGTCTGCGGCCAGCGCATCCTTGGATTCCGCCGCGCCGATAAAGCCCACCGGCATGCCGATGATCAGCGCCGGCTTCGGTGCGCCGGCATCGAGCATTTCCAGCAGGTAGAACAGCGCCGTGGGGGCGTTGCCGATCACCACCACGCTGCCTTCCAGGTGTTCGCGCCAGTGCTCCAGGGCCACCGCCGAGCGGGTGTTGCCCAACTCGCGGGCCAGCTCCGGCACGCCGGCGTCGTGCAGGGTGCAGATCACCTCGTTGTTCGCCGGCAGGCGCGGGCGGGTGATGCCCTCGGCTACCATGCGTGCGTCGCAGAGGATCGGTGCACCGGCGAGCAGCGCGGCACGACCCGCAGCGCCGGCACCGGGGGAGAAGCGCAGATCCTCCACCACGTCGACCATGCCGCAGGCATGAATCACCCGCACGGCGAGTTTTTCCAGATCGGCGGGGATGCCGTCGAGGTTGGCCTCGGCGCGGATGGTGGCGAAGGAGCGGCGGTAGATTTCCTGGCCGTCGCGGATGTAATCAAGCATCGGATGTTCCTGCGGGGTGTTGGCGGGCGAACCAGGCGCCAGCCTCGTCGATGGTCATGGCCGGCGCCAGCAGACGGCCGAAACCGGGCGTCTCGGGCGTGCGTTGGTAGAGCTGGTAATGCTCGGGCGTGCTGGCCAGCAAGGTGTAGGGCTGCACCCGGGCGCTGGCGCAACTGCGTGGGCAGGCGCTGAGATGCACCTGCGGGCGGGCGCCGCTTTCGCGCAGGCGTTCGGCCAGATGCAGGGCGTGGCGCTTGCTGTCGGCCAGGCCGCGCGCGCAGGCCGCCGAGCCGGTGCAGGCGACCAGGCCGAGCAGCGGCTCGTCGGCATGGGTCAGCAGGCCCAGCTGGTCCAGCTCGGCCAGCAGTTCGCGGGCGCGAGCTTCGGGGACGTTGCCCAACAACAGACCTTGCCAGGGCGTCAGGCGCAACTCGCTGTCGCCGTGGCGCTCGCTCAGTTCTGCAATGGCGAGGAGTTGGTCAGCGTGCAGGCGACCCAGCTGGGCGCCGGCCGCCACCACACGCAGGCCGCTCTGCGCCTGTGGATAAATCCCTGCCGGAGCGCGTCCTAAGCCAGCCCTCGGCTGCCAACAGGCCGGCACAGGTTGCAAGGGGAAATCCAGTCGAGTCTGCAGGCGTTGCAGCAGGTCGTTTGCCGGGATATGCGCCAGCAAGTGACGCATGCGCGTTTGTTCCGGAGTGGCAAGTTCGAGGAACAGCAGCAGGAGCTGGCGTACCAGTTCGACCGCCTGCGTCACCTCCACTCGCGCCAGTGGCGCGTCGCTGGGGCAGCCGGCCAGACCCAGCAGCAGGTGGGTTTCATCCTCGGCAGCCAGCCACAGGTCATGGGGGTGTTCGCGCATGGCCAGGGTTTCACCGCCGTCCAGTTGCAGGGCGAACTTGGGCGACAGCGCATGCAGCGCCGGAGTGTCCTGCAGCAGGTCGAGCAACTGGCTGGCCAGCGGGCGCACGTCCATCCGCGCCTGCGGGTCGAGGCCGGCAGCGGGGCTGAGCAGCAGATTGCGCACGTCATCGGCGGTGGCCACGCGCGGGCCGAGGCCGGCGCTCAGCAGGGCGTCGATCAGCGCGCTTTCCTGGCCCGGCAGCACGCCGCGAATCTGCAGGTTGCTGCGGTTGGTCAGCTCCAGCACGCCACTGGCACAGTGCCTGGCCGCCTCGGCAATCGCCCGCGCCTCGGCGCTGCGCAGCACGCCGCCGGGCAGCTTGACGCGGCAGATGCCGCCATCCAGCGCGGGGACGATGCGTAGCAGGCTGGGGCAGGCGGAAGGTCGGACGGATGTGGACAAGCGGTCACCTGTGGATAACGACGCGGCGACCAAACCAGCGAAATCCGCCCACGGGAGGATTCCATGGCATCGGTACACCCCGCCCGATGTTGGCACTCGCGACCAGCGTTCGTCGGCAGGTCTCCTGGCTGACAGGTCATGATCCGCTGCGCCTTCCCGGTTAACAGGCCGTTGAAAAACTACCTACGTTGGCAATACGGCGTTAAAAACGGCCTCAAAATGCTCATTTACAACACGTAAACTGCGCTTTTTCGGCCGTTTTTGCCTTGTCTTGCCTACCTCGCCTACGTTTTTCAACGGCCTTTTACCCAGTGGCCGATTGCATTGGACTCGCTGTTTACAGTTGCGGGGGCAGCCACGGTTTTACCGTGTTCCCTCTTGGGGGCGCTCTGAAATAGCCGTTTACCGTCACTCCCGCGAAGGCGGGAGCCCAGGTACTACGGAGATTCTGGATTTCCGCCTGCGCGGGAATGACGACTATTTCAGAGTTTCCTTAGGCCCTTTACTGAGTCGTATCGACTCATGGGGCACCGACGAAGGCGCTATTATGCCCGCTTTGCCCGGCGCCGCGACACGCGCCCTGTCGGCTACTTGCGAGGACAATGGATGAAACCCTGGTTGACCCTGGTCGGCATCGGCGAAGACGGCTATCCCGGCCTGGGCAAGGCTGCGCGTCGTGCGTTGTTGGCGGCCACGCGCATCGTCGGTGCGCCACGGCAACTGGCGCTGCTGCCGCCGTGCATCAGTGGCGAGCGGGAAAGCTGGCCCAGCCCCTTCGACCTTGAGCCGCTGCTGGCGCGGCGTGGCGAGGCGGTGTGCGTGCTGGCCAGTGGCGACCCGATGTTCTACGGCGTCGGCGCCAGCCTGGCGCGCCAGGTGCCGGCCGATGAGCTGCTGGTATTGCCGGCGCCGTCCTCGGTGTCGCTGGCGGCGGCGCGCCTGGGCTGGCCGTTGCAGGAGTTGGAGGTGGTATCGCTGGTCGGGCGGCCGCTGGCCACGCTCAACGGCAAACTGTTCCCCGGCGTGCGTCTGCTGGTATTGAGCGCCGATGGCGACACGCCGGCGCAGGTGGCCGAGGCTTTGCGTGTCCGTGGTTTCGGCGCCAGCCGCCTGACCCTGTTGGAGCACCTTGGTGGCCCCGAGGAGCGCCGACTCGATGGCCAGGCCGCTAGCTGGAATCTGCCACGTGGTGCCGACCTCAATCTGATGGCGGTGGAATGTCTGGCCGATACCGGGGCACAACTGCTGCCACCGACCTGCGGCCTGCCGGACGACGCCTACCGCCACGACGGCCAACTGACCAAGCGCGACGTGCGTGCCGTGACCCTGGCACGCCTGGCGCCGCTGCCCGGCGAGTTGCTGTGGGATGTCGGCGCGGGATGCGGCTCCATCGGCATCGAGTGGATGCGCGCGCACCCGGCTTGCCGCGCCATCGCCATCGAAGCCAACGACGGGCGCCAGGCGCATATCCGCCATAACCGCGATGCACTCGGTGTACCCGGGCTGCAACTGGTCGCCGGGCATGCGCCCGAGGCGCTGGCCGGGTTGCCCGCGCCGGATGCCATCTTTATCGGCGGCGGCGTCACCGTACCCGGCGTGCTCGATAATTGCTGGGCCGCGCTCAAGCCCGGTGGGCGCCTGCTGGCCAACGCCGTGACCATTCAGAGCGAGGCGGCGCTGGTGGCCTTCCGCGAACGGCAGGGCGGCGAGCTGCTGCGGCTCACCGTGGCCCAGGCGCAGCCGCTGGGCGGCTTCGACACCTGGCGCGCGGCGCTGCCGATCACCCTGCTGGCAGTGCGCAAGCCGTGAGCGCGCGACTCCTGCTGCTCGGCGGTACCACCGAGGCCCTGCGCCTGGCCCGCCGCCTCGGGCCGGAGACCGTCTACAGCCTGGCCGGCCTGGGCCGCGTGCCGGACGATCTGCCGTGTCGCGTGCGTGTCGGCGGTTTCGGCGGTGCCGAAGGGCTGGCCGCCTTTATCGCCAGCGAAGGCATCGAGCTGCTGCTGGATCTGACCCACCCCTACGCCGCGCAGATCAGCCATAACGCCGCCCGCGCCGCCGAGATCGCCAGCGTGCCCTGCTGGGCACTGCGCCGCCCCGGCTGGCAGCCGGGTGAGGGTGACGACTGGCGCGAGGTGGATGGCTGGGATGAACTGACCCGCGCGCTGGCGCCGTTCCAGCGGCCGTTCTTCACTTCCGGGCGCGAGCCGCTGGCGCATCTGCACGAGATACCTGAGCACCAGCGCTGGACGGTGCGCTGTCTCCAGGCCGAGCCGGCGCCAACCCGCGCCGAGATCATCGGTGCCCGTGGGCCGTTCGCGCTGGACGAGGAACGCGCGCTATTCGCGCGCATCCGCTGCGACGTGCTGGTGAGCAAGAACAGCGGCAGCGCCTCCACCGAACCCAAGCTGCAGGTGGCCCGTGAGCTTGGATTGCCGGTTTTGCTGTTGCGCCGGCCTGAGTTGCCGGTGGTAGCGCGCGAGTTCGCGGAGTTGGACGCTCTCTACGAGGCGCTGTCCCTGTAGTGCGGGTGAAACCCGCCAACGCCGGCCTGGCGGGTTGCACCCGCCCTACGCTTGCGATCGTCGCGGCGGTTGCATCGCCTTTTACGTCCACCGTTATGGTGGACGTAAAAGGCGACGTCCACCCGGATTGCCTTCACAGCTCGACGCGCTGCTAGACTGCCGGCCCGTTCTGGAGACCGTCATGAGCCAAGCCCCTTACGCCCGCATCCTGTTTATCGGCCCCGGCCTGGGGCGTGGTGCATCGTCCGAGCGCCTGCAGCAACGTATCGAAGCGCTGCTGGACGAGGCGCATCTGCATGACAGCGAGCAGGAGGGTTTCTGGCAGGCCATCATCGATGCGCCGCGACCGCTGCTGGTGGTGGATCTGGAGCCACGCGCCGACGTCGCGCACCGCGACTGGCTGCGTGAATGCATCGCCAAGCGCGGTGACGGGGCAGATGTGTTCGTGGTCTGCACGGCGCTGGAGGACGCCTGGCTCGATGGCCTGGGCGCGCTGCTCGAACGCCGCGAAGCGCATCTGCCCTGCAGTGATGTGCCGCCGGTGCCGGAACATCACGCCTGGTCGCAGATTCCGCCTCATGCGCAGCGCCTGCTGCTGTGCAACGGCCCGCGCTGCACGCGCAAGGGCGCGCTGGGCTTGTGGAAAACCCTGCGTCAGCGGCTCAAGGCCGCCGGCAAGCTGGAGTGCGAGGGCGGTGTGCATATCACCCGCAGCCAGTGCCAATTTCCCTGCGATCTGGGCCCGACCGCAAGCCTTTATCCACAGGGCGAGTGGTACGGCATCAAGGACGAGGCGGCGGTGATCCGTCTGGTCGATGAGCGCCTGATAGCGGGTAGGGCGCTGCCGGATTTGCGTATCGATGAGCAGGGCGGCAACTAGTTGCCATGGTGGACAAGCTGCGCGTTGTCCACCCTACGCCTGAGTCCAACCCACGAGTGGACTTACGGCCGTCAAAGCGCCTCCCACAATTGCCCCCGCGCCTTGACTTGAGCGGGGACGAATGGTCATATCCGCCCCGCTTCAGGTGTCTCACGCCGCCGTGCGTGAGGTGAAACGGGAAGTCGGTTGAAGTCCGACGCTGCCCCCGCAACGGTAAGCGAGCGACCGCATCGATACGCCACTGTGCGCCACGCGCATGGGAAGGCGATGCGTTCATGACCCTCGCAAGCCCGGAGACCGGCCTGGAGTCGTTTGTCTGGCAACCCGCGGTGGGCGGGCGTTGACTCCAGTAGGGCGCCGCCGTGCCCCTGTCTGCTGTTGCGCATTTCCATCGGATTGCCGTGCCTTTTCTCTTTGCGATGGAAGCAATATGGCGCGCTATCCCCTGTTCCAACCCTGTGCATTGTTCGCGTTGCTATTGGCTGCTTCAGCCATGGCCAGCGCCTCTCCAGTCGATCTGCCTGACGTCACCGTCCAGGCGCACGTTGTCGAGGAGGGCGAGAGCGATCTGCATACGCCCACCACGTCCGGCTCGCGCCTGCAGCTTTCGGCCCTGCAAACCCCGGCCAGCACCAGCAGCCTGAGCGGCGCCGAGGTACGTGGGCGCAACAACCTCTCGGTGCAGGACGCCGTGACCCGCACGCCGGGTATCAGCAGCATCGGCTCGCCCGGCAATGGCGGCACCGCGCTGTCGGCGCGCGGCTTCACTGGCCATGCCTCGGTGATGACGTTGTTCGATGGCATCCGCATGTACACCGGCATGGGCACCGTGTCGTTCCCGCACGATCCGTGGATGGTCGAGCGTATCGACGTGCTGCGTGGCCCGGCCTCGGTGCTTTACGGCGAAGGCGCCACGGGCGCGGTGGTCAACGTGTTGGCGAAGAAGCCCTTCGAGGGCGAGATCAAGAACCATGTACGCCTCGGCTACGGCTCGTTCGACCGCAACCAGCAGGCGTTGGATAGCGGCGGTTCGCTAAGCGACACCTTGAGTTACCGCCTCAACCTCAACCGTGAGGCCAGTCATGGCTGGGCGGATCGCGACGATTCACAGAACCTGGGCCTGAGCGCTGCGTTGCGCTGGCAGGCCAACGATGATCTGGCATTCACCCTGGCTCACGATCAGGGCAAGTTGCAGCCCGGTAGTTACTTCGGTACTCCGCTGGTCGATGGCAAGTTGCGCGACAGCCTGCGCGAGAAAAACTACAACGTGCGCAACGCCGAGATCGCCTACCACGAGCAGTGGACGCGACTGACCACCGACTGGACGCTTTCCGATCAGGTCAGCGCCAGCAACCAGCTCTACTACCTCAAGGCGCGCCGCTACTGGCGTAACGCCGAGAATTTCACCTGGGAAAAGGATGCCGGACAGTACCTGAGACGCGAGTTCCTAGAGATCAAGCATGATCAGGAACAGATCGGCGACCGCCAGACCTTCACCTTCAACCATTCGTTGTTTGGCCTGGCCAGCCGTACCCTGATTGGCGGCGAATACAACCGCGTGCGTTTTACGCTGGCAAACAACTCGGGGTATGACGATGTTTGTCGAGCCGATGGCAATGGCGCCTTCCCCGCAGTGTGTGAGAACTTCTATATCAACCCTTGGGCGCCGAAGCCGGGACACTATGTCAGTGCTACGGTGTACAGTCCGCTCTCGCGTATCCAGCTCAATACCTTTGCCCTGTTCGCCGAGAACCAGTTGCAGCTCAGCGAACGCTGGTCGCTGGTCACGGGTATCCGTCGCGATCAGAACCATATCGACCGTGACAATCTGCGTGACGGCAGCCGCAGCGACCGCAGTCTGAGTGGTGGTAACTGGCGCGCCGGCCTGGTCTTCACCCTGACCCCGGAACTGTCGCTGTACGGCCAGTACGCCACCAGCACCGAGGGCGTGAGCAACCTGCTGACCCTCAACCCGACTCAGCAGCAGTTCGACCTTAGCGAAGCCAGGCAGAGCGAAATCGGCCTCAAGCAGATGTTCTGGAATGGACAGGGGGAGTGGTCTCTGGCGGCCTATCACATCGTCAAGAAGAAGCTGCTCAGCCGCGAAACGCCGACCTCGCCCACCGAGCAGATCGGCCAGCAGTCGTCCGATGGCCTGGAAGCCACCCTGGAACTGGCGCTGGGTCGGGGCTGGCAGGTGTCGGCCAATGCGGCCTTCGTACGCGCCGAGTACGACGACTTCGTCGAAGGCGGCGGCGACCGCAGCGGCAATCGCCCGACTGACGTGCCGCGGCGCACCGCCAATCTGTGGCTGAACAAGGCGCTTGGTGGCGGCGTGGAGGCCGGCATCGGCGCGCGTTATGTCGATGCGCGTTATGCCGATACGGCCAACACCGCCAAGGTGCCTGGCTACACCGTGGTCGACGCCAACATCGCCTGGCAGGCGTTGCCGGATGTGCGCCTGGGCCTGGAGCTGAACAACCTGTTCGACCGCCAGTACGCCACCACCGCCAGCAGCGACGGCGAGCAGTGGTACCTGGGGGTGCCGCGTTCGTTCTTCGTCACCGCGGATTACAGCTTCTGATGACTCCGCGTTTGCGTATTCAGGCGCTGGCCTGGTCGCCCGACGGCCAGCGTCCGCTGCTCGACGGCATCGACCTGGACGTCGGCGACGGCGAGCTGCTGGGGCTGATCGGCCCCAACGGCAGCGGCAAGACCAGCCTGCTGCGCTGCGCCTATCGCTTCCAGCGGCCGTGCAGTGGCCAGGTCGAACTGGACGGCGAGGCGCTCTGGCAGCGCTCCCCGCGCTGGAGTGCGCAACGCGTGGCGGTGGTGCTGCAGGAGTTTCCGCAGGACTTCGGCCTGCGCGTGCACGAGGTGGCGGCTATGGGCCGCACGCCGCACAAGGGGCTGTTCGATGGCGACGATGGTGAGGATCGACGCCTGGTCGATGAGGCGCTGGCGCGGGTCGGCCTGAGCGAACGGGCGCAGCAGCCCTTCGCCTGCCTCTCGGGTGGCGAGAAGCAGCGCGCCTTGCTCGCCCGAGCCCTGGTGCAGCAGCCGCAAGTGCTGATCCTCGACGAGCCAACCAACCACCTCGACCCGCGCTATCAGCTCGAACTGCTGCGGCAGATCAAATCGCTGGGCCTGGCGACCCTGGCTAGCTTCCACGACCTTAACCTGGCGGCGGCCTTCTGCGACCGCCTCTGCGTGCTCGACCAGGGCCGTCTGGTGGCCATCGGCACGCCTGCCGAAGTGCTGACCGCCGAGTTGCTGCAGCAGGTGTTCGGGGTGCAGGCGCTGGTCGATACCCATCCACTGGCGGGTCATCCGCGCATTACCTGGATCGTTTGATGACTCTGTGCCATTCGCGGCTGAAGCCGCTCCTACACACGCTCGTGCTCTCTACGCTGCTGCTGGTCAGCCCCGCCTGGGCCGTCACCGTCACCAGTTGCGACCGCCAGGTGAGCGTCGGCCAGCCGCCGCAGCGCGCGGTCAGCCATGACGTCAACATGACAGCCATGCTTCTGGCCCTCGGCCTGCGCGAACGTATGGCCGGCTACACCGGTATCAGCGGCTGGAAGACCCTCGATCCAAGCATGCGCGCGCAGTTGGACGGCCTTCCCGAACTGGCCGCGCGCTATCCCTCGCTGGAAAACCTGCTGGGTGCCGGCACCGACTTCGTCTTCGCCGGCTGGAACTACGGCCTGCGCATCGGCGGTGAGGTCACCCCGGCCAGCTTGGCGCGCTTCGGCATCCCGGTGTACGAGCTGAGCGAGTCCTGCGCGCATGTGCTGCCCGGCCGCGTCGCCAGTCTCGACGATGTTTACAGCGATCTGCGCAATCTGGGGCGCATCTTCGCCGTCGAAGATCGCGCCGAGACGCTGGTGCAGGGCATGCAGGCGCGGGTCGCCGCCGTGCAGGCGCGCCTGGGCGAGCAGCCCGCTCGACCGCGGGTGTTCGTCTACGACAGCGGCGAGGATGTGCCCTTCAGTGCTGGGCGTTTGGGCATGCCGCAGCCGCTGATCGAAGCGGCTGGTGGGCGCAACGTGATGGACGGTGTGGCCGGCAGTTGGATCAAGGTGGGCTGGGAGGCGGTGGTCGAGCAAGACCCCGAAGTCATCCTGATCGTTGACTACGGCGAGCGCACGGCGGCGCAGAAGCGCGACTTCCTGTTGCAGCACCCGGCGTTGCAGGGCGTCACCGCGATCCATGAACAACGCTTCGTGGTGCTGCCCTATCTGGCGGTGACGCCAAGCCTGGATAACGCCGCCGCCATCGAAACCCTGGCCGCTGCGCTGCATCCCGAGGCCTTTGCGCCGTGACGCGCTTTCGCCTGTTGCTGCTTGGCCTGAGCGTGCTGCTGGCGCTGTCCTGTGCGCTGTCGCTGGCTTTCGGCGCGGCGCAGGTGCCGCTCGAACGGGTATGGGCGATCCTCGGCCAGCACCTGTTTGGCATCGCACCCGAGGTGTCGGTCAGTGCCGGCGAGGCCAGCATCGTCTGGCAATTGCGCGCGCCACGGGTGTTGCTCGGTGCGCTGGTGGGCGCCGGGCTGGCGCTGGTCGGCACGGTGCTGCAGGCGGTAACGCGCAACCCACTGGCCGACCCGCACCTGCTCGGTGTCAGCTCCGGTGCGGCCTTCGGTGCGGTGATCGTGGTGCTCTACCTGGGCGAGTTCGCCGGCCTGCTCAGCCTGCCGCTGGCAGCCTTCATCGGCGCACTGGCGAGCATGCTGCTGGTGTTGGCCATCGCCAGCCGGGGCGGGCGCCTGGAGAGCGACCGCCTGCTGCTGGCCGGGGTGGCGGTGTCGTTCGTGATGATGGCGGCGAGCAACCTGCTGCTGTACCTGGGCAACCCGCATGCGGCCAGTTCGGTGCTGTTCTGGATGCTCGGTGGCCTGGGCCTGGCGCGCTGGGAACTGCTCTGGTTGCCGGCGCTTTGCCTGGCGCTGGCCTTGGCGGTGTTGCTGGGCCTGGGCCGCGCGCTGAACGCGCTGATGGCCGGCGAGCAGAGTGCGGTAAGCCTGGGCCTGGAGCCGCGCCGCGTGCGCCACGTGGTATTCGTGGTGGCCTCTTTGCTCACTGGCGTGCTGGTGTCGCTGTCCGGCGCCATCGGCTTCGTCGGCCTGATGCTGCCGCATGTGGCGCGCTTTCTGGTCGGCGCCGAGCATCGTCGCCTGCTGCCGGTTGCGGCGCTGCTGGGGGCGCTGTTTCTGGTCTGGGTCGATGTCGCCGCGCGTACCTGGCTGGCGCCGCAGGATTTGCCGATCGGCATCGTCACCGCGGCCATCGGTGGAGCGTTCTTCGTGGCCCTGCTCAGGCGCCGTTAGTGCTGGCCCGATGCAGTAAGATGCAGCGCGTCTTCTATCAGTCGAGCCGCCCATGCCTCTGCCGCAGCGCCCCCGCTACCGCGTTTTGCTCACTGTGCTGGCAATTATCGCCGGCTTGCTGCTGAGCCTATGGCTGGGCGGCCGCTATGCCGAAGAACGTGCATGGGATGAGCGCAGCGTCGAAGCCCGCGGACAACTGCAGCTCTACGCGCAGTCGATCCGCACCCTGGTCGAGCGCTTCAGTTCGGTGCCCGAGGTGCTGGCGCTGGACAGTGACATCCGTAGCCTGCTGCGCGCACCACAGGATCGCCAACTGCGCCTGGCGCTGAACCAGCGCCTGGAGCGGCTCAATGCGGCGGCTGGCTCCACCGTGCTGTACCTGCTCGATGCCCGTGGTGAAACCCTGGTGGCCAGCAACTGGCGCGACTGGAGCAGCTTCGTCGGCAACAACTACGCCTTCCGTCCGTACTTCCAGAACGCGGTTCGTGAAGGCGGCGCGCGTTACTTCGCGGTGGGCGTGACCACCGGCATTCCCGGTTACTTCCTGTCGCATGTGGTTCGCGATGATGACGGCGAGCTGCTTGGCGTGCTGGTGGTCAAGTTGGAGCTGGAAGAGCTGCAGCGCCAATGGGTCGATCAACCCGGTGTGCTGCTGGTCGCCGACAGCTATCAGGTGGTGATTCTCAGCAACAAGCCGGCCTGGCGTTTCCGCGCCCTGCAGCCGCTCGACGAGCGGGCGCGGGACGAGCTGGTGGAGGTGCGCCGCTATGCCGAGCAGGCGCTGCAGCCGCTGGCGCATCAGGTACACCGGCATGTCGATGATGATGCCGACTGGGCCGGTTTCGACGGCCCTGACGGTACAGCGGATTATCTCTGGCAGCGCCTGTATCTGCCCGAGGAGGGCTGGACCCTGCACCTGCTCAGCGAGCCGCTGGGCCTGGCCGACAGTATGCGCAGTTACCGTCTGGCGGCTGCCGGGGTGTGGATGACCTTCGCCTTTCTGTTGCTGTTTCTCTTCCAGCGGCGCAAGAACCAGCGCTTGCAGGCCGGTATCCGCGAACGCCTGGAGCGCGAGGTGGCGCTACGCACTGCCGAACTGCGCGAGGTCCAGGATGGCCTGGTGCATGCCGCCAAGATGGCGGCCCTGGGGCAGATGTCGGCGGCCCTGGCGCATGAGATCAACCAGCCGCTGACCGCCCTGCAGATGCAGCTCGGCAGCCTGCGTCTGCTGCTCGACAGCGGCCGCCCGGAAGCCGTACGTGATGGCTTGCAGCGTATCGATGGCCTGCTGCAGCGCATGGCCGCGCTGACCAGCCACCTCAAGACCTTCGCCCGCAAGACCCCGGCCGGCCTCAGTGAGCGCCTGTGCCTGGGTGACGTACTGGAGCAGGCGCTGCAACTGCTGGCGCCGCGCATGCGCAGCGAGCAGGTGGAGCTGCGTACAGAGATCGATGACCAGGTCGAAGTGCTCGGCGATGCCATTCGCATCGAACAGGTGATTCTCAACCTGCTGCACAACGCCCTCGATGCCATGGCCGAGAGCGAGACGCGCATCCTCCTAGTACGCATCGCCCGTGAAGACGATGGCTGCCTGCTTAGCGTCGAGGACAGTGGCGGCGGTATTGCCGAAGAAACCCTCGGTCGCGTGTTCGAACCCTTCTTCACCACCAAACCGGTGGGGCAGGGGTTGGGGCTTGGGCTGGCGGTGTCCTACGGTATCGTGCGCGATCTCGGCGGCACGCTGGAGGCGCATAACGGTGAGCTGGGTGCGGTGTTTACCTTGAGGCTGCCGGCGGCGCCGTAACAGCCTGTTACTGTCGGTTGCGTAGGGTGGGTTAGGCGCACTTCACGCATACCGATGAATCCGCAATTTATGCCGCGCCGTAACCCACCATTGGTGTCTCGCGGGAAGATCGCCCGGTGGGTTACGCGCCGCAGCACTGGCGGGGGTGTGTTTAAGATAGTGGTTCGCGGCGCTAACCCACCCTACACTGCGGCCGTTCTCGAGAGGAGGTGGCATGAGCGCTCAGGTCATAGTGGTCGACGACGAAGCGGCGATTCGCGAAGCGGTGCAGCAGTGGCTGGAGCTGTCCGGTTTCGAGGTGCGCAGCTGCGCCAGTGCGGCCGAAGCCTTGGCTCTGGTCGATCGCGACTTCCCCGGCATCGTCGTCAGCGATGTGCGCATGCCCGGCAGCGATGGCCTGCAACTGCTGGACAAGCTGCTGCAGGTGGACACCGACCTGCCGGTGATCCTGGTCACCGGCCACGGCGATGTACCCATGGCGGTACAGGCACTGCGTCAGGGCGCCTATGACTTCATCGAGAAACCCTTCACCCCCGAGCGCCTGCTCGACAGCGTGCGGCGTGCCCTGGACAAGCGCCGTCTGGTCTGTGAGAACCGCCAACTGCGTCGGCAGGTGGCCGACAAGGGCCGTATCGAGAGCCAACTGATCGGCATTTCGCGGCCGATGGAAAACCTGCGCCGGCAGATCCTCGAATTGGCCGGTACTTCGGTCAACGTCCTGATCCGAGGGGAGACCGGCAGCGGCAAGGAGCGCGTCGCGCGTTGCCTGCACGACTTCAGCGCGCGCGCGAGCAAGGCCTTTGCCGCGCTCAACTGCGCGGCGATTCCCGAGACCATCTTCGAAAGCGAGCTGTTCGGTCACGAGAGCGGCGCCTTCACCGGCGCCCAGGCACGGCGCATCGGTCGTATCGAGCATGCCGATGGCGGTACCCTGTTTCTCGACGAGGTGGAGAGTCTGCCGCTGGCGCAACAGGTCAAACTGCTGCGCGTGCTGCAGGAAAAGACCCTGGAACGCCTCGGCTCGAACAAGAGCATCCAGGTCGATCTGCGAGTGATCGGCGCGGCCAAGCCGGATCTGCTCGATGAAGTGAAGGCCGGACGTTTCCGCGAGGATCTGGTGTATCGCCTGAACGTCGCCACCCTGCACATTCCACCGCTGCGCGAGCGCCGCGAGGATATCCCGCTGTTGTTCGAGCACTTCGCGCATGAGGCGGCGCTGCGTCATGGCCGCGAAGCGCCACCGCTGGCGCCGAGCGAACTTGCTCGGTTGCTCGGCCATGACTGGCCGGGCAACGTCCGCGAGTTGATCAACGCCGCCGAGCGTCATGCCCTGGGGCTGTCCAGCCCGCCGCCGGCCGAGCGCTTCGCCGGCCAGGCACTGGCACAACAGATGGAGGCCTTCGAGGCGCAATGCCTGCACAACGCCCTGCTGCACTGTCAGGGCAACATCACGGCGGTGATGGAGATGCTGCAGCTACCGCGTCGCACCCTCAATGAGAAGATGCAGCGCCATGGCCTGACGCGCGGTGATTATCTGCCGGGTGGAGAGGAATGACGTACCGCCTGCCGGTGTGGTAGCCGGCTTGACCTGTGGGAGCCCCGCCCCGGGGCGAAGCTTTTGCTATTTCGCGATGGCTGCAATTCGCCGCGAGGCGCGACTCCTACAGGGCGTGCACCTCAATAAGCGGAATTTTGCCGACTCTGTCATGGATGTAGGCGGTTTACCGCTCAGTGACCGTGCGGTCTCTGGATAAAACCCCTCTATCTCGGGCTTTTCAGCTCTGGCACGGCATCTGCTATGGCAGACATAGCCGCGCAGCACCTTGCCGACGCGGCGACCATAACAATGACAAGAGGTCAGCCCATGAGCAGCCATGTCCCTCGCGCCATGCCGCACTCGTTGCCGTGCATGGGCCGTCTCCCCACCGCGTCTGTCGCGGCTCTTGTCCTGTGTCGCGCCCTTGTAGCGTCGTCTAAAGTGAAACTCTGCATAAAGCCATAACAACGACGGAGATACCTCCATGCGTCTGACCAAGAAAATCAGCCTGTTTGCCGCTGCTGCGGCCATCACTGCCAGCACCGCCGTGCTCGCCGCACCGACTTTCATCAACGTCCTTACCGGCGGCACCAGCGGTGTTTACTACCCGATTGGCGTAGCCCTGTCACAGCTGTACAGCAACGGTATCGAAGGCTCCAAGACCTCGGTGCAGGCGACCAAGGCCTCGGTAGAGAACCTCAACCTGCTGCAGGCCGGTCGTGGCGAGCTGGCGTTCGCCCTCGGTGACTCGGTCAGTGATGCCTGGAACGGTGTCGAAGACGCTGGTTTCAAGACGCCGCTGAAGAAGATCCGCGCCATTGCCGGCACCTACCCGAACTACATCCAGATCGTCGCCAACGCCGAATCCGGTATCAAGACTCTGGAAGACCTCAAGGGCAAGCGCATCTCCGTCGGCGCGCCGAAGTCCGGCACCGAGCTGAACGCCCGCGCCATCTTCGAAGCCGCTGGCCTGAGCTACCAGGACATGGGCAAGGTCGAGTTCCTGCCCTATGCCGAGTCGGTCGAGCTGATCAAGAACCGTCAGCTGGACGCCACCCTGCAGTCCTCCGGTCTGGGCATGGCGGCCATTCGTGATCTGGCTTCGACCATGAAGATCAGCTTCGTCGCCATTCCGGCCGAAGTGACCGCGAAGATCGACAACGCTGCCTACGAGGCTGCCACCATCCCGGCCGGTACCTATGACGGTCAGGACGCCGATGTGCCCACCGTGGCGATCAACAACATTCTGGTCACCCACGAGGGCGTCTCCGACGAAGTGGCCTACCAAATGACCAAGCTGATGTTCGACAACCTTGACCGCCTGGGCACCGCTCACTCTGCGGCCAAGGACATCAAGCTGGAAAGCGCTACCAAGAACCTGCCGATTCCGCTGCACCCGGGTGCCGAGCGCTTCTACAAGGAAGCCGGCGTACTGTAATTACGACACGGACCGCGACGAGTCCGTCGCGGTCCGGCTCTCACAGAAGCGCGAATAAAACCGTCGCCCGCTGGCGGTGGGTTTTGTTGGCGACTCTGTCACCGCAATCGAAGTAGTCATGAGGTGTGCACTGCATGAGTGAACAAAACAACGGCCTGGCGGCCAGCCCGTCTGACTGGCCGAAGGCGCTTTTTGCCGTTGCGCTGCTGTTCTCCATCTTCCAGATCGTTACTGCCGCTTTCCATCCGGTATCCACTCAGGTGTTGCGTGCGGTACACGTCGGCTTTCTGCTGTTGCTGGTGTTCATCAGCTTCCCGGCCCTCGGCAAGGGGCGTCCGTGGCAACCGCTGGCCTGGCTGCTGGGCCTGGCTGGCATGGCCACGGCCATCTACCAGTGGTACTTCGAAGCGGACCTGATTCAGCGTTCCGGTGACCTGACCACTGGCGACATGATCGTCGGCCTGACCCTGATCGTGCTGGTATTCGAAGCCGCGCGCCGGGTCATGGGCATCGCCCTGCCGATCATCTGTGCCTGCTTCCTCGTTTATGGCCTTTTCGGCCAGTATCTGCCGGGTGATCTGATGCATCGCGGCTACGGCCTCGACCAGATCGTCAACCAGCTGTCGTTCGGCACCGAAGGCCTGTACGGCACGCCGACCTACGTCTCGGCCACTTACATCTTCCTGTTCATCCTGTTTGGCGCCTTCCTCGGGCAGGCCGGGATGATCAAGCTGTTCACCGACTTCGCCATGGGCCTGTTCGGCCACAAGGTCGGCGGCCCGGCCAAGGTGTCGGTGGTGTCCTCGGCACTGATGGGCACCATCACCGGTTCCGGCGTGGCCAACGTGGTTACCACCGGCCAGTTCACCATCCCGCTGATGAAGCGCTTCGGTTATCGCCCGGCCTTTGCCGGTGGTGTCGAGGCGACCTCGTCGATGGGTAGCCAGATCATGCCGCCGATCATGGGCGCCGTGGCCTTCATCATGGCCGAGACCATCAACGTACCCTTCTTCGAGGTGGCCAAGGCCGCGCTGATCCCGGCGCTGCTCTACTTCGGCTCGGTATTCTGGATGGTTCACCTGGAGGCCAAGCGTGCCAATCTGCGCGGCCTGCCCAAAGACGAATGCCCGAATCCGTGGAAGGCCGTGCGCGAGCGCTGGTTCCTGCTGATCCCGCTGTTCATCCTCATCTACCTGCTGTTCTCTGGCCGCACGCCATTGTTCTCCGGTACGGTCGGCCTGGCGCTGACCGCCATGGTCATCCTCGGCTCGGCGATCATCCTGCGGGTGTCGTCGAAGGCCATGCGCTTCGCCTTCTGGATTGCCCTGGGCGTACTCTGTGCCGGCTTCTTCCAGCTCGGTATCGGCGTGGTGTTTGGCGTTATCGCCGCGCTGGTGGCGATCTGCTGGTTCGTCAAGGGTGGCCGTGAAACCCTGACCCTGTGCCTGCATGCGCTGGTCGAAGGTGCGCGTCATGCGGTGCCGGTCGGTATCGCCTGCGCCCTGGTCGGCGTGATCATCGGCGTGGTGTCGCTGACCGGGGTGGCCTCCACCTTCGCCGGCTACATCCTCGCCATTGGCCAGGACAACCTGTTCCTGTCGCTGGTGCTGACCATGCTCACCTGCCTGGTGCTGGGCATGGGTATTCCGACCATCCCCAACTACATCATCACCAGCTCGATCGCTGCGCCGGCCCTGCTGGAACTGGGTGTACCGCTGATCGTCTCGCACATGTTCGTCTTCTACTTCGGCATCATGGCCGACCTCACCCCACCGGTGGCACTGGCCTGCTTCGCTGCCGCGCCGATTGCCAAGGAGCGCGGGCTGAAGATCAGTTTCTGGGCTGTGCGTATCGCCGTGGCCGGTTTCGTCGTGCCCTACATGGCGGTGTATTCGCCGGCGCTGATGCTGCAGGGTGACAGTCTGCTGGCAACCGTCTACGTCGGTCTCAAGGCGTTGCTGGCCATCGGCATCTGGGGTGCGGTGTTCACCGGCTTCCTGCAGGCGAAGCTGAGCTGGTGGGAGCGCATTCTCGGTTTCGCTGCTGGCGCCAGCCTGATCCTGGCCACGCCGATCAGTGACGAAATCGGCTTTGCCCTCAGCGCCATCTTCATCGCTCAGCACTTCTGGCGCGCTCGCCGCGCCGAGGTCGCGACAGCGTGATCGGCCTGTGTCTGGGCTTGGCCGGTGCGGTGTGGGCAGAGCTGCCCACGCCGGCCTTCACCCTGGCCTGGACGCACAGCATCGAAAAGATTCGCTGGGAAGAGGATTACCGCGTCACCACCGAGGGGCTGCTGCTCGGTGAGGCGCGGGTCAAGGGTTCCGGTGCCGGCATGGAGATTCCCGACGGCGCCGAACTGCGCAATGGCAGCTGGCACTACCAGCGTCAGCTACCGCCTTTGCAACCCCTGCGAGTCGGGCGTACGCCCGAAGCCGGGGATTACCAACTGTGTATTGACCAGCGTTGTCGCCCGATGAGCGACTGGCTCGGCCCGCCACAAGCGAGCCAGCCGGCGTTGGAACTCTGGAGCTGTGAGCTGAGCACCCCTGCGGCCGACGCGGGCTAGGTTCGCCCGAGCGGACTCAGGCTCCCGGTGCCACAAGTGCCGGATCAAAAGAAGGAAACCCCCATGCGGCGCGAGCCTGTGGGGGTGTTGTTCATGTGCGCCCTGGGCATCACGCCTGGCGCCAGCCGAATCCGATTCTGCGTAAGCGGACCTGCGATGGACGTCAGCGACAGCCACACTTAGCTGCCGGAAATCAGCCCCGGTAATTGTTCGGCCAGCTTGGCGTTGTTGATCGGCGCGCGGATGAAACCGCGCTGGGTACCATCCGGGCCGATGATCACCAGGTTGCCGCTGTGGTCGACGGTGTAGTTTTCCTTGCTGGTATCCGCCGGAATGTAGGGAATGCTCACCGAGTTGGCGAACTTCTGCAGGGTTTCCTCTTCACCGGTCAGCCCCTTGAAGCCGGCATTGAAGAAGCCCAGGTACTTGCTCAGTTGCTCCGGCGTATCACGATGCGGATCGACGCTGACCATCACCACCTCGAGTCGCGCGCGGGTTTCTTCCGGCAGTTGGGTCTGCAACTGGCGCAGTTGGGCGAGGGTGGCCGGGCAGATATCCGGGCAGAAGGTGTAGCCGAAGAACAACAGCTTCCAGTCGCCCTTGAGCTGATCAACCGCGACTTCCTTGCCATCCTGATCGACCAACTTCAGAGCTGGCAGGCTGCGGTTCTGCGGCAGCAGGACGATGCCGGCGTCGAGCAGCGCGGCCGGGTCGCCCTGGCCCTTGCTGCTCAGTACCTTGTTGACGGTCAGCCCCAGCACCAGGGCGACGATGGCGACAAGAACGAAAACCGTTGTATGGGTACGCGTCATGAAAAACCTTAGATATTCAGCAGCAGGTAATGGTCCGCCAGCAGCGCGATAAACAGCAGGAACAGATACCAGATACTGTACTTGAAGGTGTTGATCGCCGCGTGCGGTTTGCTGTCACGGTACAGCACCCAGGCCCAATGCAGGAAGCGCCCGCCCAGCAGCACGGCGCAGGCCAGGTACAGCGGCCCGCTCATGTGGATGGCGTAGGGCAGCAGGGTTACCGCGAACATCACCAGGGTGTAGAGCAGGATGTGCACCTTGGTGTAGTGCTCGCCGTGGGTCACCGGCAGCATGGGGATGTCGGCCTTGGCGTATTCGGCCTTGCGGTGGATGGCCAGGGCCCAGAAGTGCGGCGGCGTCCAGGCGAAGATGATCAGCACCAGCAGCAGCGGCTCGGCACTCAGGTGTCCGGTGACGGCGACCCAGCCCAGCAGCGGCGGCGCGGCGCCAGCCAGGCCACCGATAACGATGTTCTGCGGCGTGGCACGCTTGAGAAAGCCGGTGTAGATCACCGCATAGCCGAGCAATGAGGCCAGGGTCAGCCAGGCAGCCAACTCATTGGTGAACACCATCAGCAGGCTCATGCCGGCGATGGCCAGCAGCAGCGCGAAGGTCAACGCCGCCACCGGCGAGACCCGCCCGGCTGTGACCGGACGTTTGTGCGTGCGCGCCATGATCGAGTCGATGCGTCGATCCACCACGTGGTTGACCGCCGCCGCCGCGCCGGCGCACAGACCGATGCCGAGGTTGCCGAACAGCAGCACCGTCCAGGGCACCCCGGCACGGGTAGCGAGAAACATGCCGACCAGCGAGGTGATCAGCATCAGCAGCACCACCCGAGGTTTGGTCAGCTCCAGATAATCGCGCCAGGTGGCAGGTTCGGCATGGGCTTGCAGGATGGTCGCCATGGCATTTCTCCCTGATTCGTTATTTACCGGCCTGCAGCAGGCCGTTGGAAGCCAGAGCCGCGTGGGCATCGGTGAGCGTGTGCACGGCATGCCTGCGCTCACCTGCCGTGCGCAGGCGATAGTTGATCAGCACCATGCTCAGCAGCAGGGCCGCGCCGCCGGCGTTGTGCGCCACCGCCACCAGCAGCGGCAGGTGGAAGATCACGTTGCTGATACCCAGGCCCACCTGCACGGCCAGCGCCAGCAGCAGCAGGCCAGCCAGGCGCGACAGCCCGGCCACATGCAGCCGCCAGGCCAGCACCAGCAGCGCCAGCGTGACCAGCAGCGCGCCGATGCGGTGGCTCATGTGAATGGCGGTGCGCGCGTCACTGTCGAGCTGCCCGCCCAGGTAGTTGGGGCCGATGTGCTGGGTCAGGTGAAAGCCCTTGCCAAAATCCATCGCCGGCCACCACTCACCGTGACAGGTGGGCAGGTCGACGCAGGCCACGGCCGCATAGTTGGAGCTGACCCAGCCGCCGAGGGCGATCTGCCCGATCACCAACAGCAGGCACGCCGCCGCCAATGTGCGCAGGCGTGCCGGCAACTGCAGCGGGGCGAAGCGTCCGGACAGGCGCAGCGTGAGCAAGGTCAGCAGGCTGAGCGTGGCGAAACCGCCGAGCAGGTGCGCGGTGACCACCTGCGGCCACAGTTGCAGGGTGACGGTCCACATGCCGAATGCGCCCTGCAGGATCACCAGCGCCAGAATCGCCAGCGGCAGCTTGAGCGGCTGGGCTGGCTCGGCGCGGCGGCGCACGGCCTGGGCCGCGATGACGAGAATCACCAGGCCCAGGGCGCCGGCGAAGTAGCGGTGGATCATCTCGTACCAGCCTTTGGCGACTTCCACCGGGGCATCGGGGAAGCGTGCCTCGGCGATGGCCTGCTTGTGCTCGCTCATCGGTACGCCGAGAAAGCCATAACAACCGGGCCAGTCCGGGCAGCCCAGGCCGGCATGGGTCAGGCGGGTGTAGGCACCTAGTAGCACCACCACCACAGTCAGGAGGGTGGCGAACAAGGCTAGACGATAACCGGGCTTGTGCATGTCGACTCCTTGGGCTCTGGGCCGGCGCTCTGCCTCTCGGGGCAGCGCACGCCGTCAACCGATCAGGGAAATTTTCAGCAGGTAGCGCAGATCATCGAGAATGGCCTTGCCCTTGCTGCCGGCCGGGTAGCGCAGCACCAGATTGCCGTGCGGGTCGACCAGCCACAGTTGTGCGCCCGGCGCGGCCTCGGCGGCCCTGGCATAGGCTTGCAGATCCAGCTGATAGCGACCGAGTTGCGGGTACTCGCGCTTGAGTGTGGCGTCGTAGTCGGCGTTCAGCGGTTCGGCCAGTGCCAAGCCGTGGCTGGCGCGGGCGGTCTCGCGGTTGAGGCCGATCTGAATCTGCCGCGCCAGGTACACCAGCTGCTGGCAGTCCGCCTCGCATGCACCCGGCGCCGTGACCAGAATCTGCCAGCGGGGTGCCACCTCACCCTGCACGCCTAGGTCGGCCAGGCTGCGCCCGTCACCGATCAGTACGCCGTGGTAGCTGCGCGTTTCCGGCACCCAGAAGCGCCACTGATACATGGCACTGGCGAGAAACATCGGGCCGATGGCGATGGCCAGAATCAGCAGAAGCTGCAGGCGACCACGCCCCTTGCGCGGTGCCTCAGGCATGGCGATGGCTGGGTTCATGACGATGCTCCCGTGCATTGTGAATTCCGAGATAAATGAACAGACCAAGCAGTGCCGCAGCCAGAGAGAACCATTGCACCGCATAGCCAAGATGTTTGCTGGGGCTCATCGCCACGATTGGCCAATCGACGCGATAACTGGCAGGCCCGGGCTCCAGACGCACCTCGAAAAGCAGACCACCACGACCCAGCTGGCGCCAGAGACTGGCGGCCTCGACCTGCGTGATCAGTCGCGGCCAGCCTTCGGTCGCCGCACCGGAGCGTAGATTCAAACCGCCAGAAGGCGCGACATAGACCCAGGCAGTGAGTTGCAGCACGCCGTCAGGACTATCGAAAGGCGGCGCTGTGCGCCGATCCGGCCAAGGCAGCCAGCCGCGATTGAGCAACACCCAGAGACCGCTGGACTGATCGTAGAAAGGCTGCAGCAACTCGACACCGGCATGGCCATCACGGATACGGCTATCGAGCAGCAGGCTGTGCTCGCTGTCGAAGAAACCACGCAGCTGGACGCGGCGATAGGCGGGGTCACGCAGGGGTTCGAGCTGCTCGAGGCTGATCGGCTCGGCCTGCCGCCGAGCCTCGAAGCTGGCCAGTAGTTGGCGCTTCTCCTCGCCGCGCTGCAATTGCCAGAAACCCAGCCAGAGCAGGCCCGGCAGCAACAGGGCGACCAGCAGGCTGGGCAGCCAACCGGGGCGGAAGGCGTTCATGGCTGCCTGCCGTTGTGGTTGGGGTTGCTGGCTATACTGCAGTGCATCACGTCAATCCCCCGGAGTCTCGCATGCTCAAGGCCGCGATCGTCCTCATGCTGTTGGCCACTCTCGTCAGCCTGTTCAGCGGCCTGTTCTTCCTGGTCAGGGATGAAGGCCATGGTTCCCGCGTGGTCGGCGCCCTGACTGTCCGTGTCGGCCTGACCGCCATCACCGTTGCCCTGATCGCCTGGGGCTTCTACTCAGGGCAACTGGTGTCCCACGTTACCTGGTAGCCCCCGCTACAGGACGTAGACGAAGATGAACAGCCCCAGCCAGACCACATCGACGAAGTGCCAGTACCAGGCGGCGGCTTCGAAACCGAAGTGCTGATCAGGGGCGAAATGCCCGCGCATGATGCGCACCAGCATCACGATCAGGATGATGGTGCCCAAGGTCACATGCGCACCGTGGAAGCCGGTGAGCATGAAGAAGGTCGCACCGTAGATGCCCGAGCCCAGGGTCAGCCCAAGCTCGGTGTAGGCCTCGATGTATTCCTCGACCTGAAAGAACAGGAACGCCAGGGCCAGCACGATGGTCGCGGCCAGCCAGGCCTTGAGCGGGCCACGGTGGTTCTTCTTCAGGGCATGGTGGGCGAAGGTGATGGTGACGCTCGATGACACCAGCAGGATGGTATTGAGCAGTGGCAGGTGCCACGGATCGATCACCCCACTGGGTGGCGGGAACAGCTTGGAATCAGGGTTTTGCAGCAGCGGCCAGCTGTATTCGAAACCTTCCCAGAGCATGTTGGTGACGCCCTTGTCGCCTTCGCCGCCGAGCCAGGGGCCGGCAAAGGTGCGGATGTAGAACAGGGCGCCGAAGAAGGCGGCGAAGAACATCACCTCGGAGAAGATGAACCAGCTCATGCCCCAGCGGAACGAGCGATCCATCTGCGCACTGTAGAGGCCGGCGCGGCTTTCCTTGATGACGCTGCCGAACCAGCCGAACAGCATCCAGGCCAGAATCAGCCCGCCGACGAAGAAGATCAGCGGGCCGTTGGAGCCTTCGCGCTCTGCTGAGAGATCGTTGAACCAGGTGCCGACCCCGTAGAAGCTGACCAACAGACCGATGCTGGCAACGATGGGCCATTTGCTCTGCGCCGGTACGTAATAATTCTCGTGACTTTCATGACTCGACATTGTTGTTCTCCTTATGGAGCCTGTGCCACTGGCGGTTTGCTCGCCGTGATATCGAACAGCGTGTAGCCCAGCGTCAGGTGCTTCACGTCCTGTGGCAGGTCACGGTCGACGATGAAGCGCACTGGCATTTCGATGCGTTCGCCCGGCTGCAGCACCTGCTGGGTGAAACAGAAGCACTCGGTCTTGTGAAAGAAGGCCGCCGCCCGCGATGGCGATACGCTGGGGACGGCCTGCGCCATCATCGGCTGGTCGCTGGGGTTGTAGGCGACGAACAGCATGTCGCCTACTTCGCCCGGGTGAACCACTATTTCGTCCGCTTGCGGGCCGAACTCCCAGATCATCCCGGCCGAATTGGTGGCGAGAAACTGCACGCGCACCTCTCGAGCCACGTCGATCATCTGCTCACCCTGGTAGGCCCCTGCCGTCTTGCCGTTGATGCCGAACACCCGGCACATGGCGTCGTAGAACGGCGGCAGGACGAAGATGCCGAAGCAGAACATCACCACCACCACGAGCAGCAGACGGCTAACCAGACGACGCGTCGCAATGACCTCGCTCACGGCAGACCTCCTACTTCACTTCCGGCGGTGTACTGAAGGTGTGGTAGGGCGCCGGTGACGGCACCGTCCACTCCAGGCCTTCGGCACCGTCCCAGGGTTTGGCCGGGGCCGGCTTGCCGCCGCGAATGCACTTGATGACGATGAACAGGAACAGCAACTGGGTGGCGCCGAACATGAAGGCGCCGATGCTGGAGACCATGTTGAAGTTGGCGAACATCATGTTGTAGTCGGGGATGCGCCGTGGCATGCCGGCCAGGCCGACGAAGTGCATCGGGAAGAACGCCAGGTTCATGCCGATGAAGCTCATCCAGAAATGCAGCTTGGCCAGGGTTTCGTCATACATGTGGCCGGTCCACTTGGGCAGCCAGTAGTAGGCCGAGGCGAAGATGCCGAAGATCGCACCGGGTACCAGCACGTAGTGGAAGTGCGCCACCACGAAGTAGGTGTCGTGGTACTGGAAGTCCGCCGGGGCGATGGCCAGCATCAGCCCGGAGAAACCACCGATGGTGAACAGGATGACGAAGGCCACCGAGAACAGCATCGGCGCCTCGAAGGTCATCGAGCCCTGCCACATGGTGCTGGCCCAGTTGAACACCTTCACCCCGGTGGGCACGGCAATCAGCATGGTGGCGTACATGAAGAACAGCTCGCCGGTCAGCGGGATGCCAACGGTGAACATGTGGTGCGCCCAGACGATGAACGACAGGAAGGCGATCGCCCCCGTGGCGTAGACCATCGAGGTGTAGCCGAACAGCGGCTTGCGCGCGAAGGCCGGGATGATCGAGCTGACCGCACCGAAGGCGGGCAGGATCATGATGTACACCTCGGGGTGGCCGAAGAACCAGAATACGTGCTGGAACAAGACCGGATCACCGCCGCCAGCAGCATTGAAGAAGCTGGTGCCGAAGTGAATGTCCATCAGCATCATGGTCACGCAGCCAGCCAGTACCGGCATCACCGCGATCAACAGGAAGGCGGTGATCAGCCAGGTCCAGACGAACAGCGGCATCTTCATCAGCGTCATGCCGGGCGCGCGCAGGTTGAGGATGGTGGCGACCACGTTGATCGCCCCCATGATCGAACTGATGCCCATCAGGTGCACGGCAAAAATGAAGAAGGTGGTGCTCTCCGGCCCGTAGGTCGTCGACAGCGGCGCGTAGAAGGTCCAGCCGAAGTTCGGCCCGCCGCCTTCCATGAACAGGGTGCTGACCAGCAGACCGAATGCCGCGGGCAACAGCCAGAAGCTGAAGTTGTTCATCCGCGGCAGGGCCATGTCCGGCGCGCCGATCATCAGCGGGATCATCCAGTTGGCGAGGCCAACGAAGGCCGGCATCACCGCGCCGAAGACCATGATCAGGCCGTGCATGGTGGTCATCTGGTTGAAGAATTCCGGCTGCACGATCTGCAGGCCCGGCTGGAACAGCTCGGCGCGAATCACCATCGCCATCGAGCCGCCGAGCAGGAACATGCAGAAGCTGAACCACAGGTACATCGTGCCGATGTCCTTGTGGTTGGTGGTCAGCACCCAGCGCATCAGGCCCTTGGCCGGGCCATGGTGGTGGTCAGTATGACCGTGGTCGATCACTGCACTCATGTCCTTACTCCTGCGCCTTGGAGAAATCGAGGATGTCCTTGGGCGTGACCATGTCACCGACATTGTTGCCCCAGGCGTTGCGCTCGTAGGTGATGATGGCGGCCATGTCGACCGGCGACAGCTGCTTGCCGAAAGCGGCCATGGAAGTGCCCGGCTTGCCGTTGTAGACGATGTCGATATGGCCCTCGGCAGGCCCCTTGGCGATGGCCGAGCCCTTGAGCGCCGGGAACATCGGCGGCAAGCCTTCACCATTGGGCTGGTGGCAGGCCGCGCAGGCGGTGGTGTAGGCCTTCTCGCCACGTGCCATCAGCTCTTCCATGGTCCACTCCTTGCTGGTCAGCTCGCGCTCGGCGGCCGCAGCCTGCTTGCGCTCGGCCAGCCAGGCGTCGAAGTCTTCCTTGGACTTGGCCTCGACCACCACCGGCATGAAGCCATGATCCTTGCCGCACAGCTCGGTGCATTGGCCGCGGTAGATGCCCGGCTCCTCGATGCGCGTCCAGGACTCGTTGATGAAGCCGGGGATGGCGTCCTTCTTCACCGCCAGTGCCGGCACCCACCAGGAGTGAATGACGTCGGCGGCGGTGATCAGAAAGCGCACCTTGGTGCCAACGGGCACCACCAGCGGCTCGTCGACTTCCAGCAGGTAGTGTTCGCCCTTGACTTCGTGGTTGTTGATCTGCGAACGCGGCGTGGTCAGGTTGCTGAAGAACTCCACGTCCTGACCCAGGTACTTGTAGTGCCACTTCCACTGGTAGCCGGTGACCTGGATATCCAGCTCGGACTCGGACGTGTCGTAGATCTCGATCAGCGTCTTGGTCGCCGGAATCGCCATCACCACCAGGATGGCCAGGGGAACCACCGTCCATAGAATTTCCACCGTGGTGCTTTCGTGGAAGTGCGCAGGCTCCTGGCCAGTGGAGCGGCGGTGCATGATCATCGACCAGAACATGGCGCCGAACACGATCACGCCGATCACGACGCAGATCCAGAAGATGGTCATGTGCAGATCGAAGACGGAGCGGCTGACGTCGGTTACACCGGGCGTCATGTTCACCGTCCACTGGGCATGCGCCGAGCCCAATGCCAGCCACAGCAGGAGGCCCATCCAGACTCGTGGATGTCGCATCATTGCGGGTTCCCCTTGATTGTTCTTGTTATCCCGCCGGCTGAGCCTGCGGCTAAGGGATCGACTGCCATGAGCCTGTACGGCGGAATCAGTGTCCGCGGGCCACGCTCGACTGCTGGCGACTGCTGCCGAAACCTCCCGTGCCAAAGCCCGTCCGGTTCCATCAGGTACTGCCTTTCGAAATCGAGTATAGACAGCGAGGTTTACCTCGCAACGTTCAGACAAAAATGGCTGAAGACGCGCAAGCTTTGTCCTAAACCCCACGGCTGATGCGGGGTGTAGCTATTCTGAAACAGTTGGATATAGCGGACTCGCATAAGTATGAAAAAGTTATGACAATCGCGTCTTAGCACGCCACAACGGCCGGCTAAGGTTCACGTCCATGTCCAGGCATGTAGGAGTAGTCATGAACACCGTCGCCATTCGTCAATTGATCGCCCAGGCGCGCCAGCAGGAACATGGCAGCCAGGCGCTCGCGCGCATGCTGCAGGCCCAGCTGGATGGTCTGCACCCCGCCATCCGCTTGCCGCAGGACGCTGCCCCGGATGCGCTGACGGCCTTCGTCATCGCCTATATCGAGCAGGTGCCGGATGTGCTCGATGCCGCTGCCAAGGTGGCGCAGGAGGCGGGGATCGAGGCGGCGGTAAAACCCGTGCTGAAGATCGCCGAGCATTTCTTCCTGCAGCCGCCGGCATTGATGCAAGGCCATGAAGGGCTCGTGGGTCTGCTCGACGAAGCCTATCTGGCGCATCGCCTGGTGGAGGAGGTCAATGACCGCTACATCGCCCATTTCGACCAGCCGCTGATCCCGCTGGACACCACGCGTGCCAACCTGATCGCCCATCAACTGATCGGTGAACCCTTCGCCAACCAGCTCGACGAAGCGGTGCATCACGCCCTGGCCGGCATGCTCGACGACGCCAGCTTCGACCGGCCCTCGGTGCAGGCCTACCGCGAGCGCCTGGCGGCGCCGGATACCGCATCGGCCTGGCAGCGCTGGCCCTGCCTGTCGCAGCAGTTGGGCGTGGAGCTGCAGCTCAAGGGCTGATCGCCAGCAGGATCAGCGACAGGGTCAGCAGCGAGCCGAGGGTGGAAAACAGGATCGCCCGTGACACCAGCGCCGCCTGGCGCTGGTAATACTCGGCGAGCATGAACGGCCCGGTGCCGGTGGGCAGTGCGCTGAGCAGCAAGGCGGCATGCGCCCAGAACGGCGGCAGGTCGAGCAGCACGAAGGCGATGAACCAGGTCACCAGCGGTTGCAGCACCAGTTTGAGCGCCACCAGCGGCCATACCCCCTCACTCGGCCCACTTTGTCGCTGCGCCAGGAACAAGCCCAGTGAGACCAGGGCGCAGGGCACCGTAGCGGCGCCGAGCAGGCGCAGGAATTCATCCAGTGCTGCCGGCATTTGCATGCCGCCCACTGCCCAGGCCGCACCGAGCAGGGGGGCCACCACCAGTGGGTTCTTCAGCAGCGCGGTGACCACCTGCACGATGGCGCCACCCAGCCCCTTCTTGCTCTGCAGGCCCACCTCGATGCAGACCAGCGCCAGGCCGAACAGCACGCAGACCACCAGCAGCGAGGCGATCAATGCCGGCGCCATGCCGTCATCGCCCAGCACCAGCACGCACAGCGGAATGCCGATGTAGCCGGTGTTGGCATAACCGGCACTGAGCCCATCGATGCTGGCGTCGACCAGGCTGCCGGTGGTTTTCCAGCGATACGCCAGGGTGAGCAGAAACACCGCGAGCATGCCGCCGGTGAAGGCGAGCAGAAAGCCGGGCTGCCAGATTTGCGCCCAGTCGGCCTTGGCCGTGAGGCTGAAGAGCAGGGCCGGCAGCCCGAGCCAGACCACGAAGCGATTCATTTCCGACGCGGCGGTCGGCCCCAGGCGATTGCTGCGCCGGCAGATGAAGCCGAGCAGAATCAGACCGAAGATTGGCAACAGGACGTTGAGAACGGTGGACATCAGACTACGCCGTCGACAGGAAGAGGCCGAGACTAGGGCGCAGAACCGTGCAGAGCAAGCCGCGCGCTGTGATTCGTGTCCGTCAATGGGCGTCTAGCTCAGACCTGCCGGGCAATGCCCGACGCCCTCGCGAGCCTGAGTATGCAAGCGTTGTTGAACGAAATTCTCGATGAAGTCCGCCCGCTGATCGGCCAGGGCAAGGTGGCCAATTACATCCCGGCGCTGGCCAGCGTGGTGCCCGAGCAACTGGGTATCGCCGTGTACGGCAATGACGGCCAGCTGCATGTCGCTGGCGATGCGCGCACGCCGTTTTCCATCCAGAGCATTTCCAAGGTGTTCAGCCTGGTCCAGGCCATCGGCCATAGCGGCGAGGCGGTCTGGCAGCGCCTGGGCCACGAGCCGTCCGGCCAGCCATTCAACTCGCTGGTGCAGCTGGAGTTCGAGCGGGGCAAGCCGCGCAATCCGTTCATCAATGCCGGCGCCCTGGTGATCTGCGACATCAACCAGTCGCGCTATGCCGCACCGGCGCTGTCGATGCGCGATTTCGTCCGGCGCCTGTCGGGCAATCCGGATGTGACAGTGGACAACCACGTCGCCGAGTCGGAATACCAGCACCGCGCGCGCAATGCCGCAGCGGCCTACCTGATGCAGTCGTTCGGTAATTTTCATAACGAAGTCGAGGCGGTATTGCGCAGCTATTTCAGTTGCTGCGCGCTGCGCATGAGCTGCGTCGACCTGGCGCGTGCCTTCGGCTTCCTGGCCAACCAGGGGTTCTGTCAGCACAGCGGCGAGCAGGTGCTGTCGCCCCGCCAGACCAAGCAGATCAACGCCATCATGGCCACCAGCGGCCTGTATGACGAAGCGGGCAACTTCGCCTACCGCGTTGGCCTGCCGGGCAAGAGCGGTGTGGGCGGCGGTATCGTCGCGGTCGTCCCCGGGCAGTTCAGTGTGTGCGTGTGGTCACCGGAGTTGAACGCTGCGGGTAACTCCCTGGCCGGGATCAAGGCGCTGGAGCTGCTCAGCGAGCGCATCGGCTGGTCGGTGTTTTGAGCCGCGCATAAGTGCTGCTGCGCATGGCGCGCCCTGTCGGGCGACCAGCGCGGCCAATCGCCGCCCGCACGTGATGCTAGGCCTTATAACAGCTTGCGGTATTGCACGAAGCCCGAGCGCTCACCGATGCGCTCGTACAGCAGCTTGGCCTGGCTGTTGGTCTCGTGCGTTAGCCAGTGCACCCGCGAGCAGCCGGCGGCGCGGGCCTGGTCGTAGACGTGCTGGATCAGCTTACGGCCGATACCGCCACTGCGCTCACCCTTGGCGACGAACAGGTCCTGCAGGTAGCAGTAGTCGCCGCTGGTCCAGGTCGAGCGGTGGATGACCCAGTGCACCAGGCCGACGGCCTGATCGCCGCGCCAGGCCAGTGCAGCGCCCATAGGCTCGGCGGGGTCGAGAAAGCGCTGCCAGGTGAGGGCGCCGGTCTCGGCCGGTATTTCGGTCATGTAGAAGCGCTGGTAACCCTGCCACAAGGGCAACCAGGCTTCATGATCGGCAGCGACTACAGGGCGAATGTCGATACTCATCGTCCTTCCTCTGTTCGGGCAGGTGGATCAGTCGCTCATCTCACCACAGAGATCGCGCGCCAGCCAGTGCTCAACCTCCGTTTGCGGCAAACCGGCGCCGAGTAGGGCGAACAGCTTGCCCAGTGCCGCCTCGCGGGTCATGCCGCCACAGGACACCAGGCCGACCTCGGCCAGACGGCTGCCGGCGGCGTATACGCCGAACTGCACATGGCCTTGCGGGCACTGGCTGATTGCCGCCAGCACCACGCCGCGCTGATGCGCCTCACGCAGCACGCTCATCAAGTGCGCGTCACCGGCCGGGCCGGTGCCGCTGCCGTAGCACTCCAGCAACAGCCCCTGCACGCCGCTGGCCAACAGGGCGTGCAGATGCCCGGCCTGCATGGCCGGATGCAGCGGCAACACGGCAAGGTTCACGGCCTTGCGTGCCTGGCGATAGTCGATCCGTGCAGTGACCTCTGCCCGCTCGGCCTGACGCTGACGCGGCAGCACCTGGAAGGCATCGAAGGCATCGCTGCGCAGCTTCGAGCAACGCGCGCCATGCAGCAGTTGGCCGTTGAAGTACAGGTGCACGCCTGGCGCCACACCGCGATGCAGCGCGCGCATGGCACCGAACAGGTTGGGCCAGGCATCGCCACCGGCCACGCCGGCCGGCTGCATGGCGCCGGTCAGCACCACCGGCACGTCAAGGCCGAGGAGCAAAAAACTCAGCGCCGCGGCGCTGTAGGCCAGGGTGTCGGTGCCGTGCAGCACCAGCACGGCATCGTGACCGTGGCGCTGCACGGCACTGACGATTTCGTCGCGCAGCGTCAGCCAGTGGCCGGTGTTCATGTTGGCGCTGTCGATCAGCGGCAGTAGTTCGCGAAAGCTCCACTGCGGCAGCTCGCTGGCGTTCTCACTGGCTTGCTGAGTGCGCATGCGCGCCTCGAAACCCGAGGCGGGTGCCAGGCCATCTGCGCTCATTTGCATGCCGATGGTGCCGCCGGTGTACAGCACCAGGAGTTTTTCTGGGGTCGCCATGGGCTCTCCTCGGAAAATGCGGGCGATAAAAAGGGGGGCAGCGCCCCAATGCCGATCAGATAAGCTTGCCAAAGCGGTCTTTCGTAGGAGCCCCGCCCCGGGGCGAAGCTTTTCAATCGCGTATCGCCCTGGTTCGCGGCGGGGCGCCGCTCCTACCCATTGGCAGCGTCGACGCTTAACTGACAGACATCGGGCAGCGCCCCCTTCTTCGAGCAGGGGCTATCAGCGCTGGTAAACGCGATCACCCAGTTCGGCGTGGGTTACCGGAGCATCTGCCGGAGCCTGCCAGGCCTTGGGATCGAGATCCAGGTCGGCGAACTTCTGCGGATCGAACACCGGCGACTCGACCCCGGCCTTGATCTGAGCATCGTAGTCGCGCATCAGGCGCAGGCCCACCTTGAACAGCAGTGCCAGGGCAATCAGGTTGCAGATCGCCAGCAGGCCCATGGTCACGTCGGCGAAGGCGAACACGGTGCCCAGATCCTGCACCGAGCCCCACAGCACCAGAGCCACCACCAGCACACGGTAGATCACCACCGGGCCACGTTTCTGGCTGAAGAAGCCCAGGGCGTTTTCACCCAGGTAGTAGTTGTAGATCAGGGTGGTGAAGACGAACAGCAGCAGGGCGATGCTGACGAACACCCGGCCCCACTCGCCGACTTCGGCTGCCAGGGCGGTCTGGGTCAGGACGACACCGGCCATTTCGCTGCCCGGCTGGTAAACCCCGGAGAGCAGGATGATCAGCGCGGTGCTGGTGCACACCAGCAGGGTGTCGATGAACACGCTCAGCGCCTGCACGATGCCCTGCGCCGCCGGGTGCTTGACCTCGGCCACCGCCGCCACGTTCGGCGCGCTGCCCAGACCGGCTTCGTTGGAGAACAGGCCGCGCTTGACGCCCATCATGATGGCCGCGCCGATGCCGCCGGCAAAGGCCGGCTCCAGGCCGAAGGCCGCTTTGAAGATCATGGCGAAGGTGGCCGGCACCTCACTGAGGTTCATGCCGATCACCACCAGCGCCATACCGATGTAGGAGAACGCCATGATCGGCACCAGCACGTCGGCCATGCTGGCGATGCGCTTGATGCCGCCGAAGATGATCACGCCGATCACCCCGGTCAGGATCAGGCCGCTGACGATGGTCGGCAGGCCGAAGGTGTCATGCAGCGAGCTGGCCACGGTGAAGGACTGCACGGCGTTGAAGCCAAAGCCGAAGGTCACCAGCAGCAGGATCGACACGACGATACCCAGCCAGCGCTGGCCGAGGCCGTGCTGGATGTAGAAAGCCGGGCCGCCCCGGTAGGTGCCATCCGGTTCACGACGCTTGTACAGCTGCGCCAGGGAACACTCGAAGTAGCTGGTGGCCATGCCGACCAGCGCCACGACCCACATCCAGAAGATGGCGCCCGGGCCACCGAGCATGATTGCCACGGATACACCGGCGATGTTGCCGGCGCCGACGCGGCCTGCCACCGACAGCATCAGTGCCTGGAACGAGCTGAGCTGACCCGGCTGGCGTTTGAACGCCTCACCGAAGATGCGGAACATGCTGCTGAAGTAGCGAAACTGGACGAAACGCGAGGCGACGGTGAAGTACAGACCAAGGCCGATCAGCATCACGATCAGCAGCTTGCTCCAGATGAAGTCATTGAGAAGATCGAGCATGGAGGCTTTCTCTCTTGTTGTTCTGAATGGGAATACGCCGCTGTGGGCGGATTGCGGAATGGTTCGTGATAGAGGCCTCGCCGGGCAATTTCGCAGGTCGCGGCAAGCTGATGCGAGTTGATGCTAGAATCGTGTCATTCGCATCATCCGGAGCGGTCATATGTCCGATTCCCTCGGCAGCAACCTGAAACTGCTCTGCAGCCACTACCGCTCGATTGCCGAGGTGTGTCGCAAGCTGTCGATCAACCGTGCGCAGTTCAACCGCTACCTGGCCGGGCAGAGTCGGCCGACCACGCACAACCTCAAACGCATCTGCGATTTCTTCGGCGTCGAACCCTTCGAACTGGCTATGCCGGCCGAGCAGTTCACCCGCCTGATCGGTGCACGCAGTGGCGCCGCGCAACCGCACGGCGGCAGCGACCCGCTGCTGGAGCTGTTCGCCCCACTGCGGCGTCAGGCCAGCCCGATGGAGCGCTACTGCGGCTACTACTTCGAATACTCCAACTGCATGTCGGTGCCGGGGCATGTCCTGCTGTCACTGGTGCATCTGCGCGAGGAGCGCGGCAACTACCTGTTCGAGCGCCAGGAACGCCAGGAGCGCCAGGAGCCCACGCGCGGCGGCAGCGAGGACTGGGTCCGCTGTCGCTACCTGGGCACGGCGTTCTTCCTGCAGGACCGCCTGTTTCTGGTGGACTACGAGTCGCTCACCGGCAACGAGATGAGCCAGACCATCCTCATCCCCAGCTTCAAGAGCCGCATCATCCGCCTCAACGGCATCAAGACCGGCGTCTCCAGCGGTGACCGGCGCACGCCGGCCTGCACCCGCGTGGTCTGGCAGTACCTGGGCAACGAGATCAACCGGGTCAACGCCTATCGCCAACTGATGCTCTACTCCCCCGACGACCCACGCATCGACGACGACATTCGTCAGCGCCTGGGCGGCGCGCAGCTGCGGGGGGGATTGTTCGAGATGGAGTGAGGCCTGCGGCGTTTGCCTTCGCGCAGGCCAGGCATCGTCTGTGCAGTCAGCTCGCGATCATGCGGATTGGCGGCCGCCGCAATGCCCTTGGCGCAGATCGTCCAGGCGGTGCCGGGGCTATGCCGGGTGCGGGCGCTGAAAGCCGGTCGAGCGGCGGTGTACCCGCCGGCAGCTTTTCCCGAGTGGCAGGTCAAAAAAAGGGATGGCCGAGGCCATCCCTGAAGATCGAGGCTGGTGATGCCTCCTATGAAAGACGCTCAGCTGCGTTGACGGGCTGGTGCCTGGCTCGCGCCGGTGTAGAAACCCGCCAGGCCCGGCCAGAAGCGGCGCGGCGGATGCAGGGTGCGGAACAGGAACTTGACGCTGGGGGGCTGTGACGGTTGCATGGTCGTTCTCCGTTACTGCTGCAGGGGCACGAGGCGTGGGGCGATCATGTTCTCGGGGCGCAGGATGTCAGCCAGGGTGGCCTCATCCAGCAACTGCTCCTCGCGCACCAGTTCCAGCACGCCGCGCCCGCTTTCCAGGGCGACCTTGGCGATGCGCGTGGCGTTCTCGTAGCCGATGTAAGGGTTCAGCGCGGTGATCAGGCCGATGGAGTTTTCCATCAGTTCGCGGCAGCGCGCTTCGTTGGCGGTGATGCCGTCGATGCACAGCTCGCGCAGCATGTCCATGGCGCGGGTCAGCAGGCGGATCGAGTCGAAGATCTTGTAGGCGATCAGCGGCTCCATCACGTTCAACTGCAGTTGGCCACCTTCGGCGGCCATGGTCAGCGCCAGGTCGTTGCCGATCACTTCGAAGGCCACCTGATTGACCGCCTCGGGGATCACCGGGTTGACCTTGCCCGGCATGATCGAGCTGCCCGGCTGGCGCGCCGGCAGGTTGATCTCGTTGATGCCGGTACGCGGGCCGCTGGACAGCAGGCGCAGGTCGTTGCAGATCTTCGACAGCTTGACCGCGGTGCGCTTGAGCATGCCGGAGAACAGCACGAAGGCGCCCATGTCGCTGGTGGCTTCGATCAGGTCGGCCGCCGGCTTGAGCGGATGACCGCTGATCACGCTCAGGCGCTTGACCGCCAGGGCCTGGTATTTCGGGTCGGCGTTGATGCCGGTGCCGATGGCGGTGCCGCCCAGGTTGACCTCGGTGAGCAGCGCCGGGGCGAGCATCTTCAGGTGCTGCAGGTCTTCGCCCAGGGTGGTGGCGAAGGCGTGGAATTCCTGACCCAGGGTCATCGGCACGGCGTCCTGCAACTGGGTGCGGCCCATCTTCAGCACATGGCCGAACTCCAGCCCTTTGGAGGCGAAGGACTGAATCAGCTTGTCCAGCGCACTCAGCAGGCTGTCATGGCCGAGCAGCAGGCCCAGGCGAATGGCAGTCGGGTAGGCGTCGTTGGTCGACTGCGCCATGTTCACATCGTTGTTCGGGTGTAGGTGCTGGTACTGGCCTTTCTCAAAGCCCATGGCCTCCAGCGCAATGTTCGCGATGACTTCATTCGCGTTCATATTGGTCGAGGTGCCGGCGCCGCCCTGGATCATGTCAACCACGAACTGCTCGTGGAACTCGCCCTGAATGATGCGTGCACAGGCAGTGCTGATCGCCGTGTGCTTGGCGGCGGACAGATGGCCCAGCTCGCGGTTGGCGTCCGCCGAGGCCTGCTTGACCATGGCCAGGCCGATTACCAGCTTCGGGTAATGCGACAGCGGCACGCCGGACAGGCGGAAGTTCTGCACGGCGCGCAGGGTCTGGATGCCGTAATAGGCATCGGCAGGGACTTCGAGCGTGCCAAGCAGGTCTTTTTCGACGCGAACAGATGCAGCAGAGGACATGATAGAGATGGCTCTCGGGAAGTACGGCAAGTGCCGCGATGCCCATAGATTAGGGTCGTCAGCACCCAACAAGCCAATGCCGTTACTTGCTGTCCTATGCACAATCGGCATAATGTTGATGTGACCGCGCACTAGCGACAAACGTAGGGTGGGTTAGCCGCATGCCACCGGCGTCAAATGTCACGCCGATAGCGCTGCGGCGTAACCCACCACCGGCGCATCATGGTCGGCCCTCTAATGTTTCTGTAGGAGCCGCGCCTCGCGGCGAATGCTCTGGCCGGGCGCCAGAAATGCTTCGCCCCGAGGCGGGGCGACTACACGGGCGCAAACCGGATCAGCACGCGGAGCCTGCAATGAACCTAGAAACCAAATGGCTGGAGGACTTTATCGTCCTGGCCGCCACCCGCAGCTTCTCCCAGGCCGCGGAAAAGCGCTTCGTCACCCAGCCGGCATTCAGCCGACGTATCCGCAGCCTGGAAGGCATGCTCGGCCTTACCCTGGTCGACCGCTCCTGCACCCCCATCGAACTCACAGAGGCCGGGCGGCTGTTTCTGGTGACCGCGCGCAGCCTGGTCGAGCAGCTTGGCGAAGTGGTGCGCCACCTGCACAACCTCGAAGGCCAGCAGGGCGAGATGCTGTCGATTGCCGCCGCCCACTCGCTGACCCTGGGCTTCTTCCCGGAATGGATCGCCCGCCTGCGCCGCGAAGGCCTGCCACTGACCACCCGCCTGGTAGCGACCAACGTCGGCGAGGCGGTGCACTCGCTACGCGAAGGCGCTTGCGACCTGATCCTTGCCTATTACGACCCTGACGCGGCGCTGCAGATGGACCCGGCGATCTTTCCTTCGCTGCACCTGGGCGCCACGTCGATGTTGCCGGTATGCGCGGTCAACGAGTCCGGCGCGCCGCTGTACGACCTCGACAATGGCCAGAGCGTACCGCTGCTGGCTTACAGCGCCGGCGCCTTTCTCGGTCGCTCGGTCAACCTGCTGCTGCGCCAGCGCGCATTGCGCTCGACCACCGTGTACGAAACCGCCATGGCCGACAGCCTCAAGAGCATGGCCCTGCAGGGCATGGGCGTGGCCTGGGTGCCACGGCTGTCGGTCACCGCCGAACTGGCTCGCGGCGAACTGGCCATCTGCGGCGGCGATCAGTGGCAGATCCCGCTGGAAATCCGCCTGTACCGCTGCGCCCTGGTGCGCAAGGCGGCGGTGCGTTTGCTCTGGCGCAAGCTGGAGACGGGGGAAGTGGGCGGTTGAGCGCCCTGCGGGTAAGGCATTCGCGGCTGAAGCCGCTCCTACGGCTTGTGCGGTGTTCCGTAGGAGCGGCTTCAGCCGCGAGCCGTCCGCGACGAATCACTTGCCCGACTTGATCGACGTCCACGCCCGCGTACGCACGCGCTCGATCTTCTGCGGCAGCGGTTGCACCACGTACAGCGACTTCTGCATTTCCGGTGTCGGAGTCAGGTCGTGGTCGTCGGCGATTTCCGCGCCCACCAGTTGCATGCCCGGCACGTTGGGGTTGGGGTAGCCGAGAAAATCGCTGATCGGCGCGATCACCTTGGGTTCGAGCAGGTGGTTGATGAAGGCATGCGCTTCGTCGACGTTCTTGGCGCTCTTGGGGATGGCCCAGGTGTCGAACCAGATCGGCGCGCCTTCTTTCGGCAGGCGCCAGTTGATCACCACGCCATTGCCGGCCTCCTTAGCGCGGTTGGCGAACTGGTAGAAGCTGCCCGAATAGCCGATGGCCACGCAGATGTCGCCGTTGGCGATGTCGGTCATGTACTTGGCCGAATGGAAGTAGGCCACGTACGGGCGCACTTTCAGCAGCAGTTCGGTGACTTTTTCGTAATCAGCCGGGTTGGTGCTGTTGGGGTCCAGGCCCAGGTAGTGCAGGGCGATGGGGATGATCTCGGTGGGCGAGTCGAGCATGGCCACGCCGCAGGATTTGAGCTTTTCCATGTTTTCCGGCTTGAACACCAGATCCCAGCTATTGACCGGGGCATCATCGCCGAGCGCGGCCTTGACCTTGTCCGGGTTGTAGCCGATCAGCACGGTGCCGTACATGTAGGGCACGCCGTACTGGTTGCCCGGGTCGTTCTTCTCCAGCAGCTTGAGCAGCGCCGGGTCGAGGTTTTTCCAGTTGGGCAGCTTGGACTTGTCCAACGGGGCGAATACGCCGGCCTTGATCTGGGTTTCGAGGAACTGGTTGGAGGGGATCACCAGGTCATAGCCGGAGTTGCCGGTGAGCAGCTTGGCCTCCAGCGCCTCATTGGTCTCGAAGGTGTCCCAGGTGATCTGGATGCCGGATTCCTTCTGGAAGTCCTTGGGCACCTCCGGGAGGATGTAGTCGGCCCAGTTGTATACGCGCAGCTCCTTGGCCTGCACTGCGCCGCTGAGCAGGGTGGCGCCGCACAGGGCGGCGCCAAGCATCTGTTTGATGGCTTTCATCGTTTCTCACCCCTGAAGTGTTGTTGGTCTTCTTCTGTACCCGTAGGGCAATCGCATGAAGCCAAGTGCCCCGATAAGTCGCCGCTAAGGAAACTCTGAAAAACTCGTCATTCCCGCGCAAGCGGGAATCCAGAACCTGCGAAACTCCTGGGCTCCCGCCTTCGCGGGAGTGACGATAAATAACTTTTTCAGAACATCCCTAAAGTGCCTCCCACAACCGGGCGGCTATACGCCCTCGAAGCCTTCGAGCACGTTGACTGCGTTGACGCCGATGGCCTCCACTGCGTAGCCGCCTTCCATGATGAACAGGGTTGGCACGCCGAGGGCGGCGATGCGTCGGCCCATGGTCAGATAGTCCGGGCTGTCGAGCTTGAACTGCGAGATCGGGTCTTCCATGTAGGTGTCCACGCCCAGCGACACCACCAGCACCTCGGCGCCGTACTCGGCGATGCGCTGGCAGGCCTGCTCCAGGGCCGCGCTCCAGGTTTCCCAGGCGCTGCCCATGGGCAACGGATAGTTGAAGTTACAGCCCTCGCCGGCGCCCTCGCCCAGTTCGTCGGCATAACCGAGGAAGAACGGGAACTCCTCGGCCGGGTCGCCGTGGATCGAAGCGAACAGTACGTCGCTGCGCCGGTAGAAGATGTCCTGGGTGCCGTTGCCGTGGTGGTAGTCGACATCGAGGATGGTCACCTTCCTGCGGCCCTGGTCGAGGAAGGCCTGGGCAGCGATGGCGGCGTTGTTCAGGTAGCAGTAGCCGCCCATCACGTCGCCGGCAGCGTGGTGGCCTGGCGGACGGCACAGGGCGAAGGCGCTATGGGCGCCATTGGCAATTTCCTGCTGGGCGCTTAGCGCGACCTGGGCAGCGCTGTAGGCGGCCTGCCAGGTACCGGCGGTGATCGGCGCGCCGCCGTCGAAGCTGTAATAGCCGAGCTGGCCGTGCAGGTCACTGGGGATCATCCGCCGCAGCGTGCGCGCCGGCCAGGTGAACGGCAGCAGATCACCGGTGCCGCCCTGTTCCTGCCAGCGCGCCCAGGCGCCCTGAAAGAACTCCAGGTAGGCCTTGCTGTGGATGCGCGCGATGGGGGCCAGGCCGAAATCCTTGGGCGCGCGGACTTCGCCGAGCCGGCGATCCTTGACCCGTTGCAGGATATGGTCGGCGCGCTGCGGCTTCTCGAAGCAGGGCATCAGTTGCCCGTCGATCAGCTCGCATTTGCCGTGGTGCAGGTGGTGGTCGTCGCTGTAGTAGGTGAGCATGCGAAGCGCTCCAGGCTCGTTGTTGTGCCTGCATTGTTCGCCTGCCTGACCAGCGTCGAGAACGCTGGCAACGGCCAAAAGGGGATCGAAATGGCCAAATTGCCTTGCCACCGGCACGGGGGTGGAAGGTGTAACGCGGTATGAGTCTTAAGTTTTCGTTAAGCCTTTGTGCCGAGAGTGACGCCACCGCACCACATCAGGAGCCTTCTCATGCGTCGTCTACTGCTCGTTCCCGCTCTGCTGGCATGCGCCGCGCCGGCCTTGGCCGATACCGAATGCGCCCGCCCTGATCGCAGCGCCTGGATGCCCGAATCGCAGTTCCGCGAGCAGATGAAGCGCCAGGGCGTGCAGATCACCAAGTTCCGCATCACCCCCGGCAATTGCTACGAGATCTATGGCTTCGATGCCAACGGCCGCAAGCTGGAGATCTACTACGACCCGGTCGATGCCCGCCCGGTAGAAGAAGTCGCCAGCTCGCACCTGGCTTCGCCCAGACACCCCTGAACCACCGAACATGACCTCGACCCTCAAGACCTGCGCCCTGCTCTTGGGTGCTGCCTCCGTGTTCGCCTACGCCTGGCTCGCCGGCAGCTCGCACGAATTGGCGCCCTTTGCCCGCGCCCCCGCGCTGCCGGGCAATACGACACCCGCCATGGCGGCGCATTTTGCCTCCTCCGATCTGGAGGATTTCGTTCATTCCGCCTCCATCACCGACCTGCCTGGCGGTGATCTGATGGCGGTCTGGTTCGCCGGCACGCGCGAAGGCGCTGCCGACGTACAGATCCGCGCCGCACGCTTCGATGCCGCCAGCGGCCAGTGGAGCGGCGAGCGCGTGCTGGCAACCCGTGAGGCCACCCAACGCGCGGTCGGCAAGCACATCCGCAAGCTGGGCAACCCGGTAATCAGCCTGGCGCCGGACAACCGCCTCTGGCTGTTCTACGTCTCGGTATCGCTCGGCGGCTGGGCTGGTAGCGCGGTCAATGCCATGGTTTCCGACGACCTCGGTGAAACCTGGTCGGCGCCCCGGCAACTGGTCACCAGTCCGTTCCTGAACATCAGCACCCTGGTGCGCGCCACGCCCGTGTTCCATAGCGACGGCAGCATCGGTTTGCCGGTGTATCACGAGTTCCTCGGCAAGTTTCCCGAGTACCTGCACCTGAGCGCGAACGGTGAAGTGCTGGGCAAGCACCGCATCGGCAAGGGGCGAGACTCTCTGCAACCGACCGTGGTGGCGCTGGACGAACGCCGCGCCGTGGCCCTTTTGCGCTATGCCGGCGAGGAGCATCACCGCGTACTGGCCAGCTACAGCGAAGATGCCGGGCGCAACTGGAGCCAGCCCGAGCCGGTGGAACCGAGCAACCCCAACTCTTCGCTGGCGGCGGTCGGTCGCCCGGACGGCAGCCTGCTGGTGGCGATGAATGACCTTGAAGACGGGCGCTTTCGCCTGACGCTCTATGCCACCGACGCTAACCTGAGCAACTGGCGTAACCTGGGTGAGCTCGACGAAAGCCCCAACCCCTGGGGCGAGCCGATCGCGCGGGATGAATTTCCCGCCGTGGTCAGTGAGAAATACCTGGCCAGCGGCGGCAAGCCCGAGCAGCAGGCGACCTTCCTCGAGCGGGTGAGCGCGCGCATGTGCAGCGACGACGGTTGTTCCTTCGACTACGAATATCCCTACTTCGTCCGTGATCGCGAGGGTGCCTATCACCTGGTCTATTCGTGGAACGACATGTTCATCAAGCACCTGACCTTCAACGAGGCCTGGGTCTCGGAGCGCCACCCGCATGACTGATTTCTGGCTGCCACACCTGGCCTTTACCCTGTTGCTGTTCCTGATCTTCACCCGGCTGGCGCGTACTGCCCTGCAGCGCGGCATCCTGCTGGCGGGCTGCCTGCTGCTCAGCCTGCTGCCGGTGCAGGGCATCAGCCTGGCGTTGCAACTGCGCACGTACATCGGTGATCTGTCGATTGCCAGCCTGGTGCTGCTGGGTTGGGCAACGCTGGCTCGCTTCGGCTTGCCGCGTGCCTGTGGCAGAGACCGCCTGGCCAGCCTGGCACTGTTCGCCGGCCTGGCCGTGCTGCTTTACCCGGCGGCACTGGGCTTGAGCTACGCCGACCCTTACCAGCTGGGTTTTGAGCCCCGGCCGATGCTGTTGGTCATTGGGCTGCTGTGCGCGGTGCTGATCGTCCAGCGCAGTTGGCTGGGCGCCCTGGCATTGGTGCTGGCGACGCTGGCCTTCGCGCTGCGCCTGGGCGCTTCGGAAAACTATTGGGACTACCTGATCGACCCCTACCTGGCCCTCTATAGCCTGGGTGCGCTGCTGAGTGCCGCTGTGCGCTGGCTGCTGGCCCGACCGACAAGGAAACTCGCATGAGCTGGCTGAAATCCCGCCGCCTGCATTACCTGGCAGGCCTGACGGCGCTGCTGTTCGTCCTCTTCGCCGCCCTGCGCATGCTGTTCCTGCTGGGCTTTTCCGCTGTCGACAGCATCAGCGACCCTGACGTGCTGCCCACGCTCGGCATCGGCCTGCGCTTCGACCTGCGCCTGGCCCTGCTGCTGATGCTGCCGGTCGGCATTCTGCTGGCGCTGCCCAAGCTGCGCCTGGCGCGTTTTCGCGCGGTGCGCTGGCTGCTGCGGGGTTACCTGGTGCTGGCCGTGGCGGCGCTGGGCCTGCTGTACATCATCGACTTCGGCCACTATGCCTACCTGGGCGTGCGCCTCAACGCCACGGTGTTGCGCTTTGCCGGCGATGCGCAGATTTCCGCCGGCATGCTCTGGCAGACCTACCCGGTGCTGTGGATAACCCTGGCCTGGCTGGCCGGCGTGGTGCTCTGGGCCTGGGCGCTTCTGCGCCTGGAGCGTGTCACCCTGGATCGACCGCAAGCACAACGAGTCGGCGTGTTGCCGGCAATCGGCGGTGCGGCGGTGGTGGGCGTGCTGGTATTCTTCGGCCTGCTCGGCCGCGCCAGCGCGCTGAACCTGGAGAACCCGGTGCCGCTGCGCTGGAGCGATGCCTTTTACAGCGGTAACAGTCAGGTCGGTGCGCTCGGGATCAATCCGGCGCTGTTTCTCTTCGACACCCTCAAGCTGGAGCCTGCCGCCTTCGACGAGACGGCCACGCGCGAGCATTACGAGGTGGTGGCCGATTACCTGGGCGTCAGCGAGCGCGATGCGCAGGCGCTGAACTTCTTCCGCCACCAGCCGCCGCAGGCGCACCGCATCCAGGCTGAGCGCCAGCCCAACGTGGTCTTCGTCATGCTCGAATCGCTCGGCACCAGCGCCGTGGGTGCCTACGGCAACCCGCTGAACCCGACGCCGAATCTGGATCGTCTGGCTCAGGAAAGCTGGTTCTTCCGTCACTTCTACGTGCCGGTCACCGGCACCGCCAAGACGGTGTGGGCGAGCATCACCGGCATCCCTGACGTATCGCGCCAGGAGACCGCCACGCGCAACCCGCTGATCGCCCGCCAGCGCACGCTGATCAACGCGCTCGACGGCTACGAGAAGTTCTACATGATCGGCGGCAACGCCGGCTGGGCCAACATCAATGCGTTGATCCGCCAGAGCATCGACGGCGTGCAACTCTATGAAGAGCGTGACTGGCAGTCGCCCCAGGTGGACGTGTGGGGCATCTCCGACCTGGATTTCTTCAAGGAAAGCACGCGCATTCTCGGCGCTCTGCCCAAGGACAAGCCGTTCTTCGCCTACCTGCAGACCTCCGGCAACCACCGGCCCTTCACCATTCCCAAGGATAACGACGGTTTCGAGGCGCTCGACCTGCCGCTGGAACAGGTGCAGCAGGCCGGCTCGCGCAGTGTCGAGCAGTACAATGCGGTGCGTCTGCTCGACTTCAATATCGGTCGCCTGATGGAGCTGGCCAAGGAGCAGGGCTTCTACGACGACACCATTTTCGTCTTCTTCGGCGACCACAACACCCGCATCAGTCAGATCCCGCACATGGCGCCGGCTTTCGAACAACTGGGGCTGGAGAGCAACAACGTGCCGCTGTTGATTCATGCGCCGAAATGGCTGGCGCCGCGCGAGTTTGACGCGGCCGTGGGCCTGGCCGACCTGCTGCCGACCGTAGCCGGCATGGTCGGTGTGCCCTTCGATAACGGCGGCCTCGGTCGTGACCTGCAACTGCCAGCGCCGGAAGGTGAGCGCGTGGTGCCGCTGGTGCTGCAGGAAGGCACCTTCCCGGTGATCGGCGCGGTGACCCGTGATTTTCTCGTGCAGATGCAACACGACGGCAGCTCGCCGACCCTGCACGACCTGCGCTCGCCGACGCCGCGCGACAACGTCGCCGAGCAGCACCCCGAGGAATTCCAGCGCTTGTTGGCGCTGAGCCGTGGCCTGCATGAAGCCGCGCGGTTGCAGATGTATCGCAACGTGCAGGCGGAGGACTGAAGATTCGGTGCGCGCGGCGCACCCTACAAAGGCACGCGCCGCATCGTAGGGTGCGCCATGCGCACCGCTCAATGACGATACAAACGGCTGTACGAGCCGTTAGGTCTTAGGCGCGAAAGCGGCTCGGCGGCACGCCGCTCCAGCGCTGAAAGGCATGACGGAAGCTGGCGGTTTCGCTGAAGCCGAGCACCTCGGCGATGCGGTACACCGGCCATTGCGCCTCGCTGAGCAGCGCCTTGGCGCGCTCGAAGCGAAGCTCGTCAAGCAGGCCCTGGTAGCTGGTGCCCAGCTCCTGCAGATGACGGCGCAGGGTTCGCGGCGAGCAATGCATCTGCTGCGCCAGGTTCTCCAGCCCCGGCGGTTCGACCAGTTGCGCGGCGAGCAACTGGCGCACCCGTTCCAGCCAGGCCTGGCGGCTGCTGAATTCGGCATTCAGGCGCCGACAACGCTCGACCATGTCGCCATGGGTGACGCTGTCGGCCAGCGGCAAGCGGCGTTCCAGCAGTTCGGCGGGAAAGGCGAAGGCATTGCGCTGCGCCGTGAAGCGCAGCGGGCAGGGAAAACTCTGTGCATAGCGCGCAACGTAGTCTGGCCGGGCGTAGGTGAACTCGGCGCTCGCCAAGGGCAGCGGCTGGCGCAGCAGTTCGTCGCCGATCAGTTTCAGCGACGCCAGGCACATCTCGACGTTGAACACTTCCAGCGCCTGGGCATGCCGGTAGCCACTGGCGCTGATCCAGGCCAGCTCGCCTTCTACCTGCAGATCGAGACGGAAATAGGTACCGAGCAGGGCGGGGTACTGCAGCAGCAGGCGCCAGGCGTCACCAAAGGTGGCAGCCGATAGCGCCGCGTAACCCAGTAGCCCATAGGAAGAAACATGCAGACTGCGCCCCAACTCCAGGCCCAGGTCGGCGCGCAAGGTCAGGGCATTGGCACAGACTTGCAGCTCCTGCACCCGGGTTATGCGCGCGTCGGCATTGTCCAGGTCAGCCGCAGCAATGCCGCTTCCGGCCAGCAATTGTGGGCGCAATTCGGGCTGGTCGGCGAAGCGTTGCAGGATCAGGGAAACCACGTGCAGGGTGGTCAGCGAGGCGTGCAGCATGATGCGTTCCGTGAGCGTAATTACGCAAAAGAACGCAAGAAATATGCCGTGAGGCGGCGGGCCCTGGCTCGCCCAAACGGATCAGTGGTTACGCATAATGTCGTTGATGAGGTCGCCCTGATTCGATTCATCTTTGCGTATGGTGAACTGCAGTTGGTCGTCTTGCTCGCGCAACTGGAAGGAAAGCAGGAGGAGGGCAACGAGCGAAACGTACTGTTTCATGACGACACGTCCTTGTTCGGATGAAGAGCGCACAGTATAGCCCGCCGCCTGGCGGCGATCTGTGCGCCCGTCCGCGTCCGTTCTGTAGGAAAGTTGCCAGTGCGTGGCCTTGCTCGAATCAGAACTGCAGCACCACCCGCCCCTCGATCTGCCCGCCGCGCATCTGCTCGAAGATGCCATTGATGTTGTCGAGCGTGTCGCTGTGCACTGTGGCCTTGACCAGGCCCTCGCCAGCGAAATCCAGTGCCTCCTGCAAATCGGCGCGGGTGCCGACGATCGAGCCGGTGATCGTGATGGCCTTGAGCACCACGTCGAAAATCGGCGTGGGGAAGTCACCTGGCGGCAGGCCGACCAGCGCCACGGTGCCGCGCCTGCGCGCCATACCGATGGCCTGGCCAAAGGCGGCGTTGGACACCGCTGTGACCAGTACGCCATGGGCGCCACCGATATCGCGCTGCACCACCTCGGCCGGATTTTCCTTACGCGCATTGATGGTCAGGCTGGCGCCGAGCTTGCGCGCCAACTCCAGCTTGGCGTCGTCGACATCCACCGCGATGACGTGCAGGCCCATGGCGCGGGCATACTGCACTGCAACGTGGCCGAGGCCGCCGATACCGGAGATCGCCACCCACTGGCCGGGGCGCGCCCCGGTTTCCTTTAGCCCCTTGTATACCGTCACGCCGGCGCAAAGGATCGGCGCAATTTCCAGAAAATCGACGCTTTTCGGCAGGATGCCGACGTAGTTCGGATCAGCCAGCACGTATTCGGCGTAGCCACCGTTGATCGAATAACCGGTGTTCTGCTGGCTCTCGCACAGGGTTTCCCAGCCGGTCAGGCAGTGCTCGCAGCAGCCGCAGGCGGTGTACAGCCAGGGCACGCCGACGCGGTCGCCTTCCTTCACCCGAGTTACGCCGCTGCCGACCGCTGCCACGTAGCCGACCCCTTCGTGACCGGGAATGAACGGCAGACTCGGCTTCACCGGCCAGTCGCCCTCGGCGGCGTGCAGGTCGGTATGGCACACGCCCGAGGCCTCGATTTTCACCAGAATCTGCCCGGGGCCGGGCAGTGGGGTGTTCACCTCTTCGATACGCAACGGCTGCCCGAAGGCGTGGACGACGGCGGCTTTCATGGTCGGGTTCATGAGCTGTTCCTCTTCCTTGCGAGTGTCAGGTCAGTATGCGTGCGTAGCCCACGCCTACATTGCTCCAGAGCAAGGTTTAGGCGGTTTTTCCCCCTCAGTCACACCTTGCATGACAAACGGTCACGGGCAATGCTCGCCAGCCGTGGCTTTGCGTTATACTGCGCGGCCTTCGGCCGGCTGCACCCGGCTAACGAATCATGACAAGCCACGCTGGCCCGCCCGCGTGGCTTGTTGGTTTTTGACGCGCCGCGAGGCGCCCGAGAGAAGAGGCACTTTGATGAGCGCACTGGTTGGCGTGATCATGGGCTCCAAGTCCGATTGGTCCACCCTTAGCCACACCGCCGAGATGCTGGACAAGCTGGGCATTCCCCACGAGGTCAAGGTGGTCTCCGCCCACCGCACCCCGGACCTGCTGTTCCAGTACGCCGAAGAGGCCGAGGCCCGCGGCATCCAGGTGATCATCGCCGGTGCCGGTGGCGCCGCTCACCTGCCGGGCATGTGTGCGGCCAAGACGCACCTGCCGGTACTCGGCGTGCCGGTGCAGTCGTCCATGCTCTCGGGCGTCGATTCGTTGCTGTCGATCGTGCAGATGCCGGCTGGCGTTCCGGTCGCCACCCTGGCCATCGGCAAGGCCGGCGCGGTCAACGCGGCGCTGCTGGCCGCCAGCATCCTCGGTCACCAGCATCCGCAGTTCCATGCGGCGCTGAAGCAGTTCCGTCAGGAACAGACCGATACCGTGCTGAGCAACCCGGACCCGCGCGAGGCCTGAAGCCCATTCCATCAGGGGCTGCGACACGGCGCATTTGCGCTGTGCGCTGCTCGGAATGCTCATTTACCGGCGTAAACTCCGCTTCCTGCGCTGCGGGCAACGTTCAACTGCTTGGTCTCGCCACCTGCTGAATAGGGGCTTTGTTATGAAAATCGGTGTGATCGGTGGCGGCCAGCTGGGCCGCATGATGGCCCTGGCGGGCACCCCGCTGGGTATGCAGTTCGCCTTCCTCGACCCGGCGCCGGATGCCTGCGCCCAGGCGCTCGGCGAGCATATCCGGGCCGACTACGGCGATCAGGATCATCTGCGCCAGCTGGCCGACGAGGTTGACCTGGTGACCTTCGAGTTCGAGAGCGTGCCGGCGGAAACCGTGGCCTTCCTCTCGCAGTTCGTGCCGGTCTACCCGAGCGCCGACGCCCTGCGCATCGCCCGTGATCGCTGGTTCGAGAAATCCATGTTCCGCGAGCTGGGCATTCCCACGCCGGAGTTCGCCGACATTCAGTCGCAGGCCGACCTCGATGCTGCGGTTGCCAGTATTGGCCTGCCGGCGGTGATGAAGACCCGCACCCTGGGCTACGACGGCAAGGGCCAGAAAGTCCTGCGCAAGCCGGAAGACGTCACCGGCGCCTTTGCCGAACTGGGCAGCGTGCCGTGCATCCTCGAGGGCTTTGTACCCTTCAGCGGCGAGGTGTCACTGATCGCCGTGCGCGCCCGTGATGGCGAAACCCGTTTCTACCCGCTGGTGCACAACACCCATGACAGCGGCATCCTCGCCCTGTCCGTCGCCAGCACCGATCATCCGCTGCAGGCGCTGGCCGAGGACTACGTCGGCCGCGTGCTGGACAAGCTCGACTACGTCGGCGTGCTGGCCTTCGAGTTCTTCGAGGTGGACGGCGGCCTCAAGGCCAACGAGATCGCCCCGCGCGTGCACAACTCCGGGCACTGGACCATCGAAGGCGCCGAGTGCAGCCAGTTCGAGAACCACCTGCGCGCCGTCGCCGGCCTGCCGCTGGGCTCCACCGCCAAGCTGGGTGAGAGCGCCATGCTCAACTTCATCGGTGAAGTACCGCCGGTGGAGCAGGTGATCAGCATCGCCGACTGCCACCTGCATCACTATGGCAAGGCCTTCAAGGCCGGACGCAAGGTCGGACATGCCACGCTTCGCAGTGCTGACCGCGCTGGCCTGGAGGTTGCCATCAGGGCCGTGCAAGCATTGATCGCAAAAGGCTGATGCGGCATTTCGCAGCTACGCTTTTGAATGATGGGGTCATTCAAGAGTCCCCATGAAGCGTCTTCTTTGCTTACTGCCGCTACTGATCACGCTGACCAGCGAGGGGGCGCAAGAAGTCCTGCGCGTCGATTTCCGTGAGCGCACACCAGAGATGCGCGTGGTTGACGGCCTACCCAGCGGCCCACTGGTCAGCGTGCTGGAAACCGCTGCCCAGCGTGTCGGTGTCGAACTGCACTGGCGCCAGGCGCCCTTCCTGCGCAGCCTCGACGATCTGCGCTCGGGGCGGGTCGATCTGGTGCCACGCGTACTGCTTACCGAGCAGCGCCGCGAGTACATCCACTTTCTGCCCAGCATCGGCAATCAGCAGCTGAACATCCGCTTCGTCACGCGGCCGGGCGAAGAAGGCAGATTGAGCCGCTATGAGGACCTGTACCAACTGACCCTGGGCGTGAAGCGCGGAACAGCCTATTTCGAACCCTTCGACAGCGACGAAAAGCTGGGCCGCATCTACGCCAGCGATGATGCACAGCTGGCCGCGATGTTCCGGGCTGGGCGCCTGGACACCATCGCGGTGCTCGATCGCATTCCCATGGAGGCGCAGTTCGAGGCGATGGGTTATCGCGACTACAGCTACGCGCACTACGGCCACCAGCAAGTGCTGGGCAACCATTTCGGTGCCTCGCTCAAACGCTACCAGAGCGACCGGCGCGAACTCTACGAGCGTCTGGGCGCCGAGCTCGCGCGCATGCGCGAGGAGGGCGAAATAGCGCTGATCTATCACCGTTACGGCGTGCTGCCACCCGACGAGACGAACTGACCGCGCCCTCGACCTGTCCCATGCTGGGCCTGCTGCACGTGCAGCACTCAACAGGAGATACGCCAATGGGCATTATCGGCACCCTTTTCATCGGCCTGATCGTTGGCCTGGTTGCACGTTTTCTCAAACCCGGCGATGACAGCATGGGCTGGATCATGACCATCCTGCTCGGCATCGGTGGCTCCATCGCCGCTACCTATGGCGGCCAGGCGCTGGGCATCTACCAAGCCGGACAGGCCGCCGGTTTTATCGGCGCAGTGATCGGCGCCATCGTTCTGCTGGTAATCTACGGCGCGATCAAGAAGGGCTGACCCGCCCGTTTCAGGGGCCGAACTGTTGGCCCCTCGTTTACACCGTCATGAGATGCCATCCCCCATGCGCCACCTGCTGCTTGCTCTGCTACTGTTCACCGGTCTGGCCCACGCCGAATTGCCGGAAACCGACTGGCTCGACCTGATGCCACCTGAAGACCGCAAGGCGCTCGAAGAGATGCCCGAGATCAGCCACGACAGTCCTGAAGGCGACAGTACTTTCTACGGAGAAGGCGGGCTGCGCCAGCAGGATCAGGATCTGCCGGCCGTGATGTATTCGACCAAGACCGTGCCCGAACTCGACGGCAAGACCATCCGCCTGGGCGGCTACCCGGTACCGTTGGAGAACGACGAGAAAGGCAACAGCACCCTGTTCTTCCTGGTGCCCTATCCGGGCGCCTGCATTCACGTGCCACCACCGCCGCCTAACCAACTGGTGCTGGTGCGCTACCCCAAGGGCATCGTCCTTGACGATATCTATGCCCCGCTGTGGGTCAGTGGCGAACTGAAGGTGGAGCAGGTCAGCAATGACCTGGCCGACGCCGCCTATGCCATGGACGCGGGCGAAGTACGCCTGGTAACTGACGAAGACCTTTACTGATCGCCGGACGTCCACATATGAAAGCTGCAGCCCTGTTATTGCTCTCCCTGCTCTCCACCGCTGCGCTGGCTCTGGAGCCCGGCGAGCGCCTGGCGCCCTGGACGCTGCTCGATCAATTCGATGTGCCCTACACCCTCAACGACGAGACCCGCATCCTGCTGGTGGCCCGCGATATGGACGGTGCCAAGCGGGTCAATGCTGCCCTGCAGGGCAAGCCCAGGGGCTATCTGGACGAGCGCCGGGCGGTCTTCCTCGCCGACGTCAGCCGCATGCCTGGCGTTATTGCTACGCTCTTCGCCCTGCCGAAGATGCGCGATTACAACTACCGCATCCTCCTCGACCGCGACGCACGTATCGCGCCGCGCTACCCGGCAGGCGAGGGGGAGGTGTTGTGGTTGCAACTCGATGGTCTGCAGATCGTCGCGCAGCAGGTCTTCACTCGCGCAGACGATCTGCGGCAAGCCCTGGAGGGGCAGGCGCCATGAAGAGCTGGCAGGCCACTAACCGCTTTGCGTAGGCGCTCGGTTTGCGGCGTGCTTGCGATTCGCAGCGCCGCGCCATTGCGGATGCGATGTTTAGCCGATCAGCTCGCTCGAAAGGCGCAGCTCCAGACGATGCCGTTCGCCGGCGTTCAGTTGCACGACGTCCTCCAACACGTTGGCCGTCTCGATGCACAGCATGTTCTGCCAGGCGTCATCGGGAAACTGCGAGAGGCGTCGGGCCTTGTCGATCCAGGGATTCCACAGCACGGCCGAGCGTGAACCACGGGCATCCAGATGGATGCGTCGGCCCCAGCCGGGATCGACGATGCTAAGCCGCGCAGCGGTATCGAGGTAGATGCGGTCGGTTTCCGCGTCGAACACCAGCGCATCCTGCTGGCGCAGCTCCTGCCAGCCTTGCAGGGTGTCGATATAACGACAGGCCTGCAGTCCCTCGACTTTGACCTGGCGCACGTCACTGACGGCGAAGTAGCTGTGTAGCGCCTGGCTCAGGGTCAGTGGTGTGTTGCCGCGATTGTGAGTCTCCAGGCTCATGCCGAGATCCTGCGCCAGGCGTATGACGAAGGTCAGGCCGGCGTCCCGGGGCCAGCCCTCCAACGGCTGAGTGCGCGTGTCGTAGGCGAAGCGCAGGGTGACGGCGTCGTCCTCCTCCTCAATGCCCAGCAGCTCCCAGTCTAGCGTGCGCACCAGGCCATGAGCCGGCGCCTGCTCCAGGTGAAAGTGCGCCTGCACCGCCTGCGGATTGCGCCGCAGGTCACCGAACCAGGGCCAGCACAGCGGCACACCACCGCGCACGCTTTGTCCGCGTTGGTAGGCTGCCTGTGGGCTCAGCCAGATTAGCGGCGGCTGCTCGGCCTGTTGGTAACTGAGAATCTGCGCGCCCTGTTGAGCCACCAGCAATTCGCTGCCGGCAGCCCGAATGCGCCAGCAGGTCAGTTGATCCAGTTCCACGCGTTCGACTTGGGCGGTGCTCATGACGACCTCTCGCTGGGATAGATGACCAATAGTGTGACAACGCCAGAAGCAAAACGCCCGTCACAGGGACGGGCGTCTGCTGACTGCAAGCTATGACCTACTTGCCGTAGACCTGTTCCGGCAGCCAGGTGATCAGGCCCGGGAAGATATAGGCGATCACCAGCAGCAACAGCTGGATCAGAATGAACGGCACCACACCTTTGTAAATGGTGCTGGTAGGAATGCTCGCCGGCGTCACGCCACGCAGGTAGAACAGCGCAAAGCCGAAGGGGGGCGTGAGGAAGGAGGTCTGCAGGTTGAGTGCGATCATCACGCCCAGCCAGATCGGGTCGAGACCCATGGCCAGCAGGACCGGCCCGACGATCGGCACCACCACGAAGGTGATTTCGATGAAGTCGAGAATGAAGCCGAGCAGAAAGATCACCAGCATCACCAGGAAGAAGGCCCCGAGCACGCCACCTGGCAGCTGGGCGAACACGTCCTCGATCAGCGCTTCGCCACCGAAACCACGGAATACCAGGGAGAACAGCGACGCACCGATCAGGATCATGAAGACCATGGCACTGATTTCGGTGGTGCCGTAGGCCACTTCCTTGAGTTGGCCGAAGTTCAGCTTGCCCTTGCTGAAGGCCAGCAGCATCGCGCCTACTGCGCCCAGCGCAGCGGCTTCGGTGGGGGTGGCGTAGCCAGCCAGGATCGAGCCCAGCACTGCGCCGATCAGGATCAGCGGCGGAATCAACGCCTTGCCCAGTTTGCCCCATTCGATCGGGCCGAGTTCTTCTTGCGGCAGTGCCGGCAGTTTCTTCGGCTGGAAGATGGCGACGGAAATGATGTAGACGATGTACAGACCGACCAGCAACAGACCGGGCAGCAGAGCGCCGACGAACAGGTCGCCAACCGAGACGGTCTTCGGCGAGAAGATGCCCATCTTCAGCTGCGCCTGCTGATAGGCGCTGGACATCACGTCACCCAGCAGCACCAGCACGATGGACGGCGGAATGATCTGCCCCAGAGTACCGGTAGCAGCCAGAGTGCCAGTGGAAATGGCCGGATCATAGCCACGGCGCAACATGGTCGGCAGTGCCAGCAGGCCCATGGTCACCACGGTGGCGCCGACGATACCGGTGGAAGCAGCGAGCAGGGCACCGACCACGCACACGGAAATCGCCAGGCCGCCACGCAGGGTGCCGAACAGGCGCGACATGGACTCGAGCAGGTCTTCGGCCACCCGTGAGCGTTCCAGCATCACCCCCATGAACACGAACAGCGGCACGGCGAGCATCGTCTGGTTGTTCATGATGCCGAACAGGCGGTTCGGCAGGGCGCTGAGGTAACCAGGATCAAAGGTGCCCGTGACGACACCGATGGCGGCGAACAGCAGGGAAACGCCAGCCAGGGTGAACGCTACCGGGAAGCCGGCCATCAAGGCCACGCAAATACTGACGAACAGCAGAATCGCCATCAACTCAGCCATGTTTCACCTCCGGAGCTGGCAGGCGACCGCTGAAGACGTAGATTGCCTTGATCAGATTGGAAATACCTTGCAGTACCAGGCTGACGACCAGTACCAGGATGATGCTTTTCTGCAGGTAGACGAACTTGAGGCCGCCAGATTCGCTTGACGCTTCGAAAGTCGACCAGGCGTTGCTGACGTAATCCCAACTGGCCCAACCGAGGAACAGCGCGACCGGCAGCAGGAACAGCAGATTACCGAAGATCTCGACCAACGCCTGACGGCGGCCGCTGAACTTCTGGTAGAAGATGTCCACACGCACGTGTCCGTTGCGTTGCAGCACCCAGGCCGCTGCACCCATGAACACCAGTGCATGCGCGTAGAGCACCGCTTCCTGCAGGGCAGTCGCCCCGATACCGAAACCGTAACGCAGCACCACGACGATGGCCGTACCGATTACCAAAAATACCGTCAGCCAGGCGCAGGCCTTGCCGAACCAGCTGTTCAGCGCATCGATCAGATATGCAAGAGCGAGGGGAAATGAAGGCTTGTCGGACATAGTGAGTCCTTTATCGTTATGAGTAGGAGACAGGACAGCAAACCGGTTGGCCGCGCGTCACGCCACCCGTGTCCTTGTGGGGCGCAGGCCGGCGATTCTAGGCAGGCCTGCGGTCATGCAGCAATGCCCGTGCAACTTTAGTCGTATTAACTAGGCTTGTAGGTCACGACCCCCTATGTTATTCACGTTCGGTCTACCTCCGGCGATCCCGTGGTAAGACCAATACAACAATAAAGGAGCATTGCATGAAACGTCGCGACATACTCGCCGCAGCGGGCGTAGGCCTTGCAGCAACCGCCCTGGCCGGCTGTAAGGAAGATGCCAAGAGCGCCGCAGCACCTCAAGAGGGTTCGAGTTCCCAAACCTTCAACTGGAAGATGGTCACCTCCTGGCCGAAAAACTTCCCGGGCGTCGGCGTCGGGGCCGAGCGCTTCGCCAAGCTGGTCGATGAAATGAGTAACGGCCGCCTGAAGGTCAAGGTATACGCAGCCGGTGAACTGGTGCCGGCCCTGGAAGTATTCGATGCAGTCTCCCGTGGTACCGCCGAAATGGGTCATGGTGCCCCTTACTACTGGAAAGGCAAGGTTCCCGCTGCGCAGTTCTTCTGCGCCTCGCCATTCGGCCCCAATGCTCAGGAAATGAACGCCTGGTTGCACCGTGGCGGTGGTCAGCAGCTGTGGGAAGAGGTCTACAAACCGTTCGGCGTACTGCCGATGGCCTGCGGCAACACCGGCGTGCAGACCGCCGGCTGGTTCAACAAGGAAATGAACTCGGTCGATGACTTCAAGGGCCTGAAGATGCGTACCCCTGGCCTGGGCGGCGAAGTGCTGACCAAGATGGGCGGTACCGTGGTCAACATGCCGGCCGGTGAGATCTTCACCGCCATGCAGACCGGTGCCATCGACGCCACTGAATGGATCGGCCCGTACAACGACCTGGCCCTGGGTCTGCACAAGGCAGCCAAGTACTACTACACCCCGGGCTGGCAGGAGCCGAGCGTTCTGTTCGAGCTGGACGTCAACATCAAGGCCTGGGAAACCCTGCCGCCAGATCTGCAAGCCATCGTTCGCGCCGCTGCCCGCGACGTCAACGGCGACATGCTCGATGACTACAATGCCAAGAACATGGAGGCCATGGAGCAGCTCAAGGCTGATGGCGTGGAAGTACGCCGCCTGCCGGATGAAGTGCTGGCCCGTTTGAAGGAAGTGGCGGCCGAAGTGGTCGAGGCCAGTGCGGCGGCTGACCCTGCCGCTGCCAAGGTCTGGGAGCACCAGAAGGCTTATCTGAAGCGGCTGTATGCCTACGCGGAAAGCAACGAGAAAGACATCTACAACATCCGTGGCTGATTGCCCTGCACACAACCAAACGCCGGCCTGAAAGCCGGCGTTCTGGTTATTGCCGTGTGCTTTGCTGCGGGCTGAGCCTCAGCCGCGCCGCGGCGGCACTGGGCGGGTGCGGCCGCTGCCGTCGATGGCGACGAAGACGAATACCGCTTCGGTGACCTTGCGCCATTCATTGGACAGCGGATCGTCGCTCCACACCTCGACCATCATCTGGATCGAGCTGCGGCCAATCTCCAGCGCCTGGGTGTAGAAGGACAACTGCGCACCCACCGCCACCGGCACGAGGAAGGCCATGCGGTCGATGGCGACAGTGGCGACGCGGCCACCGGCGATCTTGCTGGCCATGGCCGTGCCGGCCAGGTCCATCTGCGATACCAGCCAACCGCCATAGATATCCCCGAAACCATTGGTCTCACGCGGCAGCGCGGTGATCTGCAGGGCAAGGTCGCCCTGGGGAATAGGGTCTTCCTGTTCGTAGTCGTTCATGCTTTCGAGGCTCGTGGCGCGGTTGTTGTTCTGAGCGCGGAACCCGCATGACACGCGGGCGCGACGAGTATACCGACTGTGCAGTCGGCGGGCGACCACTCTGGCGAGCCATGGCTGGCGACCGATCGGGCAAAACGCACGATCAGGCCAGTGCCATTCGGGCAGGATGCCCGCCCTTATCTCTTCTCGATAATTTTCAACTCAATGATTTAAAAGGAATTTATCTAAATCTCAGGCCTGGCACGGGCTCTGCAACATTGTTCTCAGGCAGCCGGTCAGGAACGACCGGTACGGATAGCCGGACTTTCAGCCATCCGCCTATGAACCCGAGTAATGCGCAATGTCATGGCCTGCCAGGGCCATTGACCACTGATCCATCGAGGAGAACGACCATGCTGAGTTGGGCAGTCACATTCCTGATCATCGCCATCATCGCCGCCGTACTGGGCTTCGGTGGTATCGCCGGCACCGCCGCAGGCATCGCCAAGATTCTTTTCGTGGTGTTCCTGGTGCTGTTCATCGTCTCGTTCGTCATGGGCTGCCGCCCGCGTCTTTAGGGAGAGATAGATGCAGTCGATTCACGCCATTGCCGCCGCCCTGCTGATGGGCGGCGCCCTGGCGGCTCAGGCCGCCGACCGCGACGCTAGTTTCCATCCAGGCGAGCTGCTCACCAGTAACACCGAGTACCGTGAAGCCTGGCAGGATCTGGTGAAGAACGAAGAGCGCTTGCCGGACTGGCTGATCAACCTCAGCGGCCTGTCCACTCCCATGCAGACAGTGGAAGCCGATAGCGATCGCTATCTGGTTGGCCAGATCTGCGAAGCGAACAGATGCTTCAATCAGCGCGCGTATGTCGCCTTCGAATGGGAAGACGACGATGCCTACGCGCTGTATGTGCAGGTACCGGATGGCCTGCCGGAAGACCGCGCGCCAAGCGAGCATGCCAGCCTGCGTTGGCTGGGCGAGCCGGACGAGGAAATCCAGCAGATGCTGATGGAACAGCTACGCAGCGATCCCAACTGGTATTGAGTGACGGCAGTTTGCCGGCTGTCCCACAGACACCGCCGGCACGTTATCATCCCCCGCCATAACGGCATGCCCTCCTTCATCTGGCGCATTGCGCCATCTTCTTCCTCAGGGAGAAGGCGATCAGGGAAGGCGTCGCTTGCCAATCTAGGGGGATCGCAATGCTCAACGGCCTGTGGCTGAGCTTTTTTCTGCTGGGAGCCGCTGCCGCTCTGGCTCGCTGGCTGATTGGCGGTGATGCAGCCGTATTCGGCGCCATGGTCGAAAGCCTGTTCGCCATGGCCAAGCTCTCGGTGGAGCTGATGGTGGTGCTGTTCGGCACCCTGACACTCTGGCTGGGGCTGCTGCGCATCGCCGAGAAGGCCGGGCTGGTCGATCTGCTCGCACGCATGCTGGGCCCATTGTTCGCCCGCCTGATGCCGGAAGTGCCACGCGGCCATCCAGCGTTGGGGCTGATCAGCATGAACTTCGCCGCCAACGGCTTGGGGCTGGATAACGCCGCCACGCCCATCGGCCTCAAGGCCATGCGTGCCCTGCAGGATCTCAACCCCAGCGCCACCACGGCGAGCAATGCACAGATCCTGTTCCTGGTACTCAACACCTCCTCACTGACCCTGCTGCCGGTATCGATCTTCATGTACCGCGTGCAGCAAGGTGCTGAAGATCCCACCTTGGTATTTCTGCCGATCCTGCTGGCGACCAGCGCGTCGACCCTGGCAGGCCTGCTGGCGGTATCGGTGATGCAACGCCTGCGTTTGTGGGACCCGGTGGTGCTGGCCTACCTGATTCCCACCGCGTTGCTGCTCGGCGGTTTCATGGCCCTGCTCGCCGGCATGAGCGCCACGGCGCTGGCGGCGCTGTCATCGCTGCTCGGTAACCTCACCCTGTTCGGCTTGATCCTGATGTTTCTGGTGGTTGGCGCGCTGCGCAAGGTGGCGGTGTACGAGAGCTTCATCGACGGTGCCAAGGAAGGCTTCGACGTGGCCAAGAGCTTGCTGCCGTATCTGGTCGCCATGCTCTGCGCCATCGGCGTTCTACGCGCATCCGGCGCGCTGGATTTCGGCCTCGATGGCATTCGCTGGCTGATCGAAGCGCTGGGCTGGGATACCCGCTTCGTCGACGCCCTGCCCACTGCGCTGATAAAACCCTTCTCCGGCGGTGCCGCGCGCGCCATGCTGATCGAAACCATGGAGAACTTCGGCGTCGACAGCTTCCCGGCGCTGGTTGCGGCGACGGTGCAGGGCAGTACCGAAACGACGTTCTACGTGCTGGCGGTGTACTTCGGTGCGGTCGGCCTGCAGCGCGCCCGCCACGCCGTGGGCTGCGCCCTGGTCGCCGATGCTGCCGGGATCATCGCCGCCATCGGCGTGTGCTACTGGTTCTTCGGCTGATCGCCGCGAAGTCAGGGCCGTTCAGTCGGCGCCAAACCCCAGTTTGTCGCTCGTCCAACTCAGCAACGGATCGCTGTGCTGGTATTCGCGCAACGCCAGCAGCTTGGGCGCGATGAATGCCTCGAAGTCCTCGGCCTGTTCGAAGTACACGCCGGTGAAAATGGTGAACATCGATTTGTTGCCGACCGTGGCATAGAACAGGTTGCCCACCGGCTCACCATCCTGAGTCAGCAGCTTGAGGCTGGCACGGCTGGCCAGCTTGGTGTCCAGCGGCAGATCCTGTTGCACCAGCCCGCTGTCACGCAGGCCGAACGAGGCGCCGAACGTCTCGGCGTAGCTGGTCATCAAGGCATCACCGGCGCGCGGGTAGAGAGAGACACCGCTGTAAAGGTAGAACCAGTCGCTGCCCTCGCTCTCGAAACTGAGGTCGATGCTGCGCGCAGCGTAGGTCACCAACTTCTCGTAGCGCCCCTCATCCGGGGCCTCGTAAGCGGCGAAATCCTCACCACTGAGCAGCAGTCGGCGCTCCTCGGCGAGAGGCGGTTCGTTGTCGACGCAGCCCGCGAGCGCGAGCAGGCTGAGCAGCAGCACGAGTCTGAACATGGCATTCCTCCCTGAATTGGCCCGCGCAGCTTGCCCGAATCGAGCACACCTCGCCAGCGACAGCCCTCGTCGCTGTGCGCGGCGGCACAGCCTTGCGTCTGAGTGGCTGTCAGCTACCGCTCAGGCGAAAGCCGACCTTGAGCGTGACCTGGTAGTGCCCCACCTTGCCGTTCTCGATGTGGCCTCGGGTGTCGATCACCTCGAACCAGTCCATGTTGCGCACGCTCTTGGCGCATTCGGCCAGGGCATTTTCGATGGCTTCCTCGATGCTGGTGCGCGACGAGCCGACGATTTCGATCTTCTTGTAGGTGTGGTGGTCGGACATGATGAAGCTCCTGTGGTGTGAAAGGTCCTGTTAAGACTAGCCCGCCGTGCACGGGTTTCATAAGCGCGTGCTAACGCACCTGCGCCGCGCTGTCTGCCAACTCCTTACGCAGCCACTGCGCCAGGCGCTCGCTGCGCGGATCGGTGCGGCGTGTCCACAGCGCCAGACTGCCCGTGGTTTCGACGAAGCCCCAGGGCGCGACCAGGCGGCCAGCGCGCAGGTCGTCGGCAACCAATATCTGTGGCGCGATGGCCACGCCGAGACCCGCAGCGGCAGCCTCCAGCAGGTAATAGAGGTGTTCGAAACCCTGTCCCAGTTGCAGCCGTTCAGCTGCCAGTCCCTGCGCCTGTGCCCACTGCGGCCAGGCCTGCGGACGCGAGGTGGTGTGCAGCAGCGGCTCGGCATACAGCGCGTCGGCGCTGGCGGCGCTCAGTTGTGCATGATTGACATAACGCGGGCTGAGCACCGGGCCGATGCGCTCTTGCGCCAGCTCGAACACCTGCATATCCGCAGGCCACGGCGGGTCGGCGAACAGCAGGGTGGCGTCCACCTCGGCGCTGCGCGGATCCAGCTCGCCCTGGCTGGCCGACAGTTGCAGGCGCAGTTCCGGTAGCTCGCGCTGCAGGCGATCCAGGCGCGGAATGAACCAGCGCGCCAGCAGGCTACCCGAGCAGCCGAGCACGAAGGGGCGATCTTCGGTTTCACGGCGCAGGGTGGCGCATACGCTACTCAGACGCTCGAAGCACTCGGTGCTGACATCACGCAGACGCAACCCGGCATCGGTGAGTTTCACGCCACGCCCGTCCTTGTCGAACAAGCTAACGCCAAGCTGTTCTTCCAGTGCACGAATCTGCCGGCTGATCGCGCCGTGGGTAACATGCAGCTCTTCCCCGGCTTTGCTGATGCTTTGCAGGCGGGCAGCGGCCTCGAAGGCGCGAAGGGCGTTGAGCGGGGGCAGTTCTCGGCTCATAAATATGTGAGTTTTACTGACGTATAACTGCAATCTAATCGCTTTTCATCGAGTCGGCCAGCGGTAGAATGACCCCATCACTCACTCGCCCTGCCAGCCCAGCGCTGTCGACAAGGAGCACGCCATGACCTCATTTCGCACTGGCCCCGACGCCCGCGGCCTGTTTGGCCGCTTCGGTGGTCAATTCGTCGCCGAAACCCTGATGCCGCTGATCAACTCGCTGGCCGCCGAATACGAGAAGGCCAAGAGTGACCCGGCCTTCTTCGAAGAGCTCACTTACTTCCATCGCGACTACATTGGTCGCGCTACCCCTCTTTATCACGCCGAGCGCCTGAGCGAGCACTTCGGCGGGGCGAAGATCTACCTCAAGCGCGAAGACCTGAACCACACCGGCGCGCACAAGATCAATAACTGCATCGGCCAGATCCTGCTGGCCAAGCGCATGGGCAAGCAGCGCATCATCGCCGAGACCGGCGCCGGCATGCATGGCGTGGCCACCGCCACCGTGGCCGCGCGCTTCGGCATGCAGTGCGTGGTGTACATGGGCACCACCGACATCGAGCGCCAACAGGCCAACGTCTTCCGCATGAAGCTGCTCGGCGCTGAGGTGATTCCGGTCACCGCCGGCACCGGCACCCTCAAGGACGCCATGAACGAAGCGCTGCGCGACTGGGTGACCAACGTCCACAACACCTTTTACCTGATCGGCACTGCCGCCGGCCCGCATCCGTACCCGGCCATGGTGCGCGACTTCCAGTCGGTGATCGGCAACGAAGTGCGCGAACAGATTCTCGAGAAGGAAGGGCGCCTGCCCGACTCGCTGGTGGCCTGCATTGGCGGTGGCTCCAACGCCATTGGCCTGTTCCACCCCTTCCTTGATGACCAGAACGTGCAGATCGTCGGCGTCGAAGCCGCCGGTCACGGCGTCGACACCGGCAAGCATGCCGCGAGCATGGCCGGTGGCGCACCGGGCGTGCTGCACGGCAACCGCACCTTCCTGCTGCAGGACGAGGACGGCCAGATCACCGACGCCCACTCGATTTCCGCCGGCCTCGACTACCCCGGCGTCGGCCCGGAACACGCATGGCTGCACGAGATCAAGCGCGTCGAATACGTACCGATCAGCGATGACGAGGCGCTCACCGCCTTCCACCAGTGCTGCCGCCTGGAGGGCATCATCCCGGCGCTGGAAAGCGCCCACGCGCTGGCCGAAGCCTTCAAACGCGCACCGAAGCTGCCCAAGGACCACCTGATGGTGATCAACCTGTCCGGTCGTGGCGACAAGGACATGCAGACCGTGATGCACCACATGCAGGACAACCAGGAGAAGCACGCATGAGCCGCCTGCAAAGCCGTTTCGCCGAACTGAAAGCGGAAAACCGCGCCGCCCTGGTGACCTTCATCACCGCCGGTGACCCCGACTACGCCACCTCGCTGAGCATCCTCAAGGGCCTGCCGGACGCCGGTGCCGACGTGATCGAGCTGGGCATGCCGTTCACCGACCCGATGGCCGACGGCCCGGCCATCCAGCTCGCCAACATCCGCGCGCTGGCCGGCAAGCAGGGCATGCAGCAGACACTGCAGATGGTTCGTGAATTCCGCCAAGGCAACCAGAGCACGCCGCTGGTGCTGATGGGCTACTACAACCCGATCTTCGTCTACGGCGTCGAGCGCTTCATCAGCGACGCCAAAGAGGCCGGCGTCGACGGTCTGATCGTGGTCGACCTGCCGCCGGAGCACAACGACGAGCTGTGCGAGCCGGCGCAGAGCGCAGGCATGGACTTCATCCGCCTGACCACCCCGACTACCGACGACGACCGCCTGCCCACCGTGCTGGCCGGCAGCTCCGGATTCGTCTACTACGTGTCGGTGGCCGGCGTCACCGGTGCCGGCGCGGCAACCATGGATCACGTCGAGGAAGCCGTGGCGCGTCTGCGTCGCCACACCGAACTGCCCCTGTGCATCGGCTTCGGCATCCGCACCCCGCAGCACGCCGCCGAAGTGGCCAAGCGCGCCGAGGGCGCGGTGGTCGGCTCGGCACTGATCGACAAGATCGCCGAGGCAAAGAGCCCGCAGCAGGCCGTCGACGGCGTGCTCGGCCTGTGCCGCGAGCTGGCCGAAGGGGTACGCGGCGCGCGCCGCTGATAGCCGCTCTGGCAGACGAGAAAGCCGCTGGCGGAGCGATCCGTCAGCGGCTTTTTCATGGTTTATCGCCTGGATTTCGCGTTGTGCTACCCACCCTACGCGATCAGTGTTCTGAGCCCGCCCGCTTGAGCAACTGCTTGCAACGCTCGGACAAATGCACCACGCGCAGATGCTTGCCGGCGCGTTCGTAGCGCTCACGCAGGGTCTTCAGCGCGGCGATGGCCGAGTAGTCGACGAAGCTCAGGTGGCGGCAGTCCAGGGTCACCTGCTGCGGGTCGTCGGCCGGCTCGAACTGCGCCAGGAAGGTGGTGCAGGAGGCGAAGAACAGCGTGCCATGCACGCGGTACAGCTTGCTACCATCGGCCTGTATATCGCTGTCGGCGTAGAGTTCGCGGGCATGCTGCCAGGCGAAGTTGAGCGCGGCGATGACGATGCCGCAGAGCACGGCGGTGGCCAGGTCGGTGGCGACGGTGATGGCGGTCACCGCGACGATCACCAGCACGTCGTTGGCCGGCACCTTGCCGGCGACGCGCAGCGAACCCCAGGCGAAGGTCTGCTGCGCCACCACGAACATCACGCCCACCAGTGCCGCCAGTGGGATGCGCTCGATCAGCGGCGAGAGGAACAGCACGAAAAGCAGGATCATCATCCCGGCGACCACGCCGGACAGCCGTCCACGGCCGCCCGAGTTGAGGTTGATCACGGTCTGGCCGATCATCGCGCAACCGCCCATGCCGCCGAACAGGCCCGAGGTCATGTTGGCCACGCCGAGCGCCACGCATTCACGATCAGGATGACCACGGGTGGCGGTGATCTCGTCGGTGAGATTCAGGGTCAGCAGGGTTTCCAGCAGGCCGACCAGGGCCATCAGGATGGCGTAGGGGGCGATGATGGCGAGGGTGTCCAGGTTCCAGGGAATGTCCGGCAACATCAGGCTCGGCAGGCCGCCGGCGATCTGCGCCATGTCGCCCAGGGTGTGTGTGGGCAGATCCAGCAGATAAACCAGCGCACCGATGCCAAGAATCGCCACCAGCGCTGGAGGCACCGCGCGGGTCAGGCGCGGCAGCAGGTAGACGATGAGCATGGTCAGCGCCACCAGACCGAGCATCAGGTACAACGCCTGGCCCTGCAGCCATTGGCCGTCGTGCTGGAAGTGCTCGAACTGGGCCAGGGCGATGATGATCGCCAGGCCGTTGACGAAACCCAGCATCACCGGGTGCGGCACCATACGGATCAGCTTGCCCAGGCGCAGCAGGCCGAACGCCAGCATGATCAGGCCACCCAGCAGCACCGTGGCCAGCAGGTACTGCACGCCGTGCTGCACCACCAGGGCGACGATCACCACCGCCATCGAGCCGGCCGCGCCGGAGATCATCCCTGGCCTGCCACCGAACAGGGCGGTGAGGGTGCAGATGATGAAGGCGCCGTACAGGCCCATCAGTGGGTTGACCTGCGCCACCAGGGCGAAGGCGATGCACTCGGGCACCAGGGCGAAGGAGGAGGTGAGGCCGGCCAGCAGGTCGGCGCGTAGGGAGGCGGGTTTCATCAGCGGCAGTGGGACAGGCGAATGGGCGCGCATGGTAACGCCCGAGTCCGCTGACGAACACCCATCAGGCCAGAACACTGACCCGAGTCAATGGATGACCCGCGTCAGCGGTGCATAGTCTGGATTTGCCATTTGTCGGAGTCTCGCCAGCATGTCCGCTAACGCTGCTTCCCCGTCCTTGCGCCTACCCTGGGGGCTGGTGCTCGCGCTGCTTGCCGGCCTGGCGATCATCTTCCTGCCGGAACAGGCCGGATTACCGCTGGCCGGGCAGCGCATGCTGGCAATTCTCGCTTTCGCGGTGATCGTCTGGATCAGCGAGGCGGTGAGTTACGAGGTCAGCGCCATCATGATCCTGGCGCTGATGGCCTTTCTGCTCGGCAGCGCACCGACCCTGGCCGACCCGGACAAGCTCATCGGCACCAAGGATGCCCTGAACATGGCCCTCAGCGGTTTTGCCAACTCGGCACTGGCGCTGGTGGCTTCGGCACTGTTCATCGCCGCCGCGATGACCCAGACCGGGCTGGACAAACGCATTGCCCTGCTGACTCTGTCCAAGGTCGGCGCCAGCACCCATCGCGTGCTGCTCGGTGCCATCGTGGTGACCATTCTGCTCAGCTTCATCGTACCCAGCGCCACGGCGCGGGTGGCCTGCATGGTGCCGATCATGATGGGGGTGATCGCCGCCTTCGGCGTGGACAAGCGCTCGGCCTTCGCTGGTGGCATCATGATTCTGGTGGCGCAGGCCACCAGCATCTGGAACGTCGGCATCCAGACTTCGGCGGCGCAGAATCTACTTACCGCCGGCTTCATGCAGAAGCTGCTCGGCCAATCGGTGACCTGGACTGACTGGCTGATCGCCGGCGCACCCTGGAGTCTGCTGATGTCAGCGGTGCTTTACTGGGTGATCCTACGCGTCATGCCGCCGGAAACCGATCGCATCGAAGGCGGCAAGGAGGCCGTGCGCAAGGCGCTCAGTGAACTCGGACCGATGACCTTCGATGAGCGCAAGCTGCTGGCCATCGTCCTCACCTTGCTCGGTTTCTGGGCCACCGAGGGCAAGCTGCACAGCTTCGACACCGCTTCCACCACCCTGGTGGGCCTGGCGGCGTTGCTGATGCCAGGGCTCGGCGTAATGAGCTGGAAGCAGGTACAGCCGCGCATTCCATGGGGCACGGTGATCGTCTTCGGCGTTGGCATCAGCCTCGGTGGTGCGGTGCTGGCCACGGGCGCCGGCACCTGGCTGGCCAAACTGCTGGTAACCCATCTGGGCATGGATGGGCTGTCGCCATTCTGGGTGTTCGCCGTACTCGGTGGCTTTCTGATCATCATTCACCTCGGTTTTGCCAGCGCCACGGCGCTGACCTCGGCGATGCTGCCGATCATGATTGCCCTGCTGCTGCAGCTTGGCGGAGACATCAACCCGCTGGGCATGAGCATGCTGCTCGGCTACGTGGTCAGCTTCGGCTTCCTGTTGCCGATCAACGCGCCACAGAACATGGTCTGTATCGGCACCGATACCTTCACCGCCCGGCAATTCCTGCGCACCGGCATCTGGCTGACGCTGGCTGGCTACGGGCTGATGCTGGTGTTCGCCCTGACCTGGTGGCGTTGGCTGGGGTGGATGTAGCGCAGACGACGAAAAGCGGGCAGCCTTAGCAGGCACGACTACAGGGAGCCAGGCCCAATGCGCAAGAACCTGCTGATTACCGGCGCCAGCCGCGGCATCGGCCGCGCCACTGCCCTTCTGGCCGCCGCTGGCGGCTGGACGGTCGGCATCAACTATCGCAGTGACCGCGCCGCCGCCGATGAGGTGGTGGCGCAGATCGAGGCCATGGGCGGCACGGCCATCGCCCTGCCCGGCGATGTGGCGGTTGAAGAGGATGTACAGCGCCTGTTCGCGGCCATGGGCAAGTTCGGCCCACTGCACGGCCTGGTGGTCAATGCCGGCATCGTCGCCCCGCCCATGCCGTTGCTGGAGATGAGCGGCGAGCGCCTACAACGGATGTTCGACGTCAACGTGCTGGGCAGCTATCTCACCGCTCGCGAAGGTGCCCGGCGCATGGCCCGTAGTCGTGGTGGCGAGGGTGGTTCGATGGTGCTGGTGTCGTCGGTGGCCGCCAGTCTTGGCGCGCCCTTCGAGTACGTCGACTATGCCGGCGCCAAGGGCGCGATGGACGTGCTGACTCGCGGCCTGGCCAAGGAATTGGGCGGCGAGGGTGTACGGGTCAATGCCGTGCGCCCGGGTCTGATCGACACCGAGATCCACGCCAGCGGCGGCCAACCGGACCGCGCCGAGCGCCTCGGCAAAACCACACCGCTGGGCCGCGCCGGGCGTGCCGAGGAAGTCGCCGAAGCCATCGTCTGGCTGCTCGATGACAAGGCCAGCTACACCACTGGCGCGCTGATCGATATCGCCGGCGGCCGATAGAGCCCAAGGTCGCGGCTAAAGCCCCTGCCACACTCGCAGTACTCAATCCCAGCGCGGCGCGAAGCCTGGATTGGCAACGCGTTCGCCACGATCTAGCGCCTCGATGGCTGTCATGTCTTCGGTGCTCAGGCGCAGCTCGGCAGCAGCCAGATTGGCCGCCAGATTCTCCCGCTTGGTCGAGGACGGAATCACCGCATAACCCTGCTGCAGCGACCAGGCCAGGGCCACCTGCGCAGGGCTGACGCCATGGCTAGCGGCAATGCGCTGGATCTCCGGCTCGGCCAGCACCTTGCCGTAGGCCAGCGGCATGTAGGCAGTGAGGTGGATGCCATGCTGCCGGGCGAATTCCACCAGCTTGCGGTTCTGCAGCAGCGGATGGATTTCCACCTGGTTGGTGGTGATCTCTTCCACACCCACCGCATCGATGGCCTCGCGTAGATGGGCGATGGTGAAGTTGGGCACACCGATAGCCGCGGTCAGACCTTGGCGTTTGGCCTCGAGCAGCTCGCCCAGATACTGCGCCACGGGAATCTCGTCGTTCGGCGACGGCCAGTGGATCAGGGTCAGATCGACCCGTTCCAGGCCCAGCCGCTGCAGGCTCTCACGCAGGCTGGGGATAACTTGGCCACTGCCGAGGTTATCGGTCCAGACCTTGGTGGTGACGAACAACTCGTCACGGGCCACGCCGCTGTCGGCGAGGGCCTGGCCGACAGCAGCCTCGTTGCCGTAGATCTGCGCCGTGTCGAAATGCCGGCAACCCAGCTCCAGGCCGGTACGTACCGAGTCGATGGCGACCTGATCCTTGAGTCCGAAAGTGCCAAGACCGAAGGGGGGAATGAACTTCATGAAGATCTCCTCATAGCTTGCGAAGCGCTGGCCGAGCATCGGCTCGGAACGGGTACGGAAAGATTCGGCCTCGTGGTTCGCGAAAAAGTTGCAGCCCTCTGTCTGACGGCGAGCGGGGGTTGAGAGGGAGCAGTATCCGCGCCAGACTCATGCGAAAAAACCTAACAAGCCAGCAAACACCTTTGACTGAAGATCAATAATGAAGACCAGCCTGGAAGAAATGCTCGCCTTCGTCAGCGTGGTCGACTGCGGCTCGATCAGCGCCGCCGCCGAGCAGCTGGAGCAAACCGCGTCCGGCGTCAGCCGTGCCCTCAGCCGGCTGGAGGAAAAACTTGCCGTCACCTTGCTACGCCGCACCACGCGGCGCCTGGAGCTGACCGAGGAGGGTGAGGTGTTCCTGGCCCAGGCGCGGCGCATCCTCGCCAGTGTCGAGGACGCCGAGGAACAGATGACCCTGCGCCGCCAGGCACCGGCAGGGCGCTTGCGCATAAACACTGCCTCGCCTTTCATGCTGCACGTGATCGTGCCGCTGATCGGCGAATTTCGCGCGCTTTATCCGCAGATCGAGCTGGAACTGAACAGTGACGACCGCATCATCGACCTGCTGGAACGCCGCACCGACCTGGCCATCCGCATTGGTCATCTGCCGGACTCCAGCCTGCACGCCCGGCCGCTGTGTCACAGCCGCCGCCGCGTGCTGGCCAGTCCCGATTACCTGCGCCGCCATGGCACGCCGGTGCGTACCGAGGATCTGATCGGGCACAGCCTGATCGGCTTCACCGAGCCGGACAGCCTCAACGAATGGCCTCTGCGCCATGCCCTCGGTGAGCGCTGGCGCATCACTCCAAGCCTGCGCGCCTCCAGCGGCGATACCGTTCTCGCGCTGGCCCTGGCCGGCGAAGGCCTGGTGTGCCTGTCGGACTTCATGACCGATGCCACCCGCGCCAGCGGCGCGCTGGTGGAGGTGCTGGCCGAGCAACGTGTGGAGGTGCGCCAGCCGATCAACGCGGTGTACTACCGCAACACCGCGCTGGCGTCGCGCATCACCTGCTTTCTCGATTTTCTTAGCGAGCGGCTGGGCTGCCCCAGCTGAGGCAGCACGACAGCACAACGAAAAAGGGCGACTCATCGAGCCAATGCCGATCAGATAAGCTTGCCAAAGCGGTCTTTCGTAGGAGCCCCGCCCCGGGGCGAAGCTTTTCAATCGCGTATCGCCCTGGTTCGCGGCGGGGCGCCGCTCCTACCCATTTGCAGCTTCGACGCTTAACTGACAGACATTAGACTCATCGAGCCGTCCTTTTTGCGTCATCAGCCTGAGGTCACTGTGCGGCCTGCAGATTCCACTCGGCCAGCTTCTGCTGCTTGTAGCTAAGCGCCGCAGCCGGCACCGGAGTGACCTTGCCAGTCTCCATCCAACGCTTAAGACGGTTGGCGTCGGCCATGTGGGTGTACTTGCCAAAGGCGCCGAGTACCACGAAGGCTACCGGGCGGTTGGCGATGGTGGTGGCCATCACCAGGCAGCGACCGGCGGCATTGGTGAAGCCGGTCTTGCTCAGGTTGATGTTCCAGTCAGGCTTGCGCACCAGGGCGTTAGTATTACGAAAGCCCAGGGTGTAGTTGGGTTTGCGGAAGGCAATGGTGGCTTCGGAGTCGGTACTGAACTGGTGAATCAGCGGATACTGGTTGGCGGCTTTGACCATCAGCGCCAGATCACGCGCCGTGGCGACGTTCCGCTCGGACAGGCCGGTGGGCTCGACGAAGTGGCTATTGCGCATGCCCAGCGCCCTGGCCTTGGCATTCATCGCCGCGACGAAGGCGCCATGGCCGCCCGGGTAATGGTGCGCGAGGCTGGCAGCGGCGCGGTTTTCCGAGGACATCAGCGCCAGGTGCAGCATCTCGCGGCGGGTGATCTCGCTGCCGATACGCACGCGGGAGAACACACCCTGCATTTCCTGGGTGTCGCGGATGGTGATGGGCAGCCTCTCATCCAGCGGCAGCTTGGCGTCGAGCACCACCATGGCGGTCATCAGCTTGGTCACCGAGGCCACCGGCAGGCGCAGGTCCGGATTGCTGGAATAGAGCTCCTGGCCAGTCTTCAGGTCGATTAGCAATGCGCTACCAGCGGCCAGCTCCTGCTTGGGCTGGGCCGGCGCGGCCTGGAGGTTCGAAACAACAAGGCTACCGCATAGCAGCAGGCCCAAAATCGAATGACGGAGTTTCACGGTTCACTTCACCGGTTGGAGTGTGGGGTGCTGTCAGGCATGCAGCGATGACGACCTGAACAACGACGCTCAGTATAAGGGTCACGTCTGGCTATTGCAGTATGGCGCGCTCGGACGGTTATTGCGCGCAGAGAGGGTTATAGTCCTGTGCAGCGTTCATCCGAGCCGGGTAGCGCTCCAGGCGCGGGCCTGCGCGCTTGCACTTCATCAATACGGACGAGTCAAACACGCCTGCCATGCACTTACCCGAGCTTCAGAGCCTGCTGCCGTTTCTCCGCTGGTTGCCTGGCATCAGCCGCAAGACCCTCGGCAACGACCTACTGGTGGGCCTGACTGGCGCTATCCTGGCCCTGCCGCAATCGCTGGCCTACGCGCTGATTGCCGGCCTGCCCGCCGAGTACGGCCTGTACGCCGCCATCGTGCCGGTGATCATCGCCTGTCTGTGGGGCTCGTCCTGGCATCTGATCTGCGGGCCGACCGCCGCGATCTCCATCGTCCTGTTCACCAGCGTCAGCCCCATGGCGCGCATCGGCAGCGACGAATTCATCGCCCTGATCCTGCTGCTGACCTTTCTCGCCGGGCTGTTCCAGTGGCTGCTAGGTATGCTGCGCTTCGGCGCCCTGGTGAACTTCGTCTCGCAGTCGGTGGTACTCGGCTTCACCCTCGGCGCGGCGCTGGTGATCGCCATCGGGCAGATGCCCAATCTGCTCGGCGTCGAGGTCGCCAACCAACCCACGGCCCTGACCAGCCTGCTGCAGATCGGCCAGCACCTGCCCGAAGCGCACTGGCCGAGTCTGGCCCTGGCGGCCTTCACCCTGCTGCTCAGCGTGGCCGTGCGCAAACTCTGGCCAAAGGCCCCCGCACTGCTGATCGGTCTGGTCTGCGGCAGTCTGCTGGCGTGGCTACTTCCGGCACGTTTCACCGCTGACATCGCCCTGGTGGCACCGTTCGAAGGAGGCCTGCCACCTTTGACCATGCTGAGTTTCGACCTCGACGACGTGCTGCGCCTGCTACCGGCAGCGGTGGCCTGCGGCATGCTCGGGCTGGTCACCAGCCTGTCTATTGCTCGTGCGCTGGCGGTGAAATCGCACCAGTTCCTCGACGCCAACCAGGAGGTGCGCGCCCAGGGTCTGTCGAACATGCTCGGGCCGTGGTTCTCTGCCTCGCTGTCAGCCGGCTCCTTCACCCGCTCGGCGCTGAACCTGCAGGCTGGCGCGCGTACGCCGTTGGCCGGGGTGTTCTCGGCGCTGCTGGTGGCGCTGTTCGCGGTGTTCGGCGCAGCGCTGCTGACGCATATCCCGCTGCCGGTGATGGCCGCCGGCATCCTGCTGATTTGCTGGGGCCTGGTGGATCTGCCGGCGATCCGTGCACTACGTCGAGTCAGCCGCTCCGAGTTCATGGTGATGCTGCTGACCTTCGCCGCCACCCTGGTGCTGGAGCTGCAGACGGCGATCTACGCCGGCGTGTTGGCCTCGCTGTTCTTCTATCTCAAGCGCACCTCGCAGCCGCGCGTGCGCCTGTGGCAGGACGGCGACGACGAGGTGCTGCGCATCGAGGGTTCGATCTTCTTCGGCGCCTGCCAGTACATCCAGCAGTTGCTGCAGCGCAGCCGCGGACAGCGCCTGGTGATCGACGCGCGGCACATCAACTTCATCGACTATGCCGGCGTGGAGATGCTGCATCAGGAGGCGCGCCGCCTGCAGGCGCTGAAGCGTAGCCTGGTGCTGCGCCAGGCGCGCCCGCAGGTGGTGGAGGAAATCCTCAAGCTGGAAGGTGCCGAGCGCTGCCCGGTCGTGTTCGAAGAGTGAGTCAGGCTGCGACAGCGGTCTGCTGGCGCTACTGACGAAAGAACTCCCCGGGTGTTGCACCGAACTGATGGCGAAAGGCGGCGATAAAGGCCGACAGCGAGTCATAACCGCAGGCCAGCGCTACGTCGGTGACGCGCTCGCCCTGTTCCAGCGGGGTCAGCGCATCGAGCAGGCGCTGGCGCTGGCGCCAGGCGCGAAAGCTCAGGCCGGTTTCACGCAGGAACAGCCGACTCAGGGTCTTTTCCGAGACACCCAGGCGTTCCCCCCAGGCACTCAGGCCGAGCTGGCGCAGGTTGGCATCCTCCAATCCCTGGCAGACTTCGCGCAGGCGTGCATCCTGCGCCAGTGGCAGCATCAACGCCACTTCCGGTGCTGCCTGCAGCTCATCGAGCAACACCGCAGCCAGGCGGCCCGGCGCAGCCTGCTCGTCATACTCGGCCGGCAGGGCGCTGAAGCGGCGGATCAGTTCGCGCAGCAGCGGGCTGACTGCCAGCACGCGGCATTCGCCCGGCCCCCAGGGTACGGCGCTGCTGTCGATGTAGAGGCTGCGCATTTCGGTACGCGGTGAGCTGAAGACCCGATGCTCGACCCCCGCCGGTACCCATACCGCACGCTGCGGCGGGGCGACGAAACGGGCGCCGGCAGTCTGCACCTCGAGCACGCCGGCGATGGCGTAGGACAGCTGCACCCATGGGTGCGTGTGGCGAAAGGTCAGCGCCCGGTTGGTCAGCGACTCGACCCGGCCATAGAGCGGCCGGGGCAGGCTGGGTAGCTCGGGCAGGCTACGGTAGACGGTGGCAGGATGTCTGTTTGTCGACACTAGCTGGCTCTTTGGCGTTAGCCGGAAATTTTCACCGACGATAGTCTGGCGGCCTCCTGTATCGCAAGCCCGAGATTCGCCATGTTCCTGCGCCGTCTGCTGCCCGACAATTTCACCCTGACCTTGCTCGCCGTGGTGCTCGCCGCCACGCTGCTGCCTGCCCGCGGTCAGGCTGCGACGATCTTCGAGTGGATCACCAACCTGGCCATCGCCCTGCTGTTCTTCATGCATGGCGCCAAGCTGTCGCGCCAGGCGATTCTTGCCGGCGCCGGGCACTGGCGCCTGCACCTGCTGGTGTTCGCCTGCACCTTCGTGCTGTTCCCGCTGCTCGGCCTGGCATTGCGTCCGCTGCTGGAGCCGTTGCTGGGGACGGAGCTGTTCATGGGCATGCTGTACCTGTGTGCCCTGCCGGCCACCGTGCAGTCGGCCATTGCCTTCACCTCGCTGGCGCGCGGCAATATCCCGGCGGCGATCTGCAGCGCGGCGGCGTCCAGCCTGCTTGGCATCTTCGTCACCCCCTTGCTGGTGGCGCTGCTGATGGGCGTGGAGGGCGACAACGGCTCGACCCTCGATGCCATCGGCAAGATCAGCCTGCAACTGCTGCTGCCGTTCGTCCTCGGCCAGATCGCCCAGCGCTGGATCGGCGGCTGGGTCAACCAGAACAAGAGCTGGCTGAAATACGTCGACCAGAGCTCGATTCTGCTGGTGGTCTACACCGCCTTCAGCGCAGCGGTAATCGGCGGGCTGTGGCAGCAGGTGCCGCTCACCACCCTGCTGGCCGTGACCTTCGCCTGCTGCCTGTTGCTGGCTCTGGCTCTGCTGCTGACTCACCTGCTCGGCAAATGGCTGGGCTTCAGTCTCGAAGACCGCATCACCATCCTCTTCTGCGGCTCGAAGAAGAGCTTGGCCACCGGCGTGCCCATGGCCCAGGTGCTGTTCGCCAGTAGCAGCATCGGCATGCTGATCCTGCCGCTGATGCTGTTTCACCAGATCCAGCTGATGGTGTGCGCGGTGCTCGCGCAGCGTTATGCCAAGCGTGAGGACGCGTCGCAGATCGCCGTCGTGCGATAGACGGGGCTTGCTCGGACGATAAATAACTGTAATTTTATACAGTATATTTTGGAGTCCGAGCATGTCTGCCAGCCTGCCGCCACGTGGCCGTGGCACCGCCAGCAATCCACACAACCGCTATGCGCCGACCCGTTCGGAGCGCGAAGACGACGGCTGGTATCAGGACGCAACCCCGCCGAGCCGCGCCACCGAAGTGCGCAAGGAGCAGGCCAAGACGGCGATCACCCGCAACCACTCGCCGGATGTCGGCTTCGACCGCTCGGTGAACCCTTACCGAGGCTGCGAGCATGGCTGCATCTACTGCTTCGCCCGCCCCACGCATGCCTACTGGGACATGTCGCCAGGCATCGACTTCGAAACCCGCCTGATCGCCAAGACCAACCTGGCCGAGCGTCTTGAAGAGCAATTGCAGAAACCCGGCTACGTGCCCCAGCCCATCGCCCTGGGCATCAATACCGATGCCTACCAGCCGATCGAGCGCGAACAGCGCCTGACCCGCCAGGCGCTGGAGATCCTGCTGCGCTACCGGCACCCGCTGAGCATCATCACCAAGGGTTCGCTGATCCTGCGTGACCTCGACCTGCTCAGCGAGCTGGCCAGACATAACCTGGTCAGCGTGGCCTTCAGCCTGACCACTCTGGACGATGAGCTGAAGCGCATCATGGAGCCACGCACGGCCGCTCCAGCGGCGCGTCTGCGAGCCATGCGCACGCTGCATGAGGCTGGCGTGCCGGTCAGCGTGATGTGCGCGCCGATGATTCCGATGATCAACGACATGGAGCTGGAAGCGCTGCTCGAAGCAGCGGCCGATGCGGGGGCGCGCTCGGCCGGTTACGTGCTGTTGCGTCTGCCGTTGGAGATTGCCGAGCTGTTCGAGCAATGGCTGCGGGTGCACTTTCCCGAACGTGCCGAACATGTGCTGAGCCTGATTCGCCAGAGCCGGGGCGGCAAGCACTACGACAGCCGCTTCGGCAGCCGCATGCGTGGCGAGGGCCAGTTCGCCGAGCTGCTGGCTCAGCGTTTTCGCCTGGCCCGGCGCAGGTTGGGTCTGGATCAGCGTGAGCGTGTGGTGCTGGACTGCTCGCAGTTCTGCCCGCCAGGTGGGCAATTGAGCCTGTTGTGAACATCTGCCGTGTGATGATTGTCCGTAGTCGGTACGCACTAGCACCGGTTGTCGCGTCATCTGCGTAACACGAGACATTGGCATGTGACTCGCATAGCCTGACGACAGTCGTTCTAGCAGCATTTTCAGGTTCATTGAGGTTTAGAGCATGCCTTACAAACATCAGGCGATTCCGCTGCATACCCATGAGGGCAACGAAACCGCCGAGCAGGCGCTGCACAGCATCGTCGATGGCTTCAAGCGCTTTCGCCACGAGGTCTTCCCGCAGCAGGAAGAGCTGTTCAAGAAGCTGGCCACCGCTCAGAACCCGCGGGCCATGTTCATCACCTGCGCCGACTCGCGCGTGGTGCCGGAGCTGATCACCCAGAGCTCGCCGGGCGACCTGTTCGTCAACCGCAATGTCGGCAACGTGGTGCCGGCCTATGGGCAGATGATGGGCGGCGTTTCCACCGCCATCGAATACGCGGTGATGGCCCTTGGCGTGCAGCACATCGTCATCTGCGGTCACTCCGACTGCGGCGCGATGAAAGCGGTGCTCAATCCGGCTTCGCTGGAAACCATGCCCACGGTCAAGGCCTGGCTGCGCCATGCCGAAGTGGCGCGCAGCGTGGTGGCAGAGAACTGCAACTGCGGCAACGATCAGGAAGCCCTGGCAGTGCTCACCGAAGAGAACGTGGTGGCCCAGCTCGATCACCTGCGCACCCACCCTTCGGTGGCAGCCAAGCTGGCGCGCGGCCAACTGTTCATCCATGGCTGGGTGTATGACATCGAAACCAGTCAGATCCGCGCATACGACGCCGAGCTGGGCAGCTTCCTACCGCTCGACGGCGACAAGATCCCAATGGCGACGCCGCGCGCACGTTTTCCACAGAGCTGATACGCAGGCTCGCGGCTACAGCCCCTCCCACAAAACGCACCGCGAACGTGGGAGGAGCTTTAGCCGCAATGCTCCTCCCAGAGTTTCACGGCCCAGGCGGCGCCTGCACCTTAGAACTTCTCCCCACGCAGCACTTCCACCTGCGCCAGGTAGCAGACCATGGCGAAGTGATCGTAGTAGCGCACCTGCAGATGTTCGGCGATGCGCTCGGCCAGTTCGCGGTTGCAGATGATTTCCAGGCGGATATTGCCCTCGGTGTCCCAGCCGGCGCTGCGCACGCCGCGTTGTCCACGGCCACGCGCGTCGGAAATGGTCCAGCCGGGTGCGCCGAGCGCTTCCAGATCGGCCAGCAGGCGCTTCTCCAGCGCCGCCTCGCAGATCACGGTGAGCAGGGTGCGGCTATGTGCGTTCATCTCAGAACCCCCAGGCGATCAGTCGTTCGGCCAGCGCCAGGTACAGCGGAATGCCGATCAGGATATTGAATGGGAAGGTGATGCCCAGCGAGGCGGTCAGCGACAGCGACGGGTTGGCCTCGGGCAAGGCCAGGCGCATCGCCGCCGGCACGGCGATATAGGACGCCGAGGCCGCGAGCGTGGCAAGCATCGCCGTGCCGCCCAGGCTCAGGCCCATGAAGCGCGCCAGCAAGGCGCCGATCAGCGCACCGAGCAGCGGCATCAGCAGGGCAAAGGCCGCCAGGCGTACACCGAACTGCCTCAGCGCACCGAGCTGACCCGAGGCGATCAGGCCCATCTCCAGCAGGAAGAACGCCAGCACCGGCTTGAACATGCTGGTGTACAGTGGCTCCAGCGGCTTGATTGCCTCCTTACCGGCGATCGCGCCGATCACCAGGCCGCCGAGCAGCAGCATGATGCTCTTGCCGAGGAAGATCTCGCGGCCCAGTTCGCCCCAGTGGGTCTCACGCGAAATGCCCTTGGCCAGGACGATACCGACCAGAATCGCCGGAATCTCCAGGATGGCCACGAACAGCGGCATGTAGCTTTCGAACTCGATGCCCTTGGCCAGCATGTAGGCCACCACCACGGCGAAGGTACCGGCGCTGACCGAACCGTAGTGCGCCGCCACCGCCGCGGCGTTGACGCGGTCGAAACGCAGGCCGCGCAGCAGGACGAACGCCAGGATCGGCAGTAGCACACCGAGCGCCAGTACCAACGCCGACTGACCGAGCAGCTGCAGGCTGGCCTGCTGCGCCAGCTCCACCCCGCCGTGCAGCCCGATGGCCAGCAGGAGGATGATCGACAGGGTTTCATACAGCGCTGCCGGCAGCTTCAGCTCGCTCTTGAGCAGGCCGGCGACCAGGCCGAAGACGAAAAACAGCACTACCGGATCCAGGCCCACTTGGACTCACCTCCATCTGTTGCGTTTGATAGACAGAACACTCAGATTGACGCGCGATTCTGGCGTTTGGCCACTCATGCCGCGAAGGAAAGGGCCATGCCCCGGCACAGGACGGTGCTGATCGACCTGCTTTGCCTCGCCATGGCGGCGCAGCACCGGAGCATGACCGGAAAACGTAGAACGCGCCGGCACCTGCCTGCAAAGAAAAGGCGCCTGGCGGCCTGTTAAACGTCGACGCTGTGCATGCGTAGGAGCGGCGCCCCGCCGCGAACCGGGGCAATGCTCGACTGACAAGCTTCGCCCCGGGGCGGGGCTCCTACGAAAGGCCGTGAGCGTCATTAGTCTCGCGGCTCGCCCTGTGGCGCCTCATGCGAGGCGCCTGTGAATAAAAAAGGAGCCCGGGTTACGCCCCGTCAAACTTGCCCATCCAACAGGCCGGGCTCCATAGAGGTTAACCTTCGATTTCCACCAGCACTTCGCCCGGATTGACGCGGTCGCCCTTGGCCACGTGAACGGCCGTGACGGTACCGGCAATCGGCGCCTGTACTTCGGTTTCCATCTTCATCGCTTCGGTGATCAGCACGGCCTGACCGGCCTTGACCTTGTCACCTTCCTTGACCAGCACATCGACGATATTGCCCGGCATGGTGGTGGACACGTCGCCCGGTGCACCGGCCTGCTTGCGCTTGCCGCCGGCGCCTGCGACGAACTCGTTGAGCGGCTCGAACACCACTTCTTCCGGCATGCCGTCGATGGACAGGTAGAAGTGGCGCTTGCCGTCGCCCTTGACGCCGACACCGGTGATATCCACACGGTAGCTTTCGCCATGTACGTCGACCACGAACTCGGTCGGCACACCTTCACCGCCCACCAGCGCCGCCTTGCCCTGGCCGTTCGGCACGGGCAGCAGCTCTTCCGGCTTGAGGGTGCCGGCCGCGCGCTCCTCGAGGAACTTGCGCCCGATATCGGGGAACATGGCGAAGGTCAGCACGTCCTCCTCGGATTTGGCCAGGCTGCCGATCTCTTCACGCAGGCGCGCCAGCTCGGGCTTGAGCAGGTCGGCCGGGCGCACGTCGATCACTTCCTCACTGCCGATGGCCTGCCTGCGCAGTTGCTCGTCGACCTTGCCTGGCGCCTTGCCGTAGCGGCCCTGCAGGTACAGCTTCACCTCGTTGGTGATGGTCTTGTAGCGCTCGCCAGCCAGCACGTTGAAGAACGCCTGGGTGCCGACGATCTGCGAAGTGGGTGTGACCAGCGGCGGGAAGCCGAGGTCGGCACGCACGCGCGGAATCTCTTCCAGCACTTCGTTCATGCGGTTCAGCGCACCCTGTTCCTTGAGCTGGTTGGCCAGGTTGGAAATCATCCCGCCCGGCACTTGGTTGACCTGCACGCGGGTGTCCACGCCGGTGAACTCGCTCTCGAACTGGTGGTACTTCTTGCGCACGGCATGGAAGTACATGCCGATTTCCTGGATCAGCTGCAGATCCAGGCCGGTGTCATAAGGGCTGCCCTTGAGCGCGGCGACCATCGACTCGGTACCCGGATGGCTGGTGCCCCAGGCCAGGCTGGAGATGGCCGTGTCGATATGGTCGGCACCGGCTTCGATGGCCTTGAGCTGGCACATGGCGCCAAGGCCGGCGGTGTCATGGCTGTGGATGAACACCGGCAGGTCGACTTCGCTCTTCAGCGCCTTGACCAGTTCGAAGGTGGCATAGGGCGTGAGCAGGCCGGCCATGTCCTTGATGGCGATGGAGTCGATGCCCATCGCCTGCATGGCCTTGGCCTGGGCGACGAAGGCCTCGTTGGTGTGCACCGGGCTGGTGGTATAGGCGATGGTGCCCTGGGCATGCTTGCCGGCAGCCTTGACCGCCTCGATGGCCACGCGCAGGTTTCGCACGTCGTTCATCGCGTCGAAAATGCGGAACACGTCGATGCCGTTGACCGCGGCCTTGGCCACGAATGCCTTGACCACGTCATCGCTGTAATGGCGATAGCCGAGCAGGTTCTGTCCGCGCAGGAGCATCTGCAGGCGGGTGTTGGGCAGCGCGGCCTTGAGTTGGCGCAGGCGCTCCCACGGGTCTTCCTTGAGAAAGCGCACGCAGGCGTCGAAGGTGGCGCCACCCCAGACTTCCAGCGACCAGTAGCCGACGCGGTCGAGCTTGTCGCAGATCGGCAGCATGTCCTCGGTGCGCATGCGCGTGGCCAGCAGCGACTGGTGGGCATCGCGCAGGACGGTATCGGTAACGGTGATCTTCTTGTTCATCTTGCTCTCCTGTAGCCCGGATGCCATCCGGGGCCGCAGCATCCCGGATTTCATCCGGGCTACGATTCGTTAGAGGCCCGCGTGGGCAGCGATGGCGGTGGCGATGGCGATGGCCAGGTGCGACGGGTTGCGCTTGATCGAGTACTGGGTCAGTTCCGGGTGGCTTTCGACGAAGCTGGTGTTGAACTGGCCGCTACGGAATTCCGGGTTACGCAGGATTTCCTGGTAATAGGGCGCGGTGGTGCGCACGCCCTGCACGCGCATGTCGTCCAGCGCACGCAGGCCGCGGTCCATCGCCTCTTCCCAGGTCAGAGCCCAGACGATCAGCTTCAGGCACATCGAGTCGTAATAGGGTGGAATGGTGTAGCCGGTGTAGATCGCCGTGTCGGTGCGCACGCCGGGCCCGCCGGGCGCGTAGTAACGGGTGATCTTGCCGAACGAGGGCAGGAAGTTGTTCTTCGGATCCTCGGCGTTGATACGGAACTGCAGGGCATAACCGCGGTGGATAATGTCTTCCTGCTTGACCGACAGCGGCAGGCCGCTGGCGATGCGAATCTGCTCGCGAACGATGTCAATGCCGGTGATTTCCTCGGTGATGGTGTGCTCCACCTGCACCCGGGTGTTCATCTCCATGAAGTACACCTCGCCTTCGGCGAGCAGGAACTCCACGGTACCGGCGTTCTCGTAGCCCACGGCCTGCGCCGCGCGCACGGCGAGGTCACCGATATAGGCGCGCTGCTCGGGGGTGAGCTGCGGGCTGGGGGCGATCTCGATCAGCTTCTGGTTGCGGCGCTGGATCGAGCAGTCGCGCTCGTACAGGTGCACGGTGTTGCCGAAGCTGTCGGCGAGGATCTGCGCTTCGATGTGCTTCGGGTTGACGATGCATTTTTCCAGGAAGACTTCCGCGCTGCCGAAAGCCTTGGTCGCCTCGGAAATGACGCGCGGGTAGGCCTGCTCCAGTTCCTCGCGGCTGTTGCAGCGACGAATGCCGCGTCCACCACCACCGGAGGTGGCCTTGAGCATCACCGGATAACCGATGCGCTCGGCTTCACGCAGCGCTTCGGCCAGGTCGGCGACGTTGCCTTCAGTGCCCGGGGTGCAGGGGACGCCAGCGGCCATCATGCTGCGGCGGGCTTCGGTCTTGTCGCCCATGCGGCGGATCACTTCGGCGCTCGGGCCGATGAACTTGACCCCGCGCTCGGCGCAGATCTCTGCAAGTTCAGCGTTCTCAGAAAGAAAGCCATAGCCGGGATGCAGCGCATCGCAGCCGGTTTCCACGGCCAGATTGACCAGCTTGCGCGGGTTCAGATAGCCGGCCAGCGGATCTTCGCCAATGCTGTGCGCTTCGTCGGCACGCTTGACGTGCAATGCATGACGGTCGGCTTCGGAATAGATGGCCACCGAGCGAATGCCCATTTCGGCGCAGGCCCGCACGATGCGGACGGCAATCTCACCACGGTTGGCGATCAGTATTTTTCTTATCACGATCCAATCCTCAGCGCAGAGCTGCAAGGGACGCTGCAAAAGTTGGTTGCAAAACGTGGTGAAACCCTATCCGGCTATACGAATTAACAAAAATGAATAATTATTTGATCGCGTATAAGTAATTACTTATGTCTTGATCGGACGAGGACGAAAACGTGCGTAAAACCCTGCTGCGCATGACCTTGCGCCAGCTCCAGGTGTTCCGAGCAGTGTGCGAACACGGCTCGTACAGCCGCGCAGCCGAAGAGATGGCGCTGACCCAGCCGGCGGTGAGCCTGCAGATTCGCCAACTGGAAGACCTGGTCGGTCAGCCGCTATTCGAGTACGTCGGCAAGAAGCTCTATCTCACCGAAGCTGCCGAAGCCCTGCGCCGCGCCAGCAGCGATATCTTCGGCCGCCTGGAGAGCCTCGACATGCAGCTGTCCGACCTGCAGGGCTCGCTGCAGGGGCAGCTCAATCTGTGTGTGGAATCCAGCGCGAAGTATTTCATTCCCCACTTGTTCGCCGATTTTCGCCGCCATTACCCGGAAGTCATTCTCAACCTCACGGTGGTCAACCATGCCTTGGTGGTCCGTCGCCTTACCCAGAGCCGCGACGACCTGATGATCATGAGCCAGGTGCCGCAGGACCTGGCGCTGGACTTCATGCCCTTCCTCAACAACCCGATCATCGCCGTGGCACCACCGGATCACCCCCTAAGCGAGGCGGACAGCCTGCAGTTGCAGGACCTCACCGCCTATCCCCTGCTGATTCGCGAAAGCGGCTCAGGCACTCGTCGCGCCTGCGAAGAGTACTGCCACCAGAAACGTGCACACTTCCCCAACACCCTGGAGATCGGCTCGCTGGAGTCGCAGCGCGAGGCGGTGCTCGCCGGCCTCGGCATTGCCCTGCTCCCACGCCATGCCGTGCGTCTGGAGCTGCAACACGGCCTGCTGCGCGAGCTGCCGGTGGTAGAGCTGCCCTTACAGCGCAGCTGGTGCGTGGTGAATATCCGTGGCCGACGCCTGTCCCCGGTAGCGCAGGCCTTCGTCGACTTCATCCGCACCGAGCGCGCGCAGATCGTCAAACTGGCCGAGCGCTTCCAGCCCAGCCACACAGGATCGGGCAAGAATCTCGCAGGATCGGCCTAACCCTTCTTAACTGAGATACGGGACATTGGCATCCTGGGATCGCTCTACCAAAACCTGCCTGGGAGAAACCTATGCTGTCGGGAATCAGCGCCCTGCTCGGCGCCCTTCGCGCTCTGGAGCGCGACAACGGCCAGGCCGTGCTCGCCACCGTGGTCAAGGTCGAAGGCTCGGCCTACCGCCGCCCCGGTGCGCGCATGCTGATCCCGCTCTACGGCGGCACCGTGGGCACCATCAGCGGCGGTTGCCTGGAGTCCGAAGTGGCGAAGAAGGCCTGGTGGCTGACTGATAGCGGCGAAGCCGTGATCCGCCGTTACAGCACCGCCACCCAGGACGACGATGACGACCAGGACGCAGCACTGACCTTCGGCCTCGGCTGCAACGGCACCGTGCACGTGCTGCTCGAGCGCCACAGCGCGGAAAAGCCGCTGGCCGTGCTCGAGTTGCTGCGCCTGGTACGCGAAAGCGGCCAGGCCGGGGCGGTCGCCACGGTGATCGGCAGCTATCGCAACGCCCGTGTACGCGTGGGCGAGCGTCTGTATCTGCATCCATCACTGAGCGACGGCAGCCGCCTACTCGATTCCGCACTCGACGCCGAGGTTCGCGCCGATCTGCAACGAACCCTGACCGATGGCCGCTCCTCGCTGCGCAGCTACCGTGATGAGCGTGGCGAGATCGAGGTGTTCTGCGAATACCTGGCGCCACAGCGGCGCCTGGTGATCTTCGGCGCCGGGCATGATGCACAGCCGCTGACGCACATGGCCAAACTGCTGGACTGGCACGTCAGCGTGGTCGATGGCCGCGCCCATTTCGCCCGCGCCGAGCGCTTTCCCGACGCAGATACGGTGCTGCAGGTCGATGCACGCCCACCCTCCGACCTGCACACGCTCACCGACGGCGCCATGGTGGCGATCATGAGCCACAGCTACAGCCAGGATCGCCACTGGCTGGGCAGCGTGCTGCAGGGCACGCCGGCCTATATCGGCCAACTGGGGCCACGCGATCGCACCGAACGGCTACTGGACGAGATCCGCCAACACAGCCCGCACTTGCCGGCGTTGGAGTGCCTGCACTACCCGATCGGCCTGGACATCGGCGGCGATACGCCGGAGAGCGTGGCCACGGCGATTCTCGCCGAGATGACCGCCGCCATTAACCTCCGTGCAGGCGGCATGCTCAAGCATCGCCAGGCGGCGATCCACACGCCAACACCACTGGACTGCAGCGAGATCGTGCCGGCGACCAGGCTAAGTGCATCCTGATCCCCGGATTGCATCGAGGCCACAGACTCGTAGGGTGGGCTAAAGCCCACCCTACGGCTACTTGCCCGCCATCTCCGTAGGAGCGGCTTCAGCCGCGATCACCTGGCTCGCCGCTATAGCGGCTCCTACGAAGAGCGATACCGCGAGAGACCTCAGATCTACCCCTGGCGCAATTCTGTGGCAGGGCTTTGGCCGCAAACGCCCCCAGCTGCCCCATAAATACGAACGCCCGGGATTACCCCGGGCGTTCGTGTTTCCAGTATCGGACGTCAGGCCTTGATCTGCGCCGGGAATGGCAGCTTGCGCAAGCGCACGCCAGTGGCCGCGAACAGGGCGTTGGCCAGGGCCGGCGCCAGCGGTGGCACGCCCGGCTCACCGACACCGGTAGGATTCGCCGCCGACGGCACGATATGCACCTCGACCTTGGGCATCTCGTTCATGCGCAGCACCTGGAAGTCGTGGAAGTTCGATTGCTCGACCCGCCCTTCCTTCAGGGTGATTGCGCTGTGCCGAGCAGCCGCCAGGGCGAAGCCAATGCCGCCTTCCATCTGCGCCTTGATCACATCCGGATTGATCGCGATGCCACAGTCCACGGCGCACACCACGCGATCCAGACGGTAGCTGCCATCGGCCTTCACCGTGACTTCGGCGACCTGGGCCACGAACGAGCCGAACGACTCGTGCACGGCAATGCCACGCCCGCGCTTCTCGCCCTCGGCACCCGCCGCCAGTGGCTTGTCCCAGCCGGCCTGCTTGGCGGCCAGCTCCAGCGCACCGCGGTGACGCGGATGACTTTCCAGCAACGCATGACGGAAGGCGTAAGGATCCTGCCCTGCAGCGACGGCGGCCTCATCGATCATGGTTTCGGCGACGTAACCGGTGTGGGTATGACCGACCGAACGCCACCACAGCACCGGCACCTTGATATTGCTCGGCGTGCTCAGCTCCACCTGCAGGTTGGGCACCGCATAGGACAGGTTGGCGAGGCCCTCGACCGAGGTATGGTCGATGCCTTCCTTGATCATGAAGGGCTCCATCGAAGTACCGGCCATGATCGACTGGCCGACGATGCGGTTGTGCCAGGCCTGCAGCTTGCCGGCCTGGTCCAGGCCGATGCGCACGCGGTGCAGGTACAGCGGCCGGAAATAACCGCCACGAGTATCGTCCTCGCGCGTCCAGACCATCTTCACCGGCGCGTCCACGCCCTTGTCACGCGCAGCCTTGGTGATCGCCACCGCCTCCAGCAGGTAGTCCGACACCGAACTGGCGCGGCGACCAAAGCTGCCGCCGGCATACAGCTGGGTCAGCGACACCTGCTCGGGCGTCAGGCCCAGGTAGCCGCTGATGATGGTTTGGTCGACGGTCTGAAACTGCTCGCCGTTCCAGATTTCGCAGCGGTCGCTGGAGAGTTTCACCAGGCAGTTCATCGGCTCCATCGCCGCGTGCGCCAGATAAGGAAACTCGTAGTCGGCCTCGACGGTTTTCGCCGCCTGGGCCAACGCCGCATCGGTATCGCCCTTGCTCGTGGCCGGCAGGCCTGGCTTGCCCGCATCGTCGCGGTATTGCGCGAGAATTTCCTCGCTGCCCAGGGTGAAGGCCTGGCTCTCGTCCCACTCGATCACCAGCGCATCGCGGCCCTGGCGCGCCGCCCAGGTGTTCTTCGCCAACACGGCGACGCCCGAACGACCGTGGGGCAGATCGCGAAACTCCACCACCTCGACCACGTCACGCACGGCCTTGGCCTTGCTGCTGTCGACCGAGCGCGGCACGCCGCCGAAGCGTGGCGGATAAGCAACCATGGCCACCAGCATGCCGGGCAGCTTGAAGTCCTGGGTGAAGATGGCGCTGCCATCGGTCTTGTCGGTGCTGTCCTTGCGGCGCAGCTCGAGCTTGCCGATCAGCTTGAAGTCCTTGGGGTCCTTGAGTTGCACCTGCTCCGGCACCGGCAGTGATGCCGCCGCCTCGACCAGCTCACCGAAGCCGGCGCTACGGCCGGAGCCGGCGTGACTGACCACGCCCTGGCTGACGCTGATTTCACCGGCCGGTACGCTCCAACGCTGCGCGGCAGCCGCCACCAGCATGGCCTTGGCGGTCGCACCGGCATTGCGCATCTGCTCCCAAGAGTTGGCCATGGCGGTGCTGCCGCCAGTGCCCTGCATGGGGCCGAAGGCGAGATTGTTGTAGCGTTTCACATCGGCCGGCGCGCCTTCGACGCGTACCTTGTCCCAGTCGGCATCCAGCTCTTCGGCGAGCAGGGTGGCCAGGCCGGTGTAGCTGCCCTGGCCCATTTCCAGGTGTTTGGCCAGAACGGTCACCGTGCCATCGAGGTCGATGCGCACGAAGGCATTCGGTTCCAGCGGGCCACCTGCCGCCAGCGCATCCATACCGCGCATCAGCGGCGCGAAGAAGATGCCCAGCGCCAGGCCACCTGCGCCCTTGAGCAGGGTGCGACGGCTGACATTGAGGATGCCGCGAGTCGCGCTATCGGGGGTTTCGATCTTGCCCATGTCTATGCGCCTCCTCAGGTCAGTTTGCCGGCAGCTTCGTGAATGGCGGCGCGAATCCGCACATAGGTGGCGCAGCGGCAGATGTTGCTGCTCATGGCCGCGTCGATATCGGCATCGCTCGGCGCCTTGTTGCTGCTCAGCAGCGCCGTCGCCGCCATGATCTGCCCGGACTGGCAGTAGCCACACTGCACCACGTCGAGCTGGCGCCAGGCGTCCTGAACCACCTTGCCCACGGCGTCTTCGCCGACCGCCTCGATGGTGCTGATGCGCTTGCCGACCACCGCCGATACCGGGGTGACGCAAGAGCGGGTCGGCTGGCCTTCGACGTTCACCGTGCAGGCGCCGCACAAGGCCATGCCACAGCCGTACTTGGTGCCGGTGAGATTGGCGACGTCGCGCAACGCCCAGAGCAGCGGCATGTCATCGGCCACGTCCAACTCATGGTCCTTGCCATTGAGATTCAGGGTAATCATGGTCTACCCACCTTGTTCTGATGGTGTCTGATGGTTCCGGCATGGCATGCCGGTGGTCACGGTCAACCCCGCACACAGGGGGCCAGGTCATCACTGTAGTGGGCACAAAAGCACCTGTCGCCGCCGACCACAGAGATCGGCAGAACCGGGCAATAAGTTCGTAGAATCGGGCAAGCTCACTACCCTGCCCGCAGGCAGGGCAACAAGAAAGTCAGGCGGCGCGGCGCGAATCAGGTTCGCCGTGCTGAAGGTAGCTGGCGGAAAGCAGCTCGGGGAAGTCGGCAAGCTCGCGTTGCAGCTGGCACTGCTCGGCATAGTGCTCGATGGCCCGGCGATAGGCCATGCGGCGCTGGTCTTGCAGTTTGCGCCGGGTCTTGGCGTCAGGTTGGTCGTGCAGTTGCGCGTCATCGAAGATACGAGGCATCTCGGTTCTCCCGGAACGAGGACTGGAGTACCCAGCTTCGCCCGAGGAGATGACGCTTTGACGGCGTGAAGATGAACAGGCGATGAACCCGTTCTCTCAATCCTCGCTGTTACGCAGCGATTTCGGCGACAGACGCAGACTGCGCAGACTGCGCTTGACGCTCTTGAGGTGGTTGACCAGGCTCGGCCCGCGCGCCATGGCCACGCCCATGGCCAGCACATCGATCACCACTAGGTGGGCGATACGCGAGGTCAGCGGGGTGTAGATTTCGGTGTCTTCCTGCACGTCGATGGCCAGGTTGACGGTCGACAGCTCCGCCAGTGGCGTCTGGCTAGGGCACAGGGTGATCAGGCTGGCGCCGGACTCACGCACCAGGTTGGCGGTGATCAGCAGGTCCTTGGAACGGCCCGACTGAGAGATGCACACCGCCACGTCGCCCGGCTGCAGGGTCACCGCACTCATCGCCTGCATGTGCGGGTCGGAATAGGCCGCGGCGTTGAGCAGCAGGCGGAAGAACTTGTGCTGGGCATCGGCAGCCACCGCGCCCGATGCACCGAAGCCGTAGAACTCCACGCGCTGCGCGTTGGAGCAGGCGGCGATGGCGCGCTGCAGCGCCTCGGGGTCGAGCTTCTCGCGCACCTCCATCAGCGTATGCAGGGTGGTGTCGAAGATCTTCAGGCTGAAGTCGGCGACCGAGTCATCCTCGTGAATCGCGAACTGACCGAAGCTGGCCCCGGCGGCCAGACTCTGCGCCAGCTTCAGCTTGAGGTCCTGGAAGCCACTGCAACCGATGGCGCGGCAGAAGCGCACGATGGTCGGCTCGCTGATGCCGACGCTGTGCGCCAGTTCGGCCATGGAGCTGTGCATCACCGATGCAGGATCGAGCAAGACGTGATCGGCCACCTTGAGCTCGGACTTGCGCAGCAGGTGGCGCGACTGGGCGATGTGTTGCAACAGATTCACTGAGATAGGCTCTATGCAGAAAAGGGTCTACCGCGGCACTCGGCGGGTCATAGCTCGGTTATGATCGGCGGGCGGCGGTTGTAGTGACCTTGTAGTTATACTACATAGCTCGCGCTCGCGCACAGCCAAGCCACTGCCAATTCGCTGAACGAACTTTCCGGTATGCCCGCATGCCGAAGAACACAGGCATACCTGAGGACGTTTTCGCGCCCCTCTCATGCGAACGCAGGTCACTTGCAATGGCCTGCCACAACGAGTCGGAGTCTTCCCTTGAGCATCCCCTGCGACATGCTGGTCTTCGGTGGTACGGGCGACCTGGCCCTGCACAAGCTGCTGCCGGCTCTCTATCACCTGCACCGCGAAGGGCGCCTGCACGCCGATGTGCGCATCCTCGCTCTGGCCCGCAGCAGTCACAGCCGCGAGGCCTATCAAGCCCTGGCCGAGCGTCACTGCCGCGCCCAGGTGGCGCGCGCCGATTTCGCCAACGAAACCTGGGCCAGCTTCGCCGCGCGCCTCGACTACTTCGCCATGGATGCGGCGCAAAGCGCCGATTTCGGCCGCCTGGCCAAGCGCCTGGGGCGTGATGACGAGCGCGTACGGGTCTATTACCTGGCCACCGCACCGAGTCTGTTCGAAGCCATCGCAGCGCACCTGGCCAACGCCGGCCTGGCTGGTCCTGCCGCGCGCATCGTGCTGGAAAAACCCATCGGCCACTCGCTGGAATCGGCCCGCGCGATCAACGCCGCCATCGGCGCCGTGTTCGACGAGGCGCGGGTGTTTCGCATCGACCATTATCTGGGCAAGGAAACCGTGCAGAACCTGATGGCGCTGCGCTTCGCCAACGCCCTGTTCGAGCCGGTGTGGCGCGCTGGGCACATCGATCACGTGCAGATCAGCGTGTGCGAAACCCTGGGCGTGGAAAACCGCGGCGGCTACTACGACAAGGCCGGCGCCATGCGCGACATGATCCAGAATCACCTGCTGCAACTGCTCTGCCTGGTGGCCATGGAGGCGCCGGTGCGCTTCGACGCCGACGCGGTGCGCAACGAAAAGGTGAAGATCCTCGAAGCGCTGAAACCCATCTCCGGCCTCGACGTGCAGGACAAGACCGTGCGCGGCCAGTACACCGCCGGCAAGATCGGCGGCCACGACGTCCCCGCCTATTACTTCGAGAAGAACGTCGACAACGACAGTGATACCGAGACCTTCGCCGCCGTGCAGGTTGAGATCGACAACTGGCGCTGGGCCGGCGTGCCCTTCTACCTGCGCACCGGCAAACGCCTGGCGAAGAAGGCCTCGGAGATTCTGATTCAGTTCAAGCCGGTGCCGCACCGCCTGTTCAACGATGGTCAGGCCAACCAGTTGCTGATTCGCCTGCAACCGGAGGAGCGCATCAGCCTGCAACTGATGGCCAAGAATCCCGGCAAGGGCATGCACCTCAAACCGGTGGAGCTGGACCTCAACCTGGCCAACGCCTTCAACCAGCAGCGACGCTGGGATGCCTACGAGCGCCTGCTGCTCGACGTGATCGACGGCGACTCGACATTGTTCATGCGTCGCGACGAAGTCGAGGCCGCCTGGCAATGGGTCGACCCGATTTTGCAAGGCTGGCACCAGCACTATCAGAGCCCGCGTCCCTATCCGGCTGGCAGCGATGGCCCGGAGCAGCTGCAGCACTTGCTGGAGCGCCACGGCCGGCACTGGGCATAGACGTGTAGCCCGGATGCAATCCGGGGGCTTTTTCAGCACCACCCCGGCTTGCATCCGGGCTACTGACTTCAGGCTTGCCGCTTGCAGCGGCTGCCGTGCAGCACCACCAGCCCCAGTACCAGTACCCCCAGCATTCCAGCGCCAAGGAATAACCCTTCATACCCCAGTGCCTTGGCCAGCATTCCGCTGCTGGCGCCGACGAAACCGGACAACAGCACCTGCGCCGAGGCCTGCAGGGTGAAGTCGGCGCCTTCGTGTTCGGGGCGGCACATGCGCATCATGGCGGCGAACAGGGCAACGGTGGACATGCCGTCGGCCACCTGTTCGAACAGGGTCACGGCATACACCAGGCCGCTGTTGCCGCCATGGCCGACCAGCAGGGCCAGGGCGGCGATGCCGATGGCCTGCAGGGCACCAAAGAGGATCAGCGCGCGCAGCACGCCGATGCGGGCGTAGAGCAGGCCACCGAGCAAGGCGCCGCCGATGCCGGCCAGGCTGCTGATCAGGGTCAGTTGGCCGAGTGCTGCCGTGCTCCAGCCCTGATCCACCAGCATCGGCTTGAGCATCGGCGAGCCGAGCGAGTCACCGAGCTTGAAGGTCAGCACCACCGCCAGCCACAGCAGCATGCCGGGCTGCGCCAGCAGGCCACGATAGTGGTTCAGCAGCAGGCGCGGGCCGAGGGCGGTTTCTGCCTGGGTGGGCTGGCAGGGCAGCACGCGGCGTTCCGGAAATAACCAGATGGGCACGGTCATCAGCAGGATCAGACCGGCCAGCAAACCCAGCGCCAGGTTCCAGCCCAGTGGGTCGATCACCAGCAACAGACCGCTGCCGCTGACGAGCATGCCGACCTTGTAGCCGCCGACCTGCAGGCTGTTGCCCAGGCCACGCCAGCGCTCGGGCAGCAGGCGCACGGTGAGGCCGTCGGTGGCGATGTCCTGGGTAGAGGCCAGCAGATTGATCAGCAACAGCAAGCCGAGTAGCAGCCACAGGCCGGAATCGAACAGGGTCTGCGGCGTCAGTAGCGCCAACGCCGCCACGCAGACGATCACGCCGCCTTGCAGCGGCAGAATCCAGCCACGGTGATGACCCAGGCGGGCTGAGGCCAGGCGGTCGATCCAGGGCGCCCAGAGCACCTTGAGCAGCCAGGGCAGCGCCAGCAGCTTGAGCAGGCCGATCAGTGCCAGGTCGACGCCATGCTGGCGCAGCAGTACCGGTAGCGAATGGGCGATCAGCCCGGAGGGCAAACCCTGCGCGCAATACAGCGAGGCCAGCAGCACCAGCGTGGTATTGGACGGGCGAGGTGCGGTGGGCGACATGGCGGGCGCTCGCGGCAAAAGCGCAAGCCTAGTGGTTTGCGCCTGCGCGCTGCAATGCGGCGCTGGTTACAGTTCGTACTCCCCGCCACGGTGGCACATGATCGATGGCGGGTGGCTGACGCGGCGCACGTCTCTATTGGCACTTGCGCGTCTGGCGTTCGCGCCTTTACGGCGCTACCGAGTGGCCGGGCTGCGCGCTATGCCTTCGGCTTTTTCAGCTTGGGATTGGGAAAGAACTGCACCGCCTGCACATTGGGGTCGGCGGCCTTGGGCTTCAGGCCGCTGACGTTGACCCGCGTGGGAATCTCCTTGGGCACCGAGTTGCCGCGTGCGTCGAGGGTGTCGGCATAGCCGCACTTGACGCATTCACGGTGCGGCACGCCGTCGACGTTCCACATCTTGATGCTGTCGGTCTCGCTGCACGCCGGGCACACGGCGCCGGCGATGAAGCGTTTTGGCGTGCTGTTCACCGGGGCGTCGCTCATGCGGCCTCCTGGCTCAGGCCGAGGTGGCGCAGCAGGGCGTCGATGCTCGGTTCACGACCGCGGAAGTCGACGAACAGCACCATCGGCGCCTGCGAGCCGCCACGGGCGAGGATCGCTTCGCGGAAGGCGCGGCCGGTATCGGCGTTGAACACGCCTTCTTCCTCGAACTTCGAGAAGGCATCGGCGCTGAGCACTTCGGCCCACTTGTAGCTGTAGTAACCGGCCGCATAGCCACCGGCGAAGATATGTGCGAAGCCGTTGGCGAAGCGGTTGTAGGCTGGCGGGCGCAGCACCGAGACCTCGGCGCGCACGCCTTCGAGCACGTCCAGCACGCTGCGGCCGTCGCCGTGGGTGGCATGCAGTTCGAAGTCGAACAGCGAGAACTCCAGCTGGCGCACCATCATCAGCCCGGACTGGAAGTTCTTCGCCGCCAGCATCTTGTCCAGCATGGCCTGTGGCAGCGCCTCGCCGGTTTCATAGTGGCCGGAGATCAGCGCCAGGCCGTCCGGCTCCCAGCACCAGTTCTCCATGAACTGGCTCGGCAGCTCGACCGCGTCCCAGGCCACGCCGTTGATGCCCGAGGCGCCGGCGTGCTCGACGCGGGTCAGCAGGTGATGCAGGCCATGGCCGAACTCGTGGAACAGGGTGGTGACCTCGTCGTGGGTCAGCAGCGCCGGTTTGCCGCCAACCGGCGGGGTGAAGTTGCACACCAGGTTCGCCACCGGGGCGATCAGTTGGCCATCGGCCGTGCGGCGTTTGTCGCGTGCGCCGTCCATCCAGGCACCGCCGCGTTTGTTGGCGCGGGCGTAGAGGTCGAAGAAGAAGCGGCCGACGTGCTGGCCGTTCTCCTGAATCTCGAACAGGCGTACGTCCGGGTGCCAGGTGTCGAAGCCTTTCAGCTCGCGAATCTCGATGCCGTAGAGCTTCTGCACGATGGCGAACAGACCGGTGAGCACCTTGTCCACCGGGAACCAGGCGCGCACCTCTTCCTGGGAGATGCTGTAGCGTTGCTGGCGCAGTTTCTCGCTGTAGTAGCCGACGTCCCAGCTTTGCAGGTCATCCAGGCCCTGTTCGGCGGCGAAGGCTTTCAGCTCGGCCAGATCCTGCTCGGCGAAGGGCTTGCTGCGTACCGCCAGGTCACGCAGGAAGCTCAGTACCTGGTCGGTGGATTCGGCCATTTTGCTGGCCAGGCTCAGCTCGCTGTAGTTGGCGAAACCCAGCAGGCGCGCCAGTTCCTGGCGCAGGTCGAGGATTTCGGCCATCAGCGGGCCGTTGTCGTTCTGCCCGGCGTTCGGCCCCTGGTCGGAGGCGCGTGTGCAGTAGGCGGCGTAGACCTCTTCGCGCAGGGCGCGGTCGTCGGCGTAGGTCATCACCGCGTAGTAGCTGGGGAATTCCAGGGTGATCAGCCAGCCGTCCAGCCCCTTGGCTTCGGCGGCCTGCTTCATCTGCGCCTTGGCCGAGTCGGTCAGGCCGTTCAGGCGTGCTTCGTCGGTGATGTGCTTGGTCCAGGCCTGGGTGGCGTCGAGCAACTGGTTGGAGAATTTGCTGGTCAGCTCGGACAGGCGCATCTGGATCTCGCCATAGCGCTTCTGCTGCTCGGCCGGCAGGTCGATACCGGACAGGCGGAAGTCACGCAGCGCGTGTTCGAGAATGGTCTTCTGCGCCACGTCGAAATTGGCTGCAGCCGGACTCTTGGCCAGCGCGTCATAGGCCTCGAACAGCGGCTTGTTCTGGCCCATTTCCGTCCAGTATTCCGACAGCTTGGGCAGGCAGGCCTCGTAGGCCGCGCGCAGCTCGGTGCTGTTGCACACCGCGTTGAGGTGGCTCACCGGGCTCCAGGCACGGCCCAGGCGCGCGCCGAGTTCGTCCAGCGCCAGCACCAGGCCGTCCCAGCTCGGATTGGCCTGCTGCGCCTCGAGCAGCTTGGCGATGGCGGCGCGGCTGTCGGCCAGGATCTGGTCAACGGCGGGCTCGACGTGTTCCGGTTTGATCTGCGAGTAGGGCGGCAGGTCGAAGTCTTGCAGCAGGGGATTGTTCGCGGTCACGACGAGGCACCTGTGGCGAAGGAAGGAGGACAACAGCCGGCAAATACCGGGGCGATTGCAGTCGATATGGGGGCCATCTTAATTACAATCAAGCTTTCTCGCAGCCCAGGAGCCTCTATCGTGGCGATTCGCAAATACCAGCAGCACGTTCCACAACTGGGCGCGCGCGTCTTCGTCGACGCTTCCGCCGTGGTCATCGGCGACGTGGTGCTGGGTGAGGACAGCTCGGTATGGCCGCTGACCGTGATTCGCGGCGACATGCACCGCATCCGCATCGGCGCGCGCACCAGCGTGCAGGATGGCAGCGTGCTGCACATCACCCATGCCGGGCCGTTCAACCCGGAAGGTTATCCGCTGATCATCGGTGACGAGGTAACCATCGGCCACAAGGTCACCCTGCACGGCTGCACCCTGGGCAACCGCATCCTGGTCGGCATGGGCAGCATCGTCATGGACGGCGCGGTGGTCGAGGATGAGGTAATCATCGGCGCCGGCTCCCTGGTGCCGCCGGGCAAGCGCCTGGAAAGCGGTTACCTGTACGTCGGCAGCCCGGTGAAACAGGCCCGCCCGCTGACCGACAAGGAGCGCAACTTCTTCAGCTACACGGCCGGCAACTACGTGAAGCTCAAGGACCAGCATCTGGCCGAAGGGTATGACCAGTGAGCGATGCAGGTAAACGTGGGGTTTGGAGGCTTTTCTTAGCGGCTTCTCCATGCCGCCCGCGGCCTCTCATTGCAGGGGAATGAGAACAAGCACAGGCGTTGGGTCGTACAGGCAATTACCTTATCCTTGCGGCTTCCCAGTAATGCCGAAGTCTGATGCCCATGCAGCATTCCACCATTCTCTTCGACCTCGATGGCACCCTCACCGACCCGCGAGAGGGCATTACCCGTTCGGTGCAGTATGCGCTGGCCAAGCTGGGTATCGACGAGCCGGATCTGACCGCGCTGGAGCACTTTATCGGCCCGCCTTTGTTGCAGTGCTTCATGAGCACCTATGCGCTGGACGAGGCCACGGGCTGGCAGGCGGTCAATTATTATCGTGAGCGTTTCCGGGTGACAGGCTTGTACGAGAATCAAGTCTTCGACGGTGTCGAGGCGTTGCTGGCGGCCTTGGTGGCGCAAGGGCGTACGCTGTATGTCGCCACCAGCAAGCCGACGGTGTTCGCCGAGGAAATCGCCCGGCACTTTGGTTTCGACCGCTATTTCAAGCGCATCTATGGCAGTGAGCTGGACGGCACGCGCACCAACAAGGTGGAGCTGTTGGCACATGTGCTGGAGTCGGAACGGCTGGCGCCGCATTCGACGCTGATGATCGGCGACCGCAAGCATGATCTGATCGGCGCGCGCCGCAATGGCTTGCAGGCGGTGGCAGTGGGCTACGGCTTCGGTAGCCGCGAGGAGTTGCTCGGCGAGGCGCCGGACTTTCACTTCGAGACGCTGGAGCAAATGCGCCGGGCATTTCTGTCCGGCGTTTAATGCGCTGTATCAGCCGTTGCGCTGATAGATGATCTTCTTGGTGCCGCCGTCGCAACTGCCGACGACCATGCCTTGATCCTGAACGTCGTCGTTGGGCACGATTTCCAGGGTGTAGCTGGCCACGTTGTTGGCCTGGATCTTCACTTCGATTTCCTGCTTGAGTTCTTCGCAGGGCTTGGGCGCGGCCAGCGCGCCGCCAGCCAGAAGCATCAGGGCCAGGGCGGGAATCAGTCTTTGCATCGCTTGTACCTCCAGTGTTGGGCGAAACCTGAGTAGGTTGGACTGGCAATTTGCCCAGCAGTTCTAGTCGTTTTGCAGCAGGCTTTCCAACCTGGCCCGACGATCTGCCTCCGGCAGCTGTCCGAGCGCGGCCACGGCGGCATAGAACGCGCGCCAATCTCGTCTGTGCTGCTCGAACAGCGCAGCGAATGCCGGCACCCATTGGTCATAGAGGCCAAAGGGCAGCAGCTTGGCGTTGTTCAACGGGCTTTCGATCCAGGCGTCATAGCGGCCCTGGCCTCCCCATTGTTGGCGCATGGCGCGGTAGTCGCGGCGCAGGCGCTCGAACTCGGCCTGCTTGGCGGCGCGCATGGCCTGCTCCGGCAGGTCGCTGGCATAGAGCTGCTTGAGGCGCTCGCGGCTGGCCAGCACCAGTTCGATGAACTGCTGGCGCTGGTGGTCATCGCTGGCTGGCGGCGTTTCACCACGGGCCGCGTGCCACTGACGCAGCCCTTCGCGTTCGACGAAGGTGGCGAAGGACTCGTTGAAGGCGGTATCCCCCGGCAGGTAGTACTGCTGGTGCGCCAGCTCGTGAAAGATCACTGCGATGAAACGCTCGTCGCTCCAGCGCAGCATGGTGTTGAGCAGCGGGTCGTCGAACCAGCCCAGGGTCGAGTAGGCCTCGACGCCGCCGACGTAGGTGTCCAGCCCTTGCTGGCGCAATAGTGCGGCCGCGCCCCGCGCTCGGCCTTGCTGGTAGTAGCCACGGTAGGCGACGCAGCCGGCAATGGGGAAGCAGTGCAGTTCGGGCTCCAGAGAGAACTCCGGGGTGGCGAAGACGTTCCACACCACGAAGGGACGCCCCAGGTCGGCATACAGGCGATAGCTGCGGTTCTCAGGTAGCTGCAACTGCGTGCTGGCGAAGTCACGCGCCTGCTGGCTCAGCGTCAGGCGCCTGGCCAGATCGGGGTCGGTCGTCGGGTCTTCGAGCAGGCGCTGTACGGGCTCGCGGGCATGCAAGAGTTGCCACTGGCCTTGGCCGAGGTGGGCGTAATAGTCAATCGTCGAGCAAGCGCTCAGCAGCAGGCTGAGCAGGGGAACCGCAATGCGGCGCAGCAGGTCGATAGGGCAGGCGTTGGGCATGTCGTCACGCTAGCTGATCGCGTGGGTTGTCTCCAGCCCCTTTCGCCTCGGTTTTGCCCGCCTCCCGGTGTAGGCTGGTATCCGAACCCCTATCTGGAGGTCGCCATGCGCGCCCTGCTTCTCGCTCCCGCCCTGATGATGCTCGGGGCCTGCGCTTCGCCCCTGCCCGAGCCTGACTCGCAACAGGCCTGGGTCGAGCTGTATTCCACGGCCGATACCCTGCTGATGGCCGACCGTCTGGATGGCAAGCGCTGGCCTGATGGTCGCTATTTTCAGGTAACGCCCGGCCAGCATGAGTTGCAGACGCGCTTTCAGTTCGAGGTGCGTGGCGGGGGTGGTCTCGGCATGATGAGCGAGCCGCTGCGCATGACCTGCGAGATTCGCCTGCGTTATGACGACTTCGTGGCGGGGCAGCGTTATCGCATCGAGGCGCGTCAGCAACTGATGAAGGCGCAGGCCTGGCTGTATGACGAGCAGCGCAACGTTGTGGCGCGTGGCGAGGTGCGGCGCTGCGGCACGGCGATCTGAGCGGCGGACGTGCACCGCTGCAGATATGCTCGACGGGTCAGGCGCTTTGCAGCTCGGCAAGGATGTCGAAGGCATGCAGGCGGTCGGCGAAGTCGTACAGGTCGCAGGTGAAGATCAACTCGTCCGCCTCGGTCTGCTCCAGCAACTGCTCCAGGCGTTGGCGTACGGTCTGCGGTCCGCCAATGGCGGCCAGACCGAGAAACTCACTGACCGCCTGGCGCTCATGGGATAACCACAGGCCCTCCATGCTCGCTACCGGCGCGCGCTGCACCAGGCTCTGGCCACGGATCAGCGCGAGGATGCGCTGGAACACCGATGTAGCCAGGTACTGCGCCTGTTCGTCGCTGTCGGCTGCGAGCAACGGTACGCCAAGCATCACGTAGGGCTTGTCGAGCACCTCCGAGGGGCGGAAGTGGTTGCGGTAGGTGCGAATGGCCTCGTGCATGTAGCGCGGGGCGAAGTGCGAGGCGAACGCATAAGGCAAACCTTTCATGCCGGCCAGCTGGGCGCTGAACAGGCTGGAGCCGAGCAGCCAGATCGGCACATTGGTGCCCGCCCCGGGCATGGCGATCACCCGCTGCCCTTCCTGGCGCGGGCCGAGGTAGGCCTGCAGTTCTTCGACGTCATTGGGGAAGTCTTCAGCGCTGCCATCGCGGCTGCGGCGCAGGGCATGGGCGGTGTACTGATCGGCGCCGGGCGCGCGGCCCAGGCCCAGTTCGATGCGACCCGGATACAGCGTGGCGAGCGTGCCGAATTGTTCGGCGATTACCAGCGGCGCATGGTTGGGCAGCATCACGCCGCCAGCGCCCAGGCGGATTTTCGAGGTGCCGGCGGCCAGATAGCCAATCAGCACGGAGGTGGCGGAGCTGGCGATGCCGTCCATGTTGTGGTGCTCGGCCACCCAGAATCTCTCGAAGCCGAGGCTCTCGACATGTCGGGCCAGCGCCAGCGAATTGTGCAGGGCCTGAGCGGCATCGCCATCGTCGCGAATCGGCGCCAGATCGAGGGTAGAGAGCTTGATCGAGGCCAGTCGGCTCATGGGGGAGTCTCCTCGTTGCATGGCCCGCCACTCTAACCTCCCGGCTCAGCTCGCACACGCCACGCGGCGACATAGTCATCATCGACAGGACTGATGCAAGGCCGGGATGGCTATGCCTGTGCGCTCACACAAGCAGTTACCAGCGGCTCGACAAGAAGGCGTGCATATTCGTCCTGAGCGGTTAGACTTCCCTCCCTGACGCCGCTCACAAGGCGCGCTCGCTCAAAATAACAGAGAAAGGAGATATCCCATGAAAGGCAAATCCTTGGCATGGGTCCTGTCTGCCGCGCTTGCGGGTACTGCCCTGAGTGGCACAGCACAGGCCGAAGAAAAGTTCGTCACCATCGGTACCGGCGGTCAGACCGGCGTGTATTACGTGGCTGGTCAGTCCATCTGCCGTTTCCTCAACCGTGGCTCGGCTGAGCACGGCATCAAGTGCAACGCCCCGGCCAGTGGCGGCGGCGTGGCCAACGTGAACGGCATTCGCAGTGGCGAATTCAACTTCGGCATCATGCAGTCCGACCACCAGTACAAGGCGCTGAATGGCGCTGCACCGTTCGCCGCTGAAGGTGCAATGAGCGATCTGCGCGCGGTGTTCTCGCTGCAGAGCGAAGTGTTCACCATCCTCGCTCGTCGCGATGCCAACATCGCCAGCTTCGATGACCTCAAGGGCAAGCGCGTCAACGTCGGCAACCCGGGTTCCGGCCAGCGTGACACCCTGGAAGAGATCATGGCCGTCAAAGGCTGGGATCGCTCCGCCTTCGCCCTGGCTGCCGAGCTGAAGCCGGCCGAGCAGGCCAGCGCCTTGGGCGACAACAACATCGATGCCATGACCTACTTCGTCGGTCATCCCAACGGCGCGATCCAGGAAGCCACTACCACCACCGACGCCGTGCTGGTTCCGGTGACCGGCGCCGAGATCGACAAGCTGCTGGCCGAGAAGACTTACTACACCAAGGCTGACATTCCTGGCGGTCTGTACAAGGGCAACGATCAGCCGACGCCGTCCATCGGTGGCAAGGCCGTGCTGTCCACCAGCGCCAAGGCTGACCCGGAAGTGGTCTACCAGCTGGTCAAGTCGGTGTTCGACAACATCGATCGCTTCAAGCGTCTGCACCCGGCCTTCGCTGACCTGAAGGAAGCCGACATGATCAAGGTCGGTCTGACTGCCCCGCTGCACGAGGGCGCCGAGCGTTACTACAAGGAACGCGGCTGGCTGTAAGCCTTCGGCCCTGTCGATCCCGTCTCAGGGCTTATGGGTGATGCGCAGCAAGCGCATTGCCCGATTCGCTTCTAGTGTTAAGCAAACCCGTAGGCTGCGGCCTGCGGGTTTTGCCGTTTTCGTTTACTCAAATGCAGGTTCGCTCCATGCATGACAAGCAACTGTCCACCGAAGAACTGATTGCCCAGGACGTCGGCGCGCGTTCGCCCGTCGGTCTGATGGCCCAGGTGATTACTGGCCTGGCGCTGCTCTGGTCGCTGTTCCAGCTGTGGATCGCTTCGCCGCTGCCATTCATTTTCGGCGTGGGTGTGTTCAACGATACCCAGACCCGCGCCATTCACCTGGCCTTTGCCCTGCTGCTGGCGTTTCTCGCCTATCCGGCGTTCAAGCGCTCACCGCGTGATCGTGTGCCGCTGCTGGATATCGCTCTGGGCCTGGTCGCCGCAGCCAGTGCCGCCTACCTGTTCATCTTCTATCAGCAACTGGCGCTGCGCCCCGGCAGCCTGACCACGGGCGACCTGGTCACTGCCTGCATCGGTATCCCGCTGCTGCTGGAAGCCACGCGCCGTGCGCTTGGCCCACCTCTGGCGATCATCGCCCTGGTGTTTCTCATCTACAGCCTGGCCGGCCCTTACATGCCGGGCCTGCTGGCTCATCGTGGGGTCAGCTTCAATGCGCTGGCCAACCACCAGTGGATCACCACCGAAGGCGTATTCGGCATCGCCCTGGGTGTGTCCACCAGCTTCGTGTTCCTCTTCGTGTTGTTCGGTGCGCTGCTCGAACGCGCCGGTGCTGGCCATTACTTCATCCAGTTGGCGTTCAGCCTGCTCGGCCACTTCCGGGGTGGCCCGGCCAAGGCAGCGGTGCTGGCATCGGGCCTGACCGGGATGATTTCCGGCTCGTCGATCGCCAACGTGGTGACCACCGGCACCTTCACCATTCCGATGATGAAACGCACCGGCTTCTCCTCGGAGAAGGCCGGCGCGGTGGAAGTGGCCTCCTCGGTCAACGGCCAGATCATGCCGCCGGTGATGGGGGCTGCGGCCTTCCTGATGGTCGAGTACATCGGCATGCCGTATGTGGAAATCATCAAGCATGCCTTCCTGCCTGCAGCGATTTCCTATATCGCGCTGCTCTATATCGTTCACCTCGAGGCGCTCAAGCTCGGCCTGCAGCCCATCGGCAGCGCTCAGCCCAAGCCCTGGCTGCGTCGCCTGACCGGCTTCGCCTTCGGTGCGGCGCTGATCAGCGGTATTTCTCTGGCGGTCTATTACGGCCTGGGTTGGCTCAAGCCGGCGCTGGGCGACTATGCCTTGCCGGGCATCGGCGCCTTGCTGGCGGTGGTCTATCTCGGTCTGCTGAAAATCGCCGTCAGCGTACCGGTACTGCCGCCGGAAGATCCCAATGCGCCGCTGGAAGAGCTGCCGCAGACCCGCGCCGTGCTGCTCTCGGGCCTGCACTTCCTGCTACCGGTGGTGGTGCTGGTCTGGTGCCTGATGATCGAGCGTCTGTCTCCCGGCCTGTCGGCCTTCTGGGGCAGCGTGATGCTGGTCATCATCCTGCTCACCCAGCGCCCGCTGCTGAGCTGGATGCGTCGCGATGGCAGCCATGACCATGGCACCTTCATCGATGGCGTGATCGATCTGCGCGAAGGCCTGATCGCCGGTGCGCGCAACATGATCGGCATCGGTATCGCCACGGCCGCGGCCGGCATCATCGTCGGTGCGGTGTCGCAGACCGGCGTGGGCCTGGTGCTGGCGGATCTGGTCGAGTTGCTGTCCATGGGCAACCTGCTGCTGATGCTGATCCTGGTGGCGGTGTTCAGCCTGATCCTCGGCATGGGCCTGCCCACCACCGCCAACTACATCGTGGTGTCCAGCCTGCTGGCGCCGGTGGTGGTGGCGCTGGGGCAGCAGAACGGGCTGATCGTGCCGCTGATCGCGGTGCACCTGTTCGTCTTCTACTTCGGCATCATGGCCGACGTGACGCCGCCGGTGGGGCTGGCCTCGTTCGCGGCGGCGGCGGTGTCCAAGGGCGATCCGATCAAGACCGGCCTGGTAGCGTTCTTCTACAGCCTGCGTACCGCCGCGCTGCCGTTCCTGTTCATCTTCAACACCGACCTGCTGTTGATCGACGTCGACTTCTGGCATGGGGTGATCATCTTCATCGTGGCGACGGTGGCGATGCTGATCTTCGCCGCTGGCACCCAGGGCTTCTTCCTGGTGCGCAGCCGCCTGTACGAGAGTGCATTGCTGTTGCTGGTGGCGTTCACCCTGTTCCGCCCCGGCTTCTGGATGGACATGCTGCACGATCCCTACCAGGAGGTGCCGCCGGCCGAGCTGGCGCAGGCGCTCGATGGGGTGGAAGACGGCAGCTCGCTGCGCCTGCGCATTCTCGGCGAGAACGCCGTGGGTGATCCGCGTGAGTTCACCGTGCTGCTGCCGGTGCCGGATGGCGCGTCGGGCCAGGCGCGCCTGGAGAAGCTCGGCCTCAACCTCTATGAGGAAGGCGATAAGGTGCTGGTGGACAGTGTCACCTTCGGCAGCCTGGCCGCTGATGCGGGTCTGGAGTTCGATCAGCAGATCCTCAGCGTGCGGGCACCGACCGACCGCTGGATGAAGGAGTTGATGTGGATTCCGGGCTTCCTGCTGTTCGGTCTCGTGGTACTGCTGCAGCGTCGCCGTCAGGTCGCGCAGGCCGCATAACCTAGCCTGGCAACTGACAACAAGGCAGCTTCGGCTGCCTTGTTCGTTTATTGACCATGCCCCCATTTGCGTAGGCGCGGCGCCCCGCCGCGAACCTGGGCGGCGCCGACTCAAAAGCTTCGCCCCGGGGCGGGGCTCCTACGCAAGAGGGGATTTGCGAAACCTGTCTGACAGGTATTGAGCGTCGGCTGCCTTGTGCGTTTATGCCCTGGCGGCAGATTGTTAGACTCGCCGCCCTGACCACTCAGACAACAAGGACGCAGCCAGCATGTCGACGCCACGCGTGCATTACCCTTGGTACAAGAAGGAAGACACCGACGCGTTCTTCGCCCTGTTCCAGAACAACATCGCCAACTTCGTGATCATCGCCATCAGCATGCTGGGCATGGGCTTTCCCGCCGAGATCGTCTTCGGTCAGGTACTGCCTGGTGCGGCGGTGGCGGTGATGGTCGGTAACTTCTACTACGCCTGGAGTGCTTCGCGCTTGGCGCGTAAGGAGAACCGCGCCGATGTCACCGCGCTTTCCTACGGCATCAGCACGCCGGTGATGTTCGTCTTCCTGTTTGGCGTGCTGTTGCCGGCGAAAAACCTCACTGGCGACGCCGAGCTGGCCTGGAAGGTAGCGGTGGCCGCGTGCTTCATCAGTGGCCTGATCGAGGCTGCCATCAGCCTGATCGGTAACTGGGTGCAGCGTCATCTGCCGCGTGCGGCCATGCTCGGCGCGGTGGCCGGGGTGGCACTGACCTTCATCGCCGGGGAAATGCTGTTCAAGACCTTGGAAATTTCGGAGATCGGCCTGCTGGTGCTGGCCATTACCATCGTCGGCCTGGTGGCGCGGGTGAGCATGCCGTTCCGCCTGCCTGCCTCGCTGTTCGCCATCGTCGTCGGCACCGCGCTGGCCTACCTGATTGGCGCGGCTGACGGCGGCAAGTTCAGCGATGCCTTCACCCACCTGGGTTTCTACCCGCTACTGCCCAACCTAGCCTGGTACGAAGGTCTGGGCCTACTGTTCACCAGCCTGCTGGCGCTGATGACGGTGATCCTGCCGATCACCCTGTACAACGCCATCGAGACCATGAATAACGTCGAGGCCATGAGCGCCGCCGGTGACAGCTACAGCGTGCGCGAATGCCAGGCTGTGGATGGGCTCGGTACCTCGCTCGGTGCGCTGTTCGGCGGCGTGTTCCCGACCACCGTTTACATCGCCACCGTGGGTTCGAAGTGGATGGGCGCCGGACGCGGTTACAGTTTGCTCAATGGCGCGGTGTACGGCCTGGCGACCATGTTCGGTCTGATCGCCTTCATCGCCGCGCTGATTCCGGTATCGGTGGTGGCGCCGATCCTGGTGTTCGTCGGTATGTCGATGATCGCCACGGCTTTCAACAGCAACCACGCCCGTTACTACCCGGCAGTGGCGCTGGCGATGCTGCCGTACTTCGCCAACTACCTGGCGACCCGCTTCAACCGTGGTGCCCCTGAAGTGGTCGAGGGCATTTCCAGCGCCATCGGCGCGCTAGGGCAGGGCGCCATGTTCAGCGCCATCCTGCTCGGCGCCATGACGGTGGCGGTGATCGACCGGCAGTTCCGCCAGGCCACGGTGTTTGCCCTGATCGCTGCGGGCATGGCCTTCGTTGGCCTGATGCATGCACCGAAACTGGCCTGGTATGCCGCGCCGGACTTCGTTCACGGCTACCTGCTGATGGCCCTGTTCTTCGCTTGGTATGCCTGGCGCGGGGTGGAGCCGACCGCGCCGGAGCGGGTGAGCAGCGCCGACTGAAGGCGCTGACCGTCGGTGCTGCTCAGCCGTCGCGCAGCACCTTGAGCTCGGCGTCGTCGGCGGAGAAGCCGCGTTCGAGTTTGAACTTGAGGCTCAGGTCGGTGCGCGAGTCGGCGAACTTGAGTGCTTCGGCCAGGCTGATGCGCCCGGTTTCGAGCAGGGCGAACAGGTGCTGGTCGAAGGTCTGTAGGCCTTGTTCGGAGGCGCGCGCCGTGGCCTCGCGCAACTCCTCCAGCTCGTCGCGCTGGATCAGGTCGCGGATATAGGGCGTACCGAGCATCAACTCCACGGCCGCCACGCGCTTCTGGGCGATACCCGGCACCAGACGTTGGCCAATGACCGCCAGCAGGTTGTGCGCCACATCGGCCAGCACCTGCTTGCGTGCATCGTCGGGGAAGAAGCGGGCGATCCGCTCGATGGCGTGGCTGCTGCTGGTAGCGTGTAGTGTGGCAACGCACAGATGACCGGTTTCGGCGTAGTGCAGGGCATGCTGCATGGTGGCGGCGTCGCGGATTTCGCCAAGCATGATCACGTCCGGCGCCTCACGCAGCACGTTGCGCAGGGCATCAGCGAAGCTGTGAGTATCCAGGCCGACTTCACGCTGGTCGATGATCGAGCGCTGGTGGCTGTGGAGAAACTCGATGGGGTCTTCGATGCAGACGATATGCCCGCTCTTGTGGCGGTTGCGAAAATCCAGCATCGCCGCCAGGGTGGTGGACTTGCCCGAGCCTGCCGCGCCAGTGACCAGGATCAGCCCGCGATCCTGCATGGCCAGCTTCTCCAGCATCTTCGGCAGGCCGAGCGCCTCGAAACCGGGAATCTCGCTCTTGATCAGGCGCACCACCATGGCCACTTCGCCGCGCTGATAGTAGACGTTGACCCGATAGCGCCCGGCGCCCTGTAGGCTGACGGCCAGGTTCATCTCCAGGTCGCGTTCGAACTCGGCGATCTGCTTCTGCGTCATCAACTGATAGGCCAGTTGCTGTACTTCACCGGCCTTCATGATGCGCTGGCCCACCGGCTGACTGTGCCCTTCGACCTTCATGTGCGGCGGGGCGCCGACGCTGAAGAACAGATCCGAACCGCTGTGCTGGTGCATCAACTGCAGGTAGGGGAAAACATCGGGCTGGTCGTGGGCGCTGGATTCATTCATTGGCATGTCATCGTTCGTTCGTAGTGCTGCAAGAATAGCCTGCGCTTTGCCAGGCCTCTTGCTTCCCATCAAGAGAAGCCGCCGCTCAGGCCAGCAACAGCATGATCGCCATCAGGCTGCCCGCCGCCAGTAGCGTCTGCAGGGTGATGATGCCAGCCATTAGTTGGCTGTCGCCGCCGAGCTGGCGGGTCAGCACGTAGGCGGTGGGCGCCGTGGGCAGGGCGAAGAACAGCACCAGCACTGCGCTTTCCATGGCCGGCAGGGCCAGCGCCCAGGCCACGGCCCAGGCCAGCAGCGGCATCGCCAGCAGGCGCAGGACGCTGTTCCAGCCCAATGCGGGAATCTCGCCGCTGAGCTGCTCCGGCTTGAGTGCCGCGCCGACGCAGAGCAAACCCAGCGGCAGGCTGGCGGCGGCGAGCAGGCTGAGCAGGCGATCCGTGCCGCCCGGCAAGCCGATGCCCGTGAGGTTGAACAGCGCGCCGCCGACGCAGGCGAGGATCAGCGGATTCTTGATGATCGGCAGCAGCAGGCTGCGTGCGCTGACACCGCGCTCGGCAGTCAGTGACCATACCGATAGCACGTTCACCGTCGGCACCATCAGGGCCAGCATCAGTGCGGCGAGGGTCAGCCCCTCCTGACCGAACAGGCTGCCCACCGCCGCCAGGCCCAGGTAGGTGTTGAAGCGCAGGATGCCCTGGGTGAAGGCGCCAAAACGCCCCGCTGGCCAACCGCGCAGGTGCCGCACCAGCAGCAGCGCCAGCCAAGCGATGCCCAGGCCGAGCAGTACCGCCAGCGCCAGGCGCGGCAACGCCGGATTGTTCAACGGCGCGCGAGCCAGACTGGAGAACAGCAGGGCGGGGAACAGGATGAAGTAGTTGAGGCGTTCGGCACCGGGCCAGAAGGCTTCGCTGGGGAACTCGCGCAGGCGCAACCAGTAGCCGGCGACTATCATGGCGAACAGCGGCCACAAGGCCAGCAACAGGTCTATCACGGCAACCCCCGGTGGTGGTGAGCGCCTATCTTGGGCAGCGGCGCAGGGCAATGCAAGGCGGAGGCGGGATGACGGTGGAACATCAGGGCGGCTGCCAGTGTGGTGCACTGCGCTAGCGGGTCGATGCGCCGTTGACGGATATCGCGCACTGCCACTGCTCGATCTGCCGACGCAGCAGCGGCGGCATTCTCACCACCTGGGTCACGGTGCCGCGCCAGGCATTTCACTGGCTGTGCGGCACGCCGAAGGCGTTCGCCTCATCAGCCAGCTGCATGCGCTATTTCTGCGCGGACTGCGGTGCACATCTGGCGCTGCTCACTTCGCTCAGCCCGGATACGCTGGATGTAACCGTCGCCACACTGGACGAGCCGGAGCAAGCCCCGGCGGATCGGCATATCTGGGTGGGCAGCCGGCTGCCCTGGTTGACGGTCGATCCGCAATTGCCGGAAGAGCGGCAGGAAGAGATAGATTAGGTAGCTCAACATAAACGCATTAGGGATCGATTCAGAGTTAATCGCAGATTGATTTTTGCGCCGAAAAGCATTCCCATGAAGCGATGTCTATGTCACATTTCGAAAAATTAAGTGCAGCTAACGTTTGAATACAAAAGGCTTTTTAGCCTTGCTGACTGACACGATCTTCCAACGTCATTTGGAATGATTGTGCCGTAATTTCTATTTTCAGATGGCCAGGGAAAGGATGACCGCACATGTCAGGCGCATTGCTCCGCACGGGTAACCTTCAGGAATTCAAGGCGCTGGGTGTCGATGGTCAGCCGGTGTACAGCGCCGCGCTGCAACTGCGCGAGGCCATTCGCCTGAAGATGGGGCGCGAAGCCTCCAGTTGCCTAGCCATTCCGCAGCCCAACGAAACCGGTGACCGCATCGATTGGTACGCGCCTGCAGAGGGCGACGTGATCCCCTGGTCGGCGGCCACGGTTGAGGAGCGCGCGGATGCCTATGCTCAGCTTGAGGTGATGCACGCCAAACTGGGTGCTACCAGCGAAAGCATGCGTGCTGACGCGCAGAACCGGGAAAAGCAGATATTCGGTCGCCTGCTGAAAAAAACCATTCACTTTCCCGACAGCGACCATGTCTACCTGGTCGATGGCAAGCCCGTCATCACCTTCTGGGGGTTCACCGATCACGCGGGAACCTATGATCACGACCCGCTGTTGTGTCTGCGTCCGCCTGTGCCCAGCGCTGCGCCAGTAGCACCGCTCGCGCCGCCCCCGCTGGCCGCCGCCGTGCCGGTTGAGGTGGTGAAGAAGTCGCGTTGGTGGCGCTGGCTGTGGCTGTTGCTCCTGCCACTGCTCCTGCTGTTGCTGTTGTTCTTGCTGCGTGCCTGTGCCCCAACGGTCGAGTTGCCACTCGGCCTCGATCGCATCGATCTGCCGGGATTGCCGGTGCATGAGCGTGATATCGGCGTGTTCGGTCGTGGTGGGTCGGTCGATGGTGTCGGGTCGGGTGCTGCTATCGATGGTCAACTGCCGGACGGACAAGAGTCTCCCGCTGCCGAGCAGGAGGAGGGCGCTGCTGCACACGACGAGCCCAATGCACCGGGCGAAGAACCGCCGCCGTCCGCGCCTGAGGATGCAGCCGCTGAGGAGCCATCTGCCGAGCCGCCACAGGAGCAGCAGGAACCTCGCAAGCAACCGCCGGGTCGGGACGTACCACAAGACCTGAGCATTCCCCCGCAGGCACTGGAAACCGGCTCCACTGAGTTCCTCAACGGTAACTGGAAAGCGGGTGCCGGTATTCAGGATGCGCAGACCGGCAAGCCCATGCGACTCGACTATGACTTCAAGGATGGCAAGGGGCAGGTCAAGGTGCGACGTGGTGATGGTGTCGAGTGCTCTGGTGCGGTGAATGCCGCGATGCAGGGCGGCAAGCTGGCGATCAACAACCAGGGGCAGGCTGCCTGCAACGATGGCAGTAGCTACAAGCTGCCGGAAGTCGTGTGCAGCCCCGACAGCCGTAGCGCCGCTGACTGCACGGGTAGTTATGAGAACAAGCAATTCCCCATGTCCATGAGGCAGGGCGTCCAGTAACTGGCCCTTGAAATTACAGGCGGTTACAACAGCCGCCACGACCCGAGAACAGGGCGGAAAAACGCATCATGTTTCCAGAAAAGACCGACTACGAAGATAAGATCACCCTGATCATGGGCAGCGGTGTCCAGTTCCTGGATTTCGCCGTGACCCTTGAACTGCGCCGCGAACTACCTGGCGAGTTCGTGCGCCAGCGCAACGATGGCCCGTTGGCGCGGCTGATGTTCGATGAACGCAGCAACAGCTTTTTCCATCCGGCAGCCCCGGGCAGTCCTGTGAGCCCGGCCTACAGCGTAGCGGTCGACCAGTCGGTGCGTCTGCTCAAAGGGCTCTGGCTACCCTTGCCATTCTTTCGCTTCAGCCCACCTCGGCGTTTCGACGATGGCCCGTCGAACTGGGCGCGTATGCGTATCATCGAGCTCAAGGAGGGTGAGGATCCAGATGGTCATACTCACCGGGTGACCCTGGCCTTCGATACCAAAGTATTCGCCAGCCGCAGCGATACCGCCTATCTGGCGCCGACCAGTGACGATGTGCGAGCCGGCGCGGCATTTGCCCTGGCACATCAGGCCGACGAGATGGGCTGGTTCCTCGACCTGGCCTGGGTCGATGGCTGGCTACGCGAAGTGTTCACCGAGCAGGCGCAACTGCCGCCGATACGCATGCAGTTCGATGACATCGAGCACGAGTGTCAGGAGCTCTATCACCAGGCGCACTACCTCAACTTGCTGCACCTGCTCGGTACGGCGTTGCTGGTGCCGGAGCTCAAGGTGGTGTCCAACCGCGACAGCGACCTGCACAAGGCGATTCCGGTGGACATGGTGCTCGATGTCGGCAACTCGCGCACCTGCGGCATCCTGATCGAGGATCACCCGCAGGAGAATGATGGCCTGAGCAAGCGCTATGAGCTGGAACTGCGTGACCTGACCCAGCCCGAGCACGTTTATCCAGAACCTTTCGAAAGCCGTATCGAGTTCGCTCAGGCGGTATTCGGCAAGGATCACTTTTCGGTGCAAAGTGGCCGTCGCGAGGCCTTCCAGTGGCCGACCATCGCCCGCATTGGTCGCGAGGCCGGACGTCTGGCCAGTCGCCGGCGTGGAACCGAAGGCTCGACCGGCCTGTCCAGCCCGAAGCGTTACCTGTGGGACGAGGACAACTACGAGCCGGGCTGGCGCTTCAACTGCGCCTACGTCAAATCCGAAAGCGAGCCGCACGCCACTGCTGCGCCAGTCGCCGGGTTGATCAACGAGAAAGGTCAGGCGCTCTACAGCCTGCCCTTCGACGAACGCATGCCGGTGTTCCACCCGCACTATTCGCGCAGCTCGTTGATGACCTTCATGCTCTGCGAAGTGCTCGGCCAGGCATTGATGCAGATAAACAGCCCGTCGCAGCGTCTGCGCATGAGCCATTCGCGCGTGCCGCGCCACTTGCGCTCGATCATCCTCACCGTGCCGCCGTCGATGCCCAAGCCCGAGCGCGAAATCTTCGCCAAGTGCATGGAGCAGGCCATCGGCCTGGTGTGGAAGAGCCTTGGCTGGCACCCTGAGGACGATCCGATCAACATCAAGGACGCCAAGAGCCGCGAGACCGCTTGGCCATTCCTGCCGGAAGTGCATGTGCAGTGGGACGAGGCCACCTGCGGCCAGGTCGTCTACCTGTTCAACGAAACGCAGAATAACTTCGCCGGTCGTCCGGAGGAGTTCTTTGCCACCATGGCGCGTCCGGATCAGCCGCACAAGGATCGTCTGACCATCGCTTCGATCGATATCGGTGGTGGCACCACCGACCTGGTGATCACCGAATATCGGCTCGATGATGGCGTGGGCAGCAACGTCTATATCACCCCCTCGCAGCGTTTTCGCGATGGTTTCAAGGTCGCCGGTGACGACATCCTGCTCGACGTGATCCGCCAGTTCGTCCTACCGGCATTGGGCTCGGCGCTGCGTGATGCGGGTGTCGACAACCCTGATGCGCTGCTGTCCAAGCTGATTGGCAGCGAGCCGCTGGCCGTGCAGGACGCCGTGCTGCGCCAGCAACTGACTCTGCAACTGTTCAGCCCTATCGGTCTGCGCCTGCTCAAGGCCTACGAACAATATGACCCGCTGGATGCCGGCACCCTGGTCAGAGGCACTTTCGGTGAACTGCTTGGCGACGAGCGTCCCACCGACGATGTGCTTGACTATTTCAGCAGTGCCGTACGCCGCCAACTGGGTAACGGCAGCGAGCCGTTCGACCTGCTGGCGACAACGCTCAACGTCAGTCTGCGGCGCATTCACGAGGCGTTCATCGGCGATCGCATGAACATCGGCAAGACCATTCAGGCGCTGTGCGAAGTTGTCCACAGCTACCCCTGCGATGTGCTTCTGCTCACTGGGCGTCCGTCGCGTCTGCCCGGTGTGCAGGCGCTGTTTCGCAAGCTGCTGCCGTTGCCGCCGGGACGCATCCTGCCGCTCAACCAGTACCGCACCGGTGGCTGGTACCCGTTCAACAAGCTCGACCGTATCGAGGACCCGAAGACCACGGCTGCAGTCGGCGCCATGCTCTGTCTGCTCAGCCGCAGCCTGCGGCTGCCCAACTTCTTCTTCCGTTCGGCGGCGTTCAAACCCTACTCGACGTTGAAGTTCCTCGGTCTGATCGACAATAACAACGTGATCAAGGACGGTAACGTCTACTTCCGCGATATCGATCTCGACGACCCCGAGTACGAGCTGCCCGAGTTGACCTTCGATATGCGCGGCACCATGCGCCTGGGCTTCCGCCAACTGGCCAACGAACGCTGGTCGGCAGCGCCGCTGTACATCCTCAGCATCGAGAACCAGAAGCTGCGCGAGCAGGTCGCTTCCCAGGGGCTGGTGCTCAAGGTGCGCCTGGGCATCAAGCCTTCGCGCAATCCGGCTGAAGGCAGCGAGAGCTTCGAATTTCTTGGTGCCGAATCCAACAGTGGTTCGGTCAGCCGCTCGCACATTCGCCTGCGCCTCAACACCCTGTCCGACGCCGGGCTGGGTGAATCCCAATATTGGCTCGACAGCGGGAGTGTGTTTCGCAAATGAGTAACTCGCCTGAGCAACTGACCCGACACTGGGCCGCCATTCATACCGGTGCCGGCGAGGCGATCCGCTGGATCGGCGACGTGCGCCGCAGCGCGCCACGCCTGGATAACGAAGCGGACGACCTGATCCTCAGCCTGCGTCGCGTGCGCAATACCGCCCGACGCCTGGGCGGCGTTTCCGGCCTGCCGATGACCGTGGGTTTCTTCGGTCTGTCCCAGGCCGGCAAGTCGTACCTGATCTCGACCCTGGCTGCCGGTGCCAACGGCAAGCTGGAGACTGATTTCGGTGGCAGTCGTCTGGACTTCCTCACCCATGTCAATCCGCCGGGTGGAGGCAAAGAGGCCACCGGCCTGGTCACCCGTTTCAGCCGTACTGCGCGCCCCGGCCCGGACGATTTCCCGCTGGAGCTGAAGCTGTTCGGCGAAGTGGAAGTGGCCAAGGTGCTGGCCAACTCCTTTTTCAACGATTTCAACACCGAGAAGGTGTCCTATCGCTTCGACGAAGCGGCCATCCGCCAACTGCTCAAGGAACTCGGCCAGCGCCGCCAGCTCAAGCCGGTGCCCGGAGTCAGCGAGGACGACGTGGTGGCCCTGTGGGACTACCTGCAAGGCAGTTTCCCGGCGTCGCTGAGTGGTCTGGCTGGGTACTACTGGCCCGTGGCCGTGGAGCTGGCGCCCTGGCTGGCGGTGGAGGATCGCACCCGGCTGTTCTCGATCTTCTGGGGTGAGATCAACGAGTTGAGCGAGGCCTACCAGAGCTTCGCCAGAACCCTGGGCAGCTTGGGTAACGCCGATCGCGTATTCGCTCCGCTCGATGCCCTGGTGCGGCAGACCGACAAGGGCCTGTCGCAGGCCGACAGCATCATGAACGTCGACATGCTCGAGCGCTTGGGCAAGGACAGCGACAAGCGCATCGGCGTGCGCCCATTCATCGACGGCGAGCTGCGTGCGTCGGTCGAGCTGTCCCTGGCGCAACTAGCGGCACTCACCGTCGAGTTGGTGTTCCCGTTGGTTGAGCCTACTAGCGAGCCGCTGTTCGAGCAGGTCGACCTGCTCGATTTTCCCGGCTATCGCGGCCGCTTGTCGGTCGAGTCGTTGGATGACGTGCGTCGCGCGGTGAGCAGCGACGAAGCCAGCCCGGTGGCGCAACTGATCCTGCGCGGCAAGGTTGCCTATTTGTTCGAGCGCTACACCGACAGCCAGGAAATGAACGTGCTGATCGTCTGTACGCCATCGAACAAGCAGTCCGACGTCACCGCTGTCGGTCCGGTACTGACCCGCTGGATCGACAAGACCCAGGGCGCCAAGCCCGAAGAGCGTGCTCTGCGTAAGCCGGGCCTGCTGTGGGCCATCACCATGTTCGACATGCGCATTGGTAGCGACTTGGACAAGGGCGAAGACCTGCTGCGCCTCGGTTGGGGTAGCGGCGGCATGATGAAGATGACCATGCTCGAACGCTTCGGCCAGTACACCTGGCTGCAGGAGTGGACGGCCGGTCAGCCCTTCGCTAACACCTTCCTGGTGCGCAAACCGCGCATGAAGGTGACCTTCCTCGACGTGCAGGCGGGTGAAGAGATCGGTATCAACGCCGCTGCCCAGGATTCGCTGGGGCTGATGCGCAGCACCTTTGTCGAGGACGAAACTGTACAGCGACACATCAACCAGCCGCAGCTGGCCTGGGACGCGATGCTGGAGCTGAACGATGGCGGCATGGGCCGTATCAGCCAGTACCTGCGTGGCGTGGCGCTGTGCGAGGTCAAGCTGGGGCGTATTCGTGAACAGCTCGATGATGTATTACATCTGCTGGAAAACCGGCTTGGCCATTGGTATCAGGCAGAAGGCGCTGGCGAGCTGGAGAAGAAGCGCAAGATCGCCAAGCAGATCTTCGACGCGGTCTGGCCGCGGCGCATTCTGCTGGGTGAACTGTTGCAGAGAATGCAATTGCCAGACGATCTGGTTCGGGGTCTATACCTGCGCGCCGATGATGAAGAAGCTACTGCTTTGGTGAGCGATAGTGGAGGCAGCGGTGTTGTCAGCGGGGGGGCGCTCAACCTGGGGGATGACCTGGGTCACGACGATGGTTTTGATCTGTTCGGCGACAATGAGTCGGCACCTCTCTCGTCGAGCAATGCCTTACCGCTGCGCTCCAGTGGTAGCGATGCACGTTTCGCCCAGGCCGTACTGCGTGAGTGGATAAGCCACCTGCGCCACCTGCCTGAAGACATGCGCCTGATGACCTATCTGGGGTTCTCCAAACCTGCGGTCGAGGCTCTGGTTGATGAGCTCATCACCGGCGCCAGTCGCCTCGACCTGCAAACACGCCTGCTGCAGGCCATCGTCAGTACCGAGCAGATTGGTACCAAGCGCGAGCAACTGGCCGGACGCCAGGTACTCACCGCGAAAACCGTGCTGGGCGATTTCATCGGCTGGCTAGGGTTCATCGAGTCACCGCAGGAGCAGCGTCCCGACAGCCGCATCGAGCGTGGCGCCAAGCTATTCCAGGCGCCGCCGGTTATCTTCCCCGGCAAGTTGCCGGAACTGCCGGCGCAACCCCTGGAACACACGCGCAACTATGTCGGCGACTGGCTGGTGGCGTTGGCCAAGATCGCTGAAGACAATGCCGGTCACAGTGCCGGCCGAGAAATCACACCGGAGCAGAACGAGGCGCTGGGCAAGGTGCTCGCCACTCTGCATGCGGATCGGACGGAATAAGTCATGCTGAGAATCGAACTGAAGGCTGCGCAGAGCGGCCAACCGGGTCATGGAGAGCTGACCGTACATGGTTGGCAGGAGGGGAGTGACGCCCTCGAACTGACCGTGCAGCGCAATCAGGATGGCCGCTACCTCGGTGAAAACGGCGAATGGGATACGAGCCCATCCTGGCACGCGCTCGGTGGCTTGCATCTGGTCGATGAAAAACTCAGTGGCGAGGTCGGCCCCTGGCTGATCGACCCACTGATGCTTGATCCTCAGATGGCCTACATGCTGCAACTGCGTAACGAGGACGGCAGCGACAAAGGGGTGCTGCGCATCCTTGGCACCATTCTGTCCTCCAAGGCCGCGGGCAACTCGACGCATGACGAGAAGAAGGTTGAGCGCAAGGCCGAGCCCGAGCAGGACATCGTACCGGTTGTTCCAGAAGTACTGCCCGAGCCACCTGCGCCTGCGTCTGAGGTGATTTCAGCACCCGTGTCCGAGCCCTTGGTTGTCGAAGCGCCGTCTGCTCCACCACCTCAGATCCCGGTGGCAAAGAAAGGCAGCAAGCTGCCACTGATCTTGGTCACCGTACTGCTCATCCTGGCCCTGGCAGTTGCGGCCTGGTGGTTCCTGCTGCGTGCGCCGTCGACCGATATCACCCCAAGCGACACGCCGGCTCCAGTGGTAGGGGCGATGGCCGGGTGCAGTGCGCAAGCCCTGTCTGATGCCAGGGAGGATTTATCTTTCATCCAGGCCTGCCTGAAGTCCAATCCATCCAGCGAACAGGTGCTGGAGGTGATTGCCGTTGCCAAGGATGCCAAGCGCTGTGGCGTGGTGCAGCGTCTGTATGCGCACAAGGCGCAGTCGGGCGATGCCGCCATTGCCTATGCCTATGCCCGCGAGTACGACCCGGCGCATTACTCCAGCGGTGGTTGCATCGAGGCGGCTGACGCTGAAACCGCGATGTATTGGTACGAGATTGCTGTGAACAACGATCCGGACAATCAGGATGCCAGCCAGCGGCTGGAGGAGCTGAAGAAATGACCATGCTCACCGCCCCAGGCGCCAAGCTGTTGTTTGCCGGCCTGCTGCTGAGCGCAGCAGCGCCACTGATGGCGGCAGACAAACCGCTGCTGCAGGAAGGCAAGAAGACCCTCTACCAGCGCGTGCTGACCACGCCGACCTGCCAGCTTGGCGATAGTGCTGGCGCTAGTGGCGGTAAGATGCAGCCAGCATTCACCCGCTTTTACGTATACCAGCGTGAGCAGGCCGGCAACGCCGAGTGGCTGAAGGTCGGCCCTGACAGCTATGGCAAGACCGTCGGCTGGATCAAGGGCGACTGCGCCGTACCGTGGAAGATGCAGATGACCCTGGCCCTGACCAACCCGGCTGGTCGTGATCCGCTGCTGTTCTTCCGTGACAAGGACAGCCTCGAACAGCTCTTCGCCAAGGACGACCCGGCGCCACTGCTCAAGCCGATTCTGGCCAACATGAAGGCCAAGGGCCGTGATCCGGCTGTGGTTGCCCGCGAGCCGGATTACGCGGTGGATCTGGCGAAGAACTTCTATCTGTTGCCGGTGCTGGAAGCAGAGGAAACCTTCACCGAGAAGGGTTTCCAGGTGCGCCTGCTCAACGTCGCTTCGGTGAGTGAGGCGGAGTCGGCCGACAAGCAGAGCGCGGACAAAAACGCCAAGGCCGATGCCAATACGCTCAAGGGGTTCAGCGCCGCCGTGGTGTTCGTCATCGACTCGACCATTTCCATGGGGCCGTACATCGACCGTACCCGTGAGGCGGTAAAGCGTATCTACGACCACGTCGAGCAGGAAAACCTGCTGGATCAGGTCAAGTTCGGTTTAGTCGCCTACCGCTCCAGCACCAAGGAAGTGCCCAAGCTTGAATACGTCAGCAAGATGTACGTCGACCCGAGCACGGTCAAGGACGGTAAAGACTTCCTGGCCAAGGTCGCCGAGCTCAAACCGGCTACTGCGTCCAGCAGCAGTTACGACGAAGACACCTACGCCGGCGTGATGCAGGCGCTGGATCAGGTCAAATGGAATGAGTTCGGTGCACGCTACATCGTACTGGTTACCGATGCGGGCGCAGTCGATGGTGACAGCAAGCTGTCGTCCACTGGCCTGAACGCCGACCAGGTGCGTCTGGAGGCCAAGTACCGTGGCGTGGCGATCTACAGCCTGCACCTGAAGACCCCGAGCGGTTCGAAGAACCATGCCTCGGCCGAGGCGCAGTACACGGATTTGTCGACCAACGCTTTCCTCAATAAGCCGCTGTACTACCCGGTGGATGCCGGCAACGTCGAGAGCTTCGGCAAGATGGTCGACAGCCTTGGCGATGCCATCACTGCACAGGTCAAGGCGGCCTATCGCGGCGACATGGCGGCCGGTAGCGCGCTGGGGGCCGATGCGGAGTACGCCAAGGCGAAATCCGGCAAAGGTGGCGATACCGCCCTGGCCGAGGATGCCGAGCTGCTCGGACACGCCATGCGCCTGGCCTACCTCGGCGAAAAGACCGGTGCCAGTGCGCCGCCGGTGTTTCAGGCGTGGATCAGTGACCGTGACTTCGTGCGTCAGGATGTACCCACTACCGACGTGCGTGTGCTGATGACCAAGAGTCAGCTCAGCGACCTTAGCGATGTGGTCAAGCAGATCGCCGATGCTGCTAACGAAGGCCTGATCTCGCCCAGCGACATGTTCGAGCGCCTGCGTTCGGTGGCCGCGACCATGGGCAAGGATCCCAACCAGCTCAAGGACAAGACCATCAAGGTCGCCGACATGGGCCTGATGGCTGAATACCTTGATGGCCTGCCTTATCTCAGCGAGGTGCTCAGCCTCGACGAGGAAACCTGGAAAGGCATGGAAGGGCTTGAGCAGGAGAAATTCATTCGGCGCCTGAACACCAAGCTCAAGTACTACCAACGCTACAACGCCGATGCCGACCGCTGGGTATCCCTGGCGCCGGGCAGTGACCCACGCGAGCACGTTTACCCGGTGCCGCTGGAGGCTTTGCCTTAGGACTTGGGTCATGTTGCATATCGAGGACATGCGCATTCGCCGGGGTAGCGACTACCAGATCGTCTTGCCGCGCCTGATTCTTGGCCGTGGCGAGGTGGCGGCAATCACCGGCGCCAGCGGTTGTGGCAAGAGCACGCTGCTGGAAATGATTGGTCTGATCCTGCGTCCCGATGGGCTCGGCCAGTTCCGTCTGGGAGATGCCGATGGGCTGGATGTTGCCGCGCTGCTGCGCGATGACCGCCAGGCGCAATTGGCTGATATTCGCGCTCAGCGTTTGGGCTTCGTGTTGCAGAGTGGCGGTCTGCTGCCGTTTCTCAGTGTGCGGCAGAATATCGAGTTGCCCCGGCGCATGCTCGGTCTACCTGGCAAGAGCGAGTTGGTCGACGAGGCCATCTCTCGTCTGTGCCTGCAACCCTTGCTGGGCAAGCTGCCGGCGCAACTGTCTATCGGCGAGCGCCAGCGCGTATCTTTCGTCCGCGCGATCGCCCATGAGCCCGACCTGCTGCTGGCCGACGAGCCGACCGCAGCGCTCGATCCTCTGCAGGCGCAACGCTTGTTCGAGCTGATCATCGAAATCGTCCAGCGTTTCCAGATCGCCGCGTTGTTGGTTACCCACGACTGGGATCTGGTGCGCGATTGTGCGATCCGCAACATCGTCGGCACGCTGCAGGGTAGCGCCGTCGATGCCAGCGCCGACGGCACGGTGTTCCATGACGCGGCCTGAGACTCGCCCCCGTCTGCGTTTGCTGATCGAATTGGCAGCGCGTGACCTGTGGCACGACCGCAAGGTGTCGCTGTGCATCGTCGCCTCGCTGGTGGCGGTGATCGCGCCCCTGCTGCTGTTGTTTGGCCTCAAGCATGGCGTGGTCTCGCAGCTCAATGATGAGCTGCTCAGCGACCCGCGCAACCTCGAAGTGCGCATGCTCGGCAACTATGACTTGGCCGGCGGCTGGTTCGAGCGTTTGCGTGCCCAGCCCGGCGTAGGCTTCGTCATCCCGCTGACCCGTTCGCTGAACACCCAGGCCGACCTGCAGCGCGACAGTCAGCATTTTGTCGCTAATGCCGAAGTCATCCCGACAGCCAGTGGCGATCCGTTGATCGCCGCTTTGCCGTCGCCCGCGACGTTGGAGCAGGTACTGCTCAGCGCCAGTGCGGCGAGCCGACTCGGCGTGCAGGTCGGCGATACGTTGCGTCTGCTGGTGCTGCGCAAGCTCGATGGCAGTAACGAGCGTGGCGAACTGACGGTGACCGTGGGTGGGGTGCTGGAGAACAGCGCCTTTACCCGGCCGGCGGTGCTGGTGCACCTTGATCTGCTGGTGGCGATGGAAAATTTTCGCGATGGTTATGCCGTGCCGATGTTCGGCTTCCTCACCGGCGAGGTGGCGCCGGTGCGCGAGCGCTATGCCCGTGCGCGCATCTACGCCCGGGGCCTGGATGATGTGGCCAGCATTGCCAGTTGGCTTGATGGCGAGCGCATAGAGAGCAGCACGCGGGCGCGTGAGATCGAGTCGGTCAAGGCCATCAGCCATGTGCTCGGCCTGATTTTCGCGGTGATCGCCTGGACCGCGGTGATCGGTTGCGTGGCCTCGCTGGCCGGGGCCTTTCTCGCCAATATCGACCGCAAGCGCAAGGATCTGGCGCTGTTGCGTCTGCTTGGTTTTCAGCGTTCGGCTGCTGGCGCCTACGTGATGGTTCAGGCGGCGCTGCTCACCTGTTTGGCTTTTGCTTTGGGCTACGCTGCCTACCTGGTCGGCAGCCATGTATTCAATACGGCGCTGGGCGCCAACCTGGCCGACGACGGCTTCGTCTGCAAGTTGGAAAACATTCATATTTTGCTGGCCTTCGCCAGTGCATTGCTGATCGCCATCGTCGTGGCGGCTGTAGGAGGGTTTCGTGCGATCCATATTCAACCGGCTGAAAGCCTGCGTGACCTCTGAGCAGGCCTTGCTGGCAGCGGCGACGTTGCTGGCGCTGGGCAGTCTGCCGGCCCAGGCTGCTTGGGAGGAGAAGTACTACAACCCCAAACCGCTGGCCGATGACGTGATCCTGCCGATGCCGTGCGAGGGTTCGTTGGTGCTGCGTAAGGTACAGGTTCCAGTCGCCAGCCCGATGGGTGACTATGGCGTGACCCTCGGTCAGGACAGCGACGAGTGGGGCTACATCGAGCAGGCCCGCCCCAGCTATATCGCCGGTAGTTTCACGGTGCAGAAACCGGAACCGGGGCGCTATTACCTGCTGGCCAAGTACGAGTTGAGCGAGCTGCAATACCAGGCCGTGATGAACGATACCTGCCCGACGCCTTCGACCAAGCTGCGCCTGCCGCAGGTCGGCGTCAGCTGGTTCGACGCCACTGCCTTTGCCGACAAATACAGCCTGTGGCTACGTAAGAATGCCGCTGCCAAGCTGCCCAAGGAGGATGGCGCAGCGGGCTTCCTGCGCCTGCCGACCGAGGCCGAGTGGGAGTTTGCCGCACGTGGCGGCATGGCCGTTTCCCAGTCCGAGTTTCGCGATATTCGTTTCCCCACGCCGGATGGTGGGCTCGGTGCTTATGCGTGGTTCGCTGGTGCGCAGTCGGCCAATGGCAAGCTGCAACTGACCGGTTTGCTCAAGCCAAATCCGCTGGGCCTGCATGATGTTCTGGGCAACGTCGATGAGATGCTCTTCGAACCCTTCCGCCTGAACAAGCTCGATCGCCAGCACGGCCAGGCTGGCGGCTATATCGTGCGTGGCGGTAACTACCTGACGCCGCAGGCTGAGCTGCGCACCGCATTGCGTCAGGAACAGCCTTACTACGCCAGCGCTGGCGAGCAGAACAAGCTCAAGACCGGCGGTGTGCGCCTGGCCCTGGTGGCGCCGGTGTTGACCTCGCGCGAGCGCATCAAGCAGGTCGAGCAGGACTGGAAGAAACTCGGTACTCCGGCAGCGAGCAAGGCCACAGGCAGCAAGGACAACAAGGATCCGGTCGCGGAAATCGCCAGCATCGCCAGCGGCGTGCAGGATGACGCGCTCAAGCAGCAACTGGAAAAGCTGCGTGGCGATCTGCGTGCCAACACCCAGGCACGTGACGAGCAACGCGACCAGGCGATCCGCTCCGAACTGCAATTGGGTGCTTTCCTCTGCACCAAGCTCAAGGACGACGGCATGTTCCTCGATACTCTGGAAGGCAACTACAAGCGTAGTTGTGGAGCAGGTGAAGATGACCAGATGAGCCGCTGCGATGCACGCAAAGAGCAGCTCGAAGGTCATCGCAAGGTGCTCGACTTCATGCTCAACTACTATGCCGACACGGTGGTCAGTGGTGCGCTCAACTACACCTCGGCCACCGTCGAGCCGCAAGTCAGTGTGGTGGCTCAACAAATGGCGGCGCGCAGCAAAAGCAACCTGCGCAGTTACCTCGACACCCACTGGAAGAATCTGAATAGCTACATGAAAAGCGGCAAAGTGGCGCGCAGTCAGTGGCTGGAATCCTGTAAATCCATTTAAGCGAAGGGCATGGACATGAAAGCAGTAGCGTTGTTGGATCAGCGGATGAAATGGGTCGTTCTGGGTCTCGCTCTCGTATTGACTGGCTGTCAGACCACCGGCACGACGCCGGCTGCCAATCAGGCGCCGGTCGACCCACGGCTGGCCAACAGCAGTTCGGCGCAGTTCTTCAGCAAGTCGGGTTGGCAAGCCTGTGCCGGTGGCGCGGTGGTCGGCATGCTCGCCTGCCAGCTGGGTAACCCGAGCAAGAAGGCTCAGTGCATGGTCGCTGCCGGTCTGGCTGGCTGTGGCGTGGGCATGGGCGCCAACTACTATCTGGATAACCAGCGCAGCCAGTATGCCAACGCGGAAGACCGTCTGGATGCGACCATCGCCGACGTGCGCAAGGACAACCAGGAGCTGCAGATGCTCAGCGATACCGCGCGTAGCGTGATCGCCGATGACAAGCGCAAGATCGAGCAGATCAAGCAAGACATCGCCGCCAACAAGGTGCAGAGCGCCCAGGCGCAGAAGCAGCTCGCCGAGATCGATGCCAACACCGCCTACCTGAAGAAATCCCTGGCCGACGTACGCTCCAAGCAGCAGGAGTGGACCAAGGTTGCCGCCGCCGAGCGCAACAATGGTGCCCGTACCGATACCTTGGATGCGGAGATCGGCAAGATGCAGAAGCAGATCGCGCAACTGGAGTCGGAAATCGACCAGCTGTACCAGCAGCGTTCTTCGATCCGGCTCGGTTAAGAGTCTGTTCGCGACCTGAACAGACTCCGGGAAACTCTCGGTCAACATGACAGGTAGGGTGCGCTATGCGCACCTTTACCGATCTTTTCGGTGTGCGCGGCACACTCTGTAGCGACAGCCTAATCAGGCTCCAAGGAATACGTCCATGCATCCACTTCGTTCTTTTGTCCTACTGGCTGGCGTCGCCATGCTCGCCGGTTGTGCCGTCAGTTCGCAGGAATGCGACCCACGTAATGCCGATGCCGGGTTCGCCACCAAATTCGGTTGCAAGACCCAGGGCGTCTACGCCCAGCGTGTCGAGGAGAAGGAAAAGATCCTGCTCGACGAGCAGAAAACCAACCAGTTGTTCCGTGATGTCTATGCCGCTATCGAGCAGGAGAAAGCGTCGGTCGGCAAGGATCTGGCGACCCAGCAGGCGCAGTACGCCTCCTTGAACAAGTCGCTGAACGCCCTGCTTGGTGAACTCAAGAATAAGGCCAAGGGCAACCGGCGCATCGAGGCAGAAATTGCTGCGCTGGAGAACGACCTGAAAAATATCAACCAGCAGGAGAATCCGGCCGTGCTGCAGAAACAGGTTGAGCTGCAGAAGCTGCGTAGCAAGGTTTCCAGCCTGGAAAGCGATCTTGGCCTGCGTTGATCATTGCCGTTACACCTGCATGCCGGTCGTTCCGCCAGCAGGCTTTTCCCTGACTACCTAAGCAGGAAGCTGACCGCCATGAAGCGAATCTCCCGCCTGTCCTCCCAAACCCGTAGCGCGGCAGATGCCCTGGCCGGTCATGGCGAACTCACGCAGATCCTGCGCCGGCACCTGCCGCCGAGCACGGCGACCCTGTACGCCAAGCCGAAGCAGGCCGAGGGTGATATCGTCGAATGGTATTCGGATCTTGGCGGCCAGCCGGTACCGTTCAGCCAGTTGGATGAGAAGGAGGCGGCGCAGGTGCGCCACCTGCTCGACGAGCGACTGGCTTCTATCGAACAACTGGCCAGCCAGCTCGATGCGCAGGGTGGCGATGGTGTACGCCAGGCGGCTCTGTTGCGTGAAGCGGCCCGTTATCCCGACACCTCGACCCTGTATTCGCTCAATGGCCAGCCGCTGGTGACCTTCTGGGGCGGTGGCCAACCCCCAGCGCCACCGATCACGCCTGTTACCGCGCAAGCTGGTGCGTTACCGCCAGGTGCAGCAGCCTTGGTCAGCGAGGTGCCACGCAAGCGGCGCTGGTGGTTGTGGCTGCTGCTTGCCCTGCTGTTGCTGGCCCTACTGGCGGCGCTCTGGTGGTGGCTGTTCTGTCGTGAGCCGGAAACCCCGCCTGTGCCGGTCGAGTCTCCGGTGGCCGAAGAGCCGGCCGTGCCTGAGGAGGTTCCATCCGAGCAGGAGCCAGTGGAAGAGGATCCGGTGGTCGAGGAGCTCGAACCCGAGCCGGAAATTCCGCTGCCACCGCCGATTCCCGAGCCCAAGCCTGAACCAAAACCCGAGCCCAAGCCGGATCCTGCCGAGCTGCTGAAAAAACGTATCGATGGCATCGCCCGAGACTGTTCGGCCCTGCAGAAGATGCAGCGCGAAGAGCCGTTGCTCAAGGACAATGCCGCCCTGCGCGAGCAGGTTGAGCAGAACCTGGCGAAGAACTGCAAGGAGCAGTTGATCACCAATGCCAAGAACCTGTGCCCCGATGAGCGTCCGAAGGAGTTGGCGCCGGAGATGGTCATTGTCTTTGATGCTTCCGGTTCCATGGATATCAGCATGCTGGCCACACCCAAGGAAATCGAACAGGCAACGATGGTGCAAGGGGTTGCCAATATCGCCACGCAGCTGCTGCTTGGAACCAATGCCCCGAACACGATGGGCCATGTATTCCGTGAACCCAAGCGCATCACCACGGCGCGCGAGGCGACTATTGGCGTGGTGCAACAGTTGCCCAGTGATGCCAACGCCGGACTGGTGCTGGTGGAGAGCTGTCCGGGCGCCCGCAGCGTCGGCTACTTCGGTCCTGGCCAACGAGCAGATCTGCTGTCACGCCTGCGCACCGTGACACCGGTACAAGGCACGCCTCTGGCCGATGGCATCGCCAAGGCCGGACAGATGCTCGATGGGGTCAACCGCGAGTCGGTGATGCTGGTGGTGTCCGATGGCGAGGAGAGTTGCAACCAGGATCCCTGTGCGATAGCCCAGGCCTTGGCGCGCAGCAAACCGCACTTGAAGATCAACGTGGTCGATATTCTCGGCACCGGTGCCGGGAATTGCCTGGCGGCGGCGACCGGGGGCAAGGTGTTCACCGCGCGCAACGTCAATGAGCTGCAGATCATGACCAATCAGGCAGCGCAGGACGTGCTGCCGCCAGCACACTGCAAGCGCTAAGAACCAGGGCGGGCGCAAAGGCAGAGCGAGGCCAGGCTTGTATTGCGACATGCCTGCTCACCCTCGCGCTACGGTCAATTCCGGTCTGCGCCAGGATGTGCCTTACGGCAGCTCCAGCCCGCCACTGGCCTTGTGCAAGACCCGCAGATGCTCTCCGAGGGCAACCAGATTGGCCTCATTAGCCTCCAGTTCAGCCATGCGCTCGGGTTGCAGCAGGTTGCGCACTTCGCCATCGAGCTCGTCGCTGAGCTGGCGCAGTTGCTGCTGACGCTCACGGCTGCTGGCCTCGAGACGCTCCCATTCCTGCTGCTGCGGCAAGCCGTAGCCGCCTTCGAGCAGCTCCGCCGGACGGCTGAGAAAGCCGCTGTTGGCCAGGATCTGTTCAAGCGCGGCACCGGCCTTGTTCAGGCTCGGGTCACCAGCAGCACGGCCGGTGAGGTAGCGGCGTTTGAGTTCGTCCTGGGCCAGCAGCAGTTGCCGGCGCAGCGCGGCTTGCTCCAGCAGCAAGAGGGCGGCGCTGGCGCGCAGGTCGGCCTTAGCGAACCATTGGCTGCGCGCCGCTGCAGGCTGTTCCAGCCAGGCCTCGACGCTGTCGTGCTGGATCGGCAGGCGCTGGCGCAGCACGGCGAACATGGCCTGGTAACGTTCGCGGAAGGAGTCGAAGCGATAGCCCAGGCGCAGTGCTTCACGCGGGTCGTCGAGCACGCTGGTGTCGGCCAGGCCGCGAGCATTCATCAGCTCCAGCAGGCCGTTGGGCAGGATGCTGTCCAGTGCATGCAGGCGCGGGTTGCCGGTACCGCTGCGCAGCAGCTTGAGGGTTTCCACCGCGCAGTTGTTGGAGACGAAGTAGTAGTCGCCGTCATAGCTCCAGTGCTGTTCGGCGGCGCGGACTACCAACTGTTCGAGCTCATCGCGCGACAGGCGCAGCGGCACCGAGGCCAGGCTGCGCAGCTCGACCTTGGTGTATTCATCGATCACCTGTTCCAGCGGCAGGACGAACAGACGTGAGGGGTAGACGCCGGTCAGGCCATCCCAGCTCGAGAGCTGCACATCGCCGACGAAGGCGCGATAGGACAGCACCAGGTGATGGTCGAGATCCAGGCGGCAGTCCGGCCCGCGCGGTCGGCCTGGTGCGCAGACCACCAGGCGCAGCATGCTGTGACCCCAGCGGCTCATCCAGGCATCGTTGGCCTCGGCGAGCAGGTAGTCGACCTCGTATACGCGCTTGGGGTCGAGCCGGCCCAGCGGCTGCAGGGCAAAGTCGCGCCCGGCATTGAGGTAGGCATAGTCGTTGCTGCAGTGTTCGCTGGGCGGCGCCCAGTCGAAGTGCTCGCGGAAATGGCGCGCCAGCGAGGGGCGGCGACAGGCGTAGCTGGGGTCGAGCAGAAAGTATTCGAGGTTGACCGCGACGAACTCCAGCGCGTTGGTCAGCTCGTAGCTGTCCGGGCTGCGGGCGACCTGGCCGTTGTCCAGGTCGCGCGCGCCACGCTGGCCGACTCGTTGCTGCCAGCCGGCCAGGTCGAGCAGGCGTGGATCATCGCTGAGGGTGAAGCGCCGTTCGCTCTGGCCACGGCAATCCTCCGGCAGCCCGACCAGGCCCAGCGAGCGGGCCTGCTGGCGGCAGCGGTTGATGTGGCGGCGCTCGGCCGCAGGCCACAGGCGTGCACGGTCGTAGAGGTGGGTCAGTTCATGCAGCAAAGTGGCCAGCAGTTCCTGGCGCTGGGTGCCGTGCGGGCGACCGGTCTGGTTACGTGCCGCCGAGCCATCGACCAGTTTCGGCAGCAGCTCGGCGTTAAGCTCGATACCGCTGAAGCGCCCGACCTGGCCGTAGACCTCCGAGGGCAGTCCGGCACGCCAGCTGACCCTGACTTCACGGTCCAGTTGCTCGATGAAGCGTGGCGGCAAGGCAGCCATTGCTTCATCCAGCAGTGACTGGCTGGCCTGGCGTTGCTCAGCGTCGAGGGCGCTGTCGTCCAGCGCCAGGCGCAACTGCGCCTGGGCGACGCCTGCGGCGCATGCCAGCAGCGCGCCACAACACCAGGCGAGCAGATGGGTCACAGGGCGAGAATGGCTTCGGCCAGTTGCAGGTCGCTGGCGCTCTGTGCTTCGGGCAGTTGCTGGCGAATGGTCTGCAGCGCGGCTTCCAGTTGTGCGCCGCGAATTTCACCGGCGCTGGCGACGAAGCTGGCGGCGTCGTCACGGGCCTGTACCACGGCTTTCATGTCGCGAATCGAGGTGGTGGTGTCGGAGGTAAAGTTGATGCTGCGATCCAGGGAACGCACCACGATGTTGCTGGTGGCAACCACGGTTTGCGCCTGGGCGATACCGCTGAACAGGGCGCAGGCGGTGACGGCTATGACGAATGAACGACGCATGGGTAAGACACTCCGAGAACGGCAGAACGGACGATTTGACGTAGGCAGGCCGGCGCGGTTCCCCGCTGCCGGGCAGGTGGGCGAAGTTTACGGGGCGCAGCGCTGACGGTCAGCTACGCGTCATTGGCCAGACGTGTGCAAAGTTTTCACAGGCTGAGAATGGCCTGGGCCAGGGTCAGGTCGTCAGCCGCCGCCAATTCCACGGCGTGACTGCGAATCTGCAGCAGGGCCGCTTCGAGTCGGGCGCTGCGAATGGCGCCGTCGCTGGCGACGAAGCTGGCGGCATCGTCGCGGGCCGCGCGCAGCTGTTTCATGTCGCGCAACGAGCTGGTCGCGTCCGAGGTGACCTCGACGGTGCCGGCCAGGGCGCCGCCCAGAGTGTCGGTGGTCGCGACCAGGCTGCTGGCGCAGGCGCTGCCTGCCAGGCCGACCGAGAGCAGGGCGGCAATGAGAGATTGCTTCAGGTGCATTGGGATAACTCCGATAGGTGGGTCGCTGTTCTGCGCACCCGCAAATCTTAGCCCAATGGCCCCTGTGGCTCCATTGCTGGCTCAGCGCCAGAAGGGTTTGGCCAGTTCTTCTTCGCGCTGAACGCTGCTGATGCCGGCGTCGGCCAATTGCTGATCGTTGAGCAGGGCGAGCTGTTGGCGGGTGCGTCGGTTGCGTTGCCAGTGACGTAGCCGCGAATAGAGGCTCAGCCAGTGCGGGGCGGTACTGTGCTCAGGCTGCGAAAGGGGGCGGTGAATGCGATCCATGGCGTTCTCCTGTCGGGAGACAAGGGGGCAGCTCATGATCTCGCACGCGTGCTCAGGCGAGCAGATACAAACGAAGGTAATTGTGCGGGAGCAGTGAAGGCCTTATGGCAACTGTACCGCTCTTACGGGTGATGACTGTTGCAGAAAAAACGAAAGCCCCACCGCAGCAGAGACGGTGGAGCTCTCAGAAGATCCCAACTTGGGGATGGAGCAAAGCAGGGTGTCAGCGCCAGAACGGCTTCTGCAGTTCGACGTAACGCTGATTCTCGGTGATACCGGCGTCGGCCAGCAGGCGGGCATCCAGTCGAGCCAGTTGACGACGACTGACGATGCGGCGCTGCCACAGGCTGAGGGTGGCGATCACGCGGAGCGGCCAGGCCGATTTGTCGCTGGCAACGCTGTGAGTCTGAAGCTGGGCGGAACTGAGGGTACGTTCCATGGTGGTCATCCTTCCGCTTGTGGCGGGGTATGTGTGCTATCGATGGGCAAATTATCCCGAGCGCAGTCGGGGCCCAATAGTCACAGCTGGATGAAATTGTTGTGCTATTAGATAGGTTGCTTTGTAACTGTTCGGTCAGGAATCGATGAAACTGTATTGGTCATAAGTGAAAAGACTGGGTGCAACCTTGATTTGCGAGATTTTCAACTGGGTGCAACCCATTAATGCTGGTCTTTCAAGCAGTACAGTTTCCAATTGGTCTGTTGTGCTTGTTGACCTGAATATCAATTTTTTCCTGGCGCCGGAAATGAGAAACCCGGCACATGGCCGGGTTTCCTGTCTGACTGGTCAGGGCTTATTCGACGGCCTTGACCATGTCTTCGATGACCTTCTTGGCATCGCCGAAGACCATCATGGTCTTGTCCATGTAGAACAGTTCGTTATCCAGGCCGGCGTAGCCGCTGGCCATCGAGCGCTTGTTGACGATCACGGTCTTGGCTTTGTAAGCCTCGAGGATCGGCATGCCGGCGATCGGCGACTTCGGATCGTTCTTCGCGGCCGGGTTGACCACGTCGTTGGCGCCGAGCACCAGCACCACGTCGGTCTGGCCGAACTCGGAGTTGATGTCCTCCATCTCGAACACCTGTTCGTACGGTACTTCGGCTTCGGCCAGCAGCACGTTCATGTGGCCCGGCATGCGCCCGGCAACCGGGTGGATCGCGTACTTCACGGTCACGCCGCGGTGGGTCAGCTTCTCCGCCAGCTCCATCAATGCATGCTGGGCACGGGCCACCGCCAGACCGTAACCGGGGACGATGACCACGGTATCGGCGTTGGTCAGCAGGAAGGCGGCGTCGTCGCTTGATCCCGACTTCACGCTGCGCTGTTCCTGGCTGCCTGCGGCGGCACCGGCGTCGGCATCGGCGCCGAAGCCGCCGAGGATGACGTTGAAGAACGAGCGGTTCATCGCCTTGCACATGATGTACGAGAGGATGGCGCCCGAAGAGCCGACCAGCGAACCGGCGACGATCAGCATCGAGTTGTTCAGCGAGAAGCCGATACCGGCGGCCGCCCAGCCCGAGTAGCTGTTGAGCATCGACACCACCACCGGCATGTCGGCACCGCCGATGGGGATGATGATCAGCACGCCGATGACGAACGCCAGCGCCACCAGGATGGCGAAGGCGGTAATGTCGCCGGTGAAGGTGTAGTACAGGCCCAGGCCGAGAATCGCCAGGCCGATCACCAGATTGACCAGGTGCTGACCCTTGAACACCACGGGCGCGCCTTGGAACAGGCGGAACTTGTACTTGCCCGACAACTTGCCGAAGGCGATCACCGAACCGGAGAAGGTGATGGCACCAATGGCGGCGCCGAGGAACAGCTCCAGGCGGTTGCCGGATGGAATCGCATCACCCAGCGCAGCGACGATGCCCAGCGACTGCGGCTCGACCACGGCGGCAATGGCGATGAACACGGCGGCCAGGCCGATCATGCTGTGCATGAAGGCGACCAGCTCCGGCATCTTGGTCATCTCGACGCGCTTGGCCATGAGGGTGCCGACGCTGCCGCCGACCAACAGGCCGACGATGACGAAGCCCAGGCCTTGTACGGCCAGTTCGCTGCCGAGCTTGTAGATCAGGCCGACGGTGGTCAGCACGGCGATGGCCATACCGATCATGCCGAACAGGTTGCCGCGCCGCGACGTGGTCGGGTGCGACAGGCCCTTGAGCGCCTGGATAAAGCACACCGAGGCGACGAGGTAGAGAACAGTGATCAGGTTCATGCTCATGGTCAGTGCTTCTCCACCTGGGCTTTCGGTGCTTTCTTCTTGAACATTTCCAGCATGCGCCGGGTTACCAGGAAGCCGCCGAACACGTTGACCGCAGCCAGGGCCACGGCCAGGGTGCCCATGGTCTTGCCCAGCGGCGTGACGGTGAGCGCGGCGGCCAGCATGGCGCCGACGATCACAATGGCGGAAATGGCGTTGGTCACGGCCATCAGCGGGGTGTGCAGGGCCGGGGTGACGTTCCACACCACGTGGTAGCCGACATAGATGGCCAGCACGAAGATGATCAGGTTGTAGATGCCGTCGGAAATCAGATCCATGTCCCTACTCCTTAGCCGTTCTTGCGCACGATTTCGCCGGCATTGCACATTAGGCAGGCCGCGACGATGTCGTCTTCGAGGTTGAGCTGGAACTGGCCTTCCTTGTCGATCACGAGCTTGAGGAAGTCCAGCAGGTTGCGTGCATAGAGCGCGGAAGCATCCGCCGGCACCAGTGCCGCCAGGTTGGTGTGGCCGACCAGTGTCACTCCGTGCTTGACCACCACCTTGTCGGCCTCGGTCAGCGGGCAGTTGCCGCCTTGCGCAGCGGCCAGGTCGATGACCACGGAGCCCGGCTTCATCTGCTGCACAGTCGCTTCGTGCAGCAGCGTCGGCGCCTTGCGGCCCGGAATCAGGGCGGTTGTGATGACGATATCGGCCTGCTTGGCCTTCTCATGCACCGCCTTGGCCTGGCGCTCCATCCAGGACTGCGGCATCGGCCGGGCATAACCGCCGACACCTTGCGCGCACTCGCGCTCTTCATCTGTCTCGAACGGCACGTCGACGAACTTGGCGCCGAGCGATTCGATCTGCTCCTTCACTGCCGGACGCACATCGGAGGCCTCGATCACTGCGCCTAGGCGCTTGGCCGTGGCGATGGCCTGCAGCCCGGCAACACCGGCGCCGAGAATCAGCACACGGGCGGCCTTAACGGTGCCGGCGGCGGTCATCAACATGGGCATAAAGCGTGGATAGTGGTTGGCGGCGAGCATCACGGCCTTGTAGCCGGCGATGTTGGCCTGCGAACTCAGCACGTCCAGGCTTTGCGCGCGGGAGGTGCGCGGTGCTGCCTCCAGGGCGAAGGCAGTGACGCCGCGAGCGTTCATGCGCGCGATGGTGTCGTTGCAGAACGGGTTGAGCATGCCCACCAGGACGGCGCCGCTCTTCATATGAGCCAGTTCGGCGTCGGTTGGTGCGACCACCTTCAGCACCAGGTCGGCGCCAAACGCGGCCGAGTCGTTGCCAATGGTGGCTCCAGCGGCTTCAAAGGCGCTGTCCGGGATGCTGGCACTGATGCCTGCACCTGCCTGGACGGTCACCTGATGGCCCTGGCCAACCAGTTTCTTGACGGTCTCGGGCGTCGCGGCAACCCGCGTCTCCCCAGCATGGGTTTCGAGAGGAACACCGATGTGCACTTCTAATCTCCTGCGTGATCTTTTGAGTGAACCTGCGCACTACGCTGGCACGCCGGTGATTGGGGATCAGCACATAACCCGCCGGAAGGTGGCGAGCGCGGCGATTGTGCAATCGAACGCAGACCCTTACAAGAAGTTATGGAGTAAAAAAAATGGATTACTACAAGTAATGGGTCTATGAGGGATTTTTATACTGCGCACAGCCCGCGTGGATTCTGGGGAAAGGCAGGTAAGACGTAGCCTAGAACGTTGCTCAGGCATTCGCGGCGAGAATGACCACTGGTCGACTAGTAGCGGGTGTGGAAGGTAATGCACAGGGTGTTCGAAATAGTGCTATAGCCCGAAAGTAGTGGCTTTGGCGTACTTTTCGCTAATCGGTCATGTAGCGTGACTAATTTCATGCTACCAGTCCCTATATGCTCTTTTGGGTTTGTTGGGTGTTGGTGGTGGCGACGGCTGCGCGTCGGTCATCGTTGCTGGTAAGCGTGCGCCTCGCCCAGTAGCCAGTCACGAAAGGCTTTTAGCGCTGCAGACTCGGCCTTGCGCTCTGGCACCATCAGGTAATAGGCGCGGTCACTGTTCGGCACGGTGCGGTCGAGGGCGATCACCAGGCTACCCTCTTCCAGTTCGCGCTGGATCAGGAAGGGTGGGATCAGTGCAATACCCATTTCATGCTGAGCGGCCTGCGCCAGCATGGAGAACAGTTCCAGTCTTGGGCCGGTCATGTCGCGAGCCACGCTGATGCCTTGGGCGGCGAACCACTGGCGCCACGCGTAGGGGCGGGTGGTCTGCTGCAGCAGGGGTAGCGCGGCGATGCGCTCGACTGTCGCCGGGGTATCGTCCAGCAATGCCGGGCTGCAAACCGGCAGCAGGTGTTCGTGCATCAGAAAGTGGGCCTCGGTGCCTGACCACTCGGCATCACCGTAATAGATGGCTGCATCGAAGTGGGTGTCGGCGAACAGGAAGGGCCGGGTACGGTTGGTCAGGTGTACTGTCACTTCCGGGTGCAAGCGCTGAAAGGCACGCAGGCGCGGGAGCAGCCACTGGGTGCCAAAGGTCGGCACCACCGCCAGCTCGATGCTGGTCGTGCCCTGGTTGCCCATCAGCGCCAGGGTGTCGCGTTCCACTGCATCGAGTTGTGCTGCCACCTTGCGACTGTAGGCAACGCCTGCTTCGGTCAGAACTACGCCGCGCCGGGAGCGGCGAAACAGTTCGACATTGAGAAAGCTCTCCAGTCCGCCGATCTGCCGGCAGATCGCGCTCTGCGTCAGGTTCAGCTCGTCGGCGGCCTTGGTGAAGCTTTGGTGGCGAGCGGCGGATTCGAAGGCGACCAAGGCTGCGGTGCTGGGTATCTTGCGACGCATGTATGCAAAAGCCTCACTCGTAAGCGACAGATCTACATGAATAAACTATCTCGGAGTGAGAAAAATGCACAGGTCTGTGCAAATTCTGCGTTTGTCCTCTGCTCGAGGCCGGCCTAGGATCAAAACCATTCGGGTTGGCTGGACCGACCGCTCACTTCACCGCTTCGAGGTTTCTCGCAATGGCCAAGGCAAGCTTCAACTGGATCGACCCGCTGTTACTCGATCAGCAACTGACCGAAGAAGAGCGCATGGTGCGTGATAGCGCTCAGCAGTTCGCCGATGACAAGCTGGCGCCCCGCGTGCTGGAAGCCTTCCGTCATGAGCAGACCGATCCGAAGATCTTCCGCGAAATGGGCGAAACCGGCCTGCTTGGTGCGACCATTCCCGAAGCCTACGGTGGCAGTGGCCTGAACTATGTGTGCTACGGTCTGATTGCGCGTGAAGTGGAGCGCATCGACTCCGGCTACCGCTCGATGATGAGCGTGCAGTCCTCGTTGGTGATGGTGCCGATCAACGAATTCGGTAATGAAGCGACCAAGCAGAAGTATTTGCCCAAGCTCGCAAGTGGCGAGTATATCGGTTGCTTCGGTCTGACCGAGCCGAACCACGGCTCCGATCCCGGATCCATGGCCACGCGCGCCAAAAAGGTCGACGGCGGCTACCGCCTGAGCGGTAGCAAGATGTGGATCACCAACAGTCCGATTGCCGATGTCTTCGTGGTCTGGGCCAAGGACGATGCTGGCGAGATCCGTGGCTTTGTCCTGGAAAAGGGCTGGGAAGGCCTCTCCGCTCCGACGATTCACGGCAAGGTCGGCCTGCGCGCGTCGATCACCGGCGAGATCGTCATGGACAACGTGTTCTGCCCCGAAGAGAACGCCTTCCCGGATGTACGCGGCCTGCGCGGCCCATTCACCTGCCTGAACTCCGCCCGATATGGCATCAGTTGGGGTGCGCTGGGCGCAGCCGAATTCTGCTGGCACACCGCGCGCCAGTACGTGCTCGATCGCCACCAGTTCGGCCGGCCGCTGGCGGCTAATCAGCTGATCCAGAAGAAGCTGGCCGACATGCAGACCGAAATCACCTTGGCTCTACAAGGCTGCCTGCGCCTCGGACGAATGAAGGACGAAGGCACTGCTGCGGTGGAAATCACCTCGATCATGAAGCGCAACAGCTGCGGCAAGGCGCTGGATGTCGCCCGCATGGCGCGCGACATGCTCGGCGGTAACGGCATCAGCGACGAGTTCGGCATTGCCCGTCACCTGGTCAACCTTGAAGTGGTCAATACCTACGAGGGCACCCATGACGTGCATGCGCTGATCCTTGGTCGCGCGCAGACCGGCATTCAGGCGTTCTTCTGAAGGCTCGCGCCTCTCACTGATCCATGGTGCGTGTGGCGCACCCTACGGAGAAGCCCATGTCCGGTGCACTGTCCCATATCCGCGTGCTTGATCTATCTCGCGTGCTGGCTGGCCCTTGGGCCGGGCAAATATTCGGTGACCTTGGTGCCGAGGTGATCAAGGTCGAGCGTCCGGGCTCGGGCGACGACACCCGGCACTGGGGGCCTCCTTATATAAAGGATGCCGAGGGTAATGACTCGCGTGAGGCGGCCTACTTCCAGAGCGCCAACCGTAACAAGCAGTCGCTGACCCTGGATTTCACTCAGTCTGAAGGCCAGCGCCTGGTGCGTGAGTTGGTCGCGCAGTGCGATGTGCTGCTGGAGAACTTCAAGGTCGGTGGTCTGGCGGCCTATGGCCTGGATTACGAGTCGCTGAAGGCGATCAACCCGCGTCTGATCTACTGCTCCATCACCGGTTTCGGTCAGAGCGGCCCCTATGCCAAGCGTGCCGGCTATGACTTCATGATCCAGGGTCTCGGGGGGCTGATGAGTCTGACTGGGCGCCCGGAAGGTGAGGAGGGTGCCGGCCCGATGAAGGTCGGCGTGGCCCTGACCGATATCCTCACTGGTCTCTACGCGACTGTGGGTGTGCTGGCCGCGCTGAATCAGCGTGAGCAATCCGGTGTGGGTCAGTATATAGATGTGGCCTTGCTTGATGTGCAGGTCGCCTGCCTGGCCAATCAGGCCATGAACTACCTGGCGACAGGTGTATCACCCAAGCGCCTGGGCAATGCCCATCCCAATATCGTGCCCTATCAGGATTTCCCCAGTGCCGATGGCAACTTCATCCTGGCGGTGGGTAACGATGGGCAGTTCCGTAAGTTCTGCGAAGTGGCGGGTATTGCGAACCTTGCCGATGACCCGCGCTTTGTCACTAATAAGGCCCGGGTTGCCCATCGTGCCGAGCTGATCCCGCTGTTGCGCCAGGCCACGGTATTCAAGACCACCGCGCAGTGGATCGAGCTGCTGGAAAAAGCCGGCGTGCCCTGTGGGCCGATCAACGATCTGCAGCAAGTGTTCGCCGACCCTCAGGTACAGGCGCGAGGTTTGCGTCTCGACCTGCCTAATGCCATGGGTAGCAGTACGCCGCAGGTCGCCAGTCCTCTGCGTCTGTCTGCGACGCCAGTGGCCTATCGCTCGGCTCCGCCACTGCTGGGCCAGCACACCGAAGCCCTGCTGCAGAGATTGCTGGGCATGAGTGAAACGCAGGTTGCCGAGCTGCGCGAGGCAGGGGTGATCTGAGCCTCTATATATAGAGGTGGGGGGGATTGATCCGATTTACGCAATTATTTGCATGTCAGGGGTTTACAGTTCGCCGTGCTGATGTAGAATGCGCGCCACTTCAGCGATGAAGCGCTTCAAAAACTGCTTGTTAATCAATGAGTTAAGTTGAATGAAGGGCTTGCAAAGCTGGATCTGGCGTGTAGAATGCGCGCCGGTTGACGGGGTGCTGGTTTGAACCTGTTGGTGGTTCGGTCGAATGGATCGAAAGCGGTAAAAAAGAGGTGTTGACAGCGGTTTTGAATGCTGTAGAATGCGCCTCCCGCTGGAGAGAAGAAGTTCTGATCGAAGGCGCAAGTGGTTGAGTAGAAAGAAGTTTCTCCGGAAACAAAATCGAAAAACAGCTTGACAGATAGAGAGGCTGCTGTAGAATGCGCGGCCTCGGTTGAGATGAAAGACTTAACCAACTGTTCTTTAACAACTGAATCAAGCAATTCGTGTGGGTGCTTGTGAGGTAAGACTGATAGTCAACTGATTATCAGCATCACAAAGCAACACTCGTTAATTCGAGAGTTACCTTTCATTAATTTGAAAGTTTTGCGATTGCTGAGCCAAGTTTAGGGTTTCTCAAAACCCAAGCAGTATTGAACTGAAGAGTTTGATCATGGCTCAGATTGAACGCTGGCGGCAGGCCTAACACATGCAAGTCGAGCGGATGAAGGGAGCTTGCTCCCTGATTTAGCGGCGGACGGGCGAGTAATGCCTAGGAATCTGCCTGGTAGTGGGGGATAACGTTCCGTAAGGAACGGTAATACCG
>NZ_VRYE01000180.1:0-351 GCF_008041835.1 Ectopseudomonas mendocina
CGACAGGATGCGCCCGGCATTGGCCGTCAGCAGCCACAGCAGGTCGAATTCGGCACTGGTCAGTTCGATGCCCTGCTCACCCAGCCAGGCCTCACGCATGGCGCTGTCGATGACCAGCGGGCCAAATTGCAAGCGACGCGGCTGACCTTCATCGCGCTCGCTGTCGCTGCCCTCACGCCGGCGCAACAATGCACGAATACGCGCCAGCAGCACACGCGGGCGCACCGGCTTGCACACGTAATCATCAGCGCCCATCTCCAGGCCCAGCACCTGATCCATGTCGTCGGTACGCGCGGTGAGCATGAGAATCGGCCCCTTGTAACCGCTGCGCACCTTGCGGCAAATGCTCAG
>NZ_VRYE01000180.1:391-2417 GCF_008041835.1 Ectopseudomonas mendocina
GGCGCTGGTCATCCTCGACGATCAGAATCTGCCACCCTTCTTGTTCCACGCCCTCTCCTCTCTGCCTACCGGCAAGCACCGCAAACACGGCCGTCATTCTAGGGGGCACAGGCGCTTGGCGCGAGCAGCAAACCCGTAGCTGCAGCGCACCCGCGGGTCAAGCACAGCACATGCCAAAAGCACTATATATAGTGGTAGTCTGTGCACCGCCAAACAGCTTCGGCAACTCGCGGAAATCCTTCCTCCAGGGGCGACGAACGGTCATTAGCAGCCAGAGCCAGAGACCATGCGGGCTACACCGTTCACACCCACAAGACGCCCACACCTTATCCACAGGTTGTTCTTCTTCCGGNNCGCACTATCTTGTACCCCCATCGCACGGCACCCACCAGATATTGGGTCAAAGCTAAAAACCGGACACTACCAGAGCCAATCGTGCAAGCCCTTTCCACAGGGTTTTTCAGAGGCTCCGGCCAAAGGTTTCGACCTGATCCAGGCCTGCCTTGGGTCACAACCACGCAGCAACGTCCGACGTTGTGCGTAAGCCGGTCAGACAGCGGTCTTATCCGCCAGTCGACCACTATATGTAGTAGGCGGGGTGTGGTAATGCCCCGCAGTGACTGATGCGCCAGGACGGCACTTGAAGTCGTGCCCACCCTGCCCGCTCTTGCAACACCCCGTACCCGGCGTCGCTGCCGCGCACGGCCCGAGTTGTTGATGGAATGAATGGCGGACAGAGCACGACAAGCACGCGTGTCGTCCCACCTAAAATTACAGAACACGGAGATCTCCATGCACACCGACACTACTCGCGAGAACCCGCAGGCCGTGGCGCCGCAGGCCGCTGAATCCGCCCAGGATCTGGCTGCCACCGCCCCCGGCCAACTGCGAGTGATCAAGCGCAACGGCACTGTCGTCCCCTATACCGATGACAAGATCACCGTCGCCATCACCAAGGCCTTCCTCGCAGTAGAAGGCGGCACCGCCGCCGCTTCGTCGCGCATCCACGACACCGTCGCGCGCCTGACCGAGCAGGTCACCGCCACTTTCAAGCGTCGCATGCCGTCCGGCGGCACCATTCATATCGAAGAAATCCAGGACCAGGTCGAACTGGCCCTGATGCGTGCCGGCGAGCAGAAGGTTGCCCGTGACTACGTGATCTACCGTGAAGCCCAGGCCAACAAGCGCAAGGCCAGCGCCGGCAGCGACATCGCCCAGCCGCACCCGAGCATCCGCATCACCACCGCCGGCGGTGAACTGCAGCCGCTGGACATGGGCCGCCTGCAAACCATCATCAAGGAAGCCTGCGAAGGCCTGGCCGAGGTCGACAGCGCCCTGATCGAGCGCGAAACCCTGAAGAACCTCTACGACGGCGTGGCCGAGAAGGACGTCAACACCGCCCTGGTGATGACCGCCCGTACCCTGGTCGAGCGTGAGCCGAACTACAGCTACGTCACCGCCCGCCTGCTGATGGACAACATCCGCGCCGAGGCCCTGAGCTTCCTCAACATCACCGCCAGCGCCACTCACCACGAGATGGCCGAGCTGTACGCCAAGGCCCTGCCGGCCTACGTCGAAGCCGGCTCGCAATTCGAGCTGCTCGACCCGAAACTCAAAGAGTACGACCTGGAGAAACTGGGCAAGGCGCTGAACCACGAGCGCGACCAGCAGTTCACCTACCTCGGCCTGCAGACCCTGTACGACCGCTACTTCATCCACAAGGACGGCATCCGCTTCGAACTGCCGCAGGTGTTCTTCATGCGCGTGGCCATGGGCCTGGCCATCGAAGAGCCGAAGAACCGCGAAGACCGCGCCATCGAGTTCTACAACCTGCTGTCCTCGTTCGACTACATGGCGTCGACCCCGACCCTGTTCAACGCCGGCACCCTGCGTCCGCAGCTGTCCTCCTGCTACCTGACCACCGTGCCGGACGACCTGTCGGGCATCTACGGCGCCATCCACGACAACGCCATGCTGTCCAAATTCGCCGGTGGCCTGGGCAACGACTGGACCCCGGTGCGCGCGC
>NZ_VRYE01000180.1:2498-3707 GCF_008041835.1 Ectopseudomonas mendocina
GCGTCTTCGAAGACGGCAAGTGGACCCTGTTCAGCCCGAGCGAAGTGCCGGACCTGCACGACCTGACCGGCAAGGCCTTCGAAGAGCGCTACGAGTACTACGAAGCCCTGATCGAGTACGGCAAGATCAAGCTGTACAAGACCATCCAGGCCAAAGACCTGTGGCGCAAAATGCTCTCGATGCTGTTCGAGACCGGCCACCCGTGGCTGACCTTCAAAGACCCGTGCAACCTGCGCAGCCCGCAGCAGCACGTGGGCGTGGTACACAGCTCCAACCTGTGCACCGAAATCACCCTGAACACCAACAAGGACGAGATCGCCGTCTGCAACCTGGGTTCGGTCAACCTGGTCAACCACATCGTCGACGGCAAGCTGGACATCGAGAAACTCGGCCGCACCGTGAAGACCGCTGTGCGCATGCTCGATAACGTCATCGACATCAACTACTACAGCGTGGATCAGGCGCGTAACTCCAACTTCAAGCACCGTCCGGTCGGCCTCGGCCTGATGGGCTTCCAGGACGCCCTGTACCTGCAGCACATCCCTTACGGCTCCGACGCTGCCGTCGAGTTCGCCGACAAGTCGATGGAAGCCATCAGCTACTACGCCATCCAGGCTTCCTGTGACCTGGCCGAAGAGCGCGGCAGCTACAGCACCTTCGAAGGTTCGCTGTGGAGCAAGGGCATCCTGCCGCTGGATTCGCAGCAGATCCTGATCGAAGCCCGTGGCCAGAAGTACATCGACGTCGACCTGTCCGAGTCGCTGGACTGGGCGCCGATCCGCGAGCGCGTGAAGAAAGGTATTCGCAACTCTAACATCATGGCCATCGCGCCGACCGCGACCATCTCCAACATCATTGGCGTGTCGCAGTCCATCGAGCCGACCTACCAGAACCTGTACGTGAAATCGAACCTCTCCGGCGAATTCACCGTGATCAACCCCTACCTGGTGCGCGACCTGAAAAATCGTGGCCTGNNAGATCGAGCGCATCCCGCAGGATCTGAAAGACCTGTACGCCACCGCCTTCGAAGTGGAAACCAAGTGGATCGTCGACGCCGCCAGCCGTCGCCAGAAGTGGATCGACCAGGCTCAGTCGCTGAACCTGTACATCGCCGGCGCCTCGGGCAAGAAGCTGGACGTGACCTACCGCATGGCCTGGTACCGTGGTCTGAAAACCACCTACTACCTCCGTGCCCTGGCCGCCACCAGC
>NZ_VRYE01000181.1:0-1519 GCF_008041835.1 Ectopseudomonas mendocina
AATCCCGCGGTTGATGCCTATTGAGTTGATTGCGGCATTTGTCATGCGCATGGCTGTCGACACCCTGAACTGTAAAGACCTGCTTAGCAAATGCACAGCCTATGTGTTTAAGTTTTATGCGGTCTCCTCCTCCGGGATTGTGTGTTTCGTAACCTTCAGTCTGGCGTAATGATGCCGTAGGATGGAGGAGTCCATCTCATTGGGCTCAAGAGCGGGCAAAAACCCGCTGCGCAACGGGTCCAACACGCAATAGCGCCCTACTCTCCCTGCTGTCGCGGCCACACCAGGCTGAAACGCGCCCCCCCCAGGCTGTCGCTGCGGCTGATCTGCGCACGCCCGCCATGCCAGTAAATGATGCGGCGCACGATGGACAGTCCCAGACCATGCCCACCAGAAGCCCGCGTGCGGCTGTCATCAAGGCGCAGGAAGGGGCTGAACAGACGCTCCCAGGCCTCCTCCGGCACGCCAGGCCCATCATCTTCGACATCGATACGGCAGCGCTTGTAGCCCACCTCACAACTGATCAGCACCTTGCCTTCGGCGTAGCGCATGGCGTTGCTCACCAGATTCTGCAACGCGCGGTGCAGGTAGCGCGGCTCGGCCTCGACCCAGCAGGCGCCATCCCCCTGCACACTGAGCACCGCACCACATTCCACGCGCACCTTGTTGCTCAGCGGCGCCAGCTCGTCGATCACCTGATCGATCAGCGCCTTGAGTTCCACCTGCTGGAAGTTCAGCGCCGGTGAACCCTGCTCCAGGCGCGCGTAGGTCAGCATCTCGTCGACCAACTTGTCGAGGTCCTGAATATCGCTGTCCATGCCGTCCATGTACTTGCGCCGNNGCGCGCCACCGGCGTGCGCAGTTCATGGGACACCGCACGCACCAGCTCGCGCTGCGTGCTCAGGGACGTCTGCAGGTGCTCGGCCATGGCATTGAAGCTGCTGGCCAGGCGCCCGACCGAATCCGCGCCGCGCGTCGGCACGCGGGCATCCAGGCGACCGCTGGCGATATGCGTGGCGGCGCTTTCCAGGGCNNCGCGCCTATCAGCACCAGCAGTTGCGGCGGATAGGGGTTCATCTGGTACAGCGGGCCGATTTCCAGCACCCAGGGCGTATCGACGATGCCGGAGAACACGTAAATGGAGTCGCCCCCCTTGCCCAGCGCCATCACCGTATCGCCCTCGTCGATGCGCCGACGCTGGTCGAGGTCGAGGGTGGCGTCTTCCAGCCGCAGCAGTTGCAGGTTGAAGCCGAACTGCTTGGCCGCCTTCAGCTCAGCCAGGCGTTGTGGCTGCTCATGCACCGGGTAACGCACCAGCTCATCGATCAGCAGGTAGTTGGTCGCCCGCGCCAACTGCTCGCTGATCTGCTGAATCTCGCCGGTCAACAGCAACGGCTGCTTGCCGGCGAGCAGCGCGTAGACCTTGGCCGAATGCGGGCCGGTCTGCTGTACCAGCACATGACCACGCTGCAAGCTGTTGCGCTCGCTGCTGTCCAGTGGCACATCGTTCAGCGCCTGC
>NZ_VRYE01000181.1:1682-1861 GCF_008041835.1 Ectopseudomonas mendocina
AGGCTTCGGCGGCTTCGGCGACGAACAGATAGCCCTTGCTGCGCACCGTCTTGATCAGCCGTGGATGCATCGGGTCATCACCGATCTTCGGACGGATACGCGAGATGCGCACATCGATGGAACGATCCTGACCGTCATACTCGATACCGCGCAGGGAATTGAAGATCTCCTCGCGCGAC
>NZ_VRYE01000182.1 GCF_008041835.1 Ectopseudomonas mendocina
TACTCGTGAGCGTCCGCGCAGCCACCCTCGGGCGGTTCAGTCAGGTCCCCACTGGCGGGGCAAGCGTTGGCCGGCCTGACGCGCCCGTTGCGTCGGCAGGCGCGGTCGCACGTCCTTGCGATAGGCATACGGCGCATGCCCGTTCATTCGGGACGACGGGATAAGGCTCATGATCGCCGCCGCGCGTTTGCCGCTGCGTAGCGATCCTGCAAACAACCAGTTCGAGCGCCCCAGTGCCCAGTGCCGGATCTGGTTGTCGGGGAGTCAGACGCGGTTGCCCGCGTCCAACCCCCTAAGAACCGTGCATGCGAGTTTCCCAGCACACGGCTCAAGCCTCCGCTAAGGCACCTCTAGGCACCCGGTTGTACGTCATCGGCATAGGCAAATTGCACATTCCTCGGGCAGCGCAGGTGGTATATCTCAAGATTAGCCGCCGCGTCCGTTCCGCCATGACCTAGCTTCACAATATGGCGACTATGCCACGGTGTGTCTTTGGTCACCGGCTTGAAGCAGACGCAGCACCGACCGCCCTGTTGCACCCAAATCCGGTACAGCTTGGCTCGACCTTTCGCGGAAGTGAGCATCCTCTTGCCCCAGCGGGACTCGAAGTATTCATCCCAAGCGGGGTCGTGTGGGTTGGCAGCGGCCTTGATCTTGATATGTCGCACAATTGGCGTGTCCGAGGCGTCCAATAACGTGTACTGACGCTTCCGACCATCGGCGGATTTTTCAGCACATGAGAACACCCATCGACGCCCCCCTTGTACTTTGAAATACCGATCCTTCACCCATCGGCGTGTCTTGCGAGGGTGGCGATGTACCGCCCATCGCCAGAGCATTTCCCACACTGCACTGTCCACCTGGTTGAAGACCTTCTTGGCGACGACATGACTGTGATAGTTCGCCCAGCCCCGTAGAACCGGGTTGAGCAAACCTATCAGATTGGTCTGCCGTATCGTTTTGTTGGCCTTGATCAACTCTCGTAGCTTGGCAAGGTGAGCGCTGATATTCGCCTTGGAAGGCTTGATCAAGAGCTTGCCGTTGTACTTGCGCACGTTCCAGCCGAGAAAGTCGAACCCGTTCCCTATGTGCGTGATTTTGGTCTTATCCTTGGAAAGCGTGAGACCACGCTCTGCCAAGAACTCGACCACGGCAGGACGAACTTCATTTTCCAGCCACTCCTTCGAGTACCCGGTGATGATGAAGTCGTCCGCATACCGCACTGCTTGCAGTTTCTTGCCTGTCCATTTGGCGGTAGGAAACCTCTTCGCCAGCATCGCTTCTAGCCCGTCCAACGTCATGTTGGACAGTACCGGAGAGATGATGCCTCCCTGCGGCGTTCCTGCGTTACTAGGGAACAGCTGGCCGTTGTGGATGTATCCGGCGTTGAGCCACTTCTGCAAGATCGCCTTATCCATGGGGATGTTGGCGATCAACCAATCATGGCTGATATTGTCGAAACAGCCTTGAATGTCACCCTCTAGAATCCACTCCGCATTTGCTTTTCGTGACAGCACACCAAAGCACTGTGCTGCCGCATCCGCGGTCGAGCGTTCCGGCCTGAACCCATACGAGTTTGGGTCGGCGGTGGTTTCCGCAATGGGCTCCAAAGCCAGCAGATGGAGTGCCTGCATGGCCCTGCATTTCATGGCGGGTATTCCGAGAGGTCTCGTCTTGCCGTTTTTCTTCGGGATAAGAACTCGCCGAAGCGGAAGCGGCGAGTAGCCTCGCCGCTTCAACGACTCTATCGCACCGATCTTGGCCCTAGGCGTATTCCAAGTAACC
>NZ_VRYE01000183.1 GCF_008041835.1 Ectopseudomonas mendocina
AACCAGGTCGAGGTGCGACACGAAGTCGCTTAATGAAGTTGTTCCCCTTGGTGGGAACCACCCGTGTCACCGGGTGAATCTAGAAGGCTGAATCAAGAGCGCCTTCGACAATGGAACGAGGCATCGCAAGGTGCGGGGTACCAATCGTGAGAGGCGTACCCTTCTGGCAGCCATGGCCGGACAAGGGCTAGATAGTTGGTATGGTGAACACATGTGAATCTGCGCAACGATCGTTAAGTTGAACGAGCGGAAATGGCTTATACGCTCGAACCAAAAGGTAACGGAGGTGGGAATCGCGTCTTTCGACTACGCATTCGTGACCCACATGCCTCCCGGTCGATAGCAGGCACCTAACCCGACGCACTTCAATAAGCGGAACGTGGAAATCCCGTATCGCTCCCGCCAGGGAAAGCCGTTTGTAAAAACTGCCCATGGCGGTGCGGGCGAAGGAACGAGGAAAAAGCGAACGCCATCCTGTAATGGGCTGGATAGGAGTTGAAACATCACTTCACGCGAAAGCGGGCAGACGTCCTCATGGTCTCTCTTCACACGAGAGTAGGTAGAACCCTTTCAACGGAAGGAGAGCAAATGAACGCAGCAGCATTGGCGTGTGCACCTTCCGGCACGTCGTGGGAAGCCATCGATTGGATTGCCGTACAACGTCGTGTCAGAGGGCTGCAAGCGCGTATTGTGAAGGCTGTACAAGACGGCAGACATAACAAGGTGAAAGCCCTGCAATGGCTGCTGACTCACTCGTTCAGCGGTAAGGCATTGGCCGTGAAACGGGTGTCTGAAAACAAAGGCAAAAATACCCCAGGTGTGGACAAGGTTACTTGGAATACGCCTAG
>NZ_VRYE01000184.1 GCF_008041835.1 Ectopseudomonas mendocina
GAACAGAAAGTGCACTTAAGCCGCCTTCAACCAAGGAGACATCGTGCAGGGGCACCGCATCGGCTACGTCCGGGTCAGCAGCTTTGACCAGAACCCGGAACGCCAGCTGGAACAAACCCAGGTGAGCAAGGTGTTCACCGACAAGGCATCGGGCAAGGACACCCAGCGCCCCCAGCTCGAAGCGCTGCTGAGCTTCGTCCGCGAAGGCGATACAGTGGTGGTGCACAGCATGGATCGGCTGGCCCGCAACCTCGATGACCTGCGTCGCTTGGTACAGAAGCTGACTCAGCGCGGCGTGCGCATCGAGTTCCTGAAGGAGGGCCTGGTGTTCACTGGCGAGGACTCGCCGATGGCCAACCTGATGCTGTCGGTGATGGGGGCCTTCGCTGAGTTCGAGCGCGCCCTGATCCGCGAGCGGCAGCGTGAGGGCATCGCCTTGGCCAAGCAGCGTGGCGCGTACCGGGGCCGCAAGAAAGCCCTGTCCGATGAGCAGGCTGCTACCCTGCGGCAGCGAGCGACGGCCGGCGAGCCCAAGGCGCAGCTTGCCCGCGAGTTCAACATCAGCCGGGAAACCCTCTACCAGTACCTCCGCACGGACGACTGACACATGCCGCGTCGCTTGATCCTCTCGGCCACGGAGCGGGACACCCTGCTTGCGCTGCCGGAAAGCCAGGATGACCTGATCCGCTACTACACCTTCAACGACTCCGACCTGTCGCTGATCCGCCAGCGACGCGGCGACGCCAACCGCCTCGGCTTCGCCGTGCAGCTCTGCCTGCTGCGCTACCCCGGTTACGCGCTGGGAACCGACAGCGAGCTGCCCGAGCCGGTCATCCTGTGGGTGGCGAAGCAAGTCCAGGCCGAGCCGGCGAGCTGGGCAAAGTACGGCGAGCGCGACGTGACCCGTCGCGAGCATGCCCAGGAACTGCGCACCTACCTGCAACTGGCCCCGTTCGGCCTGTCCGACTTCCGCGCCCTGGTGCGCGAGCTAACCGAGCTGGCCCAGCAGACCGACAAAGGCTTGCTGCTGGCCGGTCAGGCCCTGGAGAGCCTACGGCAGAAACGACGCATCCTGCCGGCGCTGAGCGTGATTGACCGGGCCTGCTCGGAAGCCATTGCGCGAGCCAATCGGCGGGTCTACCGCGCCCTGGTCGAACCACTCACGGACTCGCATCGGGCCAAGCTGGACGAGCTGTTGAAGCTCAAGGCCGGCAGCAGCATCACCTGGTTGACCTGGCTGCGCCAGGCACCGCTGAAACCCAACTCTCGGCACATGCTGGAACACATCGAGCGGCTGAAGACATTTCAGTTGGTGGACTTGCCCGAAGGCCTGGGCCGGCACATCCACCAGAACCGCCTGCTCAAGCTGGCCCGCGAGGGTGGGCAGATGACGCCCAAAGACCTCGGTAAGTTCGAGCCGCAGCGCCGCTACGCGACCCTGGCCGCCGTGGTGCTGGAGAGCACCGCGACCGTGATCGATGAGCTGGTCGATCTGCATGACCGCATCCTGGTCAAGCTGTTCAGCGGCGCGAAGCACAAGCATCAGCAGCAGTTCCAGAAGCAGGGCAAGGCGATCAACGACAAGGTGCGCCTGTACTCCAGGATCGGCCAGGCGCTGCTGGAAGCGAAGGAAAGCGGCAGCGACCCCTATGCCGCCATCGAGGCGGTGATTCCCTGGGACGAGTTCACCGAGAGCGTCAGCGAGGCCGAGCTGCTGGCCCGGCCGGAGGGCTTCGACCACCTGCACCTGGTCGGCGAGAACTTCGCCACCCTGCGCCGCTACACGCCGGCCCTGCTGGAGGTACTGGAGCTGCGCGCCGCCCCGGCCGCACAAGGCGTGCTGGCAGCCGTGCAGACCCTGCGCGAGATGAACGCCGACAACCTGCGCAAGGTGCCGGCCGATGCCCCCACCGCCTTCATCAAGCCGCGCTGGAAGCCGCTGGTGATCACCCCGGAAGGCCTCGACCGGCGCTTCTACGAAATCTGCGCGCTGTCCGAGCTGAAGAACGCCCTGCGCTCCGGCGACATCTGGGTCAAGGGCTCGCGGCAGTTCCGCGACTTCGACGACTACCTGTTGCCGGCCGAGAAGTTCGCCGCGCTCAAGCGGGAACAGGCCCTGCCGCTGGCGATCAACCCGAACAGCGACCAGTACCTGGAGGAGCGCTTGCAGCTGCTGGACGAGCAGTTGGCCACTGTCGCCCGCCTGGCCAAGGACAACGAGCTGCCCGATGCCATCCTCACCGAGTCCGGCCTGAAAATCACCCCGCTGGATGCGGCGGTGCCGGATCGGGCGCAGGCGCTGATCGACCAGACCAGTCAGTTACTGCCGCGCATCAAGATCACCGAACTGCTGATGGACGTGGACGATTGGACGGGCTTCAGCCGCCACTTCACCCACTTGAAGGACGGGGCCGAGGCCAAAGATCGGACGTTGCTGCTGTCCGCGATCCTCGGTGATGCAATCAACCTCGGACTGACCAAGATGGCCGAGTCGAGCCCCGGCCTGACCTACGCCAAGCTGTCCTGGCTACAAGCCTGGCATATCCGCGATGAAACCTATTCGGCGGCCTTGGCCGAGCTGGTCAATCACCAGTACCGCCATGCCTTCGCTGCCCATTGGGGCGACGGCACCACCTCATCCTCCGATGGCCAGCGCTTCCGCGCTGGCGGCCGGGGTGAGAGCACCGGGCACGTCAACCCGAAGTACGGCAGCGAGCCAGGACGGCTGTTCTACACCCACATCTCCGACCAATACGCGCCGTTCAGCACACGCGTGGTGAATGTCGGCGTCCGAGATTCCACCTATGTGCTCGACGGCCTGCTGTACCACGAGTCCGACCTGCGGATCGAGGAGCACTACACCGACACGGCCGGTTTCACCGATCACGTCTTCGCCCTGATGCACCTGCTGGGCTTCCGCTTCGCGCCACGCATCCGCGACCTCGGCGAAACCAAACTGTACGTGCCGCAGGGCGTGCAGGCCTACCCGACGCTGCGCCCGCTGATCGGTGGCACCCTGAACATCAAGCACGTGCGCGCTCATTGGGACGACATCCTGCGCCTGGCCAGCTCGATCAAGCAGGGCACCGTTACCGCCTCGCTGATGCTGCGCAAGCTCGGCAGCTATCCGCGTCAGAACGGCCTGGCTGTCGCCCTGCGCGAACTGGGCCGGATCGAACGCACCCTGTTCATCCTGGACTGGCTGCAAAGGGTTGAACTGCGCCCCGCCGTACATGCCGGCCTGAACAAAGGTGAGGAGCCCAACTCCCCGGTC
>NZ_VRYE01000185.1 GCF_008041835.1 Ectopseudomonas mendocina
CAAGATCGGTGCGGTGATCATTCGCAACAGCCGGCGCATCCGCGTGCTGATCAGCGAGGCCTATCCGCATCAGGAACTCTTTGCGGGGCTGGTTGCCCGCCTCAAGCCGACCTGAACAGGCGGGCGCCCCCGGCCCGGCTCAATGGGGGAAAGGGGGCAGTGCGCCCCATACGCGGGAATTGAATAAAAAACGATCAATTTTTAGCGGTGGAAGGCAGGTTGTTGATACACCGAGGCTTCACCGGCCACGCCTGCTGGCCTCATGAGAAATCCGGGCTAATCCCTTGGAGTATGCGTAGTTGAGCTCGCTGTGAATACTGCTCAGCTCTTGATCTGTTAATGCGCCACTTACCGGGTCATTGGTAATGAGCGTGAAGTAGGCACCATTGCCTCGCTCTTCCCATTTCTGGTCATTGTCTAGGAAGTCAATAACCTCTGGCGAAATACCATCTAAGCCTTGGTCTTTAATTCGTCTTAGTGCTGGAATGATAAAGGCTATGTAGCTTGGTATTCTCGATAATAGGCTGAGGTGATTGATCTGAATGAGATTTTCTTGCTCAAAATCTTCTACAGAAAACCACTGATGAAGGGCTCGTGTAATTACGCTGTTATATTGCAGGCTGTGTGTGGAAAGAGTTCCGCATATGACCTTGAATAGCGACTGGTGGAAAGGATTGTCCTGGCTAAGCGTGTCTAGATACAGTAGCACTGCTACGCCGTCACTGTTGTATGTGCGGAACGACTCGCCCATCTTTACAGTAACTATCCTGCCATCCAGCAGAACCAATGTTTTTGCTGTGGATGCAGCAGCTTCGATGTGTTGAACTAGCACTTCGTTATTCATCATCTTTCTTGCGGCCTGCTGCTATTTCGTTGGCTAGTTCTTCTGCAATTTGGTCAGATTTCAATCTGATGGTTCTACGCGAGTAGCGAGCGCTCATCTCGGAGTCTTTCTTCCATCCCATCAGGCGGTTCCGCATCTGCTCCTCTTGCTCCCTGGGGATGCGTTTCTCTGGCGGGGCCTTATCAACCTTCGTGCTGTACCTGTCATTCCACGTCCGCCTCAGGGCGTGCGGAGCAAAGTCATCAGGCAGTTCGTGGGCCTTCTCCCTGGCTGTCCTGAAGATGAGATTGATCGTGTCTGCGCTGAGGTGGTCGCCCTGGGCCGTGGTGAAGAGGTAGCCGTGCTGACGCTGCTTGGCGGGGATTTTTGACCAGTGCTCAAGGACGAAATGGTGGAAGGCCAGCGCGGTCGCGCTAGAGATCGGAACGGTTCTGGCCTGAGTCTTGGAGACACGGACACGCACCCGGTTTCTGGAGTAGTTAACATCCTCAACCTTCACGAAGCGCAGCTCACTTCTACGGATGCCGGCGTCAGTCATGATGCGGTACACCAGATGGTTCCGGTGCTTGAAGAAGTCCGTACTGAACGGATTGAGCTCCGAGGCGGGGTCAAAGATTTCGTCCGCCACCGACATCGTGGCCTCATCCATGCCTTCCAGCACGTCGCTCTCATCTGCGCTGCTCACCCTCGGGGTCAGGGCCTTAAAGCGGCGTATGGAGGGGTGTACGACCTTCTGCCTTGACGCTCCTGGGGCTGGGCGCGCTAGCAGCCTGTCGGACTTTTCCCCTCGCCGGTAGAATTGCGCATCGCTCCTGGAACCTGACTGTATGAGCCGCTTTCGACCGATAAACCGCGAAATCGACTACTTGCTCCCGCCGTCGGTGCAGGACTGGCTGCCCGAGTCACATTTGGCGCGCTACGTGGTGGAGGTCGTAGAGGGCCTGGATCTGTCGAAGCTGGAGAGCGTCTATGCGGGCCGTGGCAGCGCTGCCTACCATCCGGCTATGTTGCTGTCGTTGCTGATCTACGGCTATGCCACGGGTGCGT
>NZ_VRYE01000186.1 GCF_008041835.1 Ectopseudomonas mendocina
GGGGTTCATGGCGCGGTTACAAAGGAAAGGCCCTTGGGAGCAATTCAAGCCCGCTGTCGACCTTCTTCAGGAACAGCTCTGATACAGCCAAGCGCGCTGCTTATGGTGCAGCAGCTGAGCGTGCCATCGAAAGTCAGCGCAAGGTACTCGAAGAAGCGAAAAGCATTCGAGAAGCCAAGGCAATAGCCTGAAGTGTTCGTCGCGCCACCGAGCGCCGCTATCCACATCCGGCTTTGAGGGATTAGCTTTTCCAACGGCGCCCACCCAGCACGTGAAATGACAAAGGCTGGGCAGGCTGCGAACACTACCGACGATCAAACATCTCGAAGGCCGATTGCAGCTGAGAATGGTCGGAAGCCCGCTTCTTAGCTGATCGTGAAGCAAGATTCTGCAGTTTCCTTTTTATCGCAGGGAGCTCTGCTGCCTGTGGCAACTCGATCAAGTCAAAATCTGGATTTTCCATCTCGACGGACTCCAGAAATGCTCTCGACCGCGGAGTCAGCCACTCTGAAATTTGTCGAAGAAGCCTGGTGCGGTGCTCCAGCAGTATCTCTGAGCTGACAGGGGCAGCAGTCATACCACGGAAGTGGGTCTGGTATATCGCCTCGAAATCCTTGGGTTCATTGGGAACCAGCATCTCCCAGGCAGGTTTCGGGCTACAGGTCATGTAGATCAGGAAGGTTCGCCAAAGTCGCTCATCTGTGCGCGGATCGGCCAGAAGCAAACCGATATCAAACAGGTCGCGCGGATGCTGCCTCGACAATGCTGCTGCCATTTTCCCAGCATAGAGATCCGCAAAGTCGAGCACCTGGATCGAGGCAAAGCCAAAGGCCTCCTGGACCTGCGGCTGGACAACCATTGTCCGTACCGGATGCACGGAACCGCGCATCACCGGAGTCGTTTCTATTTGGACTCGGGCTCGTACACGACTCACTATCAGTCTGTTTATGAAGCCACCTCTTTCTGGCGCCGATGTTTGTACCTGTAGCCTTAATGGCGCAGAGCCAAGTGCCCTTCCCAGACTTTCTAATGCATCGGAGATCTGACCGGCATCCTGCGCATAATCCTGCATCGGCAACCAAGTCAGATCGATATCCACAGACAACCTGAGCAAGTCATGCTCGAACAGGTTGATCGCCGTCCCTCCTTTGAGGGCAAATCGTGTTTCTTTCGCCAAGGTCGGCAGAATTTCCACCAACAACTGGACTCGGTCGGTGTAGCGCTTATCCCAGGTGCTCATCAAGATCCGCCGGCAAGGTTATTTGGTAGGTTGGGTTCAAGCGACCACCGGGAACCAGACAACGCTTTCCCTTCCCGAGATAGACGCCGTCCAACGAGAGATGATCCACCCAGGCGTGCTGGTGGCGCTCTGCGAGGGCTAGGAACAAGCGCTTGGCTTTTATGCTGGTGCAATGTCGCAGCAGCATGCTTACCCTTTGGGGACGAAGGGTGTCCGCGCCCTGCATCAGCGCATCCACTTCATAAACGAGCGACGCGTCTGACACGCCATCACACAGCTCGAGGATTGCGCGCTCAGGTGTCGCGACTACGATGCGGCCGCGGTCGCCATCAGCATCCACCCACTCGAGCCCAAGATTCCTTAGGGCTTCGTCATCCATGTCGGCCTTGAATGACAATGCCGACAGATTGAATGGGCTTTTGCCGCACAGCACCACCTCAGCCTTCAAGGGAAGCTTTTCCACCCAGGCAGGGAGGCTTCCAGGGCCATATAGAGTAACCCTCTCACGCTCGCCCAACCGCAGGTAGTGCTCGTGCCCATGCCAAGCCAAGGCAAAACGCCCGCCAACATGCAGCGGCAATCTTTCTCCTTCCTGCAACGCCCGCACTACAGCAGCCCAGGTGAGACGTCCGCCTCGTCGTTGATAGATTCCACGCGCAGGCGATTCCAGCCATCCGCTCGCGATATATCGCGCTACTAGGTTGCTGCTGTAGCCATGGGCCTTCAACCAGCTACTGGACACCAGGTCGCTGTCGCCGAGCCCTGCAAGCAAGGAGTTTAGTTTTTCAGACTTTTGCACACTCATAGTGAGCAAAATAGAGCTTTTCTAAACCTTCAGCAAGAAGAAGGTTTAGAAAAACCAAAAAACACTCACCAATAGTGAGCAAAATTTAGTTTTTATAAACCCCACAAGGAACTCTTGAACATTGCTATAGGCGCTCCCTAGCCCGGATTTCTCATGA
>NZ_VRYE01000187.1 GCF_008041835.1 Ectopseudomonas mendocina
GCCGAGTTTTTCAACGGCCTGTTAGTGCACTCAAGGCGCTGACCTGGTGGCACTGGAGCGGCGGCCTGCTCGGCGCCTTCTTCATCGCCACCGCCGCCTTCGCCGGGCCACGCGTGGGCGCGCTGCTGTTCATGGTGCTGGTGATCGCCGGGCAGCTGGCCATGGCCATCACCCTCGATCATTTCGGCTGGGCAGGCTTTCGTGAATCGCCGATCACCTTCGGCAAGGTTGCAGGCCTGCTGTTGATCGTCGCCGGTATCTGGATGATTCGGCGCGGCTGACGGGTGGCGGCAAGTACTGGCAAATCGACATCCTCGCGTTCACGAAAAGGCGCTATGCTCTGGCAAGCAGTTTCTGTGATCACAAACCTCCTGGAGAAGGTTCTGACGTCGCCTGCGACGGCCCGGAGGTGGCCGCCAGCGGTGGCAGGCCGAAAAAATGACCGACGCCGAAGTACCGCGCCAACCCAATACCTTCGCCCTGTGGCGTGAAGTGGATGACACCCGCATCCGCACGCGCCTGGGAGGTTTCTTCTCGCCTGGCTGCTGACCTGGGTATTCAGTGCGGCACCGGCCGAGCTGATCACCAGCGGGGTTGTCGGGTGCGTGCTGTTCGCCGCACTGCTGGCCGCGCGCCTGCTGCACCGTACCAACGGGCTGGATAGCCCCCAGCGCCCGCAGCGCTGGCTGGATCACCACTGGTGGCTGATTCTGCTGACGGCACTGTGCTGGGGCCAGGCCCACGCCCTGGCGGTATACAGCGACGCCTACAATGACTCGGAAATGATCGCCACCCTGGCCACGGTGGCCTTAGCCACGGCGATGACTTTCAATTTCGCCATGCGCCGTGGCCGCGCCCTGCTGGCACTGGCCCTGCTCTACCTGCCGGGCCTGGCGGTAATGGCGCTGAATTGGCAGCAGAAGCACGCGATGCTGATCACCCTGACCTTCTACCTCGGCTATCTGATTCTGGTGCTGGGGCGCAATCACCGTGAATACCGCGCACTCTGCGCCTCGTCGCGCGCGCTGTGAGAGGACTGCGCGGCGTTGCTGGCGTTGCGCGCGATCTCCTGCACGGTCATTTCCTGCTGCTGCCCGGCACGCCCGGCGGTGTTCTCCACCACCCGCGCCACCTGGCCGACTGCCGTGCGCAGCCACTCGCTGGTGGCCAGCACATCGCCGATCAGGTCGCGCTCGGTCAGACGATTGACCACCGCCGAGTAAATGCCGACGACGATCAGAATACTGGTCAACAGGGCAGCGCCCATGCTGAGGATCAATTGCCACTGAATACTGCGTTGCCAGAGGCGCATGGAGGTTTCTCCCGTTGCTGGCTGGAGCCTGACTCTTACTGGATACAAAAATGTACACAACCACAAAGATAATTGCAGACAGATTTAGCATCCATAGCCCACGGCCAAACCCTGGCCACTCCTGGCGGGAGTACTTGGCAATGCGGATCAAGGCGCTGACCAGAACGGTCGGCGTCGGCACATCCCAGCGAGTCGCTTTACGGCCCGACGCTGAACTCCAGACGAGCGGTCTGCCCACCGTCATCGAGCACGCTGAGCTGATGCCTGCCACTGCCGAAGGCATGACTGAAGGGCGCATCCGGCGCACTGTCACCCAGCGGCTGACCATCGAGGAACCACCAGCGCCGGCCACTTCCCCCCAGCGCCGAAAGGCTGAGCCGCAGTGACGCATGACTGCCCTGCGGCCGACGCAAACGATCACCATCGCGCACGCCGACGATGGACAGCGGCGCCACCTGACTGCTGCGCAGTGGTGGACAGCCCGGGTCGATAGCCGGCAAGCGCACAGCACGCCGTTCCCGACGTGGCAGCCAGGGTTCCAGCGGTGCCGGCCACAGCACCAGCTCATGCGCCTCGGCCCCGTCACAGCCGGGTCCAACGCGCCGCCCTTCGGCATTGAGCCAATAGCGCTCGCGCAGGCCACTACCCAACGGTTGATCGGCTGCCAGCAACGTGGGGGGCGTGGTGCCTTCCAGCGTCCAGGCAAAGCGCAGGCGCCGACAGTTGGGATCGTCCCTGCTCAGCGGCTGCCCCAACGGCCAGCAGATGGCGGCCACGCCGACCTCGGCTGGCTGTGGATCAGGCGGCGCAGCGATGCCACGCTGACTGTCGCGATTGACCAGCAGATCATGCACCTGCAACAGCAGCGGCGCTGCCGAGGCCAGGCCGAACTGGCCGGGCACCGGGGTACCGTCCGGTCGGCCGATCCAGACTCCGATCAGATGTCGCGGCCCGACGCCAATGGCCCAGGCATCGCGAAAGCCGTAGCTGGTGCCGGTCTTCCAGGCCAGGGTCGGGCGCTGCGCCAGGTAGGCGCGCGGGTCACGATCAGGACGTGCCTGACCGCTGAGAATACGGCGGATGATCCAGGCCGAACCGGGCGACAGCAGACGCCGCTCGCGCAATTCATCGCCTGGTTGCAGACGCGGCTTGGCCGCCATACCACCGCGCGCGAAGGCGCTGTAACCGGCCACCAGCGATTCCAGCCGCGAACCGCCGCCACCGAGGATCAGCGCCAGGTTCGGCTCGGCCAGTGCCGGCAGACGGATCGGCAATCCCGCGCTGCGCAGCTCGCCGGCAAAGCGTTTCGGCCCGTAGGCTTCGAGCAACTGCACGGCGGGCAGGTTGAGCGAGGTGGCCAGGGCTTCGCTGGCTGACACCGGGCCGATGAAGCCGGCGGCGAAGTTGCCGGGGCGGTAGTCGCCGTAATGCCGCGGCACGTCCTGCAGCAGCGATTCGGAATGGATCAAGCCAGCATCCAGGGCCATGCCGTAGAGGAAGGGCTTGAGCGTCGAACCGGGCGAGCGCAGGGCGCGGACCATGTCGACATGGCCGAAGCGCGAGGTGTCAGCGATATCCACCGAACCGAGGTAGGCGCGCACGGCCATGCTTTCGTGCTCCACCACCAGGACCGCTGCCGAGGTGCGCTCGGGCAGGCGCGCGCGCCAGCCCAGCAGCAGATCCTCCAGGCGCTGCTGCAAGCCGGCATCGAGGGTGGTGCGAATCAGCGGCGGGCTGCCGGCGCGGTTCAGCCGCCGCGCCAGCAAGGGCGCGAGGCTCGGCTCGCGGCGCGGGGCGAGGAATACCGGCTCTTCCAGCGCTTCGTCCACCTGCGCCTGCGGCCACACCTGAAACTCGCCCAGGCGCCGCAGCACCTTGTCGCGCGCGGCCTGGGCGCGCTCGGGATGACGATCCGGGCGCAAGCGGCTGGGCGCCTGCGGCAGCACGGCAAGCAGCGCGGCATCGGCGCGGGTGAGCTGGCTTGGTGGCTTGCCCAGGTAACTCCAACTCGCGGCGGCCACGCCTTGCAAGGTGCCGCCAAAAGGCGCGCGATTCAGATAAAGGGTGAGGATTTCGTCCTTGGACAGATGCCACTCCAGCTGCGCCGTGCGCCAGAGTTGCTTGAGCTTGCCGGGCAGGTCACGGCCATGCGGATCGAGCAGCCGCGCCACCTGCATCGACAGCGTACTGCCGCCGGACACCACGCGTCCGCCGGTGAGGTTCTGCCAAGCCGCACGGCCCAGCGCCAGCGGGTTGATGCCGGGGTGCTGGCGGAACCAGCGATCCTCGTAGGTCAGCAGGGCTTCGAGGTAATAGGGGGAGACCTCTTCGGGCGTCACCGGGTAACGCCATACACCGTCGTGGTCGGCGAAACGCCACAATGGCGTGCCGTCTTCGGCCAGCACCACGCGGGCCAGATCGTCCTCGGGCAGGGGCAGTGGGAAGAGGTGGTCGGCGAGCCAGAGCAGGGCCAGGGGGAGCAGGAGGATAAGGAGCCAGCGGCGAGTTAGGCGGGGCATGCAAAACCCTCTCCCCCAACCCCTCTCCCATAAATGGGAGAGGGGAGCGGATCAACGTTATGCCAAGACTCGCGGCGATGCTCATAGGCCATCTTGCTCGCCGATTTCAAGACGAATCTGTTCAAGTACAGCCTCCGTTTCAGCCAGTACCTGATGATTCCAGAAACGCAGTACACGATAGCCTCGACTCTCCAGATAACGCTCACGTTGTTGATCGTATTCCGTCTGCAGCTGATGCTGCCCACCGTCCAGCTCGATGACGAGCCAACGTTCAGTGCAGATGAAATCGACGATATAGGGGCCAATGGGTTTCTGCCGTTTGAACTTCAAGCCTAGCAGCCTGTCGGACTTTTCCCCTCGCCGGTAGAATTGCGCATCGCTCCTGGAACCTGACTGTATGAGCCGCTTTCGACCGATAAACCGCGAAATCGACTACTTGCTCCCGCCGTCGGTGCAGGACTGGCTGCCCGAGTCACATTTGGCGCGCTACGTGGTGGAGGTCGTAGAGGGCCTGGATCTGTCGAAGCTGGAGAGCGTCTATGCGGGCCGTGGCAGCGCTGCCTACCATCCGGCTATGTTGCTGTGGTTGCTGAGCTACGGCTATGCCACGGGTG
>NZ_VRYE01000188.1 GCF_008041835.1 Ectopseudomonas mendocina
AGTTTTCGGTCAGCGGCAACAATCAGGGGCGCGCATCACACATGCAGGCGGTGATAGGGCGTTTTACCGGCCATCAACCGACAGCATCACCATGCCCGAGCGCGGCCAGTTTCCCTCGGCCGACAACTACTACGCGACCGCACTGCATGAGCTGGGGCATTGGACTGGCCACCCTTCGCGGCTTGACCGTGACTTGTCCAACCCATTCGGGTCGGAGGGGTACGCCAAGGAAGAGTTGCGGGCAGAGATTTCCAGCATGATCCTGGGCAACGAGCTGGGTATTGGCCACGATCCTGGTCAGCACGTTGCGTATGTCGGGTCATGGATCAAGGTGCTGCAAGAAGATCCACTTGAGATCTTCCGGGCAGCCGCGGATGCCGAGAAAATCCAGGCTTTCGTCCTGGCGTTTGAACAGCAGCAAGTTCAAGACCACCAGGTGGACACCGCGCAGCTAGGCCAAGAGCAGGCCGAGGTATTGGCCCATATCCAGGAAGCCCACAAGAACGCCAATCCTGGATACAGCGCCCTGGAGTCGTGGCAGACCCTGGAGCGCACTGCCGAAGCTAACGGCCTCAAGGCAATGCTTCGCTGGTCGAATGCTGGCGAGTACGAGGCGGATATTCGCGTCGAGTACCAGGATACAGACGGAAAATTGATCCCAGTACATAGCGAGCTGCACAGCGGCGACGGTAAAGCTGTGAGCTGCATCGAGGGGCAGCGAGTTCCAGGCACTGGCATGACTTCGGATGATGAGTGGCAGACGAACGCCCTCAACTCTGCAATCGCCACAGCCCGGCATCGGCAGGAACAGCAGGAGGCCAAAATGGAGCAGGGACAGCAGTTGCCCCAACAGGAAATCACACAGCAGCAACTGACCGCCGAGCAATGGGTGCTGGACAAGCTGAGTAGCGACCTTCGCCCTGCCATTGGCCGGATGAACGAGCGGCAGCTAGACACTGTGCAGAGTGTTCTGGATTCGATGCACCCAATGGGCAACAACAACCCGTTCTGGCAGCGCCATGAGCCAGCCGCCGAAGCCATGTACCAGGATGTTGACCAGGTAGAGAAGCAGATATTCGATGCTACTGATGCGGTCAGCGACCGGCGCGAAGTGCTCCAGGGCCAGGGGCTGGTTCAGGCTGATGATATGCAGCAAGCAGTCGAGCAAGCACGACTGCGAGAAGCGCAGGTGCGACAAAACCCGAACAGCACTGACGAGGACATTTCTGCGGCCAAAGAAGAGCGAAAAAATGCCGAGGTGGCGCTTGCTCTAAATGATCCTGAAATGCAGCGGCGAATAGCCGAACTCGAAAAGAGCGAGGCCCGTAGCGAGCAGAGCAGTACCAGCGTGGCCAAGGAAAAGACCTGGTTGGCTGTTCCATACGAGCAGCGCGACGAGGCCAAACAGGTCGCTGGCAAGCTACAGAGCGGCCGTCCCGCCATCGGTTTCGATAAGCAGACTAAATGCTGGTACGCGCAGCCTGGCGCAGACCTGGAGAAGCTACAAAAGTGGCTGCCAGAGAACCAAGTTCGCCAGGCCCCCGCGATGGAGCCGCGAGAAGAGTTCGCCCAGGTCATGAAGGAAGCCGGCCTAGTGGTTGATGGAGAGCACCCCATCATGGACGGCAAATGGCACCGAGTCCCGGTCGAGGGGGGAAGCAAGGGCAACACCTCGGGAGCTTATCGGGGGTTCGAGCTGGAACCCGGCGAGAAAGGCGTTCCTGCAGGTACGATTCAGAACCACCGCACAGGCTTCCAATCAAACTGGAAAGCCAAGGGCTACGCGCTCAGCGAGGGCGACAAAGCATCTTTCAATGCCGAAGCTGCGCAGCGGCAAGCCCAGCGAGAGCAAGAGCGGCTGGTGAATCAAGCCCGCGCAGTTAAGGCGATCGGCGAACTGCTGGCGATCGCACCACAAGCAACAGCGGATCACACCTATCTCCAGAACAAGGAGGCCAGGCCCGGCGACCTCAAGGTTGTACCTGCGGACACAGCGGGCTTGCCTGCCGATTCGATCATCCTCATTGGGAAAAATGCTAGGGAGTCGAAGGCGCTGCGCGAGGCCAACCCGGATAATCTGGTCTTCACAGCCGGCGACTTGCTGCTGACCGCACAGGACAGCAATGGCAACCTCAAGGCTGCGCAGTCAATTCGCGCCAACGGCACGAAGATGTTTGCCAAGGGCACCGAGAAACACCAGAACTTCCATGTCGTCGGCGGCGCTGGCCTGGAGGCTCTGCAAGCAGCTCCTGCCATCGTGATCGGCGAAGGCTATGCCACGGCCGATACGCTGTCCCAAAGCCTTGGCTACGCAACCGTTGCGGCGTTTGACTCGGGCAACCTTCCCCATGTCGCCGCGCAGATGCGCGAGCAGTTCCCCGACAAGCCAATTCTGATTGCCGGGGACAACGATCTTCACCAGGAGCTGATTGACGGCAAGAACCCAGGCCGAACTAAGGCCCAGGAAGCGGCGAAGTCGGTAGAAGGCAAGGCCATCTTTCCGATCTTCGCACCAGGCGAGCAAGCCTATCCGGCTGGAGTGGAACCCATCGACCCGGAGAAGGCCCGCGCCAATAAGCTGACCCCTGAGCAACAAGAAGCTATCAACCAGATGAAGCGTTTCACGGACTTCAACGACCTGGCCACCAAAAGCAGCCTCGGCCGTGAGGCCCTGGATCGCCAGGTGCGGTCGGAGGTTGGCTTAGCCATCGAGAAGCACCAGGAGCGCATCGAGCAGAAACGCCTCGAGCAAGTTCAGACGCAGGCAGAGAAGCAACAACCGCGACGGGCAATGTCGCGCTAACAAGGAGAAGTTGAAGTGGTAATGAAAATTGCAAACCGCAATAACGGCGATGCCGGCGTTCTCATGAAGCCCGAAGGCAGCGTGAAAATCGTAGTGCTGAATGGCAGCCGTCAGATCGACCAGGTTGTACCTGGTGCGGGGAAAGATGGAGAACCGGGCTGGGTCACCATGAAGGTACAGCCAGAGGCAGGATTGCCTAAAGGCATCCACCAACTGAGCGACGCCACTAATCCAGCCAAGAACGTCCACCCGCAAACCTACGGTGGACAGGTGCTGCACGTTGACCAGAAGCATGTCTATCAGTTCGGCCCCAAGGGAATCGTCCAGCATGATCGCAAGCTGTTCGAGAAGGAGCCGGTAGTGGGCAAGTGCTACGAGGTGTCCTATAGCCGAGGTGTTGGCAAGGTCAAAGCAGAGCTGAGCCAGGAGGAAGGGGCCAAGCTGCAAGCGAAAAAGGCGCATACCCTGTGAAAGAGGCTGTCGGCCGGCGCTTAGCCCTGGAAGCGTCTCGACTCAACCTGACTGGCACCGAGACTGCTGCCAGGATTGGCTGTTCCCGGCGCACCTGGTGCTACTACGAAGCAGGGAAGAGCTGCCCGGATGCGGTGGCCTTGGCCAGTCTCGACCAGCTGGGTTTTGACGTGTTGTACGTCATTACCGGGCGCAGGGGTAAAGCGCTGTAGTAGAATCGCCGCCGCTGTACCTTTGGTCAGCGGCAGGCTGGAGTCGCAAGACTCGCCCAGGTGCTCACCCCCTCACGTCTACTTCTGTGGCACCGCGCTCGCTGATCGTCCTATTACAAAGCCCTCGCCTTGAGGGCTTTTTTTCGTCTTCGCGTCAGCAGGCGAAGGCCAGCGCCTCGATCCGTGGGAGTTGTTCATCACGTCCAGGAGCGCGCCAGTTTGTCGGTAGCCACCTCGATCCGTGCGCCCCCCTGACAAATTGTCACCCCTCTACACACGCGGTTTCAGGGGCGCATCACCTGATCCGTGGGAGTTGTTCACCACGTCCAGGAGCGCGCCAGTTTGTCGGTGGCCACCTCGATCCGTGCGTCCCCCCTGACAAATTGTCACCCCCTCTACACACGCGGTTTCAGGGGCGCATTACCTGACCCGTGGGAGTTGTTCATCACGTCCAGGTTCACGCCAGGTCGGCCGGAGGCCTATTCCCGATCCCGCGCCGGCAGGTGTCGATAGAGAGTTGGCAACGATACCCCGATGGACATGGCCACCTCCTTGGCGTCCATCCCGTTGCTCAGCAACGTTTGTGCTGCCTCGGTTTTTGCTGGGGTCATTACCGGACGCCGGCCACCGACCTTTCCGCTACGCCTAGCGGCTTCCAGGCCGGCCCTGGTTCGCTCCAGGATCAATTCCCGCTCCATTTCCGCCATAGCGGCAAGGACGTGGAAGAAAAAGCGTCCAGCGGTTCCTTTGGTGTCGATACCGTCAGTGAGCGAACGAAGATCGACCTTCCGCGCATCAAGTTCGGCAGCAAGGTCAACCAGCCCTTTCATTGAACGACCAAGGCGATCCAGCTTCCACACGACGAGCGTGTCACCCTCGCGGGCGAAAGCCAGTGCATCTATCAGGCCGGCGCGGTCTAGTTTCTTCCCGCTGGCCTTATCGGTGAAAACCTTGTCGCATCCAGCCGCTTGTAGTGCGTCGAGCTGGAGGCGTAAGTCTTGATCGACAGTTGAGACGCGAGCGTAGCCAATCAACATCAGGTGACCACCTGATTAGCGGTCTGGGTTCTGTGGGTCATGGCCTTCTTCTCAAATTTCGTTCTCCCGAGGGTATTTGAGAAAGTTTTTTTGAGAAAGCGTTTTGAGACAAAAAAAGCCCCGCGTTGCGGGGCCTTGGTGTCACTTTCAGAAGGCGACAGCACGAAATATCAAAAGTCGACCGCACGGTCTTTTCTGACGTTGGAGTCGCCTCAGAAAACGGA
>NZ_VRYE01000189.1 GCF_008041835.1 Ectopseudomonas mendocina
TATACGGATGCAATCCGGGGGATGGCTATACGCGGCACAGACAAAAAACGCGGCCCGAGGGCCTAATGCTGATCAGTTAAGCGCCGACTGCCTACGATCAGTCCCCTCGCCCCTCTGGCGAGCCATGTTCGGAGAGGGGTAAATGGCCGTTTCGCGGTATTTCGGCCCTCTCCCCCAGCCCCTCTCCCGTAAACGGTAGAGGGGAGCCAAACGCGTACAGCCTTAACTGACTGGCATTACCCGAGGGCCGCGTTTTTCGTTCTGCGCCAAGGCCATCAGCCCTTGGCGCGCAGCTTCTCCGGGTTGATCAGGAAGCGGGCCAGGGCCGGCAGCAACCAGATCGCACCGATCATGTTCCACAGGAACATGAAGGTCAGCATCAGGCCCATGTCAGCCTGGAACTTGATCGCCGAGAAGATCCAGGTCGCCACACCGATGGCCAGGCAGACGCCGGTGAACAACACCGCCTTACCCGTGGACTTCAGCGTCTCGTAGTAGGCTTCCTGCAGCGGCATGCCTTGACGCAGGTAGGTCTCCAGACGGCTGTAGATGTAGATGCCATAGTCGACACCAATACCCACACCCAGGGCGATCACCGGCAAGGTTGCAACCTTCACACCGATCCCCATGAACGCCATCAGGGCGTTACCCAACACCGAGGTCAGCACCAGCGGCAGAATCACGCACAGGGTCGCGGCCAGCGAACGGAAGGTGAGCAGGCACATGATGCTCACCGCCGCATAGACCGCGATCAGCATGGTGGTCTCGGACGCCGCGATCACCTCGTTGGTGGCCGCCTCGATACCGGCGTTACCCGCTGCCAGTACCACCTGCAGCTCGTCGGTGCTGTGCTGCGCGGCGAACTCTTCGGCGGCGGCTACGGCGCGCGACAGAGTCTCGGCCTTGTGGTCCTCAAGGAACACCAGCACCGGCGCCACCGAGCAGTCGGCGTTGTACAGGCCTTCGGCACGGGCAATGGAGTTGTTCAGTACGTCCTGGTTACGCGACAGGGTTTCCCATTTCAGGTTGCCCTCGTTCATGCCCTTGATCACCTGCTTGGAGACGGTGACCATGGAGATGGCCGACTGCACGCCCTCAGTGTTCTCCATCTTCCACATCAGCTCGTCCATGGCCGACAGCGCTTCGTAAGTGGAGCAGCCTTCAGTTGGCGTCTTGATCATCACTACCAGCACGTCGGAGCTGGTCGAATAGTTGCGGATAACGAAGTCGTTATCGAGGTTGTAACGCGAGTCCGGGTGCAGCTCCGGTGCGCCCTGGTCAAGATCACCGATTTTCAGGTTCTGCCCGTACCAGACACCGCCAGCCAATGCCACCACGGCAACGACCACGGAGATCGGTGCCACCATCGGGTGGGCGAAGTTGGAAATGGCGCGCCAGAGGGGATGATCCTTGGCCGCCTCCTCACGGCTGATCTTCACCGCCTTCTTGCTGATACCGATGTAGGAAATCATCACCGGCAACAGGATCAGGTTGGTCAGGATGATCACAGCAACGCCCATCGAAGCGCCAATGGCCAGCTCGCGAATCACGCCGATATCAATCAGCAGCAGGGTGACGAAACCGACGGCATCGGACAACAGCGCCACCAAGCCGGGGATGAACAGCTGGCGGAAAGCCATGCGCGCGGCAGACAGCGCATCGGTCGCCTCGCCCGAGGCCATGGCGATCCCGTTGATCTTCTGTACCCCGTGGGAGATACCGATGGCAAATACCAGGAAAGGCACCAGCATCGAGTAAGGGTCGAGGCCGAAGCCCAGGGTGTGCAGCAGGCCAAGCTGCCAGATCACTGCAATCAGCGTGGTGATCACCACCGCAAGAGTACTCTTGAAGCAGTGAGTGAACCAAAGCAGCAACACGAAGGTGATCCCGATAGCCACGGCAAAGAACAGTGCTACGCCAAACAAGCCATCAATCAGGTCACCAACCTTCTTGGCGAAACCGATGATGTGCACTTTGACATTGGGGTTCTGCGCTTCGTACTTCTCGCGAATCTTCTCTTCGAGTTCGTGGGAGAACTTCTGATAGTCAAGCTTGATCAGCTTGCTCTGATCATTCGGATCAGGGTAGGACTCCAACAATGGCACATCGATGATGCTGGACTTGAAGTTATTCGCTACCAGGCGGCCAATCTGTCCCGATTTGAGAATGTTGCTGCGCAGATCCTCAAGACTTTCTTCAGAACCGTCATAGGTCTGCGGAATCACTTCGCCACCGGCAAAGCCTTCTTCTGTCACTTCGGTCCAGCGTACGCTGGGGCTCCACAGAGACTTCAGACCAGAACGATCGACACCAGGAATATAGAACACCTCATCATGAATCTGCCGTAGCGTCTCCATGTATTCCTTGCTGAAGATATCGCCATCGGTGGCTTCCACCGAGATGCGCACCGTATTGCCCAGGTTAGCCAGGTCGTTACGGTGTTCGAGCATCTTCTGGATATAAGGGTGCCCCAGCGGAATCATCTTCTCGAAGCTGGTCTGCGGACGTACCTGCGCGGCCTGATAGAACAGGAAGATACTGATCAGCAGGCAGATCAGGATTACCGCCGGGCGATTGTTGAAAATCAGCCGCTCAAGGAAGGAGGCAGGCTGTTGTTGGTGCTTGCTCATGCAAAGGCTCCCGGCTTGTTATTGTTGGCCCAGATCGGCGCCAGTCGAGGCGGCGAGGTGAACGCCGCCCTGCCCCACCAGGATCAGGTTGCCGTTATCCAGTGCAGTTACACCGGCCAGCGAAAGACGGTCAGGGCGGTTGATGAGACTGAACGTCTGGCCGTGATCAGTGCTGCGCAGCACGGTACCGCCATGCCCTACGACCGCAATGCTGCCGTCGCGCAACAAGGTGCCATCGGCAAGGCCAAATTCCAGCGGGCCATTATTTGGCGTGTGGAGGGTGATCTGCTGCCAGCTGTCTCCGAAATCGGCGGAACGGAATAGATGACCACGCAGGCCGTAAACCAGCAGCGTGCCGGCTTCGTCGGTGCCCAGCGCGCCGAACAACGAACCCTCGTAGGGTTTATTTTCGACGGTCTCCCAGGTTTCACCCCAGTCGCGCGAACGGAACATGCCACCCAGCTCGCCGACAATGAACAGACCAGCATCCTTCACCGCGGTGATGGCATTGAGATGATAGGCATCTTCATTATCGAGACGATCGCTGACGTCTTCCCAGTTCTCGCCACCATCGGTGGTTTCCAGCAGCACGCCATAGGCGCCCACGGCGTAACCGGTCTGAAGATCCTTGAACCAGACATCCAGCAGCGGCGCTTCGAGCTCAAGATCTTCGTACTGTTTAGTCCAGGTCAGGCCGCCATCGGCCGTCGTGAGAACCTGCGCATCATGACCGACCACCCAGCCATGCTGAGCATCGACGAAGAACAGCGAAGTCAGCATCTGCCGCGTAGGCACCTTGGCCTGCTGCCAGCTTTGTCCCTGATCGTTGGAATAGAGAATGTGGCCACGGTCGCCCACGGCAACCAGGCGCTCACCGGTGTTGACCACATCGAGCAGCAGGCTATGCACGGCCTTGGGCGACTCGATGGCGTAACCGGCGTCAGCCGCAGCCGAGGTCTCGGCCTGCAAGGGTGCGGCAGCGAAAGCCAGAATGGAAAGCACACTGCACAGCGAGAGCGCTTTAGCCAGCGGTGAATGGACACGGAGCGCCGATTTGCGCGCCAGGTTGGGCGCCAGACCGGACTGGGTGCGCCGCATGACGGGCTCACTCATATACCTTCCCCCTTTCTTGTTATAGGCGGTACTGCTGATTAGCAGGCCGCTCATCCTAGCGAGCTTCGGAAAGCCCTGACAATTGGCGCGACGTTATGTTTTGTTAAGGCAGAACCCGCGTTATAGAAGCCTATTCGCCAAGCTGATACGAAAAGGCCGCTACTACTGTAGCGGCCTTCGCGCGAGACTACACAACTATTATCGGGTGCCGCGGCGACGCAGGGCAGCAGGCTTGAAATAGCCGTCGTCCGGCACTGCCTGGGTGAAGTCGATGGTGTTGCTCTCTTCGTTATCCAGGTTCTGCACGTGGTAACGGCGAGCCTGCAGATCGTGGAACACATCGAGTGCAGACCAGGTGGTCGGCAGGTCGTAGTAGTTCTTCAGGTAGGCGATGGACACGCGCCACAGCTCACCACGACCGTCGTACTGATCCACTACCGCAGCCTGCCAGCTGTCCTCATCGAGGAACAGGGTACGCTTGGAGTAGATATGGCGGGCGCCGGATTTCAGCGTGCCCTCGACGACCCAAACGCGGTGCAGCTCGTTGCGGGTCAGCGCCGGATTGAGGTGACCGACCTGCAGCAGATCCTTGTATTTAACCTCAGGGCTGGTGACCTGGTAGTTGTTGTACGGGATGTAGATTTCCTTCTTGCCGATCAGCTTCCAGTCATAGCGATCCGGGGCACCGTTGAACATGTCGGTGTCATCGGCGGTACGCAGGCCATCGGCGGCGGCAATCGGGGAGTCGTAGGCCAGGTTGGGCGCACGACGCACACGGCGCTGGCCGGCGTTGTAACCCCAGGCCTGACGCGGTTCCTTCACCTGATCGAGGGTTTCATGAACCAGGGTCGCGCCACCGGCCAGACGCGCCGGGCTGGTGGTGAACGACAGGTAATAGAACATGATGTTGTTCAGATCGGCGAACGAGCCGTTCTGCAGGTAGTACTTGAACAGCGCTTCCTGCTGCGAGGTCACCAGCGAATAGGCGCCATTGCGCTGCACGGCCACTTCCGAGGCACGGCGCACGATGTAGGTGCCACGGTAACGGGCGATATGGTTCCACAGCGCCTCGACACCGCTCTGCGGAATCGGGAACGGAATACCGCCGTAAGCGTCGATAAAGCCGTTACCACCATCGGCCAGCTTGGCGCTGGTGGCGTTCTTGATGGTGTTGTCATAGACCCACTGCGGCGCGGAGCCGGAGCGGCGGGTCTGGTAGACCGGCATCTGATAGGTTTCCGGATAAGCCTTGAACATGGCGATCTGACCCGGCGTCAGATTGGCCTCGTACTGGCTCAGATTGGCCGCGGTGATGGTGAACAGCGGCTTATCGTCCGGGAACGGATTGACGTGGTGCTGGCCCGAACGGGTGTAGCCAGCCGGCGCCTGGGTGATGCCGCCGGTCCAGGCCGGAATGGTGCCAGCGGCATTGCCGGCTTTTTCGGCGCCGAAGGGGGTCAGGGTATCGCCAAGTTTTGCGGCTTCCTGCGGGGAAACGGCAGCCAGCGCGGAGCCGGCGGAAAATGCCAGCGCAACGGCTACGGCCATCAGCCTGTGCTTGTTCAGCATGGGTAATTCTCCATGAAGAGTCATGACGGGCGCCCGCAAGCGCCCGGCGTTCTTTCCGATTTTGGTTATTAGAAGGAGTACTTGACGTTGACGCCGATATTGTCGCGATCGCGCGCACCGTTGTTCTGGCCAGCGCCATAGAATTCGGTGTACTGAATCTCGGCTTCCAGGCTGTTCAGGTAGCTGGCGCGCATACCGACGGTGTACGCCTTACGACCTTCGATGAAGTTGCCGGTCTGGTGCGAGTTGCCTTCGAAGTCGTGCTTGAACACGGCGAAGGGCGACAGGTTCACGCCAGCGTAAACGTCGTTCCAGGTGCCCGACATCATCAGGGTGTAGCCGTAAGCGTTCTTGTTGACCTGGTCATCACGGTCGTAACCGAAGATGTAAGAGCCGTTGCCGCGCCCCGAGTAGTAGCGAGTACCGTTGCGGGACTCGTACTGCAGGCTATCGCCACGCAGGTGCTCGGAGGCCAGCTCAGCGATACCGAACAACGAGTCGAAGCCCAGGCTCGGACCGAAGTTATAAATGGTACCCAGGGAAGTGTTGAAGGCTTCAACGCGGGTGTAGTTGTGAATTTGATCGCCCAGCTGCACTTGCTGGCCACCGATATTGACACGACCACCACCAGCCAACTGAGGCGCCAGAGTCAGCAGATCGCCGAGCAGGTCGTTGGTGGCGGCGATGCCGATCGGCAGATTCGGGCGGTAGGCCAGCTCACCGAATACCGACGCGTTGCCGACGGTGGTGTTGAAACTAAGGCCGTACATGCGAATGTCTTCGGCGTATTCGCGGCGGGCGTTGACTTGGTTCGCAACGTCGATAGTGGCAACGCCACCTGCAGCCTGAGCGAAATTGGCAAGCACTCTAGGGTCCGTACAATCAACAGGGAGACCTGATACGGCACATGCGCCCTGCGCAATCGCGCCGAGATTTAAGCCTTCATATGCACCAAGATCGGCATAGATGGTTGGTTCTTTCGCATGATAGTTGACGAAATAAAAGGCTCTGTCTGAGTTAG
>NZ_VRYE01000019.1 GCF_008041835.1 Ectopseudomonas mendocina
TCGGTGATGGGCTTCCGTCAGTTCCTGCTGCGCGGTCTGGCGAATGTCCAGAACGAATGGACCCTGGTGTGCCTGGCGTGGAACTTGAAACGCATGGCCACGTTGCGCCCGCATTCCGTTCAAAATGCGTGAACAGAGGCTGAATCCGCTCGAATTCAGGAAATTCAGGGCAACAACCGGTTAAAAACGCTCAAATAGTGGGCAATTCGCTTTGTCTTTGTCGCGCTCTGTCCATTTATGAATTCAAGTCCGACACGCTGCTAGGGTGCGCCGTGCGCACCGATGGCATCTGAGGCCGCGACCATCGTGTTGCCCAACCAAGCCCCCCGCCACCTACGGCCCGAACCAATATAAATCCGATAAAAATCGCATTTATTTCGCTTGGCCGACCAAATGCATCTTCTAATACCGATATTTATCGGATATAAATCAGACATCCCGCCCTGGTCGAGGTTCAGCCACGGCACTCTGAATGGGTCGCCGAAGCGGCCTGCGAACGAGCCAAGAGGTGCTTCATGTCCCGTATCGTTACCGTCGCTGCGACCCAGATGGCCTGCTCCTGGGATAGCGCCGCCAATATCGCCAACGCCGAGAAGCTGGTGCGCCAGGCCGCCGCCCAAGGCGCGCAGATCATCCTGATTCAGGAGCTGTTCGAGACGCCCTACTTCTGCCAGAAGCCCAACGCCGACTACACCCAGCTGGCGACCACGGTCGACGAGAACCCGGCCATTGCGCACTTCAGCAAGGTCGCGGCGGAACTGAAGGTGGTGTTGCCGATCAGCTTCTTCGAGCGCGCCGGTCGCGCCCGTTTCAACAGCATCGCCATCCTCGATGCCGACGGCACGAACCTCGGGATTTATCGAAAAAGCCATATCCCCGACGGCCCCGGCTATCACGAGAAGTACTACTTCAACCCGGGCGATACCGGCTTCAAGGTCTGGGATACCGCCTATGCACGCATCGGCGTGGGCATCTGCTGGGATCAGTGGTTCCCGGAGTGCGCACGCAGCATGGCGCTGATGGGCGCGGAAATCCTCTTCTACCCCACCGCCATCGGCAGCGAGCCGCACGATGCCAGCATCAATTCACGCGAGCACTGGCAGCGCGTACAGCAGGGCCATGCCGGCGCCAACCTGATGCCGCTGGTGGCCAGCAACCGCATCGGCCGCGAGGAACAGGACGGCTACGCCATCACCTTCTACGGCAGTTCGTTCATCGCCGACCAGTTCGGCGCGAAGGTCGAGGAGCTGAACCAGACCGAGGAAGGCGTGCTGGTGCACAGCTTCGATCTGACCGAGCTGGAGAAAGTGCGTACCGCCTGGGGTGTGTTCCGCGACCGCCGGCCGAACCTATACTGGCCGCTTTCCACGCTCGATGGCGAAAGCCTGTCCAAATGAACGTAGCCCGGATGCAATCCGGGGCTTTTTCTCACAACTCCCCGGATTGCATCCGGGCTACAGGTGAAACATGACCACGCTGAACACCACACCACGCGCCGATGGTTTCCACATGCCTGCCGAATGGGCGCCGCACAGCCAGACCTGGATGGTCTGGCCCGAGCGTCCGGACAACTGGCGCAACGGCGGCAAGCCGGCGCAGGCGGCCTTCACCGCCGTGGCCAAGGCCATCGCCCAGTTCGAGCCGGTGACCGTCTGCGTCAGCGCCGCGCAGTATGAAAATGCCCGCGCCCGCCTGGACGACGACAACATCCGTCTGGTGGAAATCACCACCGACGACGCCTGGGTACGCGATACCGGGCCGACCTTCGTGATCAACGACAGCGGCGACGTGCGCGGCGTGGACTGGGCCTTCAATGCCTGGGGCGGCTTCGACGGCGGCCTGTACTGGCCCTGGTTGCGTGATGATCAGGTGGCGCGCAAGATCCTTGAGATCGAAGGCTGCAAGCGCTACCGCACCGAAGGTTTCGTGCTCGAAGGCGGCTCGATCCATGTCGACGGCGAAGGCACCCTGATCACCACCGAAGAGTGCCTGCTGAACAAGAACCGCAACCCGCACCTGTCGCGTGAAGAGATCGAGGCTGTGCTGCGCGAACACCTGGCCATCGACACGGTGATCTGGCTGCCGGACGGCCTGTACAACGACGAGACCGACGGCCACGTCGACAACTTCTGCTGCTACGTACGCCCCGGCGAGGTGCTGCTGGCCTGGACTGACGATGCCAACGACCCCAACTACCCGCGCTGCCAGGCCGCCATGTGCGTGCTGGAAAGCGCGCGCGACGCCAAAGGCCGCCAGCTGACCGTGCACAAGATGCCAATACCGGGCCCACTGCACGCCACTGCCGAAGAGTGCGCCGGCGTCGACATGGTCGAAGGCAGCCAGGAGCGCAGCCCGGACGTGCGCCTGGCCGGTTCCTACGTCAACTTCCTCATCGTCAACGGCGGCATCGTCGCACCGAGCTTCGATGATCCGAAGGATGAAGAGGCCCGCGCGATTCTGCAGCGCATCTTCCCCGAGCATCGCGTGGTGATGGTGCCGGGCCGCGAGATTCTGCTCGGCGGCGGCAATATCCATTGCATCACCCAGCAACAACCCAAAGGCTAGCGCCCAACTCCGGCGGGAGTCACTCGCCGCACACGAAACGAAAACGCCCGGCATATGCCGGGCGTTGTCGTTACAGCCTGCTCACTCGAACGGCTGCGGCCGCGGCGTATCGTTGTTCGACGGCGGCAGGATCGGCAGGGCGAAGCTCGGCTGCTCGCCGGTCAGGGTCTTGAGAAAGGCGGTGATCTTGCCGATCTCCTCCTCGCTCAGCTTACGACCCAACTGCAAGCGCGCCATGATGTCTACCGACTCTTCCAGCTTCCAGTAAGCGCCGTCATGGAAATAGGGATAGGTCAGCTCGACGTTGCGCAGGGTCGGCACCTTGAACTTGAAGCGGTCGGCGTCCTTGCCGGTCAGACCAGCCACACCCTCGGCTGGGTTGCTGGTTTCATAGGGTTCGACCAGGCCCATCTTCTGGAACGAGTTGCCCCCCAGCGCCGGACCGTTGTGGCACGCCACGCAGCCGATGGACTTGAACAGCTCGTAGCCCTCCAGTTCGACCTGGGTGATAGCCTGCTGGTCGCCCTTGAGCCACAGGTCGAAGCGCGAATTGGGCGTAACCAGGGTCTTTTCGAACTCGGCAATGGCGTCGGTCACTTCATCAAGAGTGATTTCATCGGTCTTGTACACGGCCTTGAACGACTCGCGGTACTGCGGGATAGAGCGCAGCACGTCGATGGCCAGAATATGGGTGAAGGCCATCTCCATCGGGTTGGCGATAGGGCCGGCAGCCTGCTCCTTGAGGTCGGCGGCGCGGCCATCCCAGAACTGCGCGAGGTTAAGGCTGGAGTTGAGCACGGTCGGTGAGTTGATCGGCCCCTGCTGCCAGTTGTGACCGATGGAGCTGGGCAGGTTATCGCTGCCCCCCATCGACAGGTTGTGGCAGGAGTTGCAGGAAATGAACCCCGAGCGCGACAGGCGTGGGTCGAAGAACAGCTGCTTGCCCAGTTCCACCTTGGCCGGATCGGTGATCTCGGCCGGTGCGATAGGCTCGACGGGTTCGTTGGCTGGTACATTGGCCCAGGCGCTGGCGCCCAGGCACAACCCGGCCATCAGGCTCAGAGTGCGCATGCATGTGTCTCCTCAGGTATTGGCTGTTCTGGTTATGACTCGACCATGCCCAGCGCAAACCCGGATCGACTTGATCTAAATCAAACCGCACATGCATGCCACCTCAGTGGATATGTTTCATTTCATTTTGCAGGTGCTGATTCCCAACAACGGATACGCCGGGCAGAAGCGAAAGATGCCAGTCGCCAGCGGCACCACACCGATCCAGCCCCACAGGCCGATGACACCGGCCAGGCTCAGGGCAATGAGGATCAGGCCTGCAGCGATACGCAGACTGCGGTCGAGCGTTCCAATATTGGCTTTCATCGAGGTTCTCCAGGTCAACGTCCGCGCCGGCCTTCCAGCGCAGTAAAGATCAGCATCCCGGCGAGCATCGCCGCGACGAACAGCAACACCTGCCAGTGCCCGGTCAGCAGGATGGCCACGGCCGGCCCCGGACAGATGCCGGCAATCCCCCAACCGACGCCGAACAGCAGGCTGCCGCCAATCAGGCGAGCATCGACATCACGACGCGTCGGCAACTGCATGGCGCCGCCCAGCAAGGCTCGGGCACGCCGCTGCGCCAGACTCAACGGCAACGCGGCGACAGCAATGGCGCCAATCATCACCAGCGCCAGCGACGGATCCCAATAACCGGCCAGATCGAGAAAAGCCAGCACCTTGGCCGGATCGGCCATGCCCGCCAGCAGCAGGCCCAGGCCAAACAGCAGGCCACAGGTGAATGCACTGAGTCTGGCCATGTTCAGCCTCCTAGGAGATGACGCAGGACAAAGACCGTGGCGAAGCCCGTCGCCATGAAACACAGGGTTGCCAGCAGCGAGCGAGGCGATAGCCGGGAAATGCCGCAAACGCCATGACCACTGGTACAGCCCAAGCCATATCGCGTGCCGATACCGACCAGCAGCCCGGCGACGATCAGGCCCAGGCTGTCCGCCTCGAAATCAATGGGCGGCAGTGCCGCGAATACACCCCAGAGCAAGGGTGCCAGTAGCAGACCAAGGAGAAATGCGGCCTTTTCCCCACGCCCTTCCGCGCCGCGCTGCAGCAGGCTGCCAAGCAGGCCGCTGATGCCAGCCACGCGGCCATTGAGCAGCGCGAACAGCGAGGCCGCCAGACCGATCAGGGCACCGCCAGCCAGGGCACTCCAGGGCGTGAAACTGACCCAGTCGATGGTCATTGCCGATCCTCACAGAACAGCCGATACAGCGTCTCGATCACCGCCAACGCGGCCGGGCTGCTGATGCGGTAGAAGATCTGCTTGCCGTCACGGCGAGTATCCACCAGCCCCTCGCGACGCAGCACGGCGAGCTGTTGCGACAACGTCGGCTGTTGAATGCCGAGCAATGCCTCCAGCTCACTGACATTGCGCTCGCCCTGCGACAGCTGACAGAGCAGCAACAGACGATCCGGATTGGCCAGCGCCTTGAGCAACTGCCCGGCAGCGTCGGCATTGGCACGCAGTTGCTGGATATCGATGGATTCGGCCATGCAACACCTTCACTTAATACAATATGTATTTTTATATACTGTATTTCTTGAAAGTGTTGGCAATACGACGAACGGTCATCCGGGCTACATGGCTGAAAACGACAGCGCGCCATACGCCAGAAATGCGAAAACCCGCCTTGGCGGGTTTTCTCAGTGTTGCGGATGAATCAGGCGTCGGCGTCAGCGGCGGCCTGATAGGCTGCGGCATCGAGCAGCTTGTCCAGCTCGCTGACGGCGCTCGGCTTGAGCTTGAAGAACCAACTGCCGTATGGATCGCTGTTGACGCTCTCCGGGCTGTCCGTCAGGGCTTCGTTGATGGCGATCACTTCGCCGCCAACCGGGGCATAGATGTCGGAAGCGGCCTTGACCGACTCCACCACGCCGGCTTCCTGACCGGCGTTCAGTTGCTTGCCGACTTCCGGCAGCTCGATGAACACCACGTCGCCAAGCGCTTCCTGGGCGTGGTCGGAAATGCCCACGGTCACGCTACCGTCAGCCTCCAGACGAGCCCATTCGTGGCTGGCGGCGTAACGCAGATCGGCGGGGATATTGCTCATGTGTCATTCCTCTAAGCGATGGCGACCAACGGGTCGCCAGGACAATTTAGCAGGCTGCAGTGGCGACCGTACGCCACCGGGCCCATTCAGATCAGTGTTTTGCCGTTACGCACGAACCCCGGCTGTACCACCCGCACCGGGTACCACTTGCCACGGATCTCCACCTCGGCCCGCTCACCGGTGGCTGCCGGTACACGCGCCAGGGCGATGGACTTGTTCAGCGTAGGCGAGAAGCTGCCACTGGTGATCTCACCGTCGCCGACACCAGCCACCCGCACCACCTGATGGGCACGCAACACGCCACGTTCTTCCAGCACCAGACCGACCAGCTTGCTCGGGCAGCCGACGGCGCGTTGTGCCTCCAGCGGCATACGACCGATAAAGTCACGCGCAGCGGGTTCCCAGGCGATGGTCCAGGCCATGTTGGCAGCCAGCGGGCTGACCTGCTCGTCCATGTCCTGGCCATACAGGTTCATGCCCGCTTCCAGGCGCAGGGTGTCACGCGCGCCCAGGCCAATCGGCGAAATACCGGCACCGACCAAATCGTTGAAAAAAGGCACCACCTCTGCCGCCGGCAGCACGATCTCCAGACCATCCTCGCCGGTATAACCCGTACGCGCGATGAACCAGTCAGCCTCTGGCAGCCCCTGGAACGGCTTGAGCTCGTGAATCAGCGCGGCACGGGCCTGGGTCACCAGCTCGGCGACACGGGCACGGGCCTTGGGGCCTTGAATGGCCAAAACCGCGAGGTCGCGGCGCTCGCGCACTTCGACAGCGAACTCGGCGGTCTGGGCGTGCATCCAGGCCAGGTCCTTGTCGCGAGTCCCCGCATTGAGCACCAGGCGATAGCCCGGTGCCGGAGAAGAAGAGCCGGTCAGGTAGACGATCAGGTCATCGATCACCCCGCCCTGCTCGTTGAGCATGGCGCTGTACAGCGCCTTGCCAGGCGTCTGCAGGCGCGCCACGTCATTGGCCAGCAGGCGCTGCAGGTAGGCCTGCGCCTGCTCACCACTGACGTCCACCACGCACATGTGCGAGACATCGAATACGCCGCACTCGCGGCGCACCTGATGATGTTCCTCGACTTGCGAACCATAGTGCAGCGGCATGTCCCAGCCGCCGAAATCCACCATCTTGGCCCCCAGCGCCAGGTGCAGGTCATAGAGGGGGGTGCGCTGTCCCATGGGTAAATCTCCTTCCGGGCTTGGCGAAGCGATTCAGACCCCCGAGAAGCTAGCTGCGTTGCCATTGCTGCGTTACAGCCAGGCTCAAAATGCTCATGTGCAGAAGCACACTCCGCTTTTTCGCCTTGCTGCGCCTTGCACTGGCCGCCTCGCCTACGCTTCTCGACACGTCTGCCGGATGGGCCGGCTCGCGAATGGCGCGCATTGTAGCCGCAAGGTTGGCGGGGGTCATCTGACCAAAGGTCGCCCCCTTGGCAAGGACTAGCCTCAACCGAAGCTGCGGGCCGAGCGGCGGATCAGCAGAATCACCGGTAACAGACCGACCAGCACCAGGGTCAGCGCCGGCAGCGAGGCTCGCGCCCACTCGCCTTCGCTGGTCATTTCGAATACGCGTACCGACAGCGTGTCCCAGCCGAACGGCCGCATCAGCAGGGTCGCCGGCATCTCCTTGAGCACATCGACGAATACCAGCAACGCGGCCGACAGGGTGCCCGGCAACAGCAGTGGCAGGTAGACCTTGAAGAACAGGCCAACGCCGCCAACCCCGAGACTGCGCGATGCCTCCGGCAACGACGGGCGGATCCGCGCCAGGCTGGTTTCCAGCGGCCCGAACGCTACCGCCATGAAGCGGATCAGATAGGCCACCAGCAGCGCCGTGAGGCTCCCCATCAGCAGCGGTTTGCCGGCACCGCCCAGCGCCGTGGACAGCGGAATCACCAGCTCGCGATCAAGGAAACTGAAGGCCAGCATGATCGCCACCGCCAGCACCGAACCCGGCAGCGCGTAGCCCAGGTTGCCCAGCGCGACGCCAAGACGCACACCGCGCGTCGGCGCCTGTCGGCGGGCAAAGGCCAGCAGCATGGCCACGCTGACGGTGATCAGCGCCGCCATGCCGCCCAGATAGAGGGTGTGCAGAATCAACCCGGCATAACGCTCGTCGAGATCGAAGCGGCCGCGCTGCCAGAACCAGGCCAGCAACTGCAGCAACGGAATGACGAAGGCGCAGGCGAACACCAGGCCGCACCAGGCACTGGCGGCGAAGGCCTTCCAGCCGTGCAGGTGATACAAGGCCTTGCCGCGTGGCCGCTCGTTGGCCGGCCGCGCTGCGCCGCGCGCCCGACGCTCGCCATAAAGCACCAGGGCGACGGCCAGCAGCAGCAGGCTGGCCAGTTGCGTGGCGCTGGTCAGGCTGTAGAAGCTGTACCAGGTCTTGTAGATCGCCGTGGTGAAGGTGTCGAAATTGAACACCGACACCGCACCGAAATCGGCCAGGGTTTCCATGATCGCCAACGCCAGACCGGCACCGATGGCTGGCCGCGCCATTGGCAGCGCCACCCGCCAGAAGGCCTGCCAGGGGCTCTGCCCGAGCACCCGCGCGGCCTCCATCAAGCCCTTGCCCTGAGCCAGAAACGCGCCACGGGCGAGCAGATAGACGTAGGGGTAGAACACCAGCACCAAAACGATGATCACGCCGCCAGTGGAGCGCACGCGGGGCAAACGAAAGCCGCTGCCGAACCATTCGCGCAGCAGCGTCTGCACCGGGCCGGCGAAATCCAGCAAGCCGACGAAGACGAAGGCCAACACGTAGGCAGGAATGGCGAAGGGCAGCATCAGCGCCCAATCCAGCCAACGCCGACCGGGAAATTCGCAGAGGCTGGTGAGCCAGGCCAGGCTGACGCCCAACAGCGTCACACCCACACCAACGCCTATCACCAAGGTCAACGTGTTGCCGATCAGCCGCGTCATCTGCGTCTGCCACAGGTGCGACCAGATCTGCTGGTCGACCTCATGCCAGCTCAGCAGCAATACCGACAACGGCATCAGCACCAGAACGGCGACGGCCAGGACGATGGGGTACCAGCGACGCTGGACAGGATGCGGCACGCGGATTCCTCGATTACACAAATGACGACGCCCCGACCAGGCGGGGCGTCGCAGTATAACGGCAGCGGCGCGGATCACCGAAGGTACGATAATCGTTCCCACGCTCCGCGCGGGAATGCAGCGCTCGACGCTCCAGCGTCAGAGCCAACAGGCGTGACGCGGGCGTCACGGGCGACGCACCCACGCCGGAGCGTGGGCACGATCCCCGTTACTGCCAGCCGGCGCGATCCATCAGCATGGTCGCTTCGGCCTGACGCTTGCCGGCCACTTCGGTAGCAACCGAGTCAGCCTTGAAGGTACCCCAGGCCGCTACTTCCTTGGACGGTGCCACGGCCGGGTTGGCCGGGAATTCCTGGTTGACGCCGGCGAAGATGCTCTGCGCTTCCGGGGTGGTCATCCACTCCAGCAGCTTCCTGGCCTGCTCGGCGTGCGGCGCATGCTTGGTTACGCCGGCACCGGCCAGGTTGACGTGTACGCCACGGTCGTTCTGGTTCGGCCAAAACGGCTTGACCTTCAGATCCGGCTGCTGCTTGTGCAGACGGCCGTAGTAATAGGTGTTGGTGATGCCCACGTCGCACTGGCCGGCGTCGATGGCCTGCAGCAGCGCGGTGTCATCCGGGAATACGTCGGTGGCCAGGTTGTTGACCCAACCCTTGACGATTTCCTCGGTCTTCTCAGCGCCGTGGGCTTCGATCAGGGTGGCGGTCAGCGACTGGTTGTAGACCTTCTTGCTGGTGCGCAGGCACAGGCGACCTTCCCAGTTCTTGTCGGCCAGGGCTTCGTAGGTGGACAGCTCCTCCGGCTTGACGCGCTCGGTGGAGTAGAAAATCGTCCTTGCGCGCAGCGACAGGCCGGTCCAGCTGTCAGTGCTGGAGCGGTACTGGGCGGGAATATTGGCGTCGATGATGTCGGACTTGGTCGGCTGCAGCACGCCTTCCTGCTCGGCCTGCCAGAGGTTACCGGCGTCGACGGTGATCAGCAGGTCAGCCGGGGTGTTGGCACCTTCGGCCTTGAGGCGGGCGATCAGCGGGGCTTCCTTGTCGGTGATGAACTTCACCTTGACCCCGGTTTTCTCGGTGTAGGCATCGAACACCGGCTTGATCAGCTCGTCGATACGGGCAGAGTAAACCACCACCTCATCAGCAGCCTGCACGGCAGTAGCCAGGGTGCTGAGGGTGAATGCAGCGAGCAGTGCGTTGCGAGCCTTCATGGGACCAGCCTCTTTTGGATGAGTAAAGTGGCTGAATAGTAGTGAATGTTATTTGCTTTCTCAACGTAAACAGCGGGACGAAACGCAGCAGTTATTACAAGTTGCGTCGTATCAGACTCGCGCCAACTCCGGCAGATCGCCCGATACCCCCAGCGCCTGACGCACGAACAGCGCCTTGGCCTCGGCCTGGCCATCGACCAGGTCGAGGCCGACATTGCGCAGCAGGCGCAGCGGCAGTGGGTCGGCCTGGAACAGACGCTGGAAGCCCTCCATCGCCGCCATCATCGCCAGGTTATGCGGCATACGCCGGCGCTCGTAGCGGCTCAGCACCCGCTCATCACTGAGGCGCTCGCCGCGCTCGGCGGCATGCAGCAGCACCTCGGCCAGCACCGCCGCATCGAGGAAGCCCAGATTGACCCCCTGCCCGGCCAGCGGATGGATGCTGTGCGCGGCATCGCCGATCAGCGCCAGCCCCGGCTCGACATAGCGCTTGGCATGACGCTGACGCAGTGGAATGCACAGACGGCGGTCGGCATGTAGCACCTGGCCCAGGCGATGCTCGAAGGCCTTGCCCAGCTCGACACAGAAGGCGGCATCATCCAGCGCCATCAGGCGCTCGGCCTCAGCCGGTACGGTGGACCAGACGATCGAGCACCAGTGCTCGTCAGCCGGCCCCGCCAGCGGCAGGAAGGCCAGCGGGCCGTCATCGGTGAAGCGCTGCCAGGCGGTGGCCTGATGCGGCTGCTCGCAGCGCACACTGGTGACGATGGCGTGGTGCAGGTAATCCCATTCACGCGTGGCGCAACCGGCCAGGCGACGCACTGCCGAGTTGGCACCATCGGCTGCCACCAGTAGCGGCGCACGCAGCTGACGACCATCGGTAAGCGTCAGCAGCCAGTCATCGCCGGAGCGGCGCAATTGCTCCAGACGCGCGCCGGGCAACAGACCGATCTGGCTGTCGTGCAGCCTTTCGAGCAGGGCATCCTGCACCACACGATTCTCGACGATATGGCCCAGAGTATCGGCATGCACGCTGGCGGCGGCGAAGTGGATGCTGCCAGTGCCGGAACCGTCCCACACACGCATCTCGCCATAGGGGCAGGCACGCCGCGCAGCAATGCCAGGCCAAACGTCCAGGCGTTCAAGAATGCGCTGGCTGGCCATCGACAATGCGCTGACACGCGGCTCGAACGGCGCCTGCGCAGCGAATGGCGCCACGCTCAGCGGGCTGCCGTCGACGATCAGGATGTCCAGGCCGCAGTGCTCCAGCGCCAGGGCCAGGGTGCTGCCGACCATACCGGCACCGACGATGATCAGATCCGCTCGCATATTCATTCCTTGGCTGTCACAGACTTCGCGTACCCATGCCCATCGCCTGCCGGGCGAACCAGCGCTTGGCCGGCGGCAGCAGGTCGAGGCCGAGCAAACCCAGGTTGCGCCCGGCAGTCAGCAGCGGCTGGGCGTTGCTGAACAGACGCGTCACCTGGTCGGAGAAGCCGACGGTCATCTGTTGATCGAGCTGCTGCCGTTGCAGGTAACGCTGCAGGGTGGCGAAATCGCCCAGTGCTGCCTCGCTGTCGATCAGCACCTCGGCCAGCGCCAGGGTATCGCGCAGCGACAGGTTATAGCCCTGGCCGGCGATGGGGTGCAGGCTGTGCGCGGCATTGCCCAGCACCACCAGATGCGCACGCACCTGCTCCTGCGCCTCGACCAGGCTCAGCGGATAGAGATGCCGTGCGCCCACCTGGCGCAAGGCACCCAGGCGATAGCCGAAGGCCTCTTGCAACTCAGCGAGGAAGCTTGCCTCGCTGGCCTGCAGCAGGCGCTCGGCGTCGGCGGCGGCGCGCGTCCAGACCAGCGCGCAGCGGTTATCGGTCAAGGGCAGCATGGCCATCGGGCCGTCATCGGTGAAACGCTCGAAAGCCTGGCCACGATGCGCCTCCAGCGGGCTGACATTGGCAATCAGCGCACTCTGCCCATAAGGCTTGTTGCTGACATTGATGCCGAGCTGCTCACGCAGAGCGGAGCGCCCGCCATCTGCGAGTACAGCCAGGTCACAGTCGAGGCAGGTTTCGTCATTCAGGGTCAGGCGATAACCGTCACCCTGGCGCTGCATGCCGACCACCTCGGCCGGGCAACGCCATTCGATCACATCCGCATCCAGCGCCTGCCACAGGCAATGGCCAATCCAGGCGTTCTCCACCACATAGCCGAGCGCCGGTACGCCTTCCTCGATGGCCTGCAGACGCGTGGCGCCGAAGCGGCCGCGGTCGGACACATGAATCTGCTGAATCGGCTCGGCGCGCTGGGCGATGCTCTGCCACAGGCCGAGGCGCTCGTAGATCAGCCGGCTGCCGTAGGACAGCGCGGTGGAGCGGGCATCGTAGCTGGGCTGGTATGCACTGCCCGGGGCGAAGGGCTCGATCAGGGCGATGCGCCAGCCGCGCTGGCGTGCCGTGTCCTGCAGGGCCAGCGCCAGGCTGGCGCCTACCAGACCGCCACCGATGATCGCCAGGTTCACGCGAGACATGGACTCAGGCCGCCTCGGCGCGCGCAGCCGCCATCAACGCCTCGATCTCGGCGACGGTTTTGGGCACGCCGCCGGTGAGAATCTCGCAGCCCTTCTTGGTCACCACCACGTCATCTTCGATGCGCACACCGATGCCGCGCCATTTCTTGGCGACCTTGTCGTTGTCAGGGGCGATATAGATGCCAGGCTCGACGGTCATCGCCATGCCCGGCTCCAGCACTCGCCATTGCCCGCCGACCTTGTAATCGCCGACATCGTGCACGTCCATGCCCAGCCAGTGGCCGGCACGGTGCATATAGAAAGGCTTGTAGGCCTCACTGGCGATCAGCTCGTCGACATCACCACTGAGCAAACCCAGCTGGACCAGACCGGCAGTGATCACCCGCACGGTGGCTTCATGGGCTTCGTTCCAGTGTTTGCCCGGAGCGATCTCCTTGAAGGCCGCCTCCTGCGAGGCCAACACCAGCTCGTAGATCGCCTTCTGCTCGGGGGAGAACTTGCCGCTGACGGGGAAGGTACGGGTGATGTCGCTGGCGTAGCAGTCGATCTCGCAGCCGGCGTCGATCAGTACCAGATCGCCGTCCTTGAGCGGCGCATCGTTCTCGCGGTAGTGCAGGATGCAGGCGTTCCTGCCGGCGGCGACGATGCTGCCGTAGGCCGGCATCTTCGCCCCGCCCTTGCGGAATTCGTAATCCAGCTCGGCTTCCAGATGGTATTCGTACAGACCGGCACGGCTTGCCTGCATGGCCCGCACATGGGCGCGCGCACTGATCTCGGCGGCCTCCTTCATCACCTTCACCTCGGCGGCCGATTTGTACAGGCGCATGTCGTGCAGCAGATGATCGAGGGCGACGAACTCGTTCGGCGGCGTGGCGCCCTGACGCGCCTTGGCGCGGATGTGCTTGACCCACTCCATCAGCCGATGGTCGAACTCCTGATTGAAGCCGATGGCGTAGTAGACGCGTTCGCGGCCTTCGATCAGCCCGGGGAGAATGTCGTCGATATCGCCAATGGGGAACGCATCGTCGGCGCCGAACTTGCTGATCGCACCGTCCTGGCCGGCGCGCAAGCCGTCCCACAGTTCTCGCTCGGGATCACGCTCGCGGCAGAACAGCACGTACTCGCCATGCTCACGCCCGGGGATCAGCGCCATCACCGCCTCCGGCTCGGGGAAGCCGGTGAGGTACTGGAAGTCGCTGTCCTGGCGGTAGACGTGCTCCACGTCGCGGTTGCGGATGTACATCGGCGCCGCCGGCAGGATGGCGATGCTGTTGGGTTCCATCTGCGCCATCAGCGCCTTGCGCCGACGGGCATATTCGGACTTGGGGATGCTGATCAAGGCAGGCTCCGGCGGACAATCAGTGCAGGGAGGGTTTGGCGGCAGGCGCCTCGGGCTTGGCGCATTCGGCGAACAGCAGCAGGGGCGCCACACGCAGGTACTCCATCACCTCCATGTAATCGCTCTCGCCATCTTCGGATTCTTCCAGGGCGCTCTGCACCTGGGCGATGGCGGAGAGATCCTGCAACACTTCCATGGCCTCGGCGCTCAGTGCGCCATCGCGGGCCGTCAGGCCGAAGCCGCCGAGAAAGCCCTGACACCACTGCCCCAGAGCGGCTGCGCGCTGCGCCAGCGGGGTATCGTCATCCGGCAACAGCAGGACCACGGTGACGTCCTCGCTGCACAGCTCACCCTTGACCATTTCCTGCAGACCGATCAGCGCCTGGCGCACGTTGTCCTGCGGCTCGTCGCCGAGCAGCTCGGTGGCGTCGACCAGCCAGGCATCGGCGTCGAAGCCGGCACCCGCGCAACTGCGACCGAGCAGCAGGCCGTGCAGTTCGGCTGGGGAAACGGAATGCCCGGCGCTGCTGAGCAGAGCGGCGAAGGCGGCGTAGGGAGAGCTTGGAATCGACATAGATAGCTAGGCGCCAGGCGGCGCAATCTCTAGAATGGAGGCCTCGTATCCTAGCACCGGCAGACGCGCCAAGACCATCCGAGGCGCCGGTGTGATGACATCATCTGCATCACACCGCTGCCATCCGTGGTTTGACCCGCAACCGGGACAGGCCTGTATAGTCCAGCCCATTCCCTCCCATAGCGAGAGCCCATGGAAGACGCCGATTTGCACGCATTGACCGCCAAGCTGGAGCTGCTGATCCAGCGTGTCGAGCAGCTAAAGGCTCACAACCGACTCCTGCTGGCGAATGAACAGGCCTGGCGCGAGGAACGCGCTCACCTGATCGAAAAGAACGAATTGGCCCGGCACAAGGTCGAATCGATGATTTCGCGCCTCAAAGCCCTGGAGCAGGACTCATGACCCAGTCGAACACCGTGACCGTCCACATTCTGGACAAAGAATATTGCATCGCCTGCCCGCAGGATGAACGCGCCAACCTGGAAAGCGCTGCCCGCTACCTGGATGGCAAGATGCGTGAGATCCGCACCAGCGGCAAGGTGATTGGCGCCGACCGCGTGGCGGTGATGGCCGCGCTGAACATCACCCATGACCTGCTGCACAGGCAGCAGCGCCTGGACCAGGACGCCAGCTCCACTCGCCAGCAGGTGCGCGATCTGCTCGATCGTGTCGACCAGGCCCTGACCGACGACTCGGCATCCTGACTGTTCGTCGCAGGCCGCCCCTCAAGTGCTCCATTGGGGTATACTGGGCGTAACTTCCTGGGGTGTGCGCCAGTCGGGGATGTCCCTGAGCCGATACGCACAACCACGGGGGTTGCATGTTGGGGCCGGTGTGCATGTCCGCCTGACGGAAAGCCTTAACGCCTCCTGCAACCTCCACCTTGAACTTTCGGGTTCAAGGGCTAAACCGACAGCGGCACGCCGGGAAGTCATCATTTCCTGCAGCGCGTTTCAGCACTGCTATCTGCCTCAGCACAACCTCACCTCATGACCACGTCCAGCACTCCCAGTCGCCCGCAACTGCGCCGCGTACTGCGCCAGCGCCGTCGTGCGCTCAGCCGTAGCCAGCAACGTCTTGCTGCACGCAACCTGTACCGGCAACTGGCACAAAGCCCGCAGTTTCGTCGCGCCCGGCACATCGCCCTGTACCTGCCCAACGATGGTGAAATCGATCCGCGGCCACTGCTCGCCGCTGCGCAGAAACGCGGCAAGCACATCTACCTGCCGGTGCTCAGCGCCTGGCCGCGCACCAAGATGGTCTTCCAGCGCGTCAGCCGGCACGAGAAACTGGCAGGTAATCGTTTTCGCATCCTCGAACCACGCCCGCAGCCAAAGCGCCAACGCAAGGTCTGGGCCCTGGATCTGGTGCTGCTGCCGCTGGTGGGCTTCGATGATCGTGGCGGGCGCCTGGGCATGGGGGGCGGCTTCTACGACCGCAGCCTGGCCTATCTGCACAGGCGCAAGAATTGGCACATGCCGACGCTGCTGGGCCTGGCGCATGAATGTCAGCGCGTGGACGAACTGGCGATGGCCAGCTGGGACGTGCCCTTGCAGGCCACGGTGACGGACAAGGCGTGGTATTGAGGTGAACCCTGCGGCACCGCACTCCCTGCGGTGCTCACGCGGGCAAACGGAGCGTCAGGGCTGCTGCGTGATATTGGCTGGAGTGTCGCCCTGGCGCTCCCAGAGACTCTGGGTGTAACCCGTGGTAACCACGCCCAGGCTGAACAGTACGACGAGAACCCACAAAAGATCTGGCTTGCGTTTCATCTATTGCCTCCCCCTTCAAGGCAATGCGCACTTTAGTCGCGCGCTATTGTTGTGTGCAATAAGGCGGCGCCAGGTGTTTAGCCGAGCATTTTCCGCCAGTCCCGAACGCAGTGCAATTTCCGGCGTCAACCGACCGTCGGAGACTTTCACTCAAACAAGCGTCCGCTTACGGACAGACCTGCAGGAGCAAAGTTCATGCCCCATTGGCTAATGAAATCCGAACCCGACGAACTGTCGATTCTCGATCTGCAACGCCTGGGCAAAACGCGCTGGGATGGCGTGCGCAATTACCAGGCGCGCAACTTCATGCGCGCGATGCGGCCGGGCGACCTGTTCTTCTTCTATCACTCCAGTTGCCCGCAGCCGGGCATCGCCGGCATTGCACGCATTGCCGGCGAGATCTACCCGGACCCGACCGCGCTCGACCCAGACAGCCATTATCACGACCCCAAGGCCAGTATCGAGAAGAACCCCTGGAGCGCCCTGGACGTCGAATTCGTCGAAGCCTTCGACGAGGTCCTGCCCCTGCAGCAGCTGAAGAACAACCCGCTACTGGCCGAACTGGCGCTGGTACAGCGCGGCAGCCGCCTGTCCGTGATGCCGGTCAGCGATGACCAGTGGGCGGCCATTCTCGCCATGCGTTGAGTCAACTGCGGCACTGTGCTATCACCCTACAGAGCCTCGGGAGTTATCCATGCCGGCATCCTCCGCCTGGCCGGCGCGCCTTGCGCTGGCGTTCCTGTTAGTGGTGCTGAGCAGCGCCAGCGTTCTACTGTGGCGTCAGATCGATGCCGTGCAACAGCAGCGCATCGACGAGCGTATCGGTTATCAGGCACGCAGCCTGGGGCGCCAGCTGGAAAACACCCTGCACCTGGAAGTCGCCAGCCTCGAGCGTATCGCCCGCCTGTGGAACAGTCTGGGCCGCCTGCCACGTGCCAGCTGGGACGAGGAGGTCGAACTGACCCTGCGCGGCTTTCCGGGCTACCAGTCGATCCAGTGGGTCGGCGCCGATCTGCACATGCGCTGGCTGTTGCCGGTCGCCGGCAACGAACCGGCGCTGGATTTCACGCTGGCCCCCGAACACCCGAATTACCCGCTGGCCATGGAAGCCCGTGACAGCGGTGAGCAGCGCTTCTCCGGCAGTGTCGAACTGGTGCAGGGCGGACGCGGCTTCGTCCTCTACACCCCTCTGTACCGGATGCAGGAAGGCACGCGAGTGTTCGACGGCTTCCTCCAGGGCGTATTTCGTGTCGAGCCGCTGATGCTGCAACTGCATGATCACGAATACCTGATCGCCGTTTCCCGCGACAACAGCGAGCGCCTGCGACTGGAAGCGCAACTGCAGCGCCTGTCACAGCTCGACGGCCTGACCGGCCTGTACAACCGTCGCTACTTCGACCAACAATTGCTGGCTGAATGGCGCCGCCTGCGCCGCCTCGCAGCACCACTGGCACTGCTGATGCTGGATATCGACTACTTCAAACCCTACAACGATGCCCTCGGCCACCTCGCTGGTGACGACGCCCTGCGCAAAGTCAGTGCTGCCCTGCGCGAAAGCCTGCAGCGCGAAGGCGACACCGTCTGCCGTTACGGCGGCGAGGAGTTCGCCATCATCCTCGCCAACACCCATCAGGAGGGCGCCGAGCAGGTCGCCGCAAGCATCCATGCAGCGATAGCCAGCCTGGATATCAAGCACCCAAGCAGCCCGCTGGGGCGTTTGACCCTGAGTATCGGCATCACCGTAGTGGATCCAGTGATTGACGAACAGCCAGGCGAATTGCTCGCCCAGGCCGATCAGGCGCTGTACCATGCCAAACATGAAGGACGTAACCGCACCTGCCTGTGGCAGCCGCCCGTGCTTGACCTGCATCAAGCCACCTGAGGGCCATTCGGCAGACAATCGACAGCTCATGAAAAGCCCGCAACCGGGGTTCAACAGGGAAGCCGAAATGATCAACGTCACATCTCGCCAGGCCATTCTGCTCGCTGCCGCCGTCGCCGTACTGGCTGCCACAGCCTGGTGGCAGCTGCGCCCGAACGGCCTGGGCGAGGGCTTCGCCAGCGGCAACGGACGCATCGAGGCCACCGAAGTGGATGTGGCCACCAAGCTCGCCGGGCGCGTTGCCAGCATCGAGGTCGACGAAGGTGACTTCGTCGAGCCCGGCCAGATTCTCGCGCGCATGGACACCCAGGTGCTCGAAGCCCAACTGGCCCAGGCCCGCGCCCAATTGCGCCAGGCCGAGAATGGCCAGACCACCGCCGCCAGCCAGATCAGCCTGCGTCAAAGCGAGAAGCTGGCCGCCGAAGCCGTAGTACGCCAGCGCCAGGCCGAGCTGGATGCCGCGCGCAAACGTCACGCGCGCAGCGCCACCCTGGTCAAGCGCAACGCCCTGCCTCAGCAGACGCTGGATGACGATCTGGCCCGCCTGCAGAGTGCCGAGGCTGCGCTGGCCGCCGCGCGCGCTCAGGTCAGCTCGGCCGAGGCCGGTATCGCCGCCGCGCAATCGCAGGCCATCGAAGCGCAATCGGCGACCGAGGCCGCCCGTGCCAGCGTCGAGCGCCTGCAGGTGGACATCGATGACAGCCTGCTCAAGGCGCCTCGCGCCGGTCGCGTGCAGTATCGCGTCACACAACCCGGCGAAGTGCTCGGTGCCGGCGGCAAGCTACTCAACCTGGTGGATCTCACCGACGTCTACATGACCTTCTTCCTGCCCGAACGCCAGGCCGGTCGCGTCGCCCTCGGCAGCGAGGTACGCCTGGTGATCGATGCCGTACCGCAGTACGTGATCCCGGCCAGGGTCAGCTATGTCGCCAGCGTCGCCCAGTTCACCCCGAAGAGCGTGGAAACCGCCAACGAGCGCGAGAAACTGATGTTCCGGGTCAAGGCACGCATCGATCCCGAGCTGCTGAGCAAGCACCTGCAGCAGGTGAAGACCGGCGTACCGGGCATGGCCTACCTGCGCCTCGACCCTGACGCCGAGTGGCCCGCGCATCTGGCGATCAAGGTCCCGCAATGAACGCGCCGGTCGCACGCCTGAGCGGCGTCGGCCTGCGCTACGGCCAGACCCACGCGCTGCAACAGATCGAGCTGGCACTGCCGGCCCGCTGCATGGTCGGCCTGATCGGCCCCGACGGTGTCGGCAAGTCCAGCTTGCTGGCGCTGATCGCCGGGGCGCGCAAGATTCAGGACGGCCTCGTCGAGGTGCTCGACGGCGACATGGCCGATGCCCGTCATCGGCGCAATGTCTGCCCGCATATCGCCTATATGCCGCAGGGTCTGGGCAAGAACCTCTACCCGACGCTGTCGGTGTTCGAGAACCTGGATTTCTTCGGTCGCCTGTTCGGTCAGGACGCTGCCGAACGCCAGCGACGCATCGACGACCTGCTGCGCAGCACCGGTATGTCGGCCTTCCGCGAGCGTCCGGCGGGCAAGCTGTCCGGCGGCATGAAGCAGAAGCTGGGGCTGTGCTGCGCGCTGATCCACGACCCCGACCTGCTGATCCTCGACGAGCCAACCACCGGTGTCGACCCGCTGTCACGCAACCAGTTCTGGGAACTGATCGCGCGCATTCGCACGCAGCGCCCACAGATGAGCGTGCTGGTGGCCACGGCCTATATGGAGGAAGCCGAGCGCTTCGACCACCTGGTGGCGATGGATGCCGGCCGCGTGCTGGCCGAAGGCAGTCCCGCCGAATTGCGCACGCGCACCGGTAGCGCCAGCCTGGAGCAGGCCTTTATCGCACTGTTGCCCGAAGAGCGTCGGCGTGGCCATCAGCAGGTGCTCATTCCACCCCTGCAAGACAGCCAAGAGATCGCCATCGAAGCCAAGGGCCTGACCATGCGCTTCGGTGATTTCGTCGCCGTCGATTCGGTGTCGTTTCGCATCCGCCGGGGCGAAATCTTTGGTTTTCTCGGCTCCAACGGCTGCGGCAAGAGCACCACCATGAAGATGCTCACCGGCCTGCTGCCGGCCAGCGAGGGCGAAGCGCTGCTGTTCGGCCAGGCCGTCGACCCGCGCGACATGGCCACGCGCAAGAGGGTCGGCTACATGTCCCAGGCGTTCTCCCTGTATGGCGAACTGACGGTGCGGCAGAACCTGGTGCTGCACGCGCAACTCTTTCACGTACCCGCCGAGGAGATCGAGCCACGCGTGGCGCAGATGGCCGCACGCTTCGACCTCGGCGAGGTCATGGACATGCTCCCCGAGCGCCTGCCATTGGGCATCCGCCAGCGCTTGTCGCTGGCCGTGGCGGTGATTCACAAGCCGGAAATCCTCATCCTCGACGAGCCCACCTCAGGCGTCGACCCGGTGGCGCGTGACGGTTTCTGGCAACTGATGCTCGACCTGTCGCGCCAGGACGGCGTGACCATCTTCATCTCCACCCACTTCATGAACGAGGCGCAGCGCTGCGACCGCATCTCGCTGATGCACGCCGGCCGCGTGCTCGACAGCGACACGCCGCAGGGCCTGATGGACAAACGCGGGCTGGACAACCTGGAAGCCACCTTCATCGCTTACCTGCAGGAGGCGGCTGGCGAGCAAGCGGTCAGCGAGGCGCCGCCGCTGGAACAGGCGCCGCCACAACAGCGTCAACGCTTCAGCCTGCGCCGCCTGCTCAGCTATGCCCGCCGCGAAGCGCTGGAGCTGCGCCGCGACCCGATCCGTGGCGGCATGGCGCTGCTCGGCACCGTGCTGCTGCTGTTCATCATCGGCTATGGCATCAGCCTCGACGTCGAAGACCTGACCTTCGCCGTACTCGATCGCGACCAGACCACCACCAGCCAGGAATACCACCTCAACCTGTCCGGCTCGCGCTACTTCCTGGAGAAGGCGCCGCTCTCCGACTACGACGAGCTGGAACGACGCCTGCGCAATGGCGATATCAGCCTGGCGGTGGAGATTCCGCCGCACTTCGGCCGTGATCTCAAGCGCGGCGCCAGCCCACAGATCGGCATGTGGATCGACGGCGCCATGCCGACCCGCGCCGAAACCATCAAGGGCTACGTGACCGGCCTGCACCAGCACTACCTGAGCGAACTGGCGCGGCGTTCGCCACAGCCGCAAGCAGCCAGCGCCGCCGAACTGGAAGTGCGCTACCGCTACAACCCGGACGTGGAAAGCCTCAAGGCCATGGTGCCGGGGGTGATCCCGCTATTGCTGATGCTGATCCCGGCAATGCTCACCGCCCTGGGCGTGGTGCGCGAGAAGGAGCTGGGTTCGATCATCAATCTCTACGTTACCCCGGTCACTCGCCTGGAATTCCTGCTCGGTAAACAGCTGCCCTACATCGCCCTGGGTTTGTTCAACTTCATCCTGCTGATGCTGCTGGCAGTCACGGTGTTCGACGTGCCGCTCAAGGGCAACCCGCTGACTCTGCTGGCCGGCGCCCTGCTCTACCTGGCCTGCGCCACCGGCCTCGGCCTGCTCATGTCGACCTTCACCAACAGCCAGATCGCCGCCGTGTTCGGCACCGCCATCGTCACCCTGTTGCCGGCCATCCAGTTCTCCGGGCTGATCTACCCGGTGGCCTCACTGGAAGGCGCGGGCGCGCTGATCGGCCAGCTCTACCCGACCTCGCAGTTTATGGTAATCAGCCGCGGCATCTTCTCCAAGGCGCTGGAACTGCAGGACCTGACCGGCTACTTCGCCGCTCTGGCCCTGACCATCCCGCTGCTGACGCTGCTCAGCGCCAGCCTGCTGCGCAAACAGGAGGTGTGATGGAACGCCTGGCCAATATCCTCCACCTCGGCATCAAGGAGCTGCGCAGCCTGCAGCATGACCTGGTGCTGGTGCTGCTGATCCTCTGGGCCTTCAGCATGGGCATCTATTCGGCAGCCACCAAGATGCCGGAGAGCCTGCACAACGCCGCCATCGCCGTGGTCGACGAAGACCAGTCGCAACTCTCCGAACGCCTGATCCAGGCCTTTCAGGCGCCCTACTTCCGCACGCCGGCGCGTATCGACCTGAACGAGATGGATCGCGGCATGGATGCCGGGCGCTACACCTTCACCCTGAACATTCCACCGAACTTCCAGCGCGACGTGCTCGCCGGTCGCAGCCCGGCCATCCAGCTCAACGTCGACGCCACCGAGGTCAGCATGGCCTTCACCGGTGCCGGCTACATCCAGAATATCGGCGCCAGCGAGGTGGCCGAGTTCGTCCGCCGCTACCGGGGCGAGCTGCAGCAGCCGGCCGAACTGGTAGCACACATAGAGTTCAACCCCAACCTGACGCGCGCCTGGTTCGGCTCGGTGATGGAGGTGATCAACCAGATCACCATGCTGTCGATCATCCTCACCGGCGCGGCGCTGATCCGCGAACGCGAGCACGGCACCGTCGAACACCTGCTGGTGATGCCGGTGACGCCACTGGAAATCATGCTGGCCAAGGTCTGGTCGATGGGGCTGGTGGTGCTCACAGCTGCGGCGCTGTCACTGCTGCTGGTGGTGCAGGGCTGGCTGCAGGTGCCGATCGAGGGTTCGATTGCGCTGTTTCTGGTTGGCGCGGCGCTGCACCTGTTCGCCACCACCTCGATGGGCATTTTCTTCGGCACGGTGACGCGCTCGATGCCGCAATTGGGCCTGCTGATCATCCTGGTGCTGTTGCCGCTGCAGATCCTCTCCGGCGGCACCACGCCGCGCGAAAGCATGCCGGAGCTGGTACAGCAGATCATGCTGGCGGCGCCGACCACCCACTTCGTCGCGCTGGCCCAGGCCATTCTCTATCGCGGCGCGGGGTTCGCGATCGTCTGGCCCTACATGCTGGCCATCGCCGGCATCGGCGCGCTGTTCTTCATCGCCGCGCTGACGCGTTTTCGCAAGACCTTGGCACAGATGGCCTGACAGAAGCGGAACCGCTTCAGCCGCGAAAAGCGGCTTTTCGTAGGAGCCTCGCCCCGGGGCGAAGCTTTTCCATTGCCCCGCGGTTCGCGGCGGGGCGCCGCTCCTACGCATTCACAGCGTCGACGCTTAACTGACTGCGCCCTCTTTTACTGAATGATCAGGTTGTTGAACAGCAGATCTTCGACGATGGGCTTGCCCTCTTCGCCATTGATCGCGTCCTGCACCTTCTTCAAGGCCTCCAGGCGCAGGTTCTCACGGCCATCGGGAGCGTTGATGATCTCGCTGGTCTGCGCCGAGAACAGCATCACCATCTGATGGCGGATCAGCGGTTCATGCCGCTTGAGCTTCTCCTCGGCCTCGGTGCCGCTCACCCGCAGAGACACATCGGCCTTGAAGAACTTCAGACGATTGCCCTGATCCGCCAGGTTGCCGATCAAGGCTGGCGTCAGGTTGTGATAAATCGTCGCTGGATCCTCCTCCTTCTTCTCCGAAGAGGCCAGGGCAGGCAGGCAGATCGACAGGCTCAGCAGCAGGGCGCTCAACAGTTTCACGTTCGGCACTCCATCGGGGATGTGCCTAGCATAGCCATCCGCGCGCACGTACCCAAGCCCGGCGCTTATGCCGACCTATCAGGTATCGGCATGCTCGTTGACCCTCGGCGGGCGTTTTCTACACTGCAAGGCACCCTGCAAGAGGAATGACCTTGATGAAAGCCCTGCTGTGCAAAGCCTTCGGCCCTGCCGACACCCTGGTACTGGAAGACCTGCCAAGCCCCGAACCGAAGAAAAACGAGGTGCTGATCGAGGTGCAGGCTGCCGGGGTCAACTTCCCCGACACGCTGATCATCGAAGGCAAATACCAGTTCAAGCCGCCCTTCCCCTTCGCCCCGGGTGGCGAGGTAGCCGGCGTGGTCAAGGCCGCCGGCGAGAAAATCAGCCACCTGCGCGCCGGTGATCGGGTCATGGCGTTGACCGGTTGGGGCGGCTTTGCCGAAGAGGTCGCCGTGCCGGCCTACAACGTATTGCCGGTGCCCAAGAGCATGGACCTGACCACCGCTGCTGCATTCGGCATGACCTACGGCACCTCGATGCATGCCCTCAAGCAACGCGCCAACCTGCAACCGGGTGAAACCCTGCTGGTGCTCGGCGCCTCGGGCGGCGTCGGTCTGGCCGCGGTGGAAATCGGCAAGGCCATGGGCGCCAAGGTCATCGCCGCCGCGAGCAGCGCCGAGAAGCTGGAAGTGGCGCGTAACGCCGGCGCGGATGAGCTGATCAACTACAGCGAGCAGAGCCTCAAGGACGAGGTGAAACGCCTCACCGGCGGCCAGGGTGTGGATGTGATCTACGACCCGGTGGGCGGCCAGCTGTTCGAGGAAGCCTTCCGCAGCATCGGCTGGAACGGCCGTTTCCTGGTGGTGGGTTTCGCCTCTGGCGGCGGCATCCCGGCGCTGCCAGCCAACCTGCCACTGCTCAAGGGCGCCTCGCTGGTCGGCGTATTCTGGGGCTCCTTCGCCCAGCGCCAACCGCAGGACAACGCCGCGAACTTCCAGCAACTGTTCGCCTGGCACGCCGAAGGCAAGCTCAAGCCGCTGGTATCGCAGACCTTCCCGCTGGAGCGCGGCGGCGAAGCCATCGCTACCCTCGGCCAGCGCAAGGCAGTGGGCAAGGTGGTAGTAACCGTTCGCTGACGCTGCAGCCAATGCCGATCAGATAAGCTTGCCAAAGCGGTCTTTCGTAGGAGCCCCGNNGGCGCCGCTCCTACCCATTGGCAGCGTCGACGCTTAACTGACAGACATTAGCTTGTTAATTCAACTTCGCGGCGCGTAGGCGAACACGTCGGCGCGCATCTGGTGGGCATCCATGCCGGCTTCGACCAGTGCGTCGAGCGTGGCGTAGACCATCGCCGGAGAGCCGCTGGCATAGACGTGCAATGCCTTGAGATCCGGGAAATCCTCGCGCACCGCTTCGTGCAGCAGGCCGCAACGACCCTGCCAGCCACACTGGTCGCTGACCACCTGATGCAGGTGCAGATTATCCAGCTGCTGCCACTCGGCCCAATGTGGCAGCTCGTAGAAATCCTCGGGCCGACGCGCGCCCCAGTACAGATGCACTGGGTGAGCGAAACCCGCCGCGCGGCAGTGCTCGATCAGGCTGTGCATCTGGCCCATGCCGGTGCCCGCGGCGATCAACACCAGCGGGCCATCAGGCAGATCGGCGAGGTGAGTGTCGCCATAAGGCATCTGCACGCGAGCCATGCCGGTGCTGCGCAGATGCTCCAGCAGCGCGATGCTGCTGTCTTCGCGGGCGAGGATATGCAGTTCCAGCTCACGCCCGGCATGCGGCGCCGAAGCCATGGAGAACGCCGCCATCTCGCTATCCGGGCGCTGCAACAGCAGGTACTGCCCGGCGTGATAGCGCGGCGCCTTGCCGGCCGGGGCGCGCAGGCGCACACGGAACACGTCGCCGCCCACGTCCTGGCACTCGACCACCTGGCAACTCAGCTCGCGCACCGGCAGCTCGCCCGGCGCCAGCACACCATCCCAGTGCAGCACGCAGTCTTCCAGCGGCTCGGCCAGGCAGGTGAACAGCTCGCCATGGTCCAGCTCCACATCGTTCTGCCGCACCCGCCCCTCCACCAACAAGGCGGCGCAGATATGGCAGTTGCCATTGCGGCAGCTTTGCGGGCAGTCGTAACCCAGACGGCGGGCGCCATCGAGGATACGTTCGCCCGGTTGCAGGGCGAGGGTGATGCCCGAGGGTTGCAGGGTGACGTTCATCAATCGATTCCCAGCTCGCTCCACAGCGCGTCGACACGCGCCACCACGGCCGGATCCTTCTCGATAGCGCGCCCCCATTCACGCGAGGTCTCGCCTGGCCACTTGTGGGTGGCGTCCAGGCCCATTTTCGAACCCAGGCCGGAGATCGGCGAGGCGAAGTCGAGGTAGTCGATCGGCGTGTTGTCGATCATCACCGTGTCGCGCTTGGGGTCCATGCGCGTGGTAATCGCCCAGATCACGTCGTTCCAGTCCCGTGCGTTGATGTCGTCGTCGGTGACGATAACGAACTTGGTGTACATGAACTGTCGCAGGAACGACCACACACCGAGCATGACGCGCTTGGCGTGCCCCGGGTACTGCTTCTTCATGGTCACCACCGCCATGCGGTAGGAACAGCCTTCCGGCGGCAGGTAGAAGTCGGTGATCTCGGGGAACTGCTTCTGCAGGATCGGCACGAACACCTCGTTCAGCGCCACGCCGAGGATTGCCGGCTCATCTGGCGGGCGGCCGGTGTAGGTGCTGTGGTAGATCGGATCGCGGCGGCGGGTGATGCGCTCGACGGTGAACACCGGGAAGGTGTCGACCTCGTTGTAGTAGCCGGTGTGGTCGCCGTAGGGGCCTTCCGGTGCGGTTTCGCCCGGATGGATCACGCCTTCGAGGACGATCTCGGCGCTGGCCGGCACCTGCAGATCACTGCCACGGGCCTTGATCAGTTCGGTACGGTGCCCGCGCAGCAAGCCGGCGAAAGCATATTCGGAGAGGGTATCGGGCACTGGCGTGACGGCGCCGAGGATGGTCGCAGGATCCGCGCCAAGCGCGACACAGACCGGGTAAGGCTTGTCCGGGTGCTTCTGGCACCACTCGCGGTAATCCAGGGCGCCGCCACGGTGGCTGAGCCAGCGCATAATCACCTTGTTGCGGCCGATCACCTGCTGGCGGTAGATACCGAGGTTCTGTCGTTCCTTGTTCGGGCCCTTGGTGATGGTCAGACCCCAGGTGATCAGCGGTGCCACGTCGCCCGGCCAGCAGTGCTGGATCGGCAGCTTGGCGAGGTCGACATCGTCGCCCTCCTCGATCACCTCATGGCAAGGCGCGTCCTTGACCACCTTGGGCGCCATGGAAATGACCTTCTTGAAGATCGGCAGCTTGCTCCAGGCATCCTTGAGGCCCTTGGGCGGCTCAGGCTCCTTGAGAAAGGCCAGCAGCTTGCCGATCTCGCGCAACTCGGACACCTCTTCGGCGCCCATGCCCAAGGCCACTCGTTTGGGCGTGCCGAACAGGTTGCCGAGCACTGGCACATCGAAGCCTGTGGGCTTTTCGAACAGCAGCGCCGGGCCACCCTTGCGCAGGGTACGATCACAGATTTCGGTCATGTCCAGAATCGGTGAGATCGGCGTCTGGATACGCTTGAGTTCGCCGCGTTTTTCCAGTTCACGGATGAAGTCGCGCAGGTCGCGATACTGCATGCAGGAGCCTCGTGTCGGACAGCCAGGAGTCGGCCGCAAAGTTTAGCGCCGAAGTCGGACTTTCAGAAGGCTTGAAAGCCTCCAGATACGACAAGGCCGGGTTTCCCCGGCCTTGTGGCAAGACATGAACCGCTTATTTGCGCTTCATCGACAGGAAGAACTCGTCGTTCGTCTTGGTCGCCTTGAGCTTGTCGATCAGGAACTCGATGGCGGCGATTTCATCCATGGGGTGCAGCAGCTTGCGCAGAATCCACATGCGCGACAGCTCTTCTTCGCCGGTCAGCAACTCTTCGCGGCGGGTGCCGGATTTGTTGATGTTGATCGCCGGGAAGGTGCGCTTCTCGGAAACACGGCGATCGAGAATCAGCTCCATGTTGCCGGTGCCTTTAAATTCCTCGTAGATCACTTCGTCCATCTTCGAGCCGGTTTCCACCAGCGCGGTGGCGATGATGGTCAGCGAGCCACCCTCTTCGATGTTACGCGCGGCGCCGAAGAAGCGTTTCGGCTTCTCCAGGGCGTGGGCGTCGACACCACCGGTCAGCACCTTGCCGGAGCTCGGAATCACGGTGTTGTAGGCACGCGCCAGGCGGGTGATGGAGTCGAGCAGGATGACTACGTCCTTCTTGTGCTCGACCAGGCGTTTGGCCTTCTCGATCACCATTTCGGCGACCTGCACGTGGCGGGTCGGCGGCTCGTCGAAGGTGGAGGCGACCACTTCGCCGCGCACGGTGCGCTGCATCTCGGTCACTTCTTCCGGGCGCTCGTCGATCAGCAGAACGATCAGGTGGCACTCGGGGTTGTTGCGGGTGATGTTCGAGGCGATGTTCTGCAACATGATGGTCTTGCCCGCTTTCGGCGGGGCGACGATCAGGCCGCGCTGGCCCTTGCCAATCGGCGCGCAGAGGTCGATCACACGGCCGGTGATGTCCTCGGTGGAGCCGTTACCGGCTTCCATGGTCAGGCGCTTGTTGGGGAACAGCGGCGTCAGGTTTTCGAACAGGATCTTGTTCTTGGCGTTTTCCGGACGGTCGAAGTTGATGCTGTCGACCTTGAGCAGGGCGAAGTAACGCTCGCCTTCCTTCGGCGGGCGGATCTTGCCGACGATGGTGTCACCGGTACGCAGGTTGAAACGGCGGATCTGGCTGGGCGAGACGTAGATGTCGTCAGGGCCGGCCAGGTAGGAAGAGTCGGCGCTGCGCAGGAAGCCGAAACCGTCCTGGAGGATCTCCAGCACGCCGTCACCGGAAATTTCCTCGCCGCCTTTGGCATGCTTTTTCAGCAGGGCGAAGATGATGTCCTGCTTGCGCGAACGGGCCATGTTTTCCAGGCCCATTTGTTCGGCCATGTCCAGCAGTTCGGCAATCGGCTTTTGCTTGAGTTCGGTCAGATTCATAGGAATGACGTGATCATCGAGAGGAGAAGAAAGCTGTTAGCTTGAGAGGCCGCGCCGCAGAGAAGGCGACAGGATCGCGAACGAATTCGTATAGGAATGAATCGGCGACGGCGTGCAGAGAGCTGCATGAAAGATGCAGCGAGACCGAATTTAACACCGTGAAAAAACAGCGTCTAGCCCTAAAAACGAAAAACCCCGCAAAAAGCAGGGCCTTCCAGAGCGACTTGCCTCAAAGGTGTAGGGTGGGCCGGGCGGCGCTCCGCTTCAGCCCACCAGCACGCCACCTGCGAACAGCTCGGTGGGCTAAAGCCCACCCTACTCTTTAAATGTTGCTGTCGAGGAAGGCTGCCAGCTGCGACTTGGACAGTGCGCCAACCTTGGTCGCCTCGACGTTGCCGTTCTTGAACAGCATCAGGGTCGGGATACCACGCACGCCGTACTTCGGCGGGGTTTCCTGGTTCTCGTCGATGTTCAGTTTGCAGATCTTCAGCTTGCCCTGGTATTCCTTGGCGATCTCGTCGAGCACCGGGGCAATCATCTTGCACGGGCCGCACCACTCAGCCCAGTAGTCGACCAGAACCGGACCTTCAGCCTGGATGACGTCCTGGTCGAAGCTGGCGTCGCTGACGTTGGTGATGAATTCGCTCATGAGGAGTCTCCGTGTATTCGGACGCAAAAAAGTGGCGCCATCATAGCCCGGCTTGCGTGACACCGAAAGGCACTGGCGATTGAGCCACTCAATAGTTTCAATCACCCAAGGTGATGAAGGCTATGCCGGTACGCAGCGCTGCCGCGCGAATGTGCTGCTGAAGGGCCTTCTGTGCCGGCCCGGCGGCATGCCGGGCCAGCGCCTTGAGAATCTTGCGATGCTCCTGCCAGGTTTCCTGCGCCCGTTCCGGACGGATGAACGGCAGCTTCTGACTTTCCAGAAAGATCTCCGCGCTGGACATCACCAGAGCACACATCGCCTGATTGCCGCTGGCAACAAGAATGCGCTGGTGAAATTCGAAATCCAGCCGGTTGGCCTGCTCGAAATCACCTGCACGCAGCTCGCGGCGCATCTGCTCGACGTTGTCTTCAAGAATGTCCAGTTCCTCGGCGGTCATCACCCCGGCCGCCAGGCCACAGGCAAAACCCTCCAGCGCAAAGCGCAGCTGGAAGGTATCGGCCGCCGACACCTGCGCACCCTGGTCAACCTGTTCGAAGGCAAGGCCTGGCACGCGCCCATCGAGATTCGCATGCTCGAACGCCACCCGCTGGGCAGTCAGGCGTTCTACCCGGTGGATGGCGGGCGCATGCTGATCGTCGTCGCGCCGCCCGGTGAGCTGGACGAGTCGAAAATACGCGCGTTCATCAGCACGCCAGACCAGGGCGTGAACTACGCCCGCGGTACCTGGCATCACCCGTTGCTCTGCCTACAACACCCTGGACGCTTCCTGGTGGTGGACCGCGGCGGCGAGGGTCACAACTGCGACGAGCAGCTTCTAAAACAGCCGCTGAGCGTGCTGAACCTGCGATAACCACAGGTCTAGACCAGTTTCGTGCGACATCCGAATGCGTTGGCTCATGCGCTCAGTCGTGGCAGGATGCGCGGAAATCGAACGAGATGCCGCAATCATGCCCCAAGCCCCTGCCGAGAGTTTTCCCCTGATCGCCGCCATCGACCTGGGCTCGAACAGTTTCCATATGGTGCTGGCCAAGGCCGACAATCATGAAATTCGCATCCTCGAGCGCCTCGGCGACAAGGTTCAGTTGGCGGCAGGCCTGGACGACGAACGCCAGCTCAGCGAAGAGGCCATGCAGCGCGGCCTGGATTGCCTGCGCCGTTTCGCCCAGTTCACCAACAGCCTGCCAGAAGGCGCCGTGCGTATCGTCGGCACCAACGCCCTGCGCGAAGCGCGCAACCGAGCGGTGTTCATCCGCCGCGCCGAAGAGATTCTTGGTCACCAGGTCGAGGTGATTTCCGGCCGCGAGGAAGCACGCCTGATCTACCTCGGCGTGTCCCACAGCATCGCCGACACCCCCGGCAAGCGTTTGGTTGCCGACATTGGTGGCGGCAGCACCGAGTTCATCATCGGCCAGCGTTTCGAGCCGCTGCTGCGCGAAAGCCTGCAAATGGGCTGCGTCAGCTTCACCCAGCGTTACTTCAAGGACGGCAAGATCACCCCGGCGCGCTATGCCCAGGCCTATACCGCCGCTCGTCTGGAACTGATGGGCATCGAACAGGGGTTGCGTCGTCTGGGCTGGGAGGATGCCGTCGGCGCCTCCGGCACCATCAAGGCCATCGGCCTGGCGACCAAGGCCGCCGGCCTGGGCAATGGCGAGGTCACGCTCGAGGGCCTGGCCTGGCTCAAGCGCAAGCTGTTCAAACTTGGCGAGGTGGAGAAGATCGATCTGGACGGCATCAAGCCGGATCGTCGCGGCATCTTCCCCGCCGGCCTGGCGATTCTCGAAGCCATTTTCGACGCCTGCGAAATCCAGCGCATGAGTCACTCCGAAGGCGCCCTGCGCGAAGGCGTGCTGTATGACCTGCTCGGCCGTCACCAGCACGAGGACGTACGCGAGCGCACCCTGGCGGCGTTCATGGAGCGCTACCACGTCGATGTCGACCAGGCCGCACGGGTCGAGGCCAAGGCACTGTCGGCACTGGACAAGGTGTCCGCCGATTGGGGCCTGACCGACGACTGGCACCGCGAGCTGCTGAGCTGGGGCGCCAAGGTGTATGAGGTGGGTCTGGATATTGCCCATTATCAGTACCACAAGCACGGCGCCTACCTGATCGAGCACTCCGATCTGGCCGGCTTCTCGCGCCAGGATCAGCAGATGCTCGCCCTGCTGGTACGCGGCCACCGCCGCAACATCCCCAAGGACAAGTTCGCCGAGTTCGGCGAGGAAGGCGTGAAGCTGATGCGCCTGTGCGTGCTGCTGCGCTTCGCCATCCTCTTCCACCACATCCGAGGCTCGCAGGACATGCCGCAGGTGCAGTTCAAGGTGGGCGACAACAGCCTGGAAATCGTCTTCCCCGAAGGCTGGCTGGCCGCCAACCCGCTGACCCTGGCGGACTTCGAAGCCGAGGCCGAGTGGCTCAAGCGTATCGATCTGACGTTGAGCGTGCGTTGAGCGGGTGGTGCGCACAGCGCACCCTACGTACGTCAGCCTGTAGCCGGATGCAATCCGGGGGCTCGAAAACCGAAATTGCCGCTGTTCCATGAGGGTGACAGCGATCAGGCGCTCATTGGCGTAGAAAGTGCGTTGCTAGGAAGTGCCGCAGGGTTACGGCACGCGCCCATCTAGCAGGCCGTTGAAAAACGTAGGCGAGGCAGCCAATGCAAGGCAAAAATAGGCGAAAAACGGTCGGAGTCGCGCTCGACTTTACGAGCTGTAAATGAGCATTTTGATCGGACTCGCGCACGAGCCTGTTTTTAACGCAGCAATGGCAACGCAGATAGTTTTTCAACAGCCTGCTAAGCCCTCACCCGGCCTGCGGCCACCCTCTCCCGGAGGGAGAGGGTCATCAGAGGGCTGCAAGCAGCCGCTTTTTAGCGGGCGCTGACCACTGGCGCGGTCAGTTTCTCCAGCAAGCCTGACTGCGCGCAACGCGAGTTCTGGTTACCGGTTGGCTGCAGCCGTACATAGCGGCCGTCGGGTTGCAGCACCCAGGCCTGGGTGTTATCGGTCAGGTAGCTTTCCAGCTCCTTCTTCACACGGGTGATGAGCTTCTTGCCCTCCACCGGGAAGCAGGTCTCCACGCGCTTGTCGAGGTTGCGCTCCATCCAGTCGGCGCTGGACAGGTAGATTTTCTCGTCGCCGCCGTTGAGGAAGTAGAACACCCGCGTGTGCTCGAGGAAGCGGCCGATGATCGAGCGCACCTGGATGTTGTGCGACACCCCGGCAATGCCCGGGCGCAGGCAGCACATGCCGCGCACCACGAGGTCGATCTTCACCCCGGTCTGGCTGGCTTTGTACAGCGCGCGGATGACCTTGGGGTCAGTCAGCGAGTTGAACTTGGCGATGATCTGCGCCGGCTTGCCTTCGGCCGCCGCGGCGGTTTCCTTGGCGATCAGGTCGAGCAGGGTCTTCTTCAGGGTGAAGGGTGCATGCAGCAGCTTCTTCATGCGCAGGGTCTTGCCCATGCCGATCAGCTGGCTGAACAGCTTGGACACGTCCTCGCCCAGAGCCACGTCGGCCGTGAGCAGGCTGTAGTCGGTGTACAGCTTGGCGTTGCCGGCGTGGTAGTTGCCGGTGCCGAGGTGGGCGTAGCGGACGATTTCGCCGTTCTCGCGGCGCAGGATCAGCATCATCTTGGCGTGGGTCTTGAAGCCCACCACACCGTAGATCACCACCGCGCCGGCCTGCTGCAGGCGGCTGGCCAGGGCCAGGTTGGATTCCTCGTCGAAGCGCGCACGCAGCTCGATCACCGCGGTGACCTCCTTGCCGTTACGTGCCGCTTCCACCAGTGCATCGACGATCTCCGAGTTGGCCCCAGAGCGATACAGGGTCTGCTTGATCGCCAGCACGTGCGGGTCTTTCGCCGCCTGGCGCAACAGGTCCACCACCGGGGTGAAGGACTCGAAGGGGTGCAGCAGGAGGATGTCCTGCTTGCTCACCACGCTGAAGATGTTCTCTGCGTTCTGCAGCAGCTTGGGGATCACCGGGGTAAACGGCGCGTACTGCAGCTCCGGGCGGTTATCCAGGCCGGTGATGCTGAACAGGCGGGTCAGGTTGACCGGGCCGTTGACCTGATACAGCTCGCCCTCGGTCAGGCCAAACTGCTTGAGCAGGTGGTCGCGCAGGTGTTTCGGGCAGGTGTCGACCACCTCCAGGCGCACCGCATCACCATAGCGGCGGCTGAACAGCTCACCACGCAGGGCACGTGCCAGGTCCTCGACGTCCTCGGTGTCCACCGACAGGTCGGCGTTACGGGTCAGACGAAACTGGTAGCAGCCCTTGACCTTCATGCCCTGGAACAGGTCATCGGCGTGGGCGTGGATCATCGACGAGAGGAACACGTAATTGTCGCCGGGGCCCCCAACGTCCTCCGGCACCTTGATGATGCGCGGCAGCAGGCGTGGCGCCGGGATGATGGCCAGACCGGAATCGCGGCCGAAGGCATCGACACCTTCCAGCTCGACGATGAAGTTCAGGCTCTTGTTCACCAGCAGCGGGAAGGGGTGCGTCGGGTCGAGGCCGATCGGGGTGATGATCGGCGCGATCTCGTCACGGAAATAGCGGCGCACCCAGGCCTTGAGCTTGGTGGTCCAGAAGCGCCGGCGGATGAAGTTGATGTTGTGCTTGGCCAGCGCCGGGAACAGCGTGTCGTTGAGAATCGCGTACTGTCGCTCGACCTGCTCGTGCACCAGCTCACTGATCCGCGCCAGCGCCTGATGTGGCTGCAGGCCATCGGCGCCGGCCTGTTCACGGGCGAAGTTGATCTGCTTCTTCAGGCCGGCGACGCGAATCTCGAAGAACTCGTCGAGGTTGCTGGAGAAGATCAGCAGGAACTTCAGGCGTTCGAGCAGCGGATAGGACTCGTCCAGCGCCTGCTCCAGCACGCGGATATTGAACTGCAGCTGCGACAGTTCACGGTGGATGTACAGGCTGCTGTCATCCAGGCTGGGGATCGGGGCCGGCGGTGGAGTTTCCACGACCGGCGGCTCGGCGACCACTTCGGCCGGAGGCAGGTCATTGTCGAGCACTTCGCTGTTGAGTCCTTCGCTGTTCATCGCTGAGTTCCTGTGGGCGTCATCGCCCTTGTTTTAGCAGTTCTGCCGCCCGTACGGCGAAATAAGTGAGAATGCCATCGGCACCGGCTCGTTTAAAGGCCGTGAGCGACTCCAGGATGACCGCTTCGCTGAGCCAGCCGTTCTGGATCGCCGCCATATGCATGGCGTACTCGCCACTGACCTGATAGACGAAGGTCGGCACCTTGTAGGCATCCTTGACCCGCCAGAGGATGTCCAGATAAGGCATGCCGGGTTTGACCATGACCATGTCGGCGCCCTCGGCCAGGTCGGCCGCCACTTCATGCAGCGCCTCGTCGCCGTTGGCCGGGTCCATCTGGTAGCCGAGCTTGTTGCCCTTGCCGAGGTTGGCCGCCGAGCCCACCGCATCGCGGAACGGGCCGTAGTAGGCGCTGGCGTACTTGGCCGAGTAGGCCATGATGCGCACGTTGACGTGCTCGGCCAGCTCCAGCGCTTCGCGGATCGCCTGCACGCGGCCGTCCATCATGTCCGACGGTGCCACCACCTGGGCACCGGCCTCGGCATGCGACAGCGCCTGCTTGACCAGCGCATCGACGGTGATGTCGTTCTGCACATAGCCGGATTCGTCGAGGATGCCGTCCTGACCGTGAGTGGTGAACGGGTCGAGGGCCACGTCACTGATCACGCCGAGCTCGGGGAATTTCGCACGTAGCGCGCGGATTGCGCGCTGGGCAATACCGTCCGGGTTCCAGGCCTCGGCGCCGTCGAGGGATTTCTTCTCCAGCGGCGTCACCGGGAACAGCGCCAGCGCCGGAATGCCCAGCTCGACCCAGTGCTCGGCTTCCTTGAGTAGCAGGTCGATGGACAGGCGCTCGACGCCCGGCATCGACGGCACGGCTTCGCGGCGGTTTTCGCCGTCGAGGACGAACACCGGCAGGATCAGATCGTCGACGCTCAGGCGATGCTCACGCACCAGGCGGCGGGAGAAGTCATCACGACGGTTGCGACGCAGACGGGTGGCAGGGAACAGACGGTTGGCGGGGGTAACGCTCACGGCAGACTCCAGAGCCCGCACGGGCGGGCCAGTGTGACGGTTATAAGCGGGCATTATGACCAAATGATGACAACCCCGTGACGCCGTGCAACTGCAGGTCGCAAGGTAACGGGGAGCGGCAGCAATGCCACGAAACCTGGCCATTGTGGCATGCCGCGCCACCTTTCGGCTTCCTTGCGCTCGGAGTAGTCTGCATAACCTGTTGTCATGAGCACGCCACATGCTGCAAGACCTGATCCGCCAGTTTGGCTATCCGGCACTGATACTCGGCACCTTTCTCGAAGGTGAGGTGTCCCTGCTGCTGGCCGCCTACATGGCTGTGCGCAATGTACTGGAGATCGAGTGGGTGGCGTTGTGCGCCTTCCTCGGCACCTTCGCCAGCGATCAGCTGTGGTACTACCTTGGCCGTCGTCACGGCCGCGCACTGCTGGCGCGCAAACCGCGCTGGCAGCCGCTGGGCGAACGCGCCAGCGCACTGATCCAGCGCCATCCTGACCTGTGGGTGCTGTGCTTCCGCTTTCTCTACGGCCTGCGCACGGTGATGCCGCTGACCATCGGCCTGTCCGGCTATTCCTGGCGCCGTTACCTGCTGCTCGATGCCATCGGTGCCGGTGTCTGGGCCGGCGGCATCAGCCTGCTGGCCTACAGCCTGGGCAATGCCATGGGCGGCTTGCTGGAAGAACTGCGCAACTACCAGGTCATCCTGCTCGCGGCCGTGATCCTGCTGCTCTGCCTGGCCTGGCTAAATCGGTGGCGTCAGCGCCGGCGCAACTGAACCGCGAGCCCACCATATGCCCAACAGGCTGACCAGGCTGTAGGCGATCAACAACGTCCAGGCAGTCGCATTCGGGGTCAAGATGCCCAGTTCGCCGGCCAGCCAGAATGCCGGCAGGTTGCTCGCCAGGCGCAGACACTCCAACTGCCAGGCATGCCTGCGGTTCTCCAGCCACATACCGATGCTGCACAGCCCCAACGCCGTCCACAGGCAGGCCAATAGCACAGCGCCCGTTGAGAGCGCGTCGCCCTGCGCCAGCAGCCAGACACCGGCCAGCAGGTAACAGATGAACTGCAGCAGCGCGTAGAGCTGTGCAGCACGCGCCAATGGCACCTCGAACTTGCGGAACTGGCTCAAGTCCGCCTTGGCCTGCGGGTAACGCGCCGCCACATCGACCGGACGCCAGCCGGTGGGCATGAACCAGATGCGCAGCTTGTCCCACCAGGAACTGGCGCGCCTGGCGTCATTCCATAGCCCGGCATACACCTGCAGGTTGGCCCACAACGGGTTCCAGCTGGCCAGCGGTACGGTCACACCGAAAATCACCGGCTCCGCGTCCAGCTCCTCCTGGAAGGTGCCAAATATTCGATCCCAGACAATGAACACACCGCCGTAATTGCGATCCATGTAGACAGGATTCTGCGCATGATGAACGCGGTGGTTGGATGGCGTGATGAACAGCCACTCGAACCAGCCCAGCTTGGGGATATGCCGGGTATGCACCCAGAACTGATACAGCAGATTGAGGGCGGCAACAGTGAGAAATACCAGCGGCGGCACACCGAGCACGGCCATCGGCAGGTAGAAGATCCAGCCGAAGATGAAGCCGGTGCTGGTTTGCCGTAACGCGGTGGAAAGGTTGTAGTCCTCGCTCTGGTGGTGCACCGCATGTGCGGCCCAGAGCACGTTGCGCTCATGCCCCAGGCGGTGGTTCCAGTAGTAGCAGAAGTCATAGAGGACGAAGGCGAAGAGCCACACCCAGAGGCTGCTGTCAGACAGGTCGAACAGCGCCAGATGCTCCCAGGCGAAGGCGTAGGTGAGCAGGCCGAGCACCTTGGTGAGCAGGCCGGTGGCTTGCGACAAAACACCAGCACTGAGACTGTTGAGCGCATCAGCCAGGCGATAGGTGTGCATGCCGCGCCAGCGGTCGGCGAGCAGTTCCAGGCCGATCAGCAGAAAGAAGAAGGGTACCGCGTAGAGAACATAATCCATGACTGCGCCCTATCGTTGTACTTGTGTCGGGAATGCGCTGTTATTCATCCTATGCGCAGCTTCGCCAGGCTTCGCGGCGACAAGTGACAGCGCAAGTGGCATTTGGCGACAATCCAGGATTCGGTAACACCCGCGCCCACTTAAGGTCGCGTCTTTCCTCACCAGGAGTCGAGCATGAGCAAGAAAGTGGCTGTGATTCTGTCCGGCTGTGGCGTCTACGATGGCGCCGAGATCCACGAGAGCGTGATCACCCTGTTGCGCCTCGACCAGCGTGGCGCCGAGGTGCAGTGTTTCGCTCCCAACGTGCCGCAACTGCACGTGGTCGATCACTACAGCGGCGACGAAATGGACGAGACGCGCAACGTCCTGGTGGAATCGGCGCGTATCGCCCGTGGCAAGATCAAGGACGTAAAGGAGCTGCATGTGGCCGACTTCGACGCACTGATCCTGCCGGGCGGTTTTGGCGTGGCGAAGAACCTCTCCGACTTCGCCATCAGTGGCGCCGGCTGCACCGTGCAGCCCGACGTGCTGGCTGCCTGTAAGGCTTTCGTCGATGCCGGCAAGCCAGTCGGCCTGATGTGCATCGCCCCGGCACTGGCGGCGAAGATCTTCGGCGCCGGCGTGGTGTGCACCATCGGCAGCGACCACGACACCGCTGCCGCCCTGACCCAGATGGGCGCCGAGCACCAGGAGTGCGAGGTCAGCGAAATCATCGAGGATGAGCAGCGCAAACTGGTGACCACACCGGCCTACATGCTCGCGCAGTCGATCAGCGAAGCGGCATCGGGCATCAACAAACTGGTCGACCGTGTGCTGGAGCTGGCGCACCACTGACCTACGCCCTACAGGGACGTTGCAGGGTGGGACTCTGGACTTTGTAGGGTGGGCTTCAGCCCACCGCTCATAGACACGGAAGCTGAAGCGCACGCCCCACCCTTCCAGCCAGCGCCACTACAGGGCGCTTCGGTCATTGCTCAGGGCAGTCTGGCCGCGACGCTGTTCAAGCCGCTCGCGCTGCGGCAGCGTGGCGACAAGACTTCACGGAGCGTATTTCATGTCCAAGCCCTTCGTTCTCAGCCCCGACCTGCAACAGGCGGTGGCCAGCTTCTTCCAGCGCATTCCCTTCAACCAGATGCTCGGCATCGAACTCGATGAGCTGAGTCATGAACAGGTGACCATGCACCTGCCGATGAAGCCCGAACTGATCGGCAACTTCGTTCACGGCATCCTGCATGGCGGGGTGATTTCCTCGCTGCTCGACGTCTGTGGCGGCGCCATGGCGCTGATCGGCGCCTTCGCCAACCACCAGCACCTGCCGCCGGCCGAACGCATGAGCAAGCTGTCCAAGCTCGGCACCATCGACCTGCGCATCGACTACCTGCGCCCCGGTCGCGGTCAGCGTTTCACGGCCACGGCCACGCCCTTGCGCGCCGGTAACAAGGTGGCGGTGATTCGCATGGAGCTGCATAACGACGAAGGCGTACTGGTGGCCGTGGGCACCGGCACCTATCTGTGTGGCTGACGAAGTCCGCCATCCCCTGCAACGCTGAACATGGCTTGGCCATACGCACCCGCTAACGACTCAAACGCGTGAGAATCCGATCCAGTGCATTGGCAAACGCCTGACGATCCTTCTCCGAGTAAGGTGCCTGACCACCGCCGACCTGGCCCTGCTCGCGCAGATCGGTGAACAGATTACGCACCGCCAGGCGTTCGCCCATGTTGCGCTCGTCGAACTCGCGACCACGCGGATCGAGCGCGGCCACGCCCTTCTTCACCAGGCGGTCAGCCAGTGGCACGTCACTGCAGATCACCAGCTCGCCAGGCACGGCATGTTCCACCAGGTAATCGTCGGCGGCATCCGGCCCGCTGGGCACCACGATCAATTTCACGCAGGCGAAGTTCGGCCGCGCCACGGCCTGCCCGGCCACCAGCACCACCTCGAACCCTCGCTTGAGAGCGAACTTGACCACCTGATCCCGCGCCGCCCGAGGGCAGGCGTCGGCGTCGATCCATACGCGCATGCAGCTACTTCCGCAGAGAAAACAGCCGCCAGTATGCCAGCAGGCAGGTGGTTCAGGCGCTGTAGAACGGCTCGCAGCGCTCACGCACGGCACGCGACAGGCTGTCGTCGGCCAGCGCGATCAGATCCAGCTCAACCTCATCCGGCAACAATTCGGCCACCAACGCCGCCAGGCGCCGCTGGCCATTCATATCTGCACCGGAAATCGCCAACAAAAGCCTCGGCTGTGGGCCAATGGCCGGATCACGCAACGCAGCCAGAAAGGCTTCACGCACGGCAAGCTGGCTACAGGCAGCAGACAACGCCCGCTCCAGAGTGGGATGACGCAGCACGGCCAGAGCCAGATCAGGGCTGTCGGCGTAATGGGTGGAATGGATTGAGGAAGACATGCGCGCACTCGGCAGAGGGATCTGAAACAGCCTAAGCGCAGTAAGACCGAATGTCGCGGCAGCGGTTCACGCTATGGAGTCACGAGGGCGGCAAAACCGCCCTCGAATCACGCCGTCAGCCCTGCTCGGCCAGGCGTCGGCGCTCGCCCAGCAGGCTACGCCCGTACAGCAGTGCAACCCCGGTCAGCGCCAGGCCCTGAGCGGCCAGGCTCCAGGCGTCGGCGTGAATGCCCAGCCAGTCGAACTCGAAGAATGCCACCGGGCGCGTGCCGAGCACGCCGGCCTCCTGCAACGCGACCACGCCATGGCCGGCGAACACCACTGAAAGTACGCACAGCAGCACCGCATTGATGCCGAAGAAGGTTGCCAGCGGCAGTTTGCGCGAGCCACGCAGGATCACCCAGGCCAGGCCGAGCAAGAGCACCAGCGCGGCCGCAGCGCCAGCCAACACCGCACCGTGCCCGGCAGGGCCGGCCTGCAGCCAGAGGGTTTCGTAGAACAGGATGACTTCGAACAGTTCGCGATAGACCGAGAAGAACGCCAGCACGGCAAAGCCGAAACGGCCACCGCCACCGACCAGGCTGCTCTTGATGTAGTCCTGCCAGGCCGCAGCATGACGACGATCATGCATCCACACGCCAACCCACAGCAGCACCACGCTGGCGAACAGCGCCGTGGCGCCTTCCAGCAGCTCACGCTGGGCGCCGCTGATATCGATCAGGTAAGCCGCCACTGCCCAGGTTGCGACGCCGGCGAGCAACGCCAGGCCCCAGCCAATGTGCACACTGCGCACCGCCTGCTGCTGTCCGGTGTTACGCAGGAAGGCGAGAATCGCCGCCAGCACCAGAATCGCCTCCAGCCCCTCGCGCAGCAGAATCAGCAGGCTGGCGAAGAAGCTCAGGCTGTCGTCCATGGCGCCATCGGCCAGCAATGCAGCGGACTTGTCCAGCTCGATCTTGACCTGTTCCAGCGCCTGCGCCGCCACACCGACGCTGGCACCATCCTGCAGCGCCTGCCGATAGGCCATCAGGGCGCGCTCGGTGGTCTTGCGCTGCGCGGCATCGAGGTTGTCGAGGGCGCTTTCGACCAGTTCGAAACCTTCCAGATAGGCGCCGACAGAGAGGTCATAAGCCTGTTCGCGATCGCCCTCACGATAAGCCTGCAGGCTGCGCTCCAGGGTGGCTCGGGTGTAGCCGATCAGTTGCTGCGGGCCGCGCTGCTCCAGCAGCGGATGCGCGCGCTGAGCGCGAAACGCGGCGACATCGCCACCGGCGGCAGCAATTTCGGCAGGCGTGCGCCCGGCCAACTCGCTCATGGCAAAGCGTGCCTGGCCCTGCGCCGCAGTGGCGGTAAAGCTGGCGATGTAACTCGCCAGATCCCAGCGCTGACGCTCGTCGAGTTGATCGGCGAAAGCCGGCATATCGGTGCCTTCGATGCCCAGACCCAGGGTGTTGTAGAGGTCATAGAGGCTGAGGCGATCCATGCGCGCCGTATCGCGCAGATTGGCCGGCGCCGGCTCCAGGCCGATGCCGGCCGGCCCGTCGCCCAGCCCGGTGTCGCCATGGCACACCGAGCACTGCTGGGCGTAAAGCGGCGCACCGCGCTGCGGATCCGGCGTCAGGACCGGCGTCAGGCTGACCTGATAGAGCTCGGCCAGACGCGCTCCCAATGCACGGGCAGCGCTGGCAACTTCATCGCCGGATTGGCGCTGGGTAATGGCCTGATGCAGATTGCTGACGTCCTGCTCCAACTCGGCGCGACCGGCCTGCGCGGGCAAGGCGATGATCAATCCCTGCAATACATCGAGAAATTCCAGTTGCTCCTGGTACTCGCTGGCGTCGACGACCTGGCCGTCAACCACAGTGGCCGGATAATCGGCGCCGATATAACCGATCAGATGCAGCGCCTGAGCGGCGCCATCGAGCGGCTCGCCAATGGCGAGAAAACTGAGACTGGCCAGCAAAGGCAGGATCAACCAGGAAAGAGAGAGGCGAAAATGAATCATCAATGCATCCCAAACGAGAATGGGTGGCATTAAATTGTTGCCGGCCTAACGATTGAGTACAAGGAAAATATGAAATATCTGGTAACAAAACGCTGAACAGAACCCCGAAAGTCGTCAGCCCGCGCAGGCTGCAACCTTCACCACCATGGCGCTGAATGACTTGCCGGGCAGACGCTATCGACCACCGCCGGACGATCGCGGGCTTAGCAGGCTGTTGAAAAACTGCCTGTTAGACGGCCGCGCGCTTGACCGTCGCCAGCAAACCGGCAGCGGCGGCGAACAAGGCGGCGAAACTGCGATTCATCACGCGCTGCTGGCGCGGCGTGCGCAGCAGGCGCAGTACGCGCGAGGCAAGACCGGTATAGCCGGCCATGACGATCAGATCGACGCTGATCATGGTCACGCCCATGACCAGATACTGCGCCACCAGCGGCGCGTGCGGATCGATGAACTGTGGCAGCACCGCAAGCATGAAGACGATGGCCTTGGGATTGCTGAAGTTGACCAGAAAGCCACGCAGTACCAGCGCCAGCGGCCGGCCGATAGGACGCTCAGCCGCGCCGGCATCCAGATCGCTGGGCAGCGCAACCCACTGCTTGTAGGCGAGAAACATCAGATAGGCCACGCCGAACCACTTGATCAGGCTGAAGGCCAGTGCCGAGGTCGCGAGAATGGCGCCCACACCGGCGGCGACGATGGCGATCTGCAGCGCCAGACCGAGCTGCAAGCCGAGCGCGTTCCAGTAACCGCGCCAGAAGCCGTACTGCATACCGGCAGACATTGACGCCACGGCACCGGCACCCGGCGACAGGCTGATTACCCAGCAGGCGACGAAGAAAGCGAGCCAGGTTTCCAATGCCATGATGCGTACCTCGGGTAGCTGAAATCAGGAAAAAGCGCTACAGCCTACTCCTGGCGCCATGCTCAGCGCCAGCGGCGCACCGACTTCTGGAAGAACAGGCTGTTGGGCACCTGCAGCACGGCGCCAACGGCCTCTTCACTGAGGTCCTGCAGGGTGGTGTAGAACAGGTTGATGGCGATGACCCGCCCTTTCACCCCGGGCTTGTCGGCACTTTCGATCACCTCCACCGTGTCGCCGATGCGAAACGGCCCCATGGTGAAAATCAGCAACGCGCAGAACATATTCGACAGCACGCTCCAGATGGCGAAGAACGCCACCGCCGCCACGGCCGTGAAGCCGGTCAGCGCCGTCCACAGCACGGTCGCCGAGACGCCCAGGCGCTCGAGCACCATGAGCAGCGCGCTGCCCATGATCAGCCAGCGCACCAGGCCGCGCAGCGGCTGCAACACTTCAGGTGGCAGCAGGCTGTAGCGGTCGCCAAGGCGGCTGATGGCACGGGTGAGGATGCGCTGGGCAACCCATGCCAAAAAGATGATCAACAACACCTGGCCGGTGCGAATCAGCGGATCGCGCCAGGCCGTCAACAGTTCAAGCTGCTCCATCACTCGGCATCCTCCAGTTGCTGCTGCAACGCCTCCAGGGTTTCCAGTGCCAGCAGCCAGGTTTCTTCCAGTTCGGCCTCACGCGCCTTGAGCTGCGCCTGCTCAGCCAGGCGCTGGCGCAGTTCGTCCTTGCGTGCGGCCTCGTACAGACCGCTGTCGCCCAGCTGGGTTTCAACCACGGCGAGCTTTTCCTGCACCTTGCCCAGCTCCTGTTCGAGCTTCTCGGCCTGTTTCTTGTGCGGTGCCAGTTGCTGGCGCAGCGCCGCCGCAGCCTGGCGCTGGGCACGCTTGTCGGTTTTCTCCGCTGCGCTGTCAGGCGCTGCGCTGGGCGGTGCCTGGCGCTGGCGGTAGTCGATCAACCAACGCGCGTAGTCGTCCAGATCACCGTCGAACGGCACCACGCGGCCATCGGCGACCAGCAGGAACTCGTCGGTGGTGCTCTTGAGCAGGTGACGGTCGTGGGAGACCACCACCACGGCGCCGGCGAACTCCTGCAGGGCCATGGTCAGTGCCAGGCGCATTTCCAGGTCGAGGTGGTTGGTCGGCTCATCGAGCAGCAGCAGGTTGGGCTTGCCCCAGGCGATCAGCGCCAGGGCCAGGCGCGCCTTCTCGCCACCGGAGAAGTTCACCACCGGCTCGTCGCAACGCGCGCCGCGGAAGTCGAAACCACCAAGGAAGTCGCGCAGGGTCTGCTCGCGCTCGGCCGGTGCCAGACGCTGCAGGTGCAGCAACGGGCTGGCCTGGTCATCCAGCGCATCGAGCTGGTGCTGGGCGAAGTAGCCGATCACCAGGTTCTCGCCTCGGGTCAGGCTGCCGCCCAGTGGCTGCAACTCGGCGGCGAGGTTCTTGATCAGCGTCGATTTGCCCGCACCGTTGGGGCCGAGCAGGCCGATGCGCGCGCCGGGTACCAGGCTCAGCTTGACCTGCTGCAGCACGGTCTTGTCGCCATAGCCGAGGCGACCTTCGCTGAGGCTGAGCAGCGGCGTGGAGATCTTCTCGGCCTCGCGGAAGACGAAGTCGAAGGGCGAGTCGACATGCGCCGCGCTCAGCTCTTCCATGCGCTCCAGCGCCTTGATCCGGCTCTGCGCCTGGCGGGCCTTGGTCGCCTGGGCCTTGAAGCGAGCGATGTACTTTTCCATGTGCGCGCGCTGCGCCTGCTGCTTTTCGTATGCCTGTTGCTGCTGGGCCAGACGCTCGGCGCGGGTGCGCTCGAAAGCCGTGTAGCCACCGCGATACAAATTCAGCTTGCGCTGCTCGACATGGGCGACGTGGTCGACCACGGCATCGAGAAAGTCGCGGTCGTGGGAGATCAGCAGCAAGGTGCCGGGGTAGCTTTGCAGCCAACCTTCGAGCCAGAGAATCGCGTCCAGATCCAGGTGATTGGTCGGTTCGTCGAGCAGCAACAGATCGGATGGACACATCAGCGCCTGGGCCAGGTTCAGGCGCATGCGCCAGCCACCGGAGAAGTCACCGACGCGGCGATCCATCTGCGCGTTGTCGAAGCCCAGGCCGGCCAGCAGCTTGCGCGCACGGGCATCGGCGGTATAGCCGTCGGCGCTGTCCAGCTCGCTGTGCAGGCGGGCGATGGCAGCGCCGTCATGCGCCTGCTCGGCAGCGGCCAGTTCGGCCTGCACGCGGCGCAGGTGGTGGTCGCCATCGAGGACGTAATCCACCGCCAGGCGCTCGAGGTTATCGACCTCCTGGCGCATATGGGCGATGCGCCAGTCACCGGGCAGCAGGCAATCGCCGGCGTCCGGGGTCAGCTCGCCACGCAGCAGGGCGAACAAACTGGATTTACCGGCGCCGTTGGCACCGATCAGGCCGGCCTTGTGACCGGCGTGCAGGGTCAGCTCGGCGCCTTCGAGAAGACGCTGCGGGCCACGCTGTAGAGTGAGGTTCTGGAGTCGGATCATAATGGCGGCGGAGTCTACCAAATCGCCCCGGAGGCCGCGTGCAGGAACTGTGGAATTTCGCCCTTGAACTTTACGCCAAACCGGGCGTGGAGCAGGCCTGCCTGGAACTGCAGGAAGCCGGCAGTGACGTGTGCCTGCTGCTGGCAGGTGCCTGGCTGGAGCGACGTGGCGTGCGCTGCCTGGACGAGCGCCTGCATGCCCTGACGGCAGTGGCCAATCCTTGGCAACGTGAGGTGATTGCGCCCCTGCGCCGGACTCGTCGCGATTGGCGCACGGCAGCAGAAGAGGATGCCGAGCTGGCGGCCTTGCGCGAACAGATCAAGAAACTGGAATTGCAGGCCGAACGGGTATTGCTCGAACGGCTGCAGACGCTGGCCGAGAGCTGGCCTGGCGAAGCGGGTGAAGAGGATTGGCTGATTCGCCTGGCAAAAAATGACAGCGCCGCGCTGCAGGTACTGCGCGGCGCTGTCAGGCTGCCTTAGGAAGCGTTCGGCGTATCGCTGCCGCTGCTCGCGGCAGGCGCAACCGGAGCTGCCGGCGCAGCAGCTGGCTTAGCGGCTGCCGGCTTGGCAGGGGTCTTCTTCGCGGGCGCCGGCTTCTTGGCAATGGCGGGCTTGGCAGGTGTCGCCTTGGTCGCCGGCTTCGCAGCGGGTTTGGCGGCTGTTTTGGTTGCAGCTGGCTTGGCAGCTACCTTGGGTGCGGCCGGTTTTACCGCAGGCTTGCTGGCTACCGAAGGTTTTACAGCCGCCTTATTGGCCGCGGCAGGCTTGGCAGCCGCTTTGCTGGTGGGCTTGGCGGCGACGGCTTTACTCGGAGTGTTCTGCGCCGGTGCCTTGGCAGCAACAGGCTTCTTCGCTGCAGACGGCTTGCTTGCAGGTTTGGCTGCCGGCGTTGCGGCCTTGGCTTCGCGCGTATCCAGCGCCTTACCGGCGGCTTCCTTCACTTTGCCTACACCCTGGGCCAGCTTCAGGCTTTCCTGAGCATCGCGCTTGAGCTGGGCGATGTAGGTGCGGGTTTCGCTCTGGCGATCCTTGAGGGCGTCGAGCAGCTCTTCCAGCTCGGCGACGGCATCCCTGGCCTTGGCTTGCGCCTTGGCCTTGCCTGCGGCAGCGGCGTCCTGCAGTTTGCTGCGGGCCTTGTGCAGTTTTTCCTGGGCCTTGCCGCGCTGCTTCTCCAGCTTGGCAAGCAGTTTCTCGGCATCGATCAGGGCTTGCGAGCAGGCATTTTCCAGGTGCTCGAGCAAGCTGGCAGACAGTTGATGCAGCAGGTGCAACGGGGTGCTGATGGGTTTCTTCTTGGCCGACATGATACGCCTCCAGGCGGATATGAACGCGCCCATACTAGACGCAGCCGCGAGGGCTCGCCATAGGCCTTTTGGCGAGCCGAGCAGATGCCGAACCACGCTGGCATAATCGCCAAAGCCTTTTGCCGTTTCAGCGCACGCTGCGGCGCCGCGTAACCTCAACAGCCCCTAAGCATCTTGATCGGGAGACACCGTAATGAGCCGCGCCGTACTAGCCGCCCTCGCTATCTGCTGCAGCCTGGGCGTGCAGGCTGACCAGCACCAGCAGGATCTGGCCTACAGCCTCGGCGTGCGTCTTGGCGAGCGTCTGCACGACGAGGTGCCAGACCTGCCGCTGAGCGAGCTGCTCGAAGGCTTGCGCCGGGCCTACGAGGGCAAGCCCCTGCGCCTCGACGCCAGCCGGATCGAGCAGCTGCTCGATGAGCACGAAGCGCGTATCAAAGCCTCGCCACAGCGCCAGAGCAAAGCTATCGAAGCCGAGCAGCGTTTTCTCGCCGAGCAACGTCGCCGCCCAGACGTGCGGGCACTGGCCAACGGCGTACTGGTGACCGAACTCAGCCCTGGCAGCGGTCCCATGCCCACCGCTCGCAGCCGAGTACAGGTGAGCTACCGCGGCGAACTGGCGGACGGCAGCGTCTTCGACGAGAGCAGCACACCGCAGTGGTTTCGCCTGGACAGCCTGATCGGCGGCTGGCGCAACGCACTGCTGCAAATGCCGAAAGGCGCTCACTGGCGCCTGGTGATTCCATCGGATCAGGCTTACGGGGAGGAAGGTGCGGGCGACCTGATACCGCCCTATGCGCCACTGGTATTCGATCTACGCCTGCTCGACGTAGCCGACTGAAGGCCAGCCTGCCGGCCTGATGCCGATCCGATCAGAGCGGCCTTGCGTAGGAGCCCCGCCCCGGGGCGAAGCTTTTCAAGTGCGTTCAAGTGCGCACCGTCCTGATTCGCGGCGAGGCGCCGCTCCTACAAACTTGATGCGCCGACGCTTAACTGACTGGCGTCAGCCTGACGGCCCGGAGTGCTCCGGACCATTGCCAGCACGGGCTCAGAGCGCTTCGGCGGCCTGTTCCTGATGAGCGTTGTGCAGCACTTCAATCAGGCAGTCTTCCAATTCGAAGCGCTCGTGCAGCAACTGCCCGAGATGGTTGAGCTCGCTCATCAGCGAGGTGCTGTCGCGGCAGTCGCCGTTGTCACAACGATCATTGAAGGCCAGCGCTAGCTGGGTGATGGCTTCGATACGCGGGTAGATCTGCCTGGCCAACTCCAGACCACGCTGATCGTTGAAGGCCTTGGCTTCGTTGGTCAACTGCTCGTAGACCTCGAAGTGCCCCGCCGAGACGTAATCCACCAGCAGCTCGCAGAAGCCCTGCAGAGACTCGCTGTTGATGGCCGGCGCCTGCGGCGCCTTGGCCAGGGCCGAGTAGGCCAGCACCAGTTCGCGACGTTCACCCAGCCAACGGTCGATCAGTTGATGAACCCCACCCCAGCGTTCCTGTGCGTTGCGACAACTCTCAAGCATGATGAACCTCGCTTCCCTTATCGCTATGCCTGACTTACGCCCGTTCCCGAGACGTTATCGTGGCGTGCCAGCAAGTGCTCGTGCCATTCGGTCGGCGACTGGCGACGTCATGGCGGGCTATCGACAGCTTTTTGTCGATCATTACCAGACCTTGAAAGAGCAACCGCAAAATGGCGTTTTTCCGGCGGTGCGTGCGGGTCAGATTATGCTTGTGGGCACATGCCATCAAGGCATGGCCATGAGAAAGTTTCATACGAGCGTTTAATCTCGAAGCCACGAATGGCGCGGCTTCGTACAATTCGTATTCTCAGTTGCGACGTAGCAACTGGAGCAGGCTGAAGGCGATCATGCCGATGAAGCCGAGCAGGCTCCACTCGGGGATGCTCATGCCGAAGAGCGTCCACTTCACCTCGGCACAATCGGCACTGCCCTGGAACACCAGGCGCACGATGTCCTGCATCGGCAGGGCCTGCATCATGAACTCCAGGCTCGGCAGGCAGGCTTCGAGCTGATCGGCCGGTACGCTCTGCAACCAGATCTGCCGACCGGCAGTGGCAGCGCCAGCAGCGGCGAACAACAGCGCCAGTACGGCGTAGATGCGCCGCCCGAGCGTGCCGGGGCCATGAACGGCAGCGACCAGGCAGACCACGCCGAACAGGATCACGCACATACGCTGCAGCACGCACATCGGGCAGGGCTCCAGCCCCACGACATGTTCCAGGTACAGCGCAGCCATCATCAGCAGGACACAGCCGATGAATGCGAGGAAAAACAGGGGACGCGGATTTGCCAGCTGCATGGTAGCTCCGGGTGGGAGAACGTGGGCGGTACGGTAGAGGAAAGCAAGGGCGCCTTTCAAGGCGCCCGGGGCATCATGACAGGCTGTTCATCATGCCCGAACGTCCCTCCGTCCGCACGGTGAACTCGTAGCACCAACCAGGCGCAGCCATTCAGACACCGACGCCCCTGGGTTGCGGCAGAGAAGGCAAGCCCTGGTGCAGCAGGCCGAGGCTCTCCAGCAACAGCTGGTTGCTGCGCTCCAGCTCACCCAGTTGTGCCAGCAGGCGCGCCAGCTCGGCGCAGGTTTCCGGGTGACGCTCAAGCTTGAGGCTGCTTTCGAAGTAATCACGCGCCTTGCCCCACAGTTGATTCTGCACAGACAGGCGACCCAGCGTCAGCAACAGCGCCGGATCCTGCGGGTGCTGTTTCAGCCAGTGTTCGGCCGTTTGCAACTGACGCGCCGGATCTGCGCCCCGCAGCACGCCATAGAAGCGCGCCAGACGGCTGTCATAGCCGCGCTTGAGCGCGCTGCGCAGCACCTCTTCGGCCTCTTGCTGGGCGCCCAGACGACGTAATTGCTCGACATAGGTGGCGATCAGCTCGGGCTCATGGCGCAGGCTGGCCGATAGATGGTTCCAGGCCTTGTGCAATGACGACAAGGCAGCTTCACCCTGCTCCAGCCCACCATCACCGACCTCGGCCAGGCGGCCGCGCCAGGTTTCGCGCTCCAATTCGTCGAGCTCGGCCGCTGGCAGCGCCTTCTCCTTGCGCAATTCAGGCAGCAAGCCGAGCAGAGCCGACCACTCCTGGCGCTGCAGATACAGGCGCTGCAACTGTCGCAGCACCAGATGATGCCCCGGATGACGCTCACGCATCGCCTGCAGGGTTTGCAACGCTGCCTCGCTGTCACCACGGTTGCGTTGCAGTTCGGCATGAGTCAGGGCAATCGCCAGCTCGGCCTGCGGTTGCCTGTTCAACGCGCGCTCCAGCAGGGCATCGCTCTGTTCGTATTGGCCCAGTTTGTTGGCGGCCCGCGCGGCACCGAGGTAGTACATCAGCGGCTGGCTGTCGGCCTCGGCGGCACGGGTCAGTTGACGCTGCGCGCGCGCCCAGCGGCCTTCGGCGAGATCCAGCATGCCCTGCTCGGAGGCCAGGCGCACACGGCGATTACGATGCAGGCGCGACCAGGGGTTGGCCAGCCGTGTCGAGCTGAGCAACAAACGCAGTGTCCACTTGATCAGGTAGTACAGCACCACCACGACCACCAGCAGGCCAAGGAATGCCCACAGGCCGGACTGGTAGCGAAAGCCCTGGTAGGCGAACAGCACATAACCGCGGTCGGCCTCGATGGCCAGACTGAGCAGATACAGCCCGGCGGCGATGGCCAGCACTAACAGGAGCCAGAGCAGGCGTTTCATTGCGCCTCCCCGGCCGCTGCGGCCCCCTGCCGGCGTTGTGCCTGTTTGCGTTGCAGGTAGGCCTGCAACGCATCGAGCGACTCGCTCAGATCCGGCACCTTGACCTCGACACTGGCGTCGGCGAGCTCACTGAAGCGCTGGCGCAGCGCGCGACTGTCCGGGTTGTCCAGATTGAAGTGGGCATCGAGGATTTCCTCGGCCTGCCTGAGCGCCTGCTGGTAGACGCCGGTCTGGCCATGCAGCGCGGCCCACTGCGCCTGTTCCAGCGCCAGCGACAGGCTCAGGCGTACCTGCGACAGGCTCTGCCCGGACAGCAGCGGACGTACGTTGCGATCAGCGTCGAACTCGATACGGAAGTAGTCGGAAAGCTTTTTCGCCCATTCGCTCCACCAGGCACTGCCATCGCCTTCGGCGGCCAGATCCGAGAGCACATCGCCCTGCCCTTCGAAAGTCGGCGCCAGGGGATTGAGCGTAGCAGCCTGCTCACGCAGGGCGCCCAGTTGCAGGAACAGGCCGACACGATCCGGCCGCGCCGTGGTGCGCAGCGCTTCCAGGCTGCGGCTGAGCTGCTCGCGGGCGGCGAAGGCGGCCGGGTCGTCCTGTTCGCGGAGGATGTCATCGGCAGCCGTCACCAGTGCTTCGGCGCTGGCCACATCCTGCAATGCCGACAGGCGCAGGGTTGCCAGGCGCAGCAGATGTTCGGCTTCATCCAGGCGCCAATCCTGGCGACTGCCATCGAGCACGCTTTCCAGGCGCTGGCTCAGGCGCTGCTGATCGTTCTGCAGATTGGCCAGCAGACGGCGGCGCTCGTCCAGCTCGGCGGCACTGGGCAGCGCGGAAAGGCGTGAATCCAGGCGCTGGGCCAATTCCTCGACCTTCCTGGCGCTGTCATCACGGGTGCGTTGCAGGTCTTCGGCCCGCTGCTGATACTGGCTATGCATCTGCTGCAGTTGCCATAGACTCCAGCCGCCGGCACCGGCACCAGCCAGGCCAATCAGCAGGGCGAATGCGGCAAGGCTGCTGCCGCCAGCACTGCGCGGTGTGCTCGCTGGCGCAGCAGCAGGCGTGGGTTTCACGGCGTCGCTGGCCGGTTGTTCTTCTGGCGTGTTCGGGGTGGATGCTTCGCTCACGTATCCGTCCTTTTAGAGGGCGGCAGCCGGAAACTGCTCCAGCGCTGCCTGCAAGGCCGCGGCACTGGCGCCGCGACAGTCCACAACGATCTGCGCACCCGCCGCGCGGGCCTGTTCGGCAACGCGCGGGCTGGGTACGAACAAGGGTAGCCGAGCCAAGGCCGACCAGTCATCGCCAGCGAGCTGCAACAAATGCTGGAAACCCTGTCCACTGCTGACAACCAGGCCGTTCAGGCGTTCCGCTCGCACCTGTCGGCTCAGTTCGCCCGGCGCATAATGCGGCAGCACACGGCGATACAGTGGCAGATAGTCGACGGTCACACCCTGGCTGCGCAAGCGCTCGGCGAGCAACTCCCGGCCACCTTCGCCGCGCAGGATCAGCACGCGCGGCAGAGTTGCACCAGCAATCACCCGGTGCAGCGCAGGTAGCGCGAGCAGCGCCTCACTGTCATCGCCCGCGTCGGGAAAATACACGCGCAGCCCCTGCTCGGCGAGCACCGCAGCAGTGGCGGCACCGACACTGAACCAGGGCAGATCGGGCTGTGGCGCAGCATGCCGAGCCAAGAGCTGCAGGCCGATGCGGGCGGCGGGCTTGCTCACCACGATCACCGCGCAGTAGCGCTGCAGATCGGCGAAGACGCCGCGCTGCTCGGGCGTTTCATCCAGCGCCTCGATGGCCAGCAGCGGCATGCAGTGGCTGGCGATACCCTGCGCGGCCAGGGTCTGCGCCAGCGCCGCACAGTCCTCGGCAGGACGGGTCAGCAACAGGCGCCAGGCGCTCAAGGGTGGCCGGCCTCGCCGTAAACGGCCTGGAGAATGGCATCGGCCCCTTGCGCCAGCAGCGCCTCGGCGACACGCACGCCCAGAGCCTCGGCGTCGCTGCTGGCAGCACGGGCTTCAGCACGCAGCAGCAGGCCGCCATCCGGTTGACCAACCAGACCACGCAGCCAAAGCTGGTCGTCTTCGAGCAGGGCGTAGCAGGCGATGGGCACCTGGCAGCCGCCATTGAGATGTTTGTTCAGCGCACGCTCGGCAGTGACGCGCAGCGCGGTTTCACGGTGATGCAGCGGCGCCAGCAAGGCATGCACGTCAGCGTCGGCACTGCGGCATTCGATACCCACCGCACCCTGGCCGCCCGCCGGCAAGCTGTCTTCGGCGCTGATCGAACTGCGGATGCGATCCTCGAAACCCAGACGAATCAGGCCTGCTGCAGCGAGGATGATGGCGTCGTACTCGCCGGCATCGAGCTTGGCCAGACGGGTATTGACGTTGCCGCGCAGGAACTGGATTTTCAGATCAGGCCGGCGCGCCAGCAATTGCGCCTGACGGCGCAGGCTGGAGGTGCCGACCACACTGCCAGCCGGCAGTGCATCGAGGCTCTCGTAGGTAGTGGAAACGAAGGCGTCACGCGGATCTTCGCGCTCACAGATGCAGAAAAGACCCAGGCCTTCAGGGAAGTCCATCGGCACATCCTTCATCGAGTGCACGGCGATGTCGGCCTCATTTTCCAGCAGGGCGGTCTCCAGCTCCTTGACGAACAGACCCTTGCCGCCGATTTTCGCCAGTGGCGCGTCGAGCAACTTGTCGCCACGACTGACCATCGGCACCAGGCTGACCTTCAGGCCGGGATGCGCCTGCTCCAGTCGGGCTTTGACATACTCGGCCTGCCACAGGGCCAGGGCGCTCTTACGGGTGGCAATGCGAATTTCGCGGGACATGGGGCAATTCCAGAAAACCGATTGCCGCGAATCATAACAGGCTCGCTCCGCGCCGGCAGACGGTGGCGGCCATAGGCCGCAGCCGACGCCCCCCTTTAGAGAGACTGCATCAGCTTGCGTACACCGGCGACATGACGGCGGCTGACCACCAGCGAGTCGCCGTCCAGGCCTTTGAGGAACAGTTGGAAATGCCCAAGCGGCGTGCGCTGCAGGCGCTCGATACGCTCGCGCGCCACCAGCGCATTGCGGTGGATACGCACGAAGCGGTCGCCGAATTCGTCTTCCAGCGCCTTGAGCGGCTCGTCCAGCAGGACTTCGCCGCCCTCATGACGCAGGGTCACGTATTTGTGATCAGCGATGAAATAGACCACGTGCTCCAGCGGAATCAGCTCGATGCCCTTGCGGGTACGGGCGCTGATGTGGGTTCGCGGGCCACCGCCCGTCTCGGCCGCAGGACGGGTCAGCGCCGCCAGTTGCACGCGATTGGGCCGCTCGGCCTTTTTCAGGGCATCGCTGAGGCTTTCAGGGCGTACCGGTTTGACCAGATAGCCAACGGCACTGACCTGGAAGGCTTCCAGGGCAAATTCATCGTGAGCCGTGCAAAAGATCACCGCCGGCGGCGCCTCGCGCTCGCACAGCTTGGCCGCGACCTGCAGGCCGTCGAGGCCGGGCATGCGGATATCCAGCAGGACCACATCCGGCTTGAGGCTATCGATCAGGGTCAGGGCCTGCTCGCCATTGCTGGCGGCGGGCTCCAGAACCCGGTAACCCTCGAGCTCACCGACCATGCGGCTGAGGCGCTCGCGGGCAAGGGGTTCGTCATCGACGATCAGGACATTCATATTGCTCTGGCTTCCTGCGTGAGTCTCGCACAAGGATAGCGTAGACAGCTGTAATGACGGCCGTCACGGCGCTCCACGCTGAGACTCGCGCGCGGCCCAAAAAGTGCCGCCAGACGCGCGTCGATATTACCCAGCGCTTGTTGCGTTCCCCGTGACGGGTGCTGTTCGCCCCGGTCTTCATACGGATTGCTGACACACAAGCTGAACACACCATCCTGGTAATCCGCTTCGACCCGCACCAGGCCGCCTTCGATACGCGGCGCGATGCCATAGATCAGCGCATTCTCCAAAAGAGGCTGCAGGGTCAGCTGGGGAATCGGCAGATCCTCCGGCACACCTTCGACCTCCCACTGCAACTGTAGTCGCTCGCCGAGCCGATAGTGCTCGATCGACAGATATCGTTTCGCCAGCTCCAGTTCCTCTTTCCACGACACCAGCGTGCCAGGCTTGGCCAGGCTGGCACGAAACAGATCGGACAGATCCAGCACCGCCTGCTCGGCCTTGGCCGGGTCGACCACCACCAGGCTGGCGATACTGTTGAGGCTGTTGAACAGGAAGTGCGGGCGAATCCGCGCCTGCAACGACTCGATGCGCGCACGCAGCTCGGCCTGCTCCTGCCGCCGCCATTGGCTCTGCAGATAGAAATAGCGTAGCAGCAGTGCAGACATGATCAGACTGATCAGCGCATGACGCAGATAAAGATTCACCTCGCCGCTGCGCGGCAGCGGCCCACCCAGCTCGTAATAGTCGGCCACCGCCGTGCAACACAGGGTCAGCAGCACCACCAGCGCGCCGCACAGCCCCCCGGCCAATGCGGGACGCAGACGCGCCAGCAGCGGCCGCAAGCGGCAGAGCACGGCAGCCGAAAGCAGCACGATCCACTGTACGAACAAGGACGTCAGGGCCAGGCGTACCCAGTCGAAACCCGGCGTCATCGGTTCGGCGAGTACCAGTACCAGCACCAGCAATTCGGCCAGCAGCACCATGCTCAGCAGCGCTTCGGGCTGGCACAGTTCGGGGACGAAGAAGTCGTCGACGGCGGCGGGTCTGTTCTTGGCAAGCGATTGAGTGTGCATCGGTGCAGTTTCCGTTTCGCCTTGCGAGCCGGCAAGCCAGACGGCTCCAGCCGGACAAAATAAAGCACCGAAATGCCGCCTTCAGGGCAAAATTGTGAAGCAGCCGACAACGCCATCGAACGCCCAACGGCGAACGCGCCCCGGCGAAACGCCTGCCGACCCTGTTATTATCGACCCACTTTGTCCGCCATGCCGGCCGCCGACGCGGCCGCCCGATCCAGAGCCCGAACCAGAGCAAGTGCCATGAGCAGCGAAAAAACCAACCAATCCTGGGGCGGCCGCTTCAGCGAACCTGTCGACGCCTTCGTCGCCCGCTTCACCGCCTCGGTCGAATTCGACAAGCGCCTGTACCGCCACGACATCATGGGCTCCATCGCCCACGCCACCATGCTGGCCAAGGTCGGCGTGCTCAGCGACGCCGAGCGTGATGCGATCATCGATGGCCTCAAGCAGATCCAGAGCGAGATCGAGGCCGGCCAGTTCGACTGGCGCGTCGACCTGGAAGACGTGCACATGAACATCGAGGCGCGTCTGACCGAGCGCATCGGCGTGACCGGCAAGAAGCTGCACACCGGACGCAGCCGCAATGACCAGGTGGCCACCGACATCCGCCTGTGGCTGCGCGACGAAATCGACCTGATCCTCGCCGAAATCACCCGCCTGCAGCAGGGCCTGCTGGAGCAGGCCGAGCGCGAAGCCGAGACCATCATGCCCGGTTTCACTCACCTGCAGACCGCGCAGCCGGTGACCTTTGGCCATCACCTGCTGGCCTGGTTCGAGATGCTCTCGCGCGACTACGAGCGCCTGGTCGACTGCCGCAAGCGCACCAATCGCATGCCGCTGGGCTCGGCGGCGCTGGCCGGCACCACCTACCCGATCCAGCGTGAAATCACCGCCGAGCTGCTGGGTTTCGACGCCGTGGGCGGCAACTCGCTCGATGGCGTGTCGGATCGCGATTTCGCCATCGAATTCTGCGCCGCTGCCTCGCTGGCGATGATGCACCTGTCGCGCTTCTCCGAAGAGCTGGTGCTGTGGACCAGCGCGCAGTTCCAGTTCATCGACCTGCCGGATCGTTTCTGCACCGGCAGCTCGATCATGCCGCAGAAGAAGAACCCCGACGTACCCGAGCTGGTACGCGGCAAGACCGGCCGTGTGTTCGGCGCCCTGACCGGCCTGCTGACCCTGATGAAAGGCCAGCCGCTGGCCTACAACAAGGACAACCAGGAAGACAAAGAACCGCTGTTCGACGCCGCCGACACCCTGCGTGACAGCCTGCGTGCCTTTGCCGACATGGTCCCGGCGATCAAGCCCAAGCGCGAAATCATGCGCGAGGCGGCGCTGCGCGGTTTCTCCACCGCCACGGATCTGGCCGACTATCTGGTGCGCAAGGGCCTGCCCTTCCGCGACTGCCATGAAATCGTCGGCCACGCGGTGAAGTATGGCGTCGACAGCGGCAAGGATCTGGCCGAGATGAGCCTCGACGAGCTGCGCCAGTTCAGCGAGCAGATCGAACAGGACGTGTTCGCCGTGCTGACCCTGGAAGGCTCGGTGAATGCCCGCAACCATATCGGTGGCACCGCGCCGGCTCAGGTGCGCGCTGCGGTGCTGCGTGGCCGCGAATTGCTGGCGGCTCGCTAACGCCCACGGGAACCATCAGGGAAAAGGAATTCCCATGTTCGAATTATTGCTGCGCGGCCTGGCGTTACTCGCCGAATTCGTACTCGAGGTCGTGGTTGGCTACATTCTGTACAGCACCGGCTGGCTGGCCCTGCGGCTACTGACGCTGGGCCGCTACCCAAGCCTGCCGCTACGTGTGGACGACCCAATGGGTTCGCGCACAGCCTGGGTCGCTGCATTCGGTTTCCTTTGCCTGGTGGGCTTGCCACTGACGTGGTTGACCCTGACCTACGGCTGACCATTCACGAGATACGCCAATGTCCCTGACCATCCGCCCTGCCACCCCTGACGACGCCGAGCTGATCCTGCGTTTCATCACCGAACTGGCCATCTATGAAAAAGCCGAGCATGAGGTGAAGACCGACGCCGCCGGCATCCGTGACAGCCTGTTCGCCGAACGCGCCACGGCCCATGGCCTGATCTGCGAACACCAGGGCCGGCCCATCGGCTATGCCGTGTACTTCTTCAATTATTCCACCTGGCTGGGCAAGCACGGCCTGTACCTCGAAGACCTCTACGTCAGCCCCGAGGCTCGCGGACTGGGCGCCGGCAAGGCGCTGCTGCGCCACCTGGCACAACTGGCCGTGGCAAGAGGCTGCGGTCGCTTCGAGTGGTCGGTGCTGGACTGGAACACCCCGGCCATCGACTTCTACGAATCCTTCGGCGCCCGCCCGCAGAGCGAATGGACCACCTACCGCCTGACGGGTCAGGCGCTGCTGGATTTCGCCGCAGGTTCGTAGGGCAGCCGCCAATACAGAACTGGCGAGTTGCACCTGCCCCTCCCACCAGCACTGCATGGCGGCGTGACAGGCCGCACAGATGGCACTCTGGAACCCGTCACGCCGATGTTGCTACTCTGGCGCGGATCATGACGATCACCCCGACCACTCGGCTCGGGCATAGCTCACTACAAGGAAATGACATGCGCTCCCTATTCTTCTTCGACACCATGCTCACCACCACCATCATCACGGTGGTCTACTGGCTTGGCCTGCTCGGCGTACTCGTCAGCAGCATCGGCCTGATCTTCAATGGCTCTATCCTCGTGGGCCTCGCCACCCTGGTCGGCGGCGCCATCGCCGTGCGCATCTGGTGCGAATTGCTGGTCGTGATCTTCAAGATCCACGAGAATCTGCAGAAAATCGCCAACCGCGAGTGACCTGGCGCCACGGTGCCCACATGCTCCGTGGCCAACCCCTCCCCAAACATGGTGCCCCCATGAGCGAACACGACGACAACGACGAAGACTTCGCCGAGGCCACCCTGATCCAGGCCATCGAGAACCAGCTGGAAAGCGGCGAGCCGGCCGCCGCCAAGGCGGTGTACAACAAGCTGACGCTGGTCGGCTACGCGCGCGAGGAAATCCTCGAGCTGATGGCGCTGGTGCTGGCCCATGAAGTCGACGCCATGCTGCGCGAGGATCGCCCCTTCGATGGCGCCTGGTACGAGCAGGCGCTGCGCGCCCTGCCGGAATTGCCGGAAGAGGGCTGAGCCGGGCAAAGCCGAGCGCATGCTTCTACACTGAGCGAACGCCACGACAACAACACGGAGTCGCCATGAAATCATTCACCGCTGACCTGATCGACGAGCTGGAAATCCTCGCCCTGTATAACCTGGACAACCACCAGGAAGGGCTGAAGGTGCACAACAACGCCTCGTTCAAGGCGCAGGGCGCCATCACCCGCCTCCACGAAAAAGGCCTGGTGAGCCAGGCCGATGGCGGCTACCTGACCAGCCTGGGCATCGATGCCGCCGAGCACGCGCAAGCGCTGCTGACCATTCTCTCGACCCGCCAAACCACCTCCGCCTGAGCCGATACGCCCAGAGGACCGTGTAGGGTGCGCTGTGCGCACCAGAGAAGGTGATGCCGGATTTTCGGTGCGCATGGCGCACCCTACCGGGGCAGCGCAGTCAGACACAAAGCCTTATCGGATCGGCATTAGCCCGCCGGCCGCCCTTCAGGGAAAGGCGCGGCGGGCGATATAGCGTCAAGGCACTGCACTGGCGAGCACGCCGCTGATAGGCTTGCCACACCCGCAGCAGAGTTCGAGCATGACGCGCACGCAGGAAATACGCCCCGATATCGATGACGGCATCGACCGCAAGGTGCTGGCACAGCTGCGCGCACGCTTTCTGCAGATCAACCAGGGCCGCCTGCTGCGGGCCATGGAGGCGCTGTCCACCCGTCAGCAACTGGTGCTCAAGCTCTTGCCGCTGCTGTTGCACGTCAACCATCCGCTGTTGCCCGGCTACGTCTCGGCCAGCACACCGGCGGGCCTCAGCGGTTTCGAGCCGGATGACGACAGCCTGGCCGAAGTGCAGCGCCTGACCCGCTCCTTCGTCTACAAACCGCGCCGCGGCCAGGGCGCCGCGCCGCTGCATGGGCTGTTCCTGATGGGCAGCCTGGGTACCGTGGCACAGGCCGAACAAAGCGACATGGACCTGTGGCTGTGCCACTCGCCCAGCCTCAGCGCGCAGGAACTGCACGAGCTGCGCAAAAAGTGCGATCAGCTGGAAAGCTGGGCCGCCACGCAGGGCGCCGAGGTGCATGTCTTTCTGGTTGACCCGCAACGCTTCACCCAGGGCGCACGTGAAGCACAACTGACCTCCGACGACTGCGGCACCACCCAGCACTATCTACTCCTCGACGAGTTCTACCGCACCGCCATCTGGCTCGGCGGACGCACACCGCTCTGGTGGCTGGTGCCGGTGTATGAAGAAGGGCGCTATGAGGACTACTGCCGCACCCTGCTGAGCAAACGCTTCGTGCGCGACGAAGATGTGCTCGACCTCGGTCATCTGGCGCGCATTCCACCGGAAGAGTTCATCGGCGCCGGCATGTGGCAGTTGTACAAGGGCATCGAATCGCCCTACAAATCCGCCCTCAAGCTGCTGCTCACCGAGGTCTACGCCAGCGAGCACCCGCAGGTCGAGTGCCTGGCCCTGCGCTTCAAGCAGGCGGTGTTCGAAGGTCGTCTGGACCTCGACGAACTCGACCCCTACATCGTCATCTACCGCCGCCTGGAGGAATACCTCAGCGCCCGTGGTGACCAGGAACGACTCGAACTGATCCGTCGCTGCCTGTACCTGAAGGTCAACAAGAAGATCAGCCGGCCGCCGCCCCGGGGCCGCACCAAGAGCTGGCAGCGCCTGCTGCTCGAACGTCTGACCCGGGAATGGGGCTGGCAGGCCCGCCAGCTCAACGTGCTCGACAGCCGCAGCCAGTGGAAGGTGCGCCAGGTTGCCGCCGAGCGCCGCGTACTGGTCAACGAGCTGACCTACAGCTACCGCTTCCTCTCACAGTTTGTCCGCAGCACCGAGGCCGGCAGCTCGCTCAACAACCGCGACCTCAACGTGCTGGGCAGGCGCCTGTATGCAGCCTTCGAGCGCAAGGCCGGCAAGGTCGAATTCATCAACCCCGGCATCGCCCCGGATCTGGCCGAAGACACCCTGACCCTGGTTCAGTACAGCAGCCCCGAAGCGCCGAACGAACGCCTCTGGGCGCTGTTCAACGGCAGCCTGGGTGCGCAGGAATGGGCCGACTTCGCGCCGCTGAAGCGCTCGCGTGAACTGATCGAACTGCTCGCCTGGTGCCATCGCAACGGCGTGATCGACAGCAGCACCCGTCTGTCGCTGCACCCCGGCGCCAGCGACCTCACCGAATACGAGCTGTCCAACCTGATCGGCAGCCTGCAACAGAGCTTCCCGCTGCCCCTGCAGCCCGTGGAAGAAGCCGCCCTGCTGCGCGCCAGCGCTCGCAGTCAGGTGTTGTTGCTGGTCAATGTCGGCGTCGACCCGCTCAAGCAGCACAGCCAGATGAACGTGCACATGACCACCGACCGCACCGACGCGCTGGGCTATTCCGGGGTACGCGAGAACCTGGTGCTGACCCTTGACCAGGTGGTGCTCAACAGCTGGAACGAACTGCAGGTCAGCCGTTACGACGGTACCGACGCCCTGCTCGACTGTCTGCGCGACCTGCTCAACAGCCTGCTGCCCGGCAGCGCGCTCCCCAGGGTGCAGGTACGCTGCTACTGCCGCAACCGCGCACAACCCATCGCCGAACGGGTCGAAGAACTGCTGCGCGACCTGCTCGACAGCTACGCCGAAGGGTACCCGTCACGCTACCTGGTGCAGGTGCGCCAGCATTATCACGTTCTGCAACTGGCCCCCGGCCAGGTCAGCCACACCGCTCTGGGTGACGTGCCGGCCCTGCTCGACCATCTGGGCGCCGAACAGGAGCACTACAGCCCGCTGCGCCTGGATCGCCATGCACTCGAGGGCGACGACCTGGCGCTGATCCTGCCCATGGGCCGCCCACAGTGCCTGCAGGTGTTCTACCGCGTCCACGAGAGCAGCGGTGAGGCCGAGCTGACCCTGCTCGACGAGCACAACGCCCTGTGGCGCAGACGCCTGCCATTTCGCGACGAGCAAAGCCTGCTGACACCGATCCATCGCTTCCTGCAATCACTGCTGTATCGGCGTAATGCCATGCTGCCGCTCGAGGGCGCCGACAGCCAGCCCGCACTGGAAATCCTCTACTACCAGTTGCTGCCGGCGGCACCATTGCACGCCCAGCGCCTGGAGCGCAGACCCGCGCCCGAGTCGCAGGTCAGCCACCCGTTCTACGACGTGCAGGCCATCGTCGAGCCGGGCGACGGTCGTCAACGCCATGTCACGCTGTACTGCAACCACCGCGAGTTTTCCGAACTGGAATACGGTCGCGAATTGTATCGCGCCGTGGCACAGCACATCATCGTTCAGCGTGCCGGTGGCGAACGCTACCCCTGCTACATCACCGACCTCGACCTGTCTGCCGTACTGGCCGGACAGCGGGCGCAGACCGTGCACTTCCTGCGCTACAAGAGCGAGCTGGAGAATGCTCTGAATGCGGCACTGCAGCAGGCCTGACACAGCGCTATCGGCAATCCGCCGCCAGCAGTGAAGCCCTGAGGGTTGCACTCGCCCGGGACGAGGTTCCTGCGTAAAAACCGGTCAGCGGTCGTACTCGCCCGCTGCTTCCGGCTGGTATTCGACTTCCAGCAATGTCAGCTTGAGCTGCTTGCCGCCCGGCGCCGGCCAGTCGATGTGTTGGCCGACGGACAGGCCAAGCAGGGCACTGCCGACTGGCGCGAGGATGCTGACCTTGCCTTCGCCGCCGGCATCCTCCGGGTAGACCAGGGTCAGGTGGTAGTCCTTGCCGCTGCTCTCCTCGCGGCAGTGCACGCGCGAGTTCATGGTCACCACACCGGCCGGCACCTCGTCGTGCCCCACCACTTCGGCGCGATCCAGCTCGGCCTGTAGCGCTTCTGCGCCAGGGCCAAACTCGTCCAGGCTGTCGAGCAGACGCTCCAGACGCTGCAGATCGAGGCGGGTAATGGTGATGGTCGGTGTGCTGTTCATGATGTCGGGCGCTCTCCTCGCCTAAACCGTAAAAAAGCAAAACCCCGCCCGAAGGCGGGGTTTAGCTGAATGTTCTGCCGACCCTAACACAGCCGGATAAATAAACAAGACTGCCGGGTCAACGGCCCTGCCGGCGCTCGCGCAAGCGCTGCTCGGCGGCCTGGCAGATCACGCGGCGCCGCGCGTTGTCGGCCGCGCCCCAGTCGAGAATTTCCTGCAGGGTACGGCCACAACCGAGGCACTGCTCATGTTCATCCAGGCAGCACTGGCGCCGACAGGGTGATGCCAGCGGCGCTTTGCTCGGCTCAGAGCTCATCGAACTCCAGCTCGGTGCCGCATTGCTCAAGGGTGATGCGCACCAGCATCTCGCCCAGTTGCTCGTCACTGGTATCGCAGATCCAGCGCCCTTCGGCCTCGTCGTAGTCGAAGTGATAGCCACCGGAGCGGGCCGCCAGCCACAGCTGACGAATCGGCTCCTGACGGCTGAAGATCAGCTGGCTGCCATTGTCGAAGCGCACCGTCAGCACACCGGCGCTGTTCTCCAGATCGACGTCCAGGCCGCTGTCGTCGAAGATGTCCTCCACCGCCTGCTGGGTGGCATCGACCAGGTCGTGAAAGCGGGCTTCGCTCAGGCTCATCGGGGTGTCCTCACTAGATGCAGCAACTGCAGAAAAATTAGCGGTAAGCGCCAGGCCAGAATAGCCGGCCTAGGCACAAAGGTGGCGACGGTACTCGCCCGGACTCGTTCCCGTCCAGCGACGAAATGCACGGGCCAACGAACCCGCTTCGCTGAAGCCGACCAGAAAGGCGATTTCCGCCAGTTCCAGCGCCGGGTCGCGCAAGTAGTGCAGCGCCAGCTGCTGGCGCGTTTCATCGACCAGCTGACTGAACGACAGGCCACCCTCGCGCAGACGCCGTTGCAAGGTCCGCGGGCTCAGCGCCAGGGCAGCAGCTATGGCCTCCAGGTCCGGCCCCTGCTCCGGCAACTGGCGCGCCAGCTCCAGGCGCGCGCGATCGAGTACGCCGTGCCCCTGGTTCAGTTCAGCCAGCAGCCGATCAGCGTAGGCATCGAGCATGCCGCGCACCTGCGCGTCGGCCTGGCTCAGCGGCGCTGCGAGCAGGCGCCTGGGAAATACCAGGGCGTTGTCGGGCTGATCGAACTGCACCGGACAACGAAAGATACGCGCATGCTCCGAGGTATCGGCCGGTGCAGAATGCTGGAAACGCACCTCGGTCGGTGCGATGTCCAGGCCGCTGATCCAGCGCCCGAAACTGACCCAGCCGGCCAGGGTTTCCTCGCTCAGTTGCCGCTGCTGCTGTGCCAGTAGCGGCTGCCAGCGATGTGCGACCAGCGCTTCACCGTCCAAGCGGGCGGGCTCGTCGTCGAGCACGACCAGCCCCAGGTTGCCAACCAGCGAGGCATAGCGCGCCTGGCGATGCAGCGCGTCGGCCAGGGTCGCGCAGCTCATGATCAGGTAACCGAGCACGCCGTAATAACCCGGCCGCACCGATTCCCCCAGATGCAGGCCCAGATTCGGGTCACCGCTCAGGCGCACACCTTCGCCCAGCAGCGTCAGGTAGGCACTGGCCGCGATGCGCTGATCGCGCTGGTTCAGGGCATCAGGGCCAAGCTGGGCATGGGCGAGCAGCGCCTCGGGGGCGATCCCCTGGCGCTGCAGGTATTCGACCAGCCCTTGCAGATAGGCCACGGAGACCGTGCCGGCCAGAATCGCAGGTTTGTCCATCGAAGCTCCTCATGACGGCCCCCATGCTAACTCATGCCACGGCAGATGCAGATCGAGCCGGCGCCCCGCCAGGCGGGCGCCGGGCGCATAGGCAAGGTGACGGGGGGTCGGTATACTCCGGCGCAATTCACGCTTATTTCAAGGACTGCCCCATGAAGCGACTGACCCTCGCGCTCCTCGCCGCCGTTTGCCTGCTGGCCGGCTGCGGTCAGAAAGGCCCGCTGTACCTGCCGGGCGACGACAACGCCGGCAACAGCCGAGACCGTTTCGAACTCTGACAGGAGCTGCACCATGGAAGCCTTCAACTACCGCGACGGCGAGCTGTTCGCGGAAGGCGTCGCCTTGTCTGCGCTGGCCCAGCGCTTCGGCACGCCCACCTACGTTTATTCGCGCGCCCACATCGAAGGGCAGTACCGCGCCTATGCCGACGCCCTGGCCGGCATGCCGCACCTGGTCTGCTTCGCGGTCAAGGCCAACTCCAACATCGGCGTGCTCAACGTCCTGGCGCGCCTTGGCGCCGGTTTCGACATCGTCTCCAGCGGTGAGCTGGAGCGTGTGCTGGCCGCCGGTGGCGAACCGAGCCGCATCGTCTTCTCCGGTGTCGGCAAGAGCCGCGACGACATGCGCCGCGCGCTGGAAGTCGGCGTGCATTGCTTCAACGTCGAATCCAGCGCCGAGCTGGAGCGCCTGCAGAAGGTCGCCGCCGAGCTGGGCGTAAAGGCGCCTGTCTCGCTGCGGGTCAACCCGGACGTGGACGCCGGCACCCACCCGTACATCTCCACCGGCCTCAAGGAAAACAAGTTCGGCATCGATATCGAGCAGGCCGAGGCGGTCTACGCCCGCGCCGCCGAGCTGCCGAACCTGGACGTGATCGGCGTCGATTGCCATATCGGCTCGCAGCTGACCACCCTCGAACCCTTCCTCGATGCGCTGGATCGCCTGCTGCTGCTGGTCGACAAGCTGGCCGCGCGCGGCATCACCATCAAGCACCTGGATCTGGGCGGCGGCCTCGGCGTGCAATACCGCGACGAACAACCGCCGCTGGCCGGCGATTACATCGCCGCCGTGCGCAAGCGCCTGGCCGGCCGTGAGCTGTCGCTGGTATTCGAGCCGGGGCGCTTTATCGTCGCCAATGCCGGCGTGTTGCTGACCCAGGTCGAATACCTCAAGCACACCGAGCACAAGGACTTCGCCATCGTCGATGCCGCGATGAACGACCTGATCCGTCCGGCCCTGTATCAGGCCTGGATGGACGTGTCGCCGGTGCAGCCGCGTGACGGCGAGGCGCGCAACTACGACCTGGTCGGGCCGATCTGCGAGACCGGCGACTTCCTGGCCAAGGATCGTCAGCTGGTGCTGGCCGAAGGCGACCTGCTGGCGGTGCGCTCGGCGGGTGCCTACGGCTTCGTCATGAGTTCCAATTACAACACCCGCGGCCGTGCCGCCGAGGTGCTGGTGGACGGCGAACAGGCGTATGAAGTGCGTCGTCGCGAGACGGTTCAAGAGCTCTACGCCGGCGAAAGCCTGCTGCCGGCCTGAGGGCGACGCCATGCTATTGCGCTTTACCAAGATGCACGGCCTGGGCAATGACTTCATGGTCCTCGACCTGATCAGTCAGCACGCCCACGTGCAACCCAAGCATGCCAAGCAGTGGGGCGACCGCCACACCGGCGTCGGCTTCGATCAGTTGCTGATCGTCGAGCCGCCGAGCCATCCGGACGTCGACTTCCGCTACCGCATCTTTAACGCCGACGGTTCGGAGGTGGAGCAATGTGGCAACGGCGCGCGCTGCTTCGCCCGCTTCGTACTGGACAAGCGCCTGACCACCAAGAAGGTGATTCGCGTCGAGACCAAGAGCGGCATCATCGAGCTGCGCGTGCAGAACGACGGCCAGGTCTGCGTCAACATGGGCGCACCGCGCCTGCAGCCGGAACAGATCCCCTTCCAGGCCGAACAGGCGGCGCTCAGTTATCACGTCGAGGTCGACGGCCAAAGCGTCGAGCTGGCCGCACTGTCGATGGGCAACCCGCATGCGGTGCTGCGCGTCGACAGCGTCGATGACGCGCCCGTACACAGCCTCGGGCCGAAACTGGAACACCACCCGCGCTTCCCGCAGCGGGTCAACGTCGGCTTCCTCCAGGTGCTTGACCGCCAGCATGCGCGCCTGCGCGTATGGGAGCGTGGCGCCGGCGAAACCCAGGCTTGCGGCACCGGCGCCTGCGCCGCAGCGGTCGCGGCGATTCGCCAGGGCTGGATGGATTCGCCCGTGCAACTGGAGCTGCCGGGCGGCAAACTGTCCATCGAATGGGCAGGCGACGGTCAGCCGGTTATGATGACCGGCCCCGCTGCCCGCGTATACGAAGGACAGATTCGCCTATGACCGACCAGCAGGATTCGCCCAAACCGCTCGATTCGGAAACGGTCGCCGCCTATTTGCGCCTGCACCCGGAGTTCTTCATCGACCATGAAGAACTCATCCCCGAACTGCGCATTCCGCACCAGCCCGGCAACGCCGTGTCGCTGGTCGAGCGCCAGATCAAGCTGCTGCGTGAGCGCAACATCGAGATGCGCCACCGCCTCGGCCAGTTGATGGACGTAGCCCGCGACAACGACCGCCTGTTCGACAAGACCCGCCGCCTGGTGCTCGACCTGCTCGATGCCGGCAGCCTCGAGGAAGTGGTCGGCGTGGTCGAAGACAGCCTGCGTCACGAGTTTCAGGTGCCCTTCGTCGGCCTGATCCTGTTCAGCGACAGCAACCTGCCAGTCGGCCGTTCGGTCAGCTCGAGCGAAGCCCACCAGCAGATCGGTGGCCTGCTCAGCGGAGGCAAGACCGTCTGCGGCGTGCTGCGCCCACACGAGCTGGAATTCCTGTTCGGCAAGGAAGACGCCACGCAAGTCGGCTCCGCCGCCGTGGTTAGCCTCACCCACCAGGGTCTGCATGGCGTCCTGGCCATCGGCAGCGCTGACCCACAGCATTACAAGAGCTCACTCGGCACCTTGTTCCTAGGCTATATCGCCGAAGTCCTGGCCCGCGTACTGCCGAGTTTCGCCACGCCGCTGCGCTCGGTACGCTAGGTCGTGTAGGGTGGATGATGAAGCTCATCCACCTTCGGCCCGCTCGGAGCCCGGCACGTGACACTTGAAACCCATCTCGACGCCTACCTCGAACACCTGCGCCGCGAGCGCCAGGTGTCGGTGCATACCCTCGACGGTTATCGCCGTGATCTGGCCAAGCTGCAGGCCTTTTGCGCAGCCGAAGGCCTGAACGACTGGAGCGAGCTGGACACCCGTAATCTGCGCCGTCTGGTCGCCCGCCTGCATCAGCAGGGGCTGTCCGGCCGCAGTCTGGCGCGCCTGCTCTCGGCCACACGCGGCCTCTATCAATACCTGCTGCGTGAAGGCCTGTGCCGCCATGACCCGGCCAACGGCCTCAGCCCGCCGAAACGCGAACGCCGCCTGCCGCGTACGCTGGACGCCGACCGCAGCGCCCAACTGCTCGACGGCGCCGTGGAGGACGACTTCATCGCCCGTCGCGACCAGGCCATGCTCGAATTGTTCTACTCCTCGGGCCTGCGTCTTTCCGAACTGGTAGGGCTCGATCTCGACGGCCTGGATCTGCCCGCTGGGCTGGTACGGGTGCGCGGCAAGGGCAACAAGGTGCGCGAACTGCCGGTCGGCAGCCTGGCGCGACAGGCACTGGAGCAGTGGCTGCCGCTGCGCAAACTGGCCAACCCTGGAGACGGCGCGGTATTCATCAGCCAACAGGGCCGTCGCCTCGGGCCGCGCGCGGTGCAGCTGCGCGTGCGCCAGGCCGGCGTGCGCGAGCTGGGCCAGCATCTGCATCCGCACATGCTGCGCCACAGCTTTGCCAGCCATATGCTGGAGTCCTCGCAGGATCTGCGCGCGGTGCAGGAGCTGCTCGGCCATGCCGACATCGCCACCACGCAGATCTATACCCACCTGGACTTCCAGCACCTGGCCAATGTCTATGACCAGGCCCATCCACGCGCCAAGCGCAAAGGCGGTTCCGAATGAGCATTGAACTGATCACCTTCGACCTCGACGACACGCTCTGGGACGTCGCCCCGGTGATGCAGGACGCCGAGGCGGCCCTGCGCAACTGGCTCGCCCTGCACGCGCCGCGCCTGGGTGCGGTACCGGTCGAACACCTGTGGGCCGTGCGCAGTCGCTTGCTGAGTGCCGAACCGATGCTCAAGCATCGTTTGAGCGAGCTGCGTCGACGCATTCTGTTTCACGCCCTGGAAGATGCCGGCTACCCAAACGGCGAGGCGCAGACGCTGGCCGAAGCCGGGTTTCAGGTGTTTCTCAGCGCGCGCCATCAGGTCGAGCTGTTCACCGAGGTGCACCCGACGCTGGAAGCCCTGGCCGAGCGTTTCATGCTCGGCGTGATCACCAACGGCAATGCCGATGTACGCCGCCTGGGCCTATCGGAATACTTCCGCTTTGCCCTGTGCGCCGAGGAGTTGGGCATCGGCAAACCCGACCCGAAACCCTTCCGTGAAGCACTCAGCCGCGCCGGCGGCGTAGCCGCCGAGCGTGCCGTGCATATCGGCGACCATCCCAGCGACGACATTGCCGGCGCCCAGGCGGCCGGCATGCGGGCGGTCTGGTTCAACCCGCAAGGACGCAGCTGGGAAGGCGAGACGGCCCCGGATGCGCAGATCGCCAGCCTGGCCGAGCTGCCAGTGCTGCTCGACAGCTGGTCGTAGAAGCCTCGGGGCGCAAACAGCATTTCTCTGTCGCCCGGAATCTTCCACCATTCAGCGCAGCAGATGCCCCGGATTTCATCTGATGGGCTACGGCCTGGATAGCAGGCTCCACAAAATTGCCGACGTGCCGGTTGAGCTGCGCCGCTCAGGATTGCCGCCAGGGATGGGCGCACCAAAAAACCCGCCACGAAGGGCGGGTTCCTTGCAGCGAGCTGTCCTCAGATGGGGCGGCTGCCGTATTTGCTGTCGGGCTTCTTGGGCGGGTCGGCGACCACGTTGGGCTCCACCTCCTGCACCTTGCCGCCACGGGCGAGGAACTCTTCCATGGCGCGGGCCAGGGCGTCGCGCTCCTTCTGCTTGGCTTCGATGCTCGGCAGCTCGTCAACCTCGACAGCCTTGGCCTTGCTCTTCTTGCTGCTGGCTACGACCTCGCCATCGCCTTCATCGTCGCCACTGTCGCCGTCATCGGCAGCAGCCAGCTCCTCACCGTCGTCCTCGTCGGCCGCTTCCAGATCATCTTGTTCCAGGTCTTCGTCGCTCATGTTCAACCTCATGACTTGCGAAAAGCAGGTTAGTTATAGCCCAGTCGCGCAGTGAACACCGCACCACCGGAAAAATTCAAATAGCCTCGCCCTGCAGGGTCGCCACCACTCGCCGAGCACCGCCATGATCGCGATGCTCGCCCAGGTAAATACCCTGCCAGGTGCCCAGCGCCAGCCGTCCCTGCTGTATCGGCAGCTGCAGTTGAACGCCCAGCAGACTGCCCTTGAAGTGCGCCGGCAAATCGTCCGGCCCTTCGTCATCGTGCTCGTAGCCCGACTCACCCTGCGGCACCAGGCGGTTGAAGAAACGCTCGAAATCGCGGCGAACTGCAGGGTCGGCGTTCTCGTTGACCGTCAGCGATGCCGAGGTGTGCTGCAGCCATAGGCTCAGCAGACCGACACGCACCTGCGCCAGTTCCGGCAATGCGCCCAGCACCTCTTCGGTCACCAGATGAAAACCGCGCTCACGCGGACGCAGACTGATGATGCGTTGCTGCCACATGCCGCTCTCACTCTCGATGGCTCCAGCGCGCGCATTCTAGCGTGCTGCCAGAAAAAACAAAGGGCGCCTAAAGGCCCCCTTGTCATTCCCGGCGAAACTCACTTCTTGCCGGTGAACTCCGGTTAGGCTTCCATGCCGCCTTCGGCGATGTCCACACCCTCGTATTCCCCCTCTTCGCTGCCGACCAGGCCGACCACCGCCTTGCTGATGCTCCACACGATCAGGCTGTCGATGAACACCCGAGCAAAGATGCGGCCACGACCAAGAAGCTGGGCCC
>NZ_VRYE01000190.1 GCF_008041835.1 Ectopseudomonas mendocina
TATACGGATGCAATCCGGGGAGGGCTGGCACCTTGTTTCCCGGATTGCATCCGGGCTACGTCGGTCGTTGTGCATGATACAGGCTGACTTCGCGAAACTCCGCCGGCTCGGCCAGGTCCGGCCAGGTGCAGCCATCCAGCAACGCCAGGCGCTGGTAGAGCGGATGTTGGAAATCCTTGACCCGCGAATCGGCCACCAGCGCCTGACGGCCACGGCTGAGGAAGTGGTCCAGCAACGGCAGATTGGCGCGGTCGTAGAGCACGTCGGCCACCAGAATCAGGTCGTAGCGGTCCGCTTCGGCGAAGAAATCGTCCGAGTAGCTCAGCGTCACGCCATTAATCTCGGCATTGGCTCGGCAGGCTGCCAGCGCCAGTGGGTCGAGATCGCACGCCACCACTTCGGCGGCACCCGCCTTGGCTGCGGCGATGGCAGCCACGCCGGAGCCTGCGCCGAAATCCAGCACGCGTTTGCCGCGTACCCACTCGGGGCGTTCGGCCAGCCAGCGGGCGAGCACCAGGCCGCTGGCCCAGCAGAAGCACCAGTAGGGCGGCTCTTCGAGGATGCGCCGGGTTTCCTCGGGGTTGAACGCGCGATCCATATTGCTGGCGTCGATCAGCCATAGGGCGATATCGGTACCGGGTAGTGTTTCGGCCACCAGGCGGGCATCGCCGAGCAGTTCGCTCAGTGCCTGCTGCAGCGCTTCGGGTGGCCTCATGGCGCCGGCACCAGCTGCAGCGCGCCAAGGTCCTGGTCGTTCAGTTCGGCGATGGTGCGTGCCGGCAAGCGCTGCACCAGGCGTCCGGATTGACTGACGCGGCCGCGCAGTTCCAGGCGCAGGTCCTGAGGCGCCTGCTGCGTGTTCAGTGGCAGATGGAACGGCAGCGCTGCGCCGTTGCCACGCAGATGAACCTGGCCCAGCAGGGCGCGCGGCCGGCCGCGCATATCCACGCCCAACAGCGCCAGATCGACATCGGCGCCAGCGGCGACGCCGAGCAGCTCGCCGCGCAGTCCGGGGCCCTGGATGGCAGGCGTACTGGCTTCGATCTCTGTCGGCGTGGGAGTGGCAGGCGCTGTGGTAGCAGTGGGTTCGCTGGCGCAGGCGGCTAGCAGGCTGCTCAATGCCAGTGGCAGGAAGGGCAGGTATCGGTTCATGGCAGGTTCTGCTTTTTTAACGTTTATGGGCATAGCTTAATTTGTCTTGCGGCCTCTAAGCAGGCCATCTCAAGGCTCCTTACATTTTTCGGGTAAGCGGATTAAATGGTT
>NZ_VRYE01000191.1 GCF_008041835.1 Ectopseudomonas mendocina
GGCGGGGCTCCTACGGGGTGGGGTGGATTAATGCGGTCGCGTCGGCAGGTCGCCGCTGAACAGCTCGTCTTCCAGGTCATTGCCGGGAATCGCATGCTCCTCAGCGGCCCAGGCGCCCAGGTCAATCAGCTTGCAGCGCTCGCAGCAGAAGGGGCGGTAGGTGTTTTCGGCTTTCCACTCGACGGGTGCGCCACAGGTGGGGCATTGAACGGTCGTGGTCATGGCTGGCCTCCGCGCAGGGTCAGGTAAAAGTTGTGCAGGCGCTCGACCTCCGCGTCGAGCCAGGCCATGTCTCGGTCATTGACCAGGACGTCATGGGCATGACGCAAGCGCTCTTCGCGGCTGGCCTGTGCCTGCATGATGGCGCGAACCTGTTCTTCCGAGCTCTGGTCGCGTGCGATGGTGCGTTGCACCTGCAACTCGGCAGGCGTGTCGACGACCAATATGCGTTGGGTCATCTGCCGCTGGCCGGACTCGACCAGTAGTGGCGACACTAGGATGGCATAGGGCGATTCTGCGCGCGCCAGCACCTGAACGATCTCCTGACCGATCAGCGGATGCAGCAGGCTTTCCAGCCAACGGCGCTGCTCGGGGGCGGCAAATATCAGTTTGCGCAGTGCGGCGCGGTCCAGCTCGCCATTGGCTTGCAATACGCCCGTGCCGAAATGCTCGACGATCCTGGCAAGAGCCGGGCTCCCCGGATCCACCACCCACCGCGCCACATCATCGGCGTCCACCACGTGCACGCCGCGTACGATAAAGCCTTGCGC
>NZ_VRYE01000192.1 GCF_008041835.1 Ectopseudomonas mendocina
CCTGGACCTACGCAATGCGCTGCACGGCATCGAGTGTGACCTGAAGGAGGCCGTCGAGACCGAGGGACTTGTCGCCCGTCAGCAACGCAGCCAACGGCTGCTCGCACAACGAAAGGCTTGGCTGGACAAAACCCAGCCGCAGGTCGCCGGGCAGACGGCGCTGGGCAGGGCGGTGAATTACCTAGCCAGCAACTGGAGAAAGCTGGTGCGCTACGTCGAAGGTGGACATCTGCCGATCGACAACAACCGTGCCGAGAACGCCATCCGCCCGTTCGTTATCGGGCGCAAGAACTGGCTGTTCAGCGACACGCCCAAGGGTGCCACGGCCAGCGCACAGATCTACAGCCTGATCGAAACCGCCAAGGCCAATGGCCAGGAGCCTTACGCCTGGCTGCGCCACATCCTCGAACGCCTGCCGGCCGCCAATAGCGTCGAGGATTACGAAGCGCTGCTGCCGTGGAATTGCTCGCCAGTGAGCGCATCCTGACAGACCCGCCCCATCAGCAGTAGGTGGGGTTTATGGAGCGGTTACCGACATATCGTAGGGTGCGCCGTGCGCACCGAGCTGTCGGCGTCCTTGTCGGTGCGCGCAGCGCACCCTACACGCAGCTCTATTTTCCGCGCCAAGGAAGAAACCCCAAACCGCCGTGCGATCTGGGGTCTCGTATAGGAGCTTGACGATGACCTACTCTCACATGGTGAAGCACCACAGTACCATCCGCGATGCGTCGTTTCACTACTGCGCTCGTGGTGGGATCAGGTGGTTCCAACCCGCTATGG
>NZ_VRYE01000193.1 GCF_008041835.1 Ectopseudomonas mendocina
GGCCTGGACAACCTGCCGGTAGCGCACAGAAACCTACCGCTACGACCGGACGACCACGCCAACCTGCGCGGATCCGCGTACTACCACGGACCCCGAGGAATCCCACCGTGCTGCCCCATCCGACCCTGGACAAGCTGCAAACCCTGCGCCTGCACGGCATGCTCAAGGCGCTGAACGAACAACTGAAAACCCCGGACATCGACAGCCTGAGCTTCGAGGAACGCCTCGGCCTGCTGGTCGACCGCGAGCTGACTGAACGCGACGACAAGCGCCTGAGCAGCCGCCTGCGCCAGGCCCGGCTCAAGCACAACGCCTGCCTCGAAGACATCGACTACCGCAGCCCGCGCGGGCTGGATAAGGCGCTGATCCTGCAACTGAGCGGCGGCCAGTGGCTACGCGACGGCCTCAACCTGATCATCAGCGGCCCCACCGGCGTGGGCAAAACCTGGCTGGCCTGCGCCCTGGCCCACCAGGCCTGCCGAGAGGGCTACAGCGTGCGTTACCTGCGCTTGCCGCGCCTACTGGAGGAGTTGGGCCTGGCTCACGGCGACGGGCGCTTCGCCAAGCTGATGAGCAGCTACGCCAAGACCGACCTGCTGATCCTCGATGACTGGGGTCTGGCCCCGTTCACCGCCGAACAGCGTCGCGACATGCTGGAGCTACTGGATGATCGCTACGGCCAGCGCTCGACCCTGGTCACCAGCCAGATGCCGGTGGACAACTGGCACGAACTGATCGGCGATCCGACCCTGGCCGACGCCATCCTCGACCGCCTGGTGCACAACGCTTATCGGATCAATCTGAAGGGGGAATCGATGCGCAAACAGACGAAGAAATTGACGACACCGAGCGCCTCAGACTAACAATGCAACCCCTGCGTCGCTGCGCTCCGACTGCCCGGCCGGATGGCCGTGGAACAGGTGGCCAGATGGCCGTGGAATGCCTGGCCAGATGAGAGCGGACTGGGTGGCCGGATGGCGTGGAATCCGCAGCCCCACACCGTCGATGCCCTGTATCTGCCGAATCAAGACGTATGCTTGGCTGGCAGCTTTGAGTCGCACTTCGATGCCATGGAGCTGCGCGTCGACACCGGCGACTTGGCATGTGATATGTTCAAGTAGCTCGACCAGGCCGGCGCTCCCCTCTTGCTGGTGCTCCCCCTGGCATACCATGCGGATCCACGCCGCCCGCGCAACACGCCCCCGTGGCGCGACTGGACCACGCCCGTCCAGCAGCTCCCGGCCGCCCCTCGC
>NZ_VRYE01000194.1 GCF_008041835.1 Ectopseudomonas mendocina
GCTATTTCCGTGGCCGTCTAGGCTTGACCTTTTGGTGTTTCTGGAGGGGCAAGGATGCCGAACTATCGCCGTGCTTTCGCGCCGGGGGCGAGCTGGTTCTTTACCGTGAATCTGCTGCAACGCCGCCGCAATGATCTGTTGCTGCGGCATGTCGAGCTGTTGCGTGATGCGGTGCGGCGCGTGCATCGCGATTATCCGTTCACTATCGATGCGTGGGTGGTGCTGCCCGAACACATGCATTGCGTATGGACGTTGCCGCCTGGTGATGCGGATTACCCGTTGCGCTGGCGGCTGATCAAGACGTTTTTCTGCCGAGGGTTGCCCTCCGATGAATACCGCTCGCTGACGCGTTTGCGTCGCGGCGAACGGGGAATCTGGCAGCGGCGCTACTGGGAGCATCAACTGCGTGATGACGAGGACTTTCGCCGGCATATAGATTATGTCTACATCAACCCTTGCAAACACGGGCTGGTGGGGCGGGTGGCGGACTGGCCCCATTCGAGCTTTCACCGTGATGTGGTGATGGGGCTTTACCCGGTTGATTGGGCGGGTGATATCGGGCTTGAGGTGCCGGGGGATGGGTAGGGGGC
>NZ_VRYE01000195.1 GCF_008041835.1 Ectopseudomonas mendocina
TCGGGATAGGGGGGAACCAATAAGTTCCGCCCCTCCCACACCACCCGGCATGCGGGTCCGCACCGGGCGGTTCGAGAAGTTGAGGTTTCACGAGAGTCTCGGCACTCCCAACCGATCGAAGTAGGCAATGGTCAGCACATTATGGATGGCAGAGCGACTGTTATGCCACCAGCGACGACTCAGCGCCGCCACGGATTCCGCAACCCAGGAACTCGCGCCTAAGCGGGTCAGCTCCCGGTAGATCGTCTTGCCCCGTCGCCAGTGCCGGAGGTGGAGCATTCTCAGGCGGCGACGTATCCACTCATCCAGTGATCGCCAGATGCGTGGCGTTTGTGCCAGCCTGAAGTACCCTTTCCAACCGAGCAGATAACTACGGAGCTTCGCCACCACCTGGGCCATGCTGCGACCACCTGACCCCCGGGTCAGTTGCCTGATCCGGAGCTTGAACGCCTGTAACGCCTTGGCGGATACCGCCCGTCGAACGTCTCCACCCCTCCCTTGCCACAGGGCGTAGCCGAGGAACTGGCGACCGAACACGCTGGCG
>NZ_VRYE01000196.1 GCF_008041835.1 Ectopseudomonas mendocina
GCGGGAATGACGGAACCTGAGATCCCATGCAGCGCGTGGGGAGCAGCAAGAACAGACAACAACAATACCGGAGCACGCCCATGTCACTTTCCGCCAAGACCCTGTTTATCACCGGCGCCAGCCGTGGCATCGGTCGCGAAATCGCCCTCAAGGCCGCCACCGANNATGGCGCCAACATCGTCATTGCGGCCAAAAGCGCCGAGCCGCACGCGAAACTGGAAGGCACCATCTTCAGCGTCGCCGCCGAGGTCGAAGCCGCTGGCGGCAAGGCGCTGGCGCTGCAGCTGGACGTGCGCGACGAACAGGCCGTGGCCGCTGCCATGGCCCAGGCCGCCGAGCATTTCGGCGGCATCGATGCCCTCGTCAACAACGCCGGCGCAATCAAGCTGGTGGGCGTGGAGAAGCTCGAACCCAAGCGCTTCGACCTGATGTACCAGATCAACACCCGTGCGGTGATGGTCTGTAGCCAGGCAGCCCTGCCTTATCTGAAGAAGAGCGCCGGCGGACATATCCTCAACCTCTCCCCGCCGCTCAACCTCGACGCCAAGTGGTTCGCCCAGCACGGCCCCTACACCGTCACCAAGTACGGCATGAGTATGCTCACCCTGGGCATGAGCGAGGAGTTCAGGAAGTACGGCATCAGCGTCAACTCGCTGTGGCCGAAGACCATGATCGCCACTGCCGCCATCGAGTTCGAACTGGGCAGCCGTGACGCCTTCNNCGAGGACATCCTGCGCGAACGGGGCGTCAACGATTTCGAGCAGTACCGTTTCGATCCCGCTGGCGGCAGCCTGGTGCCGGATCTGTTTGTCGACTAAGGCCTAAGACGCGTGGCTTCGTAGC
>NZ_VRYE01000197.1 GCF_008041835.1 Ectopseudomonas mendocina
GGCTCTGTCTGAGTTAGCTGTTGCAGTGGTCTAAACTGAATCGTGATCTTTCCAGCATGAGGGATCTATCATGAAAGCGGTTCAGTTTTCGCGGTGGATGGCACAGCTCTCCAGTCTCAACCCAGAGCAACGCGACCAGTTGAGATCCAAGCTCTTGCCGGCTGCCAGGCACTCGCAGGACGCAATCAAGGCCCCAAGCCATTGCCCGCATTGTCAATCGCGGGAACTGCGCCCCTGGGGTTCCAGTGGTGACTTGCCGCGATACCGCTGCAAGGTTTGCGGCAAAACCAGCAATGCCCTGACTGGCACCCCAATGGCGCGACTGAGAAAGCGCCATCTCTGGCAAGACTATGCGGACGCACTGACCCAGAGCCTGAGTGTGCGCAAGGCCGCCGTTCATTGTGGCGTCAGCAAAAACACAGCTTTCCTGTGGCGACATAGGTTTCTTTCGCGGATTGCCGATCACCAGGCCCAGCACGCGTCAGGCATTGTTGAAGCAGATGAAACCTTCTTCCTGGAGTCCTTCAAAGGGCAACGCGAACTGCCTCGACCGCCTCGTCGGCGCGGTGGCAGCGCCAAACGACGCGGACTGTCTGCCGAGCAAATTCCTGTGCTGGTGGTAAGAGATCGCAGTGGTCAGCAGGCAGACTTCAAGTTGGAAAAGCTGGATGCACAGCACATAGGGGAGCGGCTACGCCCGCTGATAGACGCGGATGCGATTCTCTGTACTGACAGCGCAAGTGTCTACGCCCATTTCGCCAAGGTTGAAGGCATCACTCACCGACCGATTAACCCGAGCCAGAATCGACGGGTTGATGGTGCTTTCCACATCCAGAACGTGAATGCCTACGACAGCCGACTCAAGAGCTGGATGATTCCTTTTCATGGTGTGGCCACCAAGTACCTAACGAACTACCTGGGCTGGCGCCGCCTGCTTGAGCGCTACAAAACACAGCTCAACCCATTGATTTGCTTGAAAGAGGCGTTGGGGTATAGGGATATGCAACAGTTAACTCAGACATAG
>NZ_VRYE01000198.1 GCF_008041835.1 Ectopseudomonas mendocina
AGTTAACTCAGACATAGCCTTCTGAAATGGCTGGGCTATTTGACCTGGCATCTCACTCAGCACTTGAGCGCGCGAAGAGAATAGGTTTTCTAGAGTCGGAAAACTCAAATTATGAAAAGAAGATCAGGATTGTTACAGATCTCGATAGCCATAAGCTTAAAAAATTAGACCTTAATGCTGATATAGCAAGGTTAAAGGAGCTGCTTCTGGCTGCTAACGCGGCGAATAAATCCCGTAGAAACTCTGTTTATGCTGGCCTGGCTGAGAATGTCGTATCTATATTGAGGCCAGAGCGCCGCGTAAATGGAAACCCATACGAGGAGGAGTTTTCTGAAGCTACTATTTCAGGTGTTGAAATTGATTTTGCAAAAGATCGGATGCTAATAAATGGTCGAGTGAAATTTTCAGGTAGCTCCAACTATGTGAAGAAAAACTCTCTTCCTCTTTCAGCTCTTTTAGAGTCTTTGGATGATGAAAATTATAGACTCCCGAGATTCTTAATGGTTGACGCTATTGAAAATGGCGGGATGAAGGAGTTTCGAAGCCATAATTTTCAGCGTGCGTTGATTAAGTTGTTTGAAGGTCGTAAGGATTTTCAGCTCATTTTCTGCACTTCAATGGTTCTTGATGAGCTTGATAATTCGGATTACGGAGTCGGGCCTTTCTATCAAGGTAATGTGCTTCAAATATAGAGCTTTTCGGCTAGCCCGGATTTCTCATG
>NZ_VRYE01000199.1 GCF_008041835.1 Ectopseudomonas mendocina
TTGCGGCCTCTCGGTGCGCCGCAGGCGGCGAACGGCGCTAAGCCGAGACAGCGTGACAGCCGTATGCGTGCGTTCGAGGTAACTCGGTCTCGACGCGCTGCACGGATTACGCTGGGCGGATGTTCAGCGCTGGGCGGATATCCCGCAGTTGGACGAGATCACACAGGCGCAGGCCGCGCTCGATATCGGTCGCAAACGGCTGTGGGCGCTCCAGCGCTTGGGCGACTTGCGCCTGAGTCAGACCTGCCGCCGCTCGACACTGCTTTAGCAGTCTGAGCAGCACCAGGTTCTCATCCCGATACACCGACTTTTCCAACGGGAACACCTCAAGCTTGACAATCCACTAATGATATATCTAATCTACAGATATCTGATTTACAGATTATCTGGATAAAAGTTCACGGAGCCCGTCATGAATACCATTACCAAGAAGCCGCCGATTGATTCGGAAATCCTGTTTGCGCTCAACAAGCAAGCACAGCAGTCCAGAGTTGAGCTTGGCTCACTGCTCCGCGCGTTCGGCGCCCCCACTACCTTGGCCCAAGCTGCTGCTGTGGCTTGGAAAAACGAGCTCCAAATTAAGGAGGATCCAGATTCAGGATCGCAGCTGTACTACTTACCAATTCAGCGGGCCGCCGACTTCATCGATCTGATTCTTGACCAGTTGGATTCAGATAGCAGAACAGAAGCAGTGCAATTTCGAGATTCCTGCCGAGCCATTGAAGCTAGCGCCAGCAAGATTTCCAGGCTGCAACAGACCAAACCCCACGTCTACGCGGCCTGGCTGCAATGGATGGATTCTGATCAGGCCAAGCAAACAATGCACA
>NZ_VRYE01000002.1 GCF_008041835.1 Ectopseudomonas mendocina
CGCTACTGGAACTCCTGGGCGGGTCGGTGCGCCACCTCTGGACGAACTGAACTCATGGGCGCCCCGGGTCTCGCTCACTGAGGGAAAGGGAGCTACGGCGACACTCCGCGGGAGTTGAATAACAACCTGTCCAATTTCAGCGGTGGAAGGCAGGTTGTTGATACACTGATGCTACAGGGGCTACTCGTGTCGGGTTCGTGAGTAATCCGGTTGATGCGCCCACTGTTGGAGTAAATCATGGTATTGACGGTTACCGCTGTACCTGGCGGAATATCAACAGCAATTAATACTTTCAATGCTGGGTACCACGCAGACTATTTCATGGTTAGGTGTCTAGCTAGAGCATATTTAGCTGCGCCACCATCAGCAGTAACGACTATGCCACTTGCGAGTGCTCTAAATGGCGTACTATTACGGTGGGGTGCGGGTAAGAGAGGGGCGCCAACCTGTCAGTCGATCTCAAATATGGCTGCGGCACTAATTAGACCAAATCTTCATTTGCAGCTACGTAATTTAGAAGCGTGCATTCCTTTTCTTACTATTATTGCTGGCAGGCGCTGCCTTGCAGCAGGCGCACCATTTGCGGCGGTAACGGATTTTGATAGCTGCCTAATCGATACATTGAGCACGCTATCAACGGGTTTGCTTGTTGGTAATACAAACGTCACCTATCCAATGAAATTACTACTGCTTCTTACAGGTCTTATGCCTGCATTCGACAGTCAGGTTAAAGGTGGGCTTGCGAGTGCTGGTGTTACAGGCATAAATAGAACACGATATTTAATCCCAGTTCTTGGCAGTGCCGACGCTCAAAAGATTTGTGCATTGCCTTTCTATATGGCCGATTGCATTGCTCGGCAGCTAGCAACAATAAATCATGAGATTGCAGCCAGTTTATATCCAAACCTTGTAGGCGAGCACGGCCGAATATTTGATGTTCTTTTTTTTATGCAGAATGGAGGGCATCATGTGACGGTCAGTTTCACTCCGCCAGTAGCTATCCGTTGGTATGCAATATAGCACGCCTAACAAGTTGCTGTACTCGGACCCAACTTCGCGCCGCAAGCCTGTGGTTTGCTGCGCAAACTTTACCACAAGCTTGCTCTGCTCCGTCGGGCCGGTAAGCAAAGTGTTATGTTTCTTGACTGCACCTGTTAACTGGTGCTATTAATGGCACCAAATCGTTGGCTAGGTAATCACTATGCAAGTGAAATTTTCCGAGGATGTCATTCCTCTATCAGACCTTAAAATCAATCCCGGAAAGGTGGTTGGTCGAGCGCAGGACACGCATCGCCCAATCTTGCTCACCAGCCGTGGCCGCGGCATAGCTGTTGTGCAGGGGCTTGAGGATTATGAGAGAACTGCTGAGGAATTGCGGTTTGTAAAGGCGGTGGCGCGGGGGCTTATGGATGTTCGCGAGGGCAACACCGTATCGTTGGAGGACGCCAAGAAAACGTTGGGTATCAAGTAAATGGAACTACGCATAGCACAGTCCGCTCTTGAGGACTTACAGGCTATTCAGGAGTATTACAAAGAGCAGGATGTGCCTCATATCGGTGATGATTTCGTGGCTGCTATCCTGGAGCACTGTGAAATGCTTCAAATCCACCCGGATGCTGGCCGAGTTGTTCCTGAATTCAACATGGATCATATTCGCGAATTGATTCACGCGCCGTTTCGAGTTGTCTATCTCAGGCAGGCTAAAGAGGTTCTGCTCATACGAGTCTGGCGGAGTGAGAGGCAGCTCGAATTACCAGCAAACGAAACATAACCAAGCCATGCACCGGATGCCAAACTCTCCGCTTCGCTGCGGTTTTGTCACCGGTGATGGCGGGCGTTAGCACCAAAAAGTTTAGCTATGGCAAAAGTTAAGAAACAGCTCACTCCGGCCCAAAAGAGTGCAAAGAAAGCCGCGCAAGCAGAGCGGCAAAGGAAGTACCAGTGGGTCTTTATGAACGGTAAGCAAGCCAGAATAAAGCGGCCACCAACCATGGATGGCATGCCTGTAGACCAGTTCATTGAGGAGAATGCTGATCCGGTATGGCTCCACCAGAACGAGCTATGGGAGCTGATGCCGATTGAAGACGATCTTTTTGGTTCTGAGCCGTCTACGGAATCAAGTGAAGCAGAAGATGAGAACGGAATACCATTTTGACTTGGGTCACAGGTATTTAGTTGAGCAGTGCTAACCAGTCGCTCAAGTACGTTCCCGGCCTGACGGCCGTCCACCGGATGCCCTTGTCAGGGCACCGCTTAGCTTCGCGTTAGGCTCTCATGATAAAGGCTCTCAGTAGTGGCTTTTTGACTGGGAGCGAAAGGGCCGTGATCACGACCTGGGGGCGAGCGCTGGATCCTTTGCACGGCTTGCCCGAGGCTACCCGGCAGGCTTTCGAGCAGTGGTATCGGCAGGCCAAGATTGCGCAGATTCGTTATGTCGCCTTCCTGACGATGGTGCTGTACCTGATCTACGCGGCCATCGAGCAGAACGTGGAGAGCGATCAACCGCTGCTGCGCCTGGTCATCCATGCGCTGTTGGTGCCTGGCATGCTGTTGTCCATCGGCCTGTTGAGCTTTCGCCCTGAGCGGCAGTCGTTGATGCTGGCCTTGTTGACCACGGCGCCGTTCGTCTCGGTGCTGGCCAACCTGTACTTCAACGCCGGCACGCCACGCTTTGTGCTGTATGCGCCGGAGATCTACTGAACCTGATGTGGACGTTCGCCATCTCCGGGCTGGCGCTCAAGCGCGCCATGCTTACGGCAATGGTATCGATGCTGGCGATCATGCTGGTTACCCTCGAAGAGTCGCTTGCGCCTGGGCCGCAGCGTCTGCATCTGATCTGGACGCTGGCGTCGTTCTCCTTTGGTCTGCTCAGTGCTTTTATGCTGGAGAAGGCGCACAAGCGCATGTTCCTGCATCAGGACAGCCTGGCGCTGAGCGCCAGTGTCGATAGCCTGACCGGGCTGTGGAACCGTGCGCGCACCCTGCACTTTCTGATCGAGGAGGTGGCGCGGGCCAATCGTTACGGCGCGCCATTTTCGGTGGTGCTGATCGATATCGATCACTTCAAGAGCGTCAACGACCTTTACGGGCATGCTGTGGGGGACAGTGTGCTGCGGCAGTTCGCCGGGCTGTTGCGTGATGGCGTGCGTGTGGTGGACAAGGTTGGCCGGCTTGGTGGCGAGGAGTTTCTGATCATCCTGCCGGAGACGGATGCTGCCAGCGCCGAGCGCGCGGTGCATGCCCTGCAAAAACGTATCAACGGATTTTCCTTCGAGCGGGTGCAGCACAAGAGTGCCAGCTTTGGCATTGCCGAGTACCGTCCCGGTGAAAGCCTGGACAGCCTGATGGAGCGCGCGGATCAGGCCATGTACCGTGCCAAGGCCAATGGCCGTGACTGTGTCGAAACGCTCTGAGGGAGCGCCTGGAAACATACCCGTTGCGCGATGTTGCGCAGCCGACATTGCCTGGCCTGCGTGCGAGGTGCTGTTTTTGACTGGAGACACTTTATGCCAAGAATTGCCCAGACCCTCTGTGTGGCTGCCGTGCCGTTGTTACTGGCAGGTTGCGCCACGTCCGGTAGCGAGCAGGATGGCCGCGTGACCGAGCAATGGCAGGGCCGTTGGAACGGGCCGGAGGGCACCTACCTGGACATCACCGGCACGCCAGCCGATTACCGCCTGACCATCGCCGACCTCGACGGCCCACGGCGTTTTGTCGGCCGGGCGCAGGGTGGGCAGATCGTCTTCGTCCGTGACGGTGTGGTGGAGCGCATCCGTGCCAGCGACGGCGAGGCCACCGGCATGAAGTGGCTGCTGGACAAACAGAACTGCCTGACCGTGCGCAGCGGCGAGGGCTATTGCCGCGACTGAATCCCCGATATGCCAGAATGTGCGCCTCCATCGGCTTACGACCTGTGCATGAAAATCCTCAGCCTGCGCCTCAAGAACCTCAATTCCCTCAAGGGCGAATGGAAGATCGACTTCGCTGCCGAGCCTTTCGCCGGCAGTGGCCTGTTCGCCATCACCGGGCCGACCGGCGCGGGCAAGACCACGCTGCTCGATGCCATCTGCCTGGCCCTGTATCACCGCACGCCGCGCATGAGCACGCTGTCGGCCAGCGGCAACGAGCTGATGACCCGGCACACTGCCGAGTGCCTGGCCGAGGTGGAATTCGAGGTCAAAGGCCAGGGCTATCGCGCCTTCTGGAGCCAGCGCCGCGCGCGGGATAAGATCGACGGCGCGCTGCAGGCGCCCAAGGTGGAGCTGGCGCGTATCGCCGATGGCGAAATCCTCACCGACAAGATTCGTGAAAAGGAAAGCCTGACCGCCGAACTGACCGGACTGGACTTCGAGCGTTTCACCAAGTCCATGCTGCTGGCGCAGGGCGGTTTCGCCGCCTTCCTCGAAGCCAATGCCAACCAGCGCGCCGAGCTGCTGGAGGAGCTGACCGGCACCGAGGTGTACGGGCAGATTTCGCAGCAGGTCTACGAACGCACCAAGGCGGCGGAGCAGGCGCTGAACCTGCTGAAAAGCCGCGCCCAGGGCATGGAGTTGCTGGACGAAGCGCAGCGCACCGAGTTGCAGGCCGAAGCCGAGCGCCTGGCGCAGGAGCAGGCGCCACTGCTGGCCGAACAACAGACGCTGCTGGCGCAGCAGCGCTGGCGTGAGGCGTTGCAGCGCGCCGAGCAACAGGCTGCCGAAGCCACATTGCGGCTGGAGCAGGCCCGCCAGCGTCAGACCGATGCCGGCCATGATCTACAGCGCCTGGCCGCCAGCGAGCCCGCCGCACGTTTGCAGCCGCTGCACCAGGGCTGGCAGCAGGCGCAGCACGATTGCCAGCAGGTTGAACAAGGGCTACTGGCCCTGCGCGAGCAGATGCAGGCGTGCGCCGAGCGTGAGCGCCAGGCGCTGTGGCAGGCCAGTGCCCAGGCCACGCATTGGCGTGACGAGCGCCTGGCCGCCCTGACGCAGGTGCAGCATCAGCACGCTGAGGTGCAGGCCTGGCTAAGCGAGCACAGCCAGCATGCGCGATTGGGCGAATTGCTCAGTGGCTGGGACGAGCGCTTTGCGCAGCGGGCAAAGGCTGAGCAGGCGTTGCAGGCGACGCAGATGCGCCTGGACGAATCCGCTGCACAACTGACGACGCTGCAGCGCCAGCGTGAAGAGCAGGGCGTGCGCCTGGCGACGTTGCAGCAGCAAGTGCAGCAGGCGCGCGATGCCGAGGCACAGCAGCAGAGCGCCGTGCTGGCGCTGCTGGGGGACGCCGGAGAGGCCGGCTTGCGCCAGGCTTGGCAGCGTCTGCAAGCACGCAGCCGGGTATTCGACCGGCTGCAGCAGTTGGCGCAGAGCCGCGAAGCGCTGGCCAGGCAACTGGCCGAACTGCCGCCGCGCCTGGCCGAGCTGCAAGGTCTGCAAAACAGCAAGAACGCGGAGATCACGGCCCTGCGCGAGCGCTACAAGACACTCAAGCAGCAGGTCGCCGACAAGGAAAAGCTGCTGGAGCAGGAACAACGCATTCAGGATCTGGAGGCCCATCGCGCCCGCCTGCAACCAGGCGATGCCTGCCCGCTGTGCGGCTCGCACGAGCATCCCGCCATCAGCCAGTACCAGGCGCTGAACGTCTCGGCCACCGAACAGGCGCTAGCGCAGTGCCGCAGTGAGTTGAGCGAGCTGGAAAGTCAGGGCGCCAATCTGCGAGATGAACTGACCCGCCTGGCTGCGCAGATCGAGCAGGTGCAGGCGCAACAGGCGCAGGCCGAGGCGCAACGGCAACCGCTGGATCAGCAGTGGCAGCAACAACTGAGCGAACATGACATCCGGCTGCAGGACGTTGCCGAGTTGGCCGATCTGCAACAGCAGCACGAGCACGAACTGGCGGCGCTGCAGGCGCGCCTGGAAACCGTGCAGGCGCAGCAAACCGAACTGCAGCGCCTGCGCGAGGTGCGTGAAAAGGGTGAGCGCGCGCAGGCCGAGGCCGAACGGCAGCAGGCGTTGCTCAGCCGTGATCTGGACAACACCCAGGCGCGCTTGGCTGAGCAACAGACACATCTGCGCGATGTGCAGGCCGAGCAGGCGCAGTTGAACCAGGCATTGCTGGCCAGTCTGCAAGGCTTCGCCAGCGCGTTGCCGGCTGACAGTGCAGGCTGGTTGATGCAGCAGAAAGCTGCCTGGCAAGCCTGGCAGCAGGCGCAGGCAGATGAGCTGCAGTTACTGCAACGCACACGCGAAGCACAGCGACGACTTGACGAAGCCCAGGCGCAGGCCGAGCACTGGCAACAACGTTGGCAGGCGGCGGGCGCACCGAGCCTGGATGTCGTCGTCCCAGCCGCCGACCCGCAGCAGGCGCTGCGCGAGACGGCCGAGCGGCTGGCTGCCACCCAGCGTGAACGCGATGGCCTGGCCGGTAGCGAACAGGCCCAGATCGCCTTGCTGGCGCGCGAACAGCAACGCCTGCAAAGCTGCTGGCAGACCTGGCAAGAGGCGTTGGCCAGCAGCCCCTTCGCTGATCAGGCGGCGTTCGAAACGGCCGTGCTGAGTGAAGACGAACGCCAGCGCTTGCTGCAGCTCAAGGCGGATCTCGAACGCGCGCACACCCAGGCCATGACCCTGCAGGCCGCAGCCCAGGCCGAGGTGCAGCGCCTGCAGGCCGAAGCGCAAACCGATCTGAGCCTGGAGGCGCTGGTCGAGCAGATTCAGGCATTGCAGGAGCGTTTGCGTGGCCTGAGTGAGCGCCAGGGCGAGCTGCGCGCGCAGTTGCAGGCCGACCAAGCACGGCGCAGCAGCCAGCAGGCGCTGTTCGCCGAGATCGAGGCGCAGACCGGCGAACATGCGCTGTGGCAGCAACTCAATGGCCTGATCGGTTCGGCCGACGGCGCCAAGTTCCGCAAGTTCGCCCAGGGCCTGACCCTCGATCACCTGATCCACCTGGCCAACCGTCAACTGACGCGCCTGCATGGGCGTTATCAACTGGCGCGCAAGAGCAGTGGTGAGCTGGAGCTGGAGGTGCGCGACACATGGCAGGCCGACGTGGCGCGCGATTGCCGCACGCTGTCCGGTGGCGAGAGTTTTCTGGTCAGCCTGGCGCTGGCCCTGGCGCTGTCGGATCTGGTCAGCCACAAGACCAGCATCGACTCGCTGTTTCTCGACGAAGGCTTCGGCACGCTGGACGGCGAGACGCTGGAGGTGGCGCTGGACGCTCTGGATAACCTCAACGCCAGCGGCAAGACCATTGGTGTGATCAGCCATGTCGAGGCGATGAAGGAGCGCATTCCGGTGCAGTTACGGGTACACAAGGGCGTTGGCCTGGGTTACAGCCGGCTCGACGCACGTTTTGCAGTCAAAGAAGGGGCATGACGATGTTGATCCAGTGCGCGGCAAACCTCGCCCTTCAGGGCGGAGAAGGATAGCGCGGACGGCGT
>NZ_VRYE01000020.1 GCF_008041835.1 Ectopseudomonas mendocina
CTGTAGTTCGTGAATCTCAGCCAGTGACAGGCCCAGGATTCTGCAGCGACGGATGAAGGCCAGCCCCTCACCATGCTTCTCGGTATAGACACGGTAACCGTTGTCCTGCCGATCAGGCGGCGGCAACAAGCCCTGCTGTTCATAGAAGCGGATCGTCTGTGTTTCGACCCCTACCAACTGCGCCAACTGACCAATGCGCATCAGCCTCCTCCCCAACGGATTCTTTACTCTATTGACCTTATAGTAGCTTTATAGTTTTAAATGGTACCACAACATTGTTCAAGTGGAGTCGTATCATGAGCAAATCCTGTGGCGGTGATGCAACGTCCGCAGCGGATACCGATATACAGGCCTCCTCCGAGGCGCCAGGGAGATGGGTCAGTGTTTATGCCGTGCCGAAGATGGACTGTCCATCAGAAGAACGAATGATTCGCCTAGCCCTGAACGGCTTTGAGGAGATTCGGGCGCTGTCCTTCGACTTGTCGAACCGCCGGCTGAAGGTCGTGCATGACGGCGAGGTCGAGCCCGTCACCTCGAAACTGAAGACCTTGGGGCTAGGCGCCTCGCTTCAGGAAACCGTCGCTGCAAATCCGGAGACCATCAAGGCCGCCGAGTTTTCGGCAGCTTCTGCTAAGCAAGAATCCGGGACCCTGCGCTGGTTGCTCGGCATCAATGCACTTCTGTTCGTGGTGGAAATGACTGCCGGTCTGATCGCCCAGTCCACCGGCCTGATTGGAGAATCCCTGGACAATTTTGCCGATGCGGCGGTGTACGGGCTTGCCCTTTATGCGGTTGGACATAGCGTGAAAATGCAGGTACGTGCCGCGCATCTTGCTGGTGTACTGCAACTGATCTTGGCTGTGGGCGTGCTCGTAGAGGTGGTGAGACGCTTTGTATTCGGTAGTGAGCCTGAATCGCTGGTGATGATGGCTATCGCATTCGTCGCATTGATTGCCAATACCAGTTGTCTGCTGCTCATATCCAAACATCGGGAAGGCGGGGCGCACATGAAGGCAAGCTGGATATTCTCGGCCAACGACGTGGTGATCAACCTGGGGGTCATCACCGCCGGCGCCCTGGTCGCGTGGACCGGTTCCAATTATCCGGATCTGATTATCGGCACCATCGCGGGGGGCATTGTACTTAACGGTGCCAGACGCATTTTGGCGTTGAAGGGTTAAATAATGCTCATTATTGGCAAAAAGCTCTCGCCGTATGCCCTATTGTCCATATCGGGCCTGCTGGCAGCGTCTGATCAGGCTGTAAAGTGGCTGGTGCAGCAATCAATGGCCTATGGCGAGTATGTTTCGGTGACCCCGTTCTTTAACTGGGTGCACCTATGGAACACCGGTGCCGCATTCAGTCTTTTTGCGAATGGTGGAGGCTGGCAGCGCTACTTTTTTATCGGAATCGCGGTAGTGGTCTCGATTTTTCTGATCAAGCTGATCCTTGAAAATCGTCATAAAGGAGAAGCCATCGCTTACAGTCTTATCCTCGGTGGCGCCATGGGCAACCTGATTGACCGGGTCTTTCGCGGCTATGTTGTGGATTCCTTTGATTTCTATTGGCGAGATTGGCATTGGCCGGCCTTCAACCTGGCTGATATTGCAATTGTCCTCGGTGCCTTACTTTTCGTTTCCAGCAGTTTGTTGGGTAAAAAAGCAAACACCAATGCCGAGCCGGATGGATCTGACTGACACCTACGCCTATACAACACCATGACCGAACTTCCCGACAACATCCTTCACCTGCCGCAATACCAAGTACTGGGCTGCAAATCAACCGACGACGAAATGCACTTCCAGGTGGACGTGCCCGATCCCATCGCCTGCGAGGAATGCGGCGTGCAGGGTGAGTTCGTACGGTTCGGCAAGCGTGACGTTCCCTATCGTGATCTGCCCATCCACGGCAAGCGGGTCACTCTCTGGGTGGTCCGCCGCCGATACACCTGCCGGGCCTGCAAGACAACATTCAGGCCCCAGCTACCGGAGATGGTGGACGGATTCCGTATGACACTGCGGCTGCATGAGTACGTGGAGAAGGAATCCTTCAACCACCCCTACACCTTTGTGGCGGCACAGACCGGCCTGGACGAGAAGACGGTGCGCGACATCTTCAACGCCCGCGCCGAGTTCCTGGGGCGCTGGCACCGCTTCGAGACGCCCCGCATCCTGGGCATTGACGAGCTATACCTGAACAAGCGCTACCGCTGCATTCTGACCAACATTGAGGAGCGAACCCTGCTCGACCTGCTGGCCACCCGCCGCCAGGACGTGGTGACCAACTACCTGATGAAGCTGAAAGACCGGCAGAAGGTCGAGATCGTCAGCATGGACATGTGGAACCCCTACCGGGCAGCGGTCAAGGCTGTGCTGCCCCAGGCCCGTATCGTGGTCGATAAGTTCCATGTGGTGCGCATGGCCAACGATGCCCTAGAGAGAGTGCGCAAGGGCCTCAGAAAGGAGCTGAAACCGTCCCAGAGCCGGACTCTCAAGGGAGACCGGAAAATCCTGCTGAAACGCGCTCACGAAGTCTCAGACCGGGAGCGCCTCATCATGGAGACCTGGACAGGCGCGTTCCCGCAACTGCTGGCCGCCTACGAGCACAAGGAGCGCTTCTACGGCATCTGGGACGCCACCACACGGCTCCAGGCAGAAGCCGCCCTGGACGAGTGGATAGCCACCATCCCGAAGGGCCAAAAGGAAGTCTGGAGCGATCTGGTCAGGGCAGTGGGAAACTGGCGCGAAGAGACCATGACCTACTTCGAGACGGACATGCCCGTCACCAACGCTTACACGGAGTCCATCAACCGACTGGCCAAGGACAAGAACCGTGAAGGGCGCGGTTACTCCTTCGAGGTGATGCGGGCACGAATGCTCTACACCACGAAGCACAAGAAGAAGGCACCGACTGCGAAGGTCTCTCCTTTCTACAAGAAAACCATCGGTTACGGACTGCCGGACTTCGCAGAGGAACTCAACTACGGAGTCGATCTGTCAACCATCTGAGGGTGGTATCAGATTGATGGGGTGAAGGTGCCCCATCAACCATTAAATCCGTATACCCAACAAAAATACGCACGCATCCCCAGCCCAGAGATGCAACACACTCCAAATCTCGCCTGGAAACACAACACCCTAGATCACAAGGATGGCTACCTGGAGGCGCATTGCTGCACAAAAGTGAT
>NZ_VRYE01000200.1 GCF_008041835.1 Ectopseudomonas mendocina
CCGCTCGAATTCAGGAAATTCAGGGCAACAACCGGTTAAAAACGCTCAAATAGTGGGCAATTCGCTTTGTCTTTGTCGCGCTCTGTCCATTTATGAATGCAAGTCCGACAGGCTGCTAGTACACCACCATGCTCCGTATCTTCAGTTACATCCTGCCAGGTTGCACGAAGAAGCATTTTCACGCGCTGCCCACCCAAGTAAAGCATCGCATTGGCCATCGCCCTCTTTCGCTCAGGGAGCTCTTGAATAGCTATCAGCAGCTGCCGCAGCTCCTCCTTTGTCAGGGCTTCGGTATTGGCTCGCTCGGCCCCCTCAATTGTAGGCAGGTAGGCAACAGGGTTATCCCGCAAACCGAAAAGCACTGCGTCGCCAGCACGCAGAGGGTTCAAGTCGTGCTTAAGTCCAAAAGAAAATGCCGTGTGCAGATAAGATCGCAAGCGATTAGCAGTGGTTAATTTGCCATTCGTAACATTCGCTTCCGTCTTACGTTTTCCACGCCCCTTCGATGCAGGCGCTCGGTTAATGCAGTGCACCAGGATTTTAGTAATGTCCGCTGGCTCTATATCCCGCGCTTTACGCAAAACCAGATCAGGAAATGCCTGAATCACATCCAGCCGTAACGCAGCCAGCACATTCTTTGCGCTGGATTTTCCTTGCCTCTTCAAATCATCGACATAGGCCAGCAATAACTGTTCGAGGCTCCCCTTCTGGGCCTCAAGCCGTGCCAATTGCACTTGCTTTTCCTTTTTGGCCTGCTGGGCATCATTGAACGCAGCCAAAGAACCATGCACACGAACCTCGGCTGCAAGCCGCTCAACTTCCCTTCTCCAAAAAGCGAGCCCTCTTGTTTGACCATCGGGACCAACCTCAGCAAAAACTCCAAGCTTGCTCCGCTCCTGACGCCCATTCGCCCGCCTGGATAGATAGACCTCGATGACGCCACTGGGACGCCGCTCAAGAAGCATTGAGCCTGCTCCGCGCTCCCCCAGTTGCTCTGAGAGCGTGCGGGCTGGTGTAGCAACACCGTTCTTCTTGACATTGCCGGTCATCGCCCAGCTTTTCACCTGAGCGTCTGTCAGTTTCTGCCCCACGCTACCCCCTACCAATCCTGCTCAACACTTTGCTCAACACTTCACTGAAAACCAATGAAAGCCACAGGATGACACTGAACACCAGAAACCCAATAAGCTTATGATTTTATGCGGGTTTGCATTTTCATTAAATTTCCTGCAATCTCAGGCTAGCTGACTTGTAATCAGTAGGTC
>NZ_VRYE01000201.1 GCF_008041835.1 Ectopseudomonas mendocina
GAAGGATAGCGCGGACGGCGTAGCCGTCCCCGTTTTTGCCTTTAATGAGGCGTCTGCTGCTGTTCGATGTACTGGCGGATGACTTCGATGGGCGCACCTCCGCAGCTGCCGGCAAAGTAGCTGGGCGACCACAGCGCGCCGCCCCACAGCTTTTTGCGGATGCTGGGGTAATTTTTCCTGCGGATCATGCGGCTGGAGACGCCTTTCAGGCTATTCACGAGGTTGGAGATGGCCACCTTCGGCGGATAGTTCACCAGTAGGTGCACATGGTCATCCTCTCCATCGAACTCAACGAGTTCCGCTCCGAAGTCGGCGCATACGCTGGCGAAGACGACGCGAAGGTCGTCGAGAATGGCTTGGGTGAAGACCTCGCGCCGATATTTCGTCACGAAGACCAAATGTACATGCATCAGGAAGACGCAGTGTCTACCGCGTCTAATATCGTTTTCAATGCCCATAGACCAAGAGTATAGTGCTGGGCATGCAGCGACTCCAAGCTTTCAAATACGAACTGATGCCGACCGGCGAACAGCAGCGCCTGATGCACCGCTTCGCCGGCTCCTGTCGGTTCGTGTTCAACCCGGCCTTGGCGTTGCAGCAAGCCAACCGCGAAGCCGGCGGCAAGTTCATCGGCTATGTGGCGATGGCCAGGCAGCTAACCGCCTGGCGCAACAGCACCGCAACGGTCTGACCGAAAGAAGCGCCCGTTCCACCGCTGCAACATGATCTCCAAACTCTCGAAACAGCCTACAG
>NZ_VRYE01000202.1 GCF_008041835.1 Ectopseudomonas mendocina
GTACAAAACACATCTCAACCCATTGTATTGCTTGAAAGAGGCGTTGGGGTATAGGGATATGCAATATGTAACTCAGACATAGCCTTCAGTTTTGTGCTTTAGGTTTGTGGTGCTATTTGTTGTCGAATGGCTTGCCTTAAGGAGGTTGTCTTAATGTCGAATATTGGTTTATTTGTTATTAATCGATTAATTGATTTGCGAATTGGTTGTTTGGCTACTATGAGTGGGTTCGCCTTCTTGGTCTGAGTATATGTTAATTCGTACTTGTGGGCGTAAGCACTGAGTAATAACGACAGGCACTCAATGCCTGTCGAAAAGCTAGCGAAAGAGGCTGTTAATGAATGAGTGATAAAACAAGCAAGGCATGTGAATGGAGCAGGGAGGGTGTAATCGAAGGGCTTCATGATGGTTGCTACGATTACTTTGAAGGTGGTTACGTCTATGTCTGTCCAGAAAGGACTGTCTGTGCTCATCTGGTAAGATTAGAGCGCTTGGTAAAGGAGGTGGTAGCACATGGTCAGGAAGTATTCAAAATAAAAACGAAAGGTTGGAATAAATATTTAGTTTACGATGCTTTAGGGCGGGATATTCTGAGATTTATATGGCGAGAAGAATGGATGAGATATCATTATCCACTTCATAGGTTCAGTCCTCATGTCGAAGCTTTTTTCAGGTGCTCAATAGCCTTTCGGCAGAAGTACTGTGATCCAGGAGTTTCTGGATACCCGAGCGAAGATGTGTGTTGCGTTGCCGAATCATTGAACAGAATGATCGAGGATCTTAAAAAATTAGTATCTAGTGACAATTTTAAGAGCGAAATCAGCCAGCATAATCGTTCCTCAAACAAGAATCGCAGAAGCATTGTTAAGTATATAAATGCTCTCTTTGATTCGAAGTCTAGGCTGCTTGTTGTTAGGGTGGATCTAGGGTATGAAGCAAGAACCAAAAGAAATGGTGGGGATGTTAGCTATGCTCAGGCGAAAGAGCACAGAGAGGAATTTTTCAAGGAGTTAAAAAAGTTATTTCCTAAGGGGGATTTGGTTGGTTATTGCTGGAAGTTAGCCCGGATTTCTCATGA
>NZ_VRYE01000203.1 GCF_008041835.1 Ectopseudomonas mendocina
CGGGGTTTATGGAGCGCTTACACCCGAGCATATTTCACCCTACAGTAATTCCCATATCCTACTTCCCCAATTTGCACTAAAAAAGATCACAGGGCACCCGTTGAGAGCATTCAGACGCCATTAATGTCTATTGTTTTGCTCTTTGAAATATGAATATGACAAAAATAAACAATTACTATTCAATCATATACGTAAGTTTGCATCTATTTTCGAGTGATTGGCACGACATTTGCTTAGTTTTAAGGGCAATCTTGCGTGGATGCTCTAACAGAGGAACTGAGACAATGAATAGCCGATACAAAGTTCTAACCTTTCCTGTTGCTGTGGTGATGTTACTGATAAGTACAGTGGCAGCTGCCCATCACCCCATGGGGGGCGATACCCCAACTACTTATCTTCAAGGTTTTTTATCGGGACTGGGCCATCCGATAATAGGCATTGATCATTTCGCATTCATTGTTGGGGTGGGGATCATACTTGCTCTCGGTGTGGCTCGTCCCGTCGCCACTCCAGTAGCGATGCTCGCCGCCGCCGCCGCTGGTACTGTTTTGAATTGGTTCGGAGCAAGCCTGCCTTTTATTGAAACAATCGTTGCGCTTACGGTTATCGGAATTGCGGCAGCTGTTGTTTACAAGCCTCAAGGACGCAACCTAGTCACATGGGTGGCTGGTGCTGCTGCATTTTGCCATGGCCAAGCATACGGCGGGGCAGTAATTGGCGCAGAGTCAACTCCGCTGATCACTTACCTCCTTGGTTTCACTCTTATTCAGGTTGCAATCGCTTCAACTGCTTACTTTGTAACGCGGAAAGTTGCAACTCGCAGTGCTAAACAGCTGCAACTGCTTACCGCAGGCAGCGGAACGGTACTGGGTGGTTTGGGAGTGGTATTTGTGGCGCTGAGCGTTGGGATTTAGTGGTTACATAAACATAACCATAGCCTGCTGACATAGCAGGTTAAGGAACACATTTGGAGGGCTACATGCCAAAACTTCCAGTAACTCTCATAACGGGCTATCTCGGTTCCGGAAAGACTACGTTACTCAATCGGATTCTGACGGAAGATCATGGCGAAAAGGTTTGCGTCATTGTCAATGAGTTTGGAGAGGTGGGTATCGACAACGAGTTGATTATCCACTCAGATGAAGAAGTCATTGAAATGAATAACGGCTGCATCTGTTGCACTGTCCGGTCTGATCTCATCGAAAGTTTTAACCGTCTGCTCGGTGAAGACGGTCAAGCCTTTGATCGGATCATAATTGAGACAACGGGTCTGGCTGACCCCAATGTCATCAACCTAAG
>NZ_VRYE01000204.1 GCF_008041835.1 Ectopseudomonas mendocina
TATCGGTCGAAACGGGTCCAGACTGGCGGGTTCCAGGGGGGTGTGGCGATTCGACCGGCGAGGGGAAAAGTCCGGCAGGCTGGTAGGTCTTGTTCGATCTGCGCAAGCTGGAACGCAAGGAAGGCTGCAACCGTGCGGATTCGGTAGGCGCCCTCTTCGGCAGAGCATGCAGTGAGCTCCAGGGCCTTGTGACGGAATCCCCCTCGCACCTGCTCAAGCCGAACAACCTGTGACGGCAACTCTTCCAGGCTCACGGCCAGCTCACGATCTTGAGAGGCCCTGTCCAAGCGAAGGAAGAGGGCTAGATCCTCACACTGCTCGATGGAAAGGAAGGTTTCGGAACTGATGGCTGCATGCAGATCAAGCTTTCTGGCAGAGGCCCACAGGTAAGCCATACCCAGTGTTCTGAGCACTTTCTTGATCGTTGCAGGAGAGGAACCGACATCGCGGTAGCTGAACGTCGAGTAGACGTTGGGGAGGAAGAGTGGGCTGCCCAGGTCATCAACCAAGACAGCCATCTCTACACCATCCGAAGCAGTGAATGAACGAATGGAGAAGGCTTTCAATGTATACGTTTCCTAACCATCAGGTGTAATGGCTAGAAGTATAGATTTCCTCTATACCCCCTGTAAACGATAAAGACATAGTGTTTACAGGTGTTAGATAAGGTAGATCTAATCTAAAGTATACGTTTATTAGTATATCGGGCTCACTGGCAAGCTTCGCAGTCGGGTTCGTCGATGTCACAGGCCTTTGGTCCGGGCGCCTGAGCCGGGGCGGCCTGCTGGCCTGGGTCCGGGGCCTGG
>NZ_VRYE01000205.1 GCF_008041835.1 Ectopseudomonas mendocina
CATCTTCATCGCTTCCAGCACCACCAGCAGTTGCCCCTTGCTCACGCTGGCGCCTTCGGCGACCAGTACGTCGACGATGGCGCCATCCATCGGTGCCTTCACCGCGCCGCTGCTGGCGGCGTTCTGCCCACCGGCCGGTTCGTGGGTGACATCAACCAGTTCCAGGTTGCCGTGCTCACCGTACAGCCACAGGTGCTCGCCTTCGATGTGGTAGGCCTGGCGGCGGCGCACGCCGTCCAGTTCCAGGGTCAGCCAGCGACNNGTCGCTGGCCAGCAAGCGCAGGGACAGCTGTTCTTCGCCGCGACGCACGCAAAGGCGCGCTTGGGTACCGCTGGCGATCACATCCAGCTCCACGGTGTGCTTGTGCTCGCCCTGCTTGAGGACGAAACGCCAGGGCGCACTGCCGGCGCTGCGCCAGCCGGACAGGCCGGGCTGGTGTGCACGGGCTTCGGCCGAAACCTGGTAGAGCAGGGCGGCGGCCATGGCTAGTTCGGCCAGGCTGGCCGTGTGCGGGGGCAGGCTGGGGTCATCGGCGAAATGCTCGGCGATGAACGCCGTGGTGGCATTGCCGGCAGCGAACTCCGGATGCTTGAGCAGATTGGCGAGGAAGCGTTGGTTGCCATTCACGCCCAGCAGCACGCACTGCTCGACCGCACGCACCAGCTTGCGCCGGGCTTCGTCGCGGGTTTCGCCGTAGGCGATGACCTTGGCCAGCATCGGGTCGTAGAAAGGGGTGACGGCCTGGCCTTCGACCAGGCCGTGGTCGATGCGCACACCAGCCAACAGCTCGGGATCCCAGCGCAGCACCTGGCCGGTTTGCGGCAGGAAGCCGGTGGCCGAGTCCTCGGCGTACAGACGCACTTCCATGGCGTGGCCAGTGAGGCGAATATCGTTCTGCTGCAGTGGCAGAGGCTGACCTTCGGCTACGCGAATCTGCCAGGCCACCAGATCCTGCCCTGTGATCAGCTCGGTCACCGGGTGCTCGACCTGCAGGCGGGTGTTCATTTCCAGGAAGAAGAATTCGCCGCTGGCGTCGAGCAAAAATTCCACGGTGCCGGCGCCG
>NZ_VRYE01000206.1 GCF_008041835.1 Ectopseudomonas mendocina
GGGCGTCTTCGCTGGTCATGGGCGGCTGGTGCTGCTGGTCGCTGGAGTCGGGCATGGATTTGGCGAGATAGGCGTTGGACATGATGACCTCTCGTCACTGCGCAGTGCTGGAGGGTATCCAGCACTGACGGGTAGCGCTGGCGGTGGCAGTCGTCCTGGCGGACAGCAGGGTGCGGTGCTCGGGTAATGTCATGTGAAGAACTCCCAATGGTGGGCAGGTACTTGAGGCGAGCGCGAGTTGTCTGCACAGGTCACTCTGCGGGACCCTCAGGCCTAATGTACCGGGATGCCAACGAATGAAGTGGACGCAATTGACCGGTGCGCAAGCGCTTTATGTCGAAATCGCGGGGGCAGACGGCATGTCCTGCGCCGAGGCCTCTGGCCTGCGGCGCAGCAACGGCCGATGGCTATTTTTTCTGGACGAAGGACAACCAGCGTTCTTCGGCCTTGACCCCGGCTTCGGAGGCCCACCATTGCGCCGAGAGCAGGGCCTGGCGCGAGATGTTGCCGGGTGCGGAAGGCAGCTTGGCCTCGCGCTCGGCCGGGATTACCCCGGTCTTGAAGGCTTCGGGGTTGAGCGGGCCGTAGTCGATGATCATCGGCAACGCCGCTTGCAGTTTGGCATCGATGGCCTCGTTGACGAATTTCATGGCGGCCACCTTGTGCGGCGAGCCTTTGAGGACGCACAACGAGTTGGTTTCCAGCACACCCTGGTTGTAGTCGAATGCCACGGGTGCGCCGGCGGCCTGTACGGCGGTGATACGGCCGTTCCAGGCCTGGATCATGTCCACTTCGCCGTCGCTGATCAGCTGCGCCGACTGCCCGCCGGACGTCCACCAGGTGGCGATGTCGGGCTTGATCTGCTCAAGCTTGCGGAAGGCGCGATCGACGTCCAGCGGATAGAGCTTGTCCATCGGCACGCCATCGGCCAGCAGCGCGATTTCCAGGGTTGGACGTGGCAGGTTTCGTAGGGAGCGCTGGCCCGGGTATTTTTTGGTGTCCCAGAAGTCGGCCCAGGTCTTGGGTACGTCCGCGCCTTTGAACGCGTCCGTGCGATACGCCAGCACCGTGGAGTAGCTGATGTAGCCGACGCTGTATTCGTCCTTGAGGCTGTCGGGTATTTGCGCGGCATTGGGAATCAGCGCAAGGTCGAGCTTCTCGAACAGCCCTTCGGCTTCGCCACGGATGCAGTCGCCAGTGGGCAGGTCCACCACGTCCCAGGTGACCTTGCCGCTCTCGACCTGGGTCTTGATGATCGGGTAGGCCTTGGGCGAGCTGTCCTGTTTGAGCGTCAGACCGAGCTTTTTCGCCGCAGGCTCCAGGATCGCCTTGCTCTGGGCTTCCTGATAAGCACCGCCCTGGGATACGAACGTGATGTCCTCGGCCATGGCCTGGGTGGCGCTACCGATGAACAGGGCCAGACTCGCGAGTTGGAAAGCTGTAGTGCGCAATGTGCTCATGGAAAGACTCCGAATGGTTGGCAGATTTTCTTGGGCGAGCTGTAGGTTTTGTTGTCGGTCGCTCTGCGGGACCATGGAGGTCTAATGTACCGGCTTGTCCGTGAACGAAGCGGCTACAAATGCGCGGATGAAAAGTGGTTTATTGCGAAAATGCGAACGGGCACAGTATTTCGTGCGTCGGGTGCGGGCTTGCGCGCCTGTCGCGAGCAGCCCCGAAGCCCCCGGTAGGAGCGAGCATGCTCGCGATGGCGGTGTGTTGGGTGAGTCATAGCCAAGTCATTCAGCCCACCGTCATCCGCCTCACCACGCGCCGAATCATCGGCGCCGCCAGCACCACCACCGGCAACATCGATACCCACGACAGCGCCCACGCGTTCAACCAGCGGCCGGCAAAGGCCAGGTCGAGCGCATGGGGTGTGGTGGCGATGGCGGCCGCGACCGCGCAGGTCAGGCCGGATTGAACGACGCCGAAAACGAAATGCTCATAACGGGCGGGGATTTTCATCGGGGGTTCTCGAGAAAGAGCGGGGGGGCGCGATGCCCGGCCGCTCGGGCACGATCAAGCCGGTTGCAGTTGCGCGATAGTCTCTTCGGTGGTCCACAGCCCGTGGGCGAGGAAGCGGTAATTGATGATGGCCGCCAGGTAGCCGTCGCCATCCGGCAGGCGCGGGCCGGCGGTGGCGTCGCGTACCACGACTATTTCAAAGCCCTGTTCGAGCAGTTCGCGCAGGTGTGATTCCACGCAAAGGTTGGCCGCCATGCCGGCGAGGATGATCTGCGACACGCCTTTCTTGCGCAATTGCAGCGCCAGGTCGTTGGTTTCCGGGCCGTAGACCTTGTGCGGCGAGGCGATGATGGTCTCGCCGTCGAGAATGTACGGCTTGTAGATCTCGAGGAAATCGGCGCCGGAGCCTTCGAAGTTTTCCAGGGTGTTCGGTCCCTTGCGATCGAACATGCAGATGCTGTGCATGACCTTTTCCAGCGGACCGCCAAAATGCCAGTCGTGGTCGTGCGGGTAGTAATAGTGTGGCGACACGGCCACGGGCAGGTCGTGAGCCTTGAAGGCCTTGAACAGTTTTTCCAGGTTTTCGACGGTGTTGTTCTCGACGATGCTCTCACCGAACACCGCCCAACTGGCGCCGGCAGGGCTGAGGAAGTCGTTCTGTGGGTCGATGACCACCAGGGCGGCTTTGCTCAGGTCGAGCTTGAAACCAGTGGCAGGCAGTGCGGGTTCGGCGGGGTCGGCGTACAGATGGCTCATGACGATTTACCTCTTGGGTGCTTGCGTGGATGAGACGTGAATGTTGCTTTATATAAATGACCAGTCGTCTTATTAATGAGGAAAAAAAACTCACTCCAATAGCCGAGGCAAGACCATCGATACGAAACGCTGCAGAGGTGCACCGTCGCGCAGGACCTTGCCGCGCATGACCGCACCTTCCCAGCCTTCGACGATGACACTGGCCAGCGCTTCGGCGTCGTGAGTTTCAGAGAGTTCGCGGCGCTGCTGCGCTTCACGCAGGCAGCTCGCGAGCAAACCTTCCCAGCGCGCCAGCACATCGGCCAGACGCTTGCGGGTTTGTTCGCTGCCATTGGACATTTCCAGGGACAGGTTGCCAATCAGGCAACCCAGGCTGTATTCATGCTCGCCGTGCTCGAGCACCAGGGCCTGGAAGAACTGGCCGATGCGCTCCAGCGGCTTGACCCGGGCGTCGTAGAAGATCGGCCCGTGGCGGGTTTCGATCGAGGTCCAGTATTCCTCGAGGATCTCTGCCGCGAAGTCTTCCTTGCTGGCGAAGTAGTTGTAGAAAGAGCCCTTGGGAATCTCGGCAGCGGCGGTGATGTCCTGGACGCCGCAGCCGTTGAAGCCACGGTTGTGAACCACCTGGCGGCCAATCGACAGCAAACGGGATCTGACTTCGAGGTTGACCGGGCGAGCCATGACAGAGACATCCAGTGATGAGAAAGTTTTAATAAACTAACTGGTCATCTATGTTTCGTCAACAGTCGAATTGACTGCCAATCAGTCCGCCTGCGCCATCTCGATGTACTCGAGCTGTTGGCGCTGATGGAAAATTGACCCACCCTGCCGATTGAAATTTGACCCAGGGCGGATTGCTGATTTTGTTACCAGCAACTGTGGATAAGTCTACCAGCGCAGCTGCTGTTGCCCCCACTCCTTCGCTAGCCCAGTTCAGTTGTTTAAGACCTGCCACCCGCAGCCATGTAGCAGGCCGTCGTCGCCATGAAATCAGAACGGCCCATCGTCCCCCGGTTCCTGGCC
>NZ_VRYE01000207.1 GCF_008041835.1 Ectopseudomonas mendocina
GTCCGACAGGCTGCTAGGCTTCTTCATCACCCCGGAACTGCTCGGCGGTGGCCGCACGATCCTGGTGTCGATGCTGGTGCAACGCAACGTCGAGCTCTATCACGCCTGGGGCGCAGCCAGCGCAGTCGGCCTGGTGCTGCTGTTTGTGGTGTTCCTGATCTTCTGGGGCATCAATCGCTTCATCCCCATCGAACGCATCCTGGGAGCGCGCTAAATGAACCTGCTTGCCAACCTGCGTCACCTTCGCCTGTCCCACGTGCTGTTCACGGTGCTGGTCGCGGCGATCCTGCTGTACCTGATCATCCCGGTGCTGATCGTGGTACCCATGTCGTTCTCCGAGGCGCGCTTCCTGCAATTCCCTCCCAAGCAATGGTCCTTCCACTGGTACGAGGCGTTCTTCAACAGCGTGGAGTGGATGTCGGCGGCGCGGGTCAGTCTGATCACGGCATTTTTCACCATGGCCATCAGCCTGCCGATTGGTATGGCGGCCGCCTACGCCATCAACAACTCCAGCCTGAAGGTGGTGCGTACGCTGCAGATCATCCTGCTGCTGCCGATGATGGTGCCCATCATCCTGATCGCCGCCGGCGTGTTCTTCGTTTACGCCCGGGTCGGCCTGATCAGCACGCTGACCGGCCTGGTGCTGGCGCACATCATGCTCGCCTTGCCCTACGTGATCATCGCGCTGCTGGCCGGTCTGCGTAACTTCGACATGTCCCAGGAAATGGTGGCGCGCAGCCTGGGCATGAACCGCTTTCGCGCCTTCATGGCCGTGACCCTGCCGCAGATCAAGCCCAGTGTGGTCTCGGCGACACTGTTCGCCTTCATCACCTCGCTGGATGAAACTGTGGTGGCGCTGTTCATCTCCGGCGGCGACAACCAGACTCTGACCAAGCGCATGTTCACGGCGCTGCGCGACGAGATCGATCCGACCATTGCCGCTATCAGTTCGATCCTGATCCTGGCGTCGCTGATCCTGGTGGTGATTGCCGGTCGCAACAAACAATAACCAACAACGCACTCCCCCTCTGCAAACACACTTGCCCGCCATTGCGGGCAAGTGTGTTTTTGCGTCCTGACCACGCACGCCCATGCCGACGTGCAGCCCAGCACAGCCTGCCGTCACACGGCTTAATTCAGCATCTATCACCCGTGTCCAGGCCCATCTCGGGGGAACCGCAGAATTCGGAAAAAATCGTACGCTAAGCTAACGGTGTTCTCGTGACAGCTCTTTGACTAGGCTTTCTAAGGCCATTCTGATAGCCCTGACTTCCTGAAAAGCCATGGCTAAAATTTGTGCGGCTAAAAGGGATAACCGATGGTAAAGTAAGTTATCCCTGTCGAGATACTGAAAAGCGTTATCCTCGTTTTTCCCAAAACTGTTTTGCCAGTTCGCTCAGAGCGCTAGTTAACTGAGCGACAGATTTCGCACTTTGCAAATTATTCTGCCCGGTCTGTACATTGGTATCAGCAGCATCGCGTATATTGTTAATACTGCGGTTGATGTCTTCACTTACTGCTCCCTGCTGCTCGACCGCAGTCGCTATTTGCGCGTTCATGTCGGTAATTTCGTTAACACGTTGGCCAATTCCATCAAGAGCTGTAGCTGCTTCCTCTGCGTGAGCTACACTCGTGTGCGCTTGCCGACTACTTTGCTCCATGACTGTAACAGCGGATTGCGCTCGCTCTTGTAGAGCGCTGATCATGCTTTGAATATCCGTTGTCGATTGCTGGGTGCGAGCAGCAAGACTGCGAACCTCATCGGCGACAACAGCAAAACCACGCCCCTGCTCACCAGCACGCGCGGCCTCAATTGCTGCGTTGAGTGCCAACAAATTCGTTTGCTCGGCGATCCCTCGTATAACGTCAAGAACTTTTGATATCTCGTTACTTTGACCTTCAAGCTCATGAATAACCTGAGCGGCTTGCCTAATTTCACCTTCAAGGGCAATGATTGACTGGCTTGTGTGGGCTACCAGACGCTGGCCAGATGCCGTCTCAGTGTCTGCTCTTCCGGCCGCATCTGCAGCATGCTGTGCATTGCTCGCAACCTCTTGAATGCTTGCCGCCATTTGGTTTACTGCCGTTGCTATTTGATCTGTCTCTGCCTGCTGCTCAACTGTAAGTACATTGCTTGACTCAATATCCTTTAGTAGGCTTTGGGTGTGTTCGCTAAGCCGATTTGATGCATCACCTATGCGACCTACTACGCTGCATGTTTCAGCGTGCATCATTCGTAAAGCAAACTCTATTTGGCCAAACTCATCGGTGCGCCCAGTGTAGAGGGATTGACTTAATGGGTTATTGGAAATATTCCTGGCTCTTTCAACCAGTCTTCCAAGAGGAGAGAGAATAGCCAAAACACTAACAGAGCTTAAGCTTCCTGACATTAAAGTAGCTAACAATAAGCTGCTTATTGATGTATCAGTAAGCATGCCGGCAGCCATTGCGCTTGATATAATACTACCCCATATGAGCAAGAGTATTTTCACGGAAAAGCTAGCAGCCCATTTCGGCCTCGCGGCCTTCCCGCTTCTCAATTGAGCATATAATTTTTCCGCAGCCAAAACCTGCTCAGGTTCAGGCTTGGTCCTTACAGACTGGTATTCAACAATCGAACCATTCTTAGCTATTGGCGTTACATAAGCACTTACCCAATAGTGGTCGCCATTTTTACAGCGATTTTTTATTAGCCCCATCCATGAGCGGCCAGATTTTAATGTACTCCACATATGCTCAAATGCAGCAGGCGGCATATCTGGGTGTCTTACGATGTTGTGAGGCTGGCCTAATAGTTCTTCCTCAGTGAAACCACTGATTTTAATGAAGTCAGGATTAATGTACGTGATATGGCTTTGAGGGGAGGTAGTCGAAAGAATATTGGTATCTTTTGGGAGTTCTAAGTTTCGACCCGTCACTGGTAAATTCTGGCGCATAAGAACCTCAAGGGTTGGCTGTTTTATTTTATTGTTTTCGGCATTAAGCCCAATTTCTTGAGCGTTACGATAAAGCTAGACCGGATTTATCATGAGGCGGGCAGGCGTGGCCGGTGAAGCCTCGGTGTATCAACAACCTGCCTTCCACGGCTAAAAATGGATCTGTTTTGATTCAAATCCCGCGTATGGGG
>NZ_VRYE01000208.1 GCF_008041835.1 Ectopseudomonas mendocina
CGCCGCCGCCATCGCGGCCCCGCCGCTGCCAATGATGGCGATATGCAAACCGGCGCCCTCAAGTGCATCACGGATTTTTGGTTCATCTTTGAAATCACCAACCCGGATCGAGCCTTGATAACCCAATGCGGCGATGGCGGCCAGCAGTTGGTTGTGGCTCACGGCGGTGTCTGCCATGACTTGCGCGCGGCTTTCTGGATAGGACACCACAGCGGCATTCACGCCGGGAATCTTTTCCAAAGCATCTTTGACATGGGTGGCGCAGGATGTGCAGGTCATGCCATTCACGGTGATTTCGGTCATTTTTTTACTCCATTGAATTTCGGGGTGCAGCAGGCATCGGCTTGGCGTTTTCGTTGGATGGCGTAGATGGTCAAGCCGATGAAAATCGCCAGCGCAGGCAGCAGCACATAGTCCAGATAGCCGGTCAGCGCGGACAAGCCGACCACACCGAGCAAAATGACCAGAACAGGGGTGAAGCAACACAGCGCCACGAGGGTTGTGCCAATGATGCTGACCCGCAGCAGTGTCTTCGGGTCTTTCATGATCAGTTCTTGACTGATGATGGGTAGCCCGCATCCTCGGTAGCCTTGGTCAGTTTCTGCACGCTGGTCTTGGCA
>NZ_VRYE01000209.1 GCF_008041835.1 Ectopseudomonas mendocina
GTGGCAAGGCCGTCGATCAGCAACGACAGCAACATGGCCGGATGGTAGGCAGCGCTGCCACGGCCCGCATAGACGCTCTCCAGCTTCGACAGATCCAGGCCCTCTACGACCTCCACCACGTAGCGCGCCAAATGTGACTCGGGCAGCCAGTCCTGCACCGACGGCGGGAGCAAGTAGTCGATTTCGCGGTTTATCGGTCGAAAGCGGCTCATACAGTCAGGTTCCAGGAGCGATGCGCAATTCTACCGGCGAGGGGAAAAGTCCGACAGGCTGCTAGGCAGATGACGAACACCAGGATGGAACCGGCCATGACCCCCGGCGCTGCCATCGGCAGGAAGACCCGGCGGAAGGTGTAGAAGGGTTTGGCGCCAAGGCTCTCGGACGCTTGCATGAGGTCCTGGGGGATTTTTTTCATCACCGAATAAGCGGCAGGACCATAAAGGGCAGCATGACGTGCAGGGTGCCGATTACCGTGCCAGTGGTGTTGTGCATCAGCGTCAGGGGTTGGTCGATGATGCCAAGGTCCATCAGCGTCTGATTGACCAGTCCGCGGCGTTGCAGGAGCACCAGCCAGGCATAGGCCCGCACCAGCACGCTGGTCCAGAACGGCAGGATCACGCAGATCAGAATCAGGTTGGCCCAGAAACCCTGCAGGCGCGAAGCGGCGTAGGCAATGGGGAAGCCCATGACGATCGACAGGATCGTCACCAGGAAACTGATCTTGAAGGTCAGGGCGAAGGTGTCCCAGTAAATGCTTTCCTGGAAAATCCGGATGTAGTTGGCCAGGGAAAACCCTTCCTCGGTCTGGACCGACTGAAAGGCCAGCCAGCACAGCGGCATGATCAACAGCACCACGACCATGACCAG
>NZ_VRYE01000021.1 GCF_008041835.1 Ectopseudomonas mendocina
GGCGTGGAACTGGAAACGCATTGCCACGTTGCGCCCGCATACCGTTCAAAATGCGTGATCTGAGGCTGAATCCGCTCGAATTCAGGAAATTCATGGCAACAACCGGTTAAAAACGCTCTAATAGTGGGCAATTCGCTTTGTCTTTGTCGCGCTCTGTCCATTTATGAATGCAAGTCCGACAGGCTGCTAGGCCATATTGACGTCGTTGTCACTAGCCCGAGCAATTAATCGTGTACGTTTTTAACAATCCTATGGAACAATATATAAGTTTTTTTGAACACACTATGTATTGGGCGTGACTGGAAATAGTCTTTTGGTCGCGGTCTGACGCATACCTACTGCATTCCCCCGGAATCTTCATGTAGTATGCCGCGCCACGGACTACAAGACGGCCAGCCCGTCTCCGACGAGCCTCTCTGAAAGCGCAGGTGTAGAGTGCGCAGGTCGTTTTCAGAGGTGCCCGAAGCGGCGATTGAGTAAAGCTCAGAGAGTGAGGCAAGTGATGACTGAACGCGTTCAAGTCGGTGGCCTGCAGGTCGCCAAAGCCCTGTACGACTTCGTGAACAACGAAGCCATTCCCGGTACCGGCATCGCTGCCGACCAGTTCTGGGCCGGTGCCGCCGCGGTCATCAAGGACCTGGCGCCGAAGAACCGCGCCCTGCTGGCCAAGCGTGACGAGCTGCAGGCGCAGATCGATGCCTGGCACCAGGCGCGCAAGGGCCAGGCTCATGACGCGGCCGCCTACAAGGCCTTCCTCCAGGAAATCGGTTATCTGCTGCCTGAGCCGGAAGATTTCCAGGCCACCACCACCAACGTCGACGAAGAAATCGCCCGCCTGGCAGGCCCGCAGCTGGTGGTGCCGGTGATGAACGCGCGCTTCGCCCTGAACGCCTCCAACGCCCGCTGGGGCTCGCTGTACGACGCACTGTACGGCACCGACGTGATCAGCGAAGAAGGCGGCGCCGAGAAGGGCAAGGGCTACAACAAGGTGCGCGGCGACAAGGTCATCGCCTTCGCCCGCGCCTTCCTCGACGAAGCCGCACCGCTGGCTGCCGGCTCGCACGTCGACTCCACCGGTTATGCCATCGTCGACGGCAAGCTGGTCGTTGCCCTCATGGGCGGCAGCAACACCGGCCTGCGTGACGACGCGCAGCTGGTTGGCTTCCAGGGCGAGGCCAGCGCACCGACCGCCGTGCTGCTCAAGCACAACGGCCTGCATTTCGAAATCCAGATCGATGCCTCCAGCCCCATCGGCAGCACCGACGCCGCCGGCGTGAAAGACGTGCTGATGGAAGCCGCGCTGAGCACCATCATGGACTGCGAAGACTCCGTCGCGGCCGTCGATGCCGACGACAAGGTGGTGGTCTACAAGAACTGGCTGGGCCTGATGAAGGGCGACCTGGCCGAGGAAGTGTCCAAGGGCGGCAGCACCTTCACCCGCACCATGAACCCGGATCGCGTCTACACCAAGCCGGACGGTTCCGAGCTGACCCTGCATGGCCGCTCGCTTCTGTTCGTGCGCAACGTCGGCCACCTGATGACCAACCCGGCCATCCTCGACGCCGAAGGCAACGAGGTTCCGGAAGGCATCCAGGACGCACTGTTCACCAGCCTGATCGCGGTGCACAACCTGATCGGCAACACCACGCGCAAGAATACCCGCACCGGCAGCGTGTACATCGTCAAACCGAAGATGCACGGCCCGGAAGAAGTCGCCTTCACCAGCGAAATCTTCGCCCGCGTCGAGGATGTGCTGGGCCTGGCCCGCAACACCCTGAAAGTCGGCATCATGGACGAAGAGCGCCGTACCACCGTCAACCTCAAGGCCTGCATCAAGGCTGCCAGCGAGCGCGTGGTGTTCATCAACACCGGCTTCCTCGACCGTACCGGTGATGAGATCCACACCTCTATGGAAGCCGGCGCCATGGTGCGCAAGGCGGCCATGAAGAGCGAGACCTGGATCGGTGCCTACGAGAACAACAACGTCGACGTCGGCCTGGCCACCGGCCTGCAGGGCCGCGCGCAGATCGGCAAGGGCATGTGGGCCATGCCGGACCTGATGGCCGCTATGCTCGAGCAGAAAATCGCTCACCCGCTGTCCGGCGCCAATACCGCCTGGGTACCTTCGCCGACCGCCGCCACCCTGCACGCCCTGCACTACCACAAGGTCGACGTGTTCGCCCGTCAGGCCGAACTGGCCAAGCGCACCCCGGCGTCGGTGGACGACATCCTGACCATCCCACTGGCCAAGGACACCAACTGGTCTGCCGAAGAAATCCGCAACGAGCTGGACAACAACGCGCAAGGCATCCTCGGCTACGTGGTGCGCTGGATCGATCAGGGCGTCGGCTGCTCCAAGGTGCCAGACATCAACGACGTCGGCCTGATGGAAGACCGTGCCACTCTGCGCATCTCCAGCCAACTGCTGGCCAACTGGCTGCGCCACGGCATCGTCAGCGAAGAGCAGGTGGTCGAAAGCCTCAAGCGTATGGCGCAGGTGGTGGATCGTCAGAACGCCAATGACCCGCTGTATCGCCCGATGGCTCCGGACTTCGACAACAACGTCGCCTTCCAGGCCGCGCTGGAGCTGGTGGTCGAGGGCACCAAGCAGCCCAACGGCTACACCGAGCCGGTGCTGCATCGCCGTCGTCGCGAGTTCAAGGCCAAGAACGGCCTCTGATTCAGCGCAGCAGAACGAGCCGCCTACGGGCGGCTTTTTCGTGGGTATAGTTTTAGCCCGGCGGCCCCCTACTTAGGTGCAATGGGCAACGCGACGGGCCAGCGCCACACTGACACCATCCCGAAACTGCGAGGCGCACGCCCATGAGCAAGGCCGACGCGATGGCCGATGCGGGCAAAACTGCGGTGCTTCAGAACATCCACGGCACCATGGAGTTCCTGCACAAGTTCCCGCCTTTCAACCAAATGGACACCGCCCACCTGGCGTATCTGGTCGAGCACTGCCAGCTGCGCTTCTATGCCGAGGGCGACTCGATCATCAAGCCCAGCGATGGCCCGGTCGAACACTTCTACATCGTCAAGCAGGGTCGCGTACACGGCGAGCGCCCACACAGCGCGAGGCGCGGCACCGAGACCACCTTCGAGATCACCGCTGGCGAATGCTTCCCGCTGGCCGCGCTGATCGGCGAGCGCGCCACGCGCACCGAACACCTGGCCGCCGAAGACACCTTCTGCTTGCTGCTGGCCAAGCACGCCTTCGTCAAACTCTTCGCCGTTTCCAACCCGCTGCGCGACTTCGCCCTGCGCGGCGTCAGCAGCCTGCTCGATCAGGTCAACCAGCAGGTGCAGTTGCGCGCGGTGGAAACCCTCGGCGCACAGTATTCGCTGGACACCCGCCTGGGCGAACTGGCCATGCGCCAACCCATCGGCTGCGCACCGGACACACCCTTGCGTGATGCCGTGCGGCTGATGCACGAGCAGCATGTGGGCAGCATCGTGGTGCTCGACCCGGCCAGCAAACCGCTGGGCATCTTCACCCTGCGCGACCTGCGCCGGGTGGTCGCCGACGGTGTCGACCTGGCCCAGCCGATCGAGAACCTGATGACGCCCAATCCGTTTCATCTGGCGCCCGATGCCAGCGCCTTCGACGCCGCCATCGCCATGACCGAGCGGCATATCGCTCACGTCTGCCTGGTGGAGCACGAAAAACTCTGCGGGGTGATTTCCGAGCGCGACCTGTTCAGCCTGCAGCGCGTCGACCTGGTGCATCTGGCACGCACCATCCGCCACGCCGGCAAAGTCGAGACCCTGGCCGGGCTGCGCAGCGACATCCGCCTGCTGGTCGACCGCATGCTCGCCCACGGCGCCAGCTCGACGCAGATCACCCATATCGTCACCCTGCTCAACGACCACACCGTCTGCCGGGTGATTGAGCTGACCCTCGAAGACATGGGCGATCCGGGTATCCCCTTCACCTGGCTGTGCTTCGGCAGCGAAGGCCGCCGCGAACAGACCCTGCACACCGACCAGGACAACGGCATCCTCTTCGAGGCGGAAAACGCCAGCGAGGCTGCGGCGATTCGCGAACGCCTGCTGCCGATCGCCCGCGAGATCAACCAGCGCCTGGCGCAGTGTGGCTTTACCCTGTGCAAGGGCAACATCATGGCCGGCAATCCCGAGCTATGCCTGTCGCGCCAGGAATGGTCACGGCGCTTTGCTGGCTTCGTTCTCGAAGCCACGCCGGAGAACCTGCTGGGCTCGTCGATCTACTTCGACCTGCGCACTATCTGGGGGCCGGACGAAGGCTGCGAACAACTGCGCGAAGAGTTGCTCCGCCGCGTCGCCAGCAACAGCCTGTTCCAGAAGATGCTGGCCGAGAACGCCCTGCGCCACCGCCCGCCGGTTGGACGTTTCCGCGACTTCGTGGTGGCGCGCTCCGGCGCCGACAAGGACACCCTCGACCTCAAGGTGCAGGGCCTCACCCCCTTCGTCGACGGCGCCCGTTTGCTCGCGCTGGCCAACGGCATCAGTGCGGTCGGTACCCTGGAGCGCCTGCGCGCGCTGATCAGTAAGGGCGTGATCGAGGCCCTGGACGGCGCCGCCTACGAAGAGGCCTACCACTTCATTCAGCAGACGCGCATGCAGCAACATCAGTTGCAGGCACGCGACGAGCTACCCTACTCCAACCGCGTCGACCCCGACCACCTCAACCACCTGGACCGGCGTATTCTGCGCGAGTCGTTCCGCCAGGCGCAGCGCCTGCAGAGCAGCCTGGCCATGAGGTATCAGCTATGAGCAAGTTCACCTGGTTCACCGGCCGTGGCCCGGCCCTGACCCAGCAGCAGTTGCAGCGCCGCAACGAGCTGAGCGCGCCGGCGCCCTTCGACGAGCGCCCGCTGCATCAGCAGCGTTTCGTCGCACTCGATCTGGAAACCACCGGTTTGAACATGCGCCGTGATCAGGTGCTGGCCATCGGCGCGGTGGTGATCGACAACGGCGCCATCGACTTCGCCGAACAGTTCGAATGCACGCTGCACCAGCCCGATCATCAGGCCAGCGCCAGCACCCTGATTCACGGCATCGCCCCAAGTGAAGTGGCCCGTGGCGTCGAGCCGAGCGAGGCGCTGCTGGATTTCATGGAGTTCGTCGGCAGCAGCCCGCTGCTGGCCTTCCATGCCGAATTCGACCAACGCATGCTGGCGCGCGCACTGCGCCAGAGCCTGGGCTATCGCCTGCAGCACCATTTCTTCGATGTCGCCGAAATCGCCCCGCTGCTGTGCCCGCAAGCGCGCATTCGTCAGGGCGGGCTCGACGACTGGGTCGCCGAATTCGGCCTGCAGGTGCACCAGCGCCACAACGCCAGCGCCGACGCCCTGGTCACCGCCGAACTGGCGCTGATGCTGTTCAGCAAAGCGCGCCGCCAGGGCATCGACAGTCTCTGCGAGCTGGAGCGCCAGCTGGCCAGCCGGCGGCGGCGTCAGCAGGCCATGTAGCCGTACGCTGCCAATCATCTAGCAGCGGGCTTCTCCATCTTGGCGCACGCCTCGTGCGTATCAGAGCCACCAGGAATCGCGGCTGAAACCGCTCCTACAGGTTGGTTTGCGGCAGGCAATGCATCCTACGAAAGCCTACAGATTGCGCATCAGCAGCCCGTATTCCAGTTGCACATCTGCCGGCAGCGGCAGATAAAGCACGTGGCCGTCGCCAGGCGCCACCGGCTGCGCCTGCCCTTGAGCGTTCTGCAGATGCTCCAGACTGAAACGCAGGTTGCCCTGCGGCGTCATCAGCTCCAGCCCGTCACCCACGGCGAAGCGGTTCTTAACCCGCACCTCGGCCAGCTCGCCACGGCGCTCGCCGGTCAGTTCACCGACGAACTGCTGACGTTCGGAGACCGAGCTGCCGCGCTCGTAGTTCTGGTATTCGTCATGCACATGGCGGCGCAGGAAGCCCTCGGTGTAGCCACGATGCGCCAGTGACTCCAGGCTCCCAAGCAGGCTAGGGTCGAACGGCTTGCCGGCCAGCGCGTCGTCAATGGCGCGGCGGTAGACCTGCGCAGTCCGCGCCACGTAGAAGTGGCTTTTGGTACGCCCCTCGATCTTAAGCGAATGCACGCCCATACGCACCAGGCGCTCGACGTGCTGCACCGCGCGCAAGTCCTTGGAGTTCATGATGTAAGTGCCGTGCTCGTCCTCGAAGGCGGCCATTTCCTCGCCCGGCCGGCCGGCCTCTTCGAGCACGAAGGCTTGCGCAGTCGGCGCACCCTGGCCAAGCGTCGGCTCGACCACGCGGACGATCTCGCCCAGCTCGTTCTCGCTCGCGGGCGTGGCCTGGTATTGCCAGCGGCAGGCGTTGGTGCAGGTGCCCTGGTTGGGGTCGCGGCGATTGATGTAGCCCGACAACAGGCAACGCCCGGAATAGGCCATGCACAGCGCACCGTGGACGAACACCTCCAGCTCCATGCCCGGCACCTGGCTGCGGATTTCCTCGATTTCCTCCAGCGACAACTCGCGCGAGAGGATCACCCGGCTCAGCCCCTGCTGCCGCCAGAACTCGACACTGGCCCAGTTCACCGCATTGGCCTGCACCGAGAGGTGGATCGGCACCTGCGGATAGTGCTGACGCACCAGCATGATCAGGCCAGGGTCGGACATGATCAGCGCATCGGGTTGCATCTCGATCACCGGCGCCAGGTCCTTGAGGAAGGTCTTCAGCTTGGCATTGTGCGGGGCGATGTTGACCACCACATAGAACTGCTTGCCCTGCGCATGTGCCTCGGCGATGCCCAGGGCCAGGTTGGCGTGGTCGAACTCGTTATTGCGCACGCGCAGACTATAACGCGGCTGCCCGGCATACACCGCATCGGCGCCGTAGGCGAAGGCATAACGCATGTTCTTCAGGGTGCCGGCCGGCGACAGCAGTTCAGGGAAACGGGGCATGAACGCACGCTCGAAAAATCAGGGGCTGGCGATTCTATGCAGGTGGCAGGCGTGGATATTGATCTGGGTCTATCGGGCGCGGAAAGCACCTGGAGGGTTAAATGGATCAGGCGGTCGCGTAGGGTGCGCCGTGCGCACCACTGCTGCGACGTAAAAATGGAAGGCTAGCGACACACCTGGCGATACAGCGCGTCGTCCTGGTCGATACGCTTGAGTTGTGCCAGCAGGGGCTGCTGTTTCTCATCCAGCGGCAACAACTCGGCCGTCGTGCAATTGAGCAGATGGGCGCGGTGCGATACGTGGTCGATATGCTGCTTCTCGAACCGATAGAGCATGAACTCGGCCACTTGCGCGTCCGCCAGCTGCTTGTACACGACGCTCTTGCTGTCGAGCACGGTAAAGGCAGTGACCATCGGCACGAAGTAACTCCACGGGCGCCAGAACACATGCCCCGCCTCGGTCGCCACCACCACTGATTCTGCAGGCTGGCGCGCCTGCTGATGCTCGAACCAGGAATACTCGTAGAACACCTGATAACCCAACATCCCCAGGCCACCGAACAGCGGCACGATCCACTTTGGCAGCTTGTTGCGCGTCAGTTTGCGCAGCAGCAGAGCGATACCGGCAGTACCGAGCCCCGCCACCACGATGGCAAGCAATGTCCACAACATAGAAATGTTCCCGAAAAAAGACGGGCCTCCAATGGAGGCCCGTCTGTCAGAGCCTGGACCATCAAGCGATGGCGTCAGGCCAGGATTATGCTTAGTGGTCCAGAGCGGCACCAGCACCTTTTGGAGTACGTACGCTTTCCACCAGATCCTGGATTTCCTGCGGCGGTTCGGCAGTGACCATCGATACGCCGTAAGCCACGGCGAAGTTGATCAGGGCGCCGACGGAACCGAAGGAAGCCGGGGAAATACCCATGAACCACTGGTCCGGGGTGTTGGGCAGCATGTTGGTCTCCGGAATGAAGAACCAGCCCAGGTAGGTGAAGATGTACAGCAGGGTGACCACCAGGCCGGCGACCATGCCGCAGATCGCGCCCTTGTCGTTCATGCGCTTGGAGAAGATCCCCATCATCAGCACCGGGAACAGGGTCGCAGCGGCAATACCGAAGGCCAACGCCACCACCTGCGCGGCGAACCCGGGTGGATTCAGGCCCAGATAGGTCGCCAGCAAGATGGCACAGGCCATGGATATCCGCGCCGCCATCATCTCGTTCTTCTCGCTGATCTTCGGATTGATCAAGGTCTTGATCAGGTCATGACTGATCGCCGAAGAAATCGCCAGCAACAATCCCGCCGCCGTCGACAGGGCCGCCGCGATGGCACCGGCAGCGATCAGACCGACCACCCAGCCAGGCAGGTTGGCGATCTCGGGGTTGGCCAGTACCAGGATGTCGTTGTTCACGGTCAGCTCGTTACCGTTCCAGCCACGCTCCTGAGCGGTCGCAGCAAAGGCCGGTGCGGCATCGTTGTACATCTGGATGCGGCCGTCGCCGTTCTTGTCTTCCCACTTGATCAGGCCGGTCTGCTCCCAGGTCTTGACCCACTCAGGACGTTCTTCGTAGGACAGGGCCGGGGCCGAAGCGCCTTCCGGATAAATGGTGGTGACCAGGTTCAGACGCGCCATGGAGGCTACAGCCGGCGCGGTGAGGTACAGCAGGGCGATGAAGATCAGGGTCCAGCCAGCGGACCAGCGCGCATCGGCCACTTTCGGCACGGTGAAGAAGCGAATGATCACGTGCGGCAGACCGGCGGTACCGATCATCAGCGACATGGTGAACAGCACCATGTTCAGCTTGTTGTCGACATCCGCGGTGTAGGCAGCGAAGCCCAGCTCACGTACCACTTCATCGAGTTTCTGCAGCAGCGGCACGCCGGACTCGACGTGGTCACCGAACAGGCCCAGCGGCGGGATCGGGTTACCGGTCAACTGCAGGGAGATGAAGATCGCCGGAATGGTGTAGGCCACGATCAGCACTACGTACTGCGCCACCTGGGTGTAGGTGATGCCCTTCATGCCGCCGAATACGGCGTAAGCGAAGACCACGGCTGCGGCAATCCAGATACCGGTGGAGTTGCTCACTTCGAGGAAGCGCGAGAAGGCCACACCGGCACCGGCCATCTGACCGATCACGTAGGTCACGGAGATGATCACCAGGCAGATCACCGCAGTCAGGCGCGCGCCACGACTGTAGAAGCGATCACCGATGAAATCCGGCACGGTGAACTTGCCGAACTTGCGCAGGTAGGGTGCCAGCAGCATCGCCAGCAGCACATAGCCGCCGGTCCAGCCCATGAGGAAGGTGGAGTTGGCATAACCGCCAGCGGCGATCAGGCCCGCCATGGAAATGAAGGAAGCAGCAGACATCCAGTCAGCGGCTGTCGCCATGCCGTTGGTGACCGGATGCACACCACCGCCAGCGACGTAGAACTCCTTGGTGGAACCGGCACGCGCCCAGATGGCGATGCCGATGTAGAGCGCGAATGACGCCCCCACGAACAACATGTTGATAACGAATTGGCTCATGACCACTTACTCCTCAACGCCAAATTCTTTATCGAGTTTGTTCAGTCTCCACGCGTAGTGAAAAATGAGCCCGATGAAGAAGAGGATGGAGCCTTGTTGGGCGAACCAGAATCCGAGGTCGGAGCCGCCAACCGAGATTCCCGCGACTATCGGGCGCAGAACCATGGCGAATCCGTAGGAAACCAGCGCCCAGACAACCAGGCTCCAGGTGATGAGCCGCACATTGGCCTTCCAATAGGCCGCGGCATTGCTTTGTTCAGAAGTCATAGACGCCTCCGGTTATTGTTATTCTGATGCAGCTTCAAGCTAGCAGCAGGCCAGCACCGACCGACAGATAGACATTGGTATTAGCCGCATCGCAGAGCACGCCTGGAGCGTTTGGAAATTGCCTGACGTAATATCCCGGACTGCAACCGGCTACAACATCTCCCCCCTCAAGCGCGGTTTCTGCGGCGCCTCATTACATTCCTTTCGATCACCCTGCTTCGCCTGCAATCGAAGAAACAATCCAGCAATCAGCCTTGCCAGTAACTGCCCGGCACGCGCCTCCTCGCGCAAACCGATGTGCCCGCTCATGCCCGGTACCACAGGCGTATAAAGCCCAGTGCCAGCAGCGAGCCCATCAGCAGGGGAATCATCAGCAACAAAATCAGCAGGGCGATGGCGCCCAGCTTGAAGCCCAGGGAACGGCTCATGGTACGGCTCTCCGTAGCGAGTGAAGGTACGGCAGAGTCTGGGCAACGGCGGAGGGAGGCGTATGGGGCGCGCGTGGAGATTGTGTGGAGAATGGGTGAAACAGAAAGGGCGCGGATTCGGGGTAATGTCTGTCAGTTAAGCGTCGAAGCTGCAAATGGGTAGGAGCGGCGCCCCGCCGCGAACCAGGGCGATACGCGATTGAAAAGCTTCGCCCCGGGGCGGGGCTCCTACGAAAGACCGCTTTGGCAAGCTTATCTGATCGGCATTGGTCGATTCGGGGCGCCCTTCCTAACTGCAATGCGGCATACGAATGCTCCCGCGTGATGAATGACCGGATCAGCTGATACGGCTGGCACCCACGCGGTCGGCGCCATCTTCGGCGACACGATTCAGACCAACACGGTCAGCACCACCTTCTGCAACACGATTCAGACCAACGCGATCTGCACCATCTTCAGCGACTACAGGGGCTGCAGACTGTTGAGCGTTGATCTGCGGCAGGGCGAAAGCACTGGCGGACAGGGCGGCGATGACGAGGCTGGCGAGGATTTGCTTTTTCATGTTCGTTCTCCTGAGAGGGGGTGAGTAACTGGCTACGGTTGTCATGTTACGCACGCCGCAGAACGGCAAAAGGCACATCTCGGGATAGTGACCATCGACGTCATCGATACCTGGGAAAGCCCTTATCAATCAGCCAGATAGGCAGCAGAAATGACCATGAGGCATCACCCTCGCCTTCCGTCCACTCGGCAGCTTCATCGGCGAGCGGCACTGGAATCTGTATAAAAAACCAGTGAAACTTCGCAGCATGCTCGCCCTCGACGCCCCCGAACTCTATTACCTGGCCAACTTCCGCAAGGCGCTCGCCTGGCTCGACGCCCATCACCGCGACCTGATGGATGACGCCGAGTGCGCCTTCGTTGCGGAATTTCCCCAGTTGCCATTGCCGACCCAGGCGCTGCTGGTACGCCTGGTGATGCGCAAGGGCATTCACTTTCGTGTCAGCAAACTGCGCTATGCCGAGATCGGCGACATCCCGACCGCTGCCGCTCCGTTGCTGGAACTGGGCTGGCTGATCGACTGCGCCGCACTGAGCTTCGACGAACTCGGCGCCCTGCTGCTCAAGGACGAACTCGCCGCGCATTTCGCCGCCGACCTGCCGCGCGGGACGCTGAAGAAAAGCGAAGTGCTCGACCATCTACGCGAACTGCATATCGAACCGCGCAGCCTGGCCGACTGGTGCCCAAATATGGAGGAGCGTCTGCTGAGCCTGGCCATCGGGCCGCTATGCGACCGCCTGCGCCTGATGTTCTTCGGCAACCTGGCGCAGGACTGGTCGGAATTCGTGCTGGCTGACCTGGGGATATTCCGCTACGAGCAGGTGCCGATCACCCCTGGCTCGCGCGGCTTTCGTCACCGCCAGGACGTGGACGACTACCTTCACCTGCGCGCCTGCCGCGAAGCATTCGAGGCAGGCATGGCGGTTACCGAGGTGCTGCAGCAGCTCGGTGATTTCAGCAGCGAAAGCGCGCATATCGGCGACCGTCACCAGCGCCTGCTGCTGCAATTGGCACAACACCTGGAACGCGCTGGTGAACTGGAGTCGGCGCTGGCGCTGTACCGCGACACCCGCGCGGTAGGCTCGAGGCAGCGACAAATCCGCGTGCTGGAGCGCCTCGGCCAGGATGCCGAAGCATTAACGCTGGCCGAACAGGTGATCGCGGCGCCGCACAATGCCGAAGAAGCGCAACTGGCCGAACGGGCTCGCACCCGCCAGCTCAAACGCCTCGGCCTGGCGCCAGCAGTCAAGGTGGCGAAACTGATCGAGGATCGCCTCGACCTGCGCCTGCCGCGCGCCGCCAGCGTCGAGCTGGCCGTGGCCATGCACCTGGCCGAACCCGACGCGCCGGTACATTACGTGGAGAACACGCTGATCTGCGGGCTGTTCGGCCTGCTCTGCTGGGAGGCGATCTTCGCCCCGCTGCCCGGCGCCTTCTTTCATCCTTTTCACACAGGCCCGGTGGATCTGCATCGTGCCGACTTCCATGCGCGCCGCGCCGAGTTGTTCGCCGCCTGCCTGGCGCGCCTTGAAGATGGCAGCTACGCCGAGGCCATACGCCGTACCCACGCCGAGAAATTCGGCATCCAGTCGCCCTTCGTGGTCTGGGAGCTACTCGATACCGAACGCCTCGAACAGGCGCTGGCCTGCCTGCCACCCGCGCACCTGGCCGCCTGGTTCCGCCGCCTGCTGGCCGACATCCGCGAGAACCGCGCCGGCATGCCTGACCTGATCCAGTTCTGGCCGGCCGAAGGCCGCTACCGAATGATCGAGGTGAAAGGCCCCGGCGACCGCCTGCAGGACAACCAGAAACGCTGGCTGGCCTTCTGCGCCGAACACGGCATGCCGGTCAGCGTGTGCTACGTGGAGTGGAGCGAGTGAGCCTGCGCATCGCCGTGCGCGAGCTGTGCGAGTTCACCGCCAAGGAAGGTGATCTCGACCTGCGCTTCACCCCCTCGCCCACCGCGCAGGAGGGCATGGCCGGGCACGCCACGGTGGTGGCCCGGCGCGGCCCGGATTACGTGTGCGAGCTGCCACTGATCGGCGAGTTCGAGGGGCTGACGGTCAGTGGCCGCGCCGATGGCTTCGACCCCGAGTTTCGCCTGCTGGAAGAGATCAAGACCCACCGTGGCGACATCTCGCGCATCCCCGCCAACCACCGCCTGCTGCACTGGGCACAGGTGAAAATCTACGGCTGGCTGCTGTGCCAGGAACTGGGCTTCGAGGAACTGGATCTGGCGGTGGTCTACTTCAACGTCATCACCCAGCAGGAGACGGTGTTCCGCGAACGCCACAGCGCCGCGTCGCTGGGCGACTTCTTCGCCCTGCACTGCCGCCGTTACATCGAATGGGCGCGGCAGGAACAGGCGCACCAGCAGGCACGCAATCAGGCATTGGAAGCGCTGCAGTTCCCCTACGGCGAATTTCGCCATGGCCAGCGGCAACTGGCAGAGGCCGTATACCGCGCCGCGCGCTACGGCCACTACCTGCTGGCGCAGGCCACCACCGGCATCGGCAAGACCCTCGGCACCCTCTTCCCGCAGCTCAAGGCCATGCCCGGCCAGCAGCTCGACCGCCTGTTCTTCCTCAGCGCCAAGACGCCGGGCCGGCGCCTGGCACTGGATGCCCTGCAACGCCTGCGCGAACCGGACACACCGCTGCGCGTGCTGGAACACGTCGCCCGCGACAAGGCCTGCGAACACCCGAGCAAGGCCTGCCATGGCGACTCCTGCCCGCTGGCCAAGGGCTTCTACGACCGCCTGCCGGCAGCGCGCAGCGCGGCGCTGAAGGAGCGCTGGCTGGATCAACGAGCCGTGCGCAATATCGCCATCGCCCACGGCGTATGCCCCTACTACCTGAGCCAGGAGCTGTGCCGCTGGAGCGACGTGGTGGTAGGCGACTACAACTACTACTTCGACCTCGGCGCCCTGCTGCACAGCCTGACGCTGATCAACCAGTGGCGCGTCTGCCTGCTGGTGGACGAGGCGCACAACCTGGTGGAGCGCGGGCGCGGCATGTACAGCGCCGAGCTGGATCAGGCCCGTTTCAAGGCCATGTGCCGTGACGCGCCGAAGCGCCTGAAAAGCGTGCTGGAACGGGTCGACCGCCACTGGGATCAACTGCACCGCGAGCAGGAAGTGCCCTATCAGGTCTACCCGCTGGCGCCGGATTTGCTGCTCGCCGCCCTGGGCAAGGCGGTCAGCGCCATCACCGACCTGCTCACCGACCAGCCCGAAGGCAATGGCGGCGAACTGCTCAGCTTTTATATGGACGCCATGCTGTTCTGCCGCCTGGCGGAAAGCTTCGGCCCGCACTCGCTGTTCGACATCAACCGCATTGAGGCCGGCAACGGGCGCAGCTACTCCACACTGTGCATCCGCAATATCCTGCCGGCGCCCTTCCTCGGCCCACGCTTCGAGGACGCCCACAGCGCCACACTGTTCTCCGCCACCCTCAGCCCCAGCCACTACTACCTCGACCTGCTCGGTCTGCCGGAAGAAACCCAGTGCCTGGACGTCGCCTCACCGTTCAGCGCCGAACAACTGCACGTACAGGTGGTGCGCAACCTGTCGACCCGCTACCAGCACCGCGACGCCTCGCTGGCGCCGATCTGCCAGTTGATGGCGCGGCAGTACGCCGAACGCCCCGGCAACTACCTGGCCTTCTTCAGCAGCTACCAGTATCTGGAACAGGTACTACAGGAACTGCGCCGCGAGCATCCGCAGATCCCGGTATGGACGCAGTCACGACAGATGGACGAAGCGGCGCGCCAGGGCTTTATCGAGCGCTTCCAGATCGGCGGGCGCGGCATCGGCTTCGCCGTACTCGGTGGCGTATTCGGTGAAGGCGTCGACCTGCCCGGCGAACGCCTGATCGGCGCCTTCGTCGCCACCCTCGGCCTGGCCCAGCTCAACCCGATAAACGAAGAAATCCGCCAACGCATGGACACCCTGTTCGGCAATGGCTACGACTACACCTACCTCTACCCCGGCTTGCAAAAGGTCGTACAAGCCGCCGGCCGGGTGATCCGCACGCCAGAAGACCAGGGCGTGCTCTACCTAATCGACGACCGCTTCGCCCGCCCCGAAGTCCGCAGACTGCTGCCGACCTGGTGGCAAGTGGACCTGCTGCGTTTACCGCTCAAAGCCCCCATACCCGAACCACAGCCCGACCTATAGAAACGGACTTATCCGCGACCATGCGGCCGGAAATCGTAGAGCCGTAGCCTGGGTAGAGCACAGCGAAACCCGGAACCCACACACAATAGATTTCGCGTTGTTCTACCCACCCGACGTAGATGCGTGGCTACCGGGCGTTACCACGAGCCCGGCAGCGGGGACGGTGCCTAGTTAGTGCGGCCTGCTGCGCGGGCGTTCTTTTGTTGCAGGATCACGGAGGCCTCGTTGTAGGCCGCCTGGAAGGCTTCGCTGCCGATCCACGCCACAGCGGTGTCTTCGTCTTCGTTGTGGTAGATCGCGCGGTAGACGATCAGCAGGCCCATCATGAAGTCGGTGGCCGGGCCTTCCTCTTCTTCGGAGACAACCAGCTCCAGCACCGGGTATTGCAGGAATACCAGGCACATCGCCAGCAGGCTGATGGCTTCGCCCATTTTCATCGCCTGGAACAGGTCGTCGAAGTCCGCCGGGTCAAAGCCGTTCTCTTCAATGTCCCTGAAGTCGAAGGTGCTCAGGTCAATGGCCACATCGTCGAACGGCTCATCGATCAGCGGGTTGGCCAGCAGCGGATGCAGTGCATGGCTTTTGGGTTTGCCCATGCGGTTCTGCTTGGCCTTGGCTTTGGCCCGCTGGGCGCGCTTTTTCTGTTTATCCGGGGAGGCCATGGGGCGGGTTCCTTGTTCGATACAGCCGTATGCGTGGCCGGCTATTGTATGCGGCCCTACGCCGAGAGGCGCCAGTAGCTGGCATTTTAACGACCCGGGGCGCCGCGCGGCACTCAGGCGCTGGCATCAAAGCGTGTAGCCTGGGTAGACCGGGAACTCACAGATGGTGGGATGCGCGTTGCGCTACCCATCCTACGCGAGCCCAATGCCCATCGCGGCTGAGGCCTTCTCCACGAGGCGCCGGTGCGCGCGGGCTGAAGGGTTTGACCACGTAGTCGTCGGCGCCGATTTCCAGGCCCACCACACGGTCGATTGCCTCGCTGCGTGCGGTGAGGAAAATCACCGGCACCTCGGAGAAACGGCGCAAGCGTTTGCACAGCTCGAAGCCGCTGATATCGGGCAGCCCCACGTCGAGAATGGCCAGGTCGAAGGCGCCGTTTTCCAGCAGCCTCAGGGCTTCGCCAGCGAGGCTCGACCACTGCGTGGCGAAACCTTCGGCCTACAGGGCATAGACCAGCGTATCGGCAATCGCGGCTTCGTCTTCGACGATGAGTATCTGCGGCATCGGGCGTCCTGCACCTGTTGGGCAACGGCGGCAGACTGCCGGGGGCGGAATCATGCGTCAAGCGGGCAATGGCGCAGGGCTGGGGCAAGCCGCCCAAGGAGGGGTGGCGGGTTACATACACACTACGCGACAAGCGCCGCGGCGACCGCATGGATGCAGGAGGTTGAACGAAGGCCTGTCGCTCACCCGTAGCCCGGATGCAATCCGGGGAACGAACGGCACGGCTTCCCGGATTGCATCCGGGCTACTCGTTCATGGAATTTCGCCGCGAATGTACTGTTCCAGCTGACGGATCAGCTCAGCCTGTTCAGCAATGGTTTCCTTGACCAGGTCACCAATCGACAGCAGGCCGATCAACTCGCCTTCGGCCAGCACCGGCAGGTGACGCAGGCGCCGCTCGGTCATCAGCTGCATGCAATATTGCAGGTTGTCACGCGGGCTGACGCTGATCACCTCACGGGTCATGATCGTGTTGACCTTGGCGTCCAGCATCGAGCGGTCGGCCAGTGCCACCTTGCGCACGTAATCGCGCTCGCTGACGATGCCGACCATGCGTCCGCCGGAGAGCACCACGAGCGCACCAACGCCCTTTTCCGCCATGATGCGCAGCCCATCGAGCAGGGAGTCGTCCGCGTCGACGCTGTAGAGAAAGGTGTTGGACTTGGTTCTGAGCAGTTCGGCAACCGTTTTCATGCTGGGGGCTCCGCGTTGTTTGCAGTGTTTTTAGCAGAGTTGGCCAGCCAGGTCAGCCCGGTAATGTTCTACAAGCCGTTTATCGGCGACAGCAACCCGGATATTCCGGGCACCCGCCTGCGCAGATCATGACGACCTCTGCAATCTTTCCCTGGCTTCAGCCGAGGGTGAAGCGCCCGGTATTCTGCGCCAGCCCCTCGCTGCCTCGGCGCAACTGCTCGGCGGCATGGCTGACCGCCTGAGCGCCATCGAGCAACTGTCCGGCCGCCTGGTCGACCTGCTGGATATTGCCACTGACCTCGTCGGCGGTAGCCGCCTGCTGCTCGGCGCGGTGGCGATTTGTGCCAGACGATCACTGACGCGCTGCACCGAGTCGACGATGTTCTGCAGCTCGTCGCTCATGGCCAGCACGCTGCCGATATCGCCATCGGCCTGGCTGCAGGCTTCGCCCCGGGGCGAAGCTTTTCGAGTCCGCTCCGCCTGGGTTCGCGGCGGGGCGCCGCTCCTACATGTGCGGTGCATTGAGGCTCAACTGAGTGGCGCTAGATCCAACACCCCTGAGGGCAAGGAAGTCGATACTGGGCACTCTCGACGAATGTAATGGCCAATGAGTATCAGCCTTTTCCGAAATGCGACAATTAACTCAGCATTGGGGATGATCGCGGGTGTAGCGCTCGGCCGGGTCCACGGCTGCACCAAGATCGCGCATGGCGCTGGCACCGATCAGCAGCGGATAGCTGAAAGTGCTGCGATCCGTCAGGTTGACTTCGATGGTGCGTTCCTCTTCGCCCAGGCAGATCGGCATCTCGATCACCGGACGCTGCGAGTAGGCGACTTCCTTGACCTCGGCGTCGCTCTCTTCGGTACGCTTCTTGATCTCGGCGATGCGTACCAGCGGGTGCTCATACACCTTGTCTTCAGCACCATCGACGGCCAGGCGGAAGCGCACCCAATCCTCACCATCGCGCTTGAAGGGTTCGATGTCCTTGGCCGATAGCGAGGCGGTCATCGCGCCGGTGTCCATCTTGGCCTTGAGGGTCTGGCCCAGAACAGGGAGCTTGATCAGTTCGTAGCGGTCATAAAGGTGCGGTTGTTCATCAGCTATGGTCGGCAGACTGATGGCGGCGGCCAGCAGGAGCAGAGCGTATTTCACGGTCAGGTCCTCTCGTTTGCGGTAACCGAACCTACGACTGCCATGCGCCTGCCGCGTTCCACCAGAAGCGTTATAACATGCTGCGAACTAGCGGCCGCGCCCCTCCAGATCCATCCCACTCCACAACTCGTCGAGCCGCTCGAACCCCCACTCTTCGGCCGACTCGCGCCCGACGATACGGTCCTGGTCGGTAATCTTGCTCAGGTCGACGATGCTTTGCGGCAGCGGCAAGCGCGACCTGGTCGAGAAGAACACCTTGACCCTGGGCGCCAGCAGCGCCTTGGGATTCTGCTCCATGACCACCGCCAGACGCCCGCTCTGCAGGCGCACCAGCGCGCCGACCGGGTAGATGCCAACCGTTTTGACGAAGGCCTGGAACACGGCCTCGTCGAAGTGCCCCTTCCACTCGGCCATCTTGCGGATCGACTCGGCCGGGTCCCAGCCCTGCTTGTAGGGACGGTTCGAGGTGATGGCGTCATACACGTCGCAGACCGCGCCCATCTTCGCCATCAGGCTGATCTGGTCACCCTGCAGACGGTGAGGATAGCCACTGCCGTCGACCTTTTCGTGGTGATGCAGGCATACGTCGAGCACCAGCGCGCTGACCTGTTTGCTCGCCAGCAGAATGCTGCCGCCTTCCTCCGGGTGCTTGCGCACCTTGGCGAACTCGGTGTCGGTAAGCTTGCCGGGCTTGTCCAGCAGCTCCTGCGGGACGGCCATCTTGCCGATGTCATGCAGCAGCCCGGCCAGCCCGGCCTCACGCACGGCATCGTCGGGCAAGCCGAGCTTGCGCGCCAGCGCGATCATCAGCGCGCATACGGCAACCGAGTGCATGTAGGTGTATTCGTTGCTGTGCTTGAGCCGCGCCAGGCTGATCAGCACGTTGGGATGACGCAGAACCGATTCGGAAATCTCCTCGACCAGTGCCGCGGCCTGCTCGAACTGCAGCGCCTGCCCCATGCGCGCATCGTTAAACATCTCCATGACCGCTTGCCGGGAACGCGCGCAGAGTTTGACGGCCTGTTCCAGCTCCTGCTCCATCGACAGGGCTTTGACCTTGGGCGGCTCGATGGCGGCCAGCAGCCGCGCTTCGGCCTCGCATTCGGCCTCTTCTTCGGTCGTGGCCTGCACACCTGGGGCTACATCAGCCCCCTTGCCGACATCGATCCACAGCTCGGTGATCGCACTGCTGTGAATGCGGGCCAGATCCTTTTCCGAGCTGAGCATGAACTTGGACTTCCAGAAGGGGTGATCCATCCATGATCCGCAAAACTCCTGGATGTACATACCGATCCGCAGATCGGCCACCGCAATGCGTTTCAACATCGACATCATCCAGAACGGGTTGGCGAGGGAGTCCGGGAGCTGGGCCTTGTCATTGTCGGATAATTCCCTGTTTTTTCACACTGACCCGCATCAGGGCTTTGACAAAAAATGGCCATAGGCCACTGGTGACGATTTTGAGCCACACCCAACAGGTGCTTATGATGCGGCGTCCACGCCTGCCAAGGAGTTGCCATGCGCCCCCTGTTGATCGGTCTACTCAATGTCATTCTGCTGCTGGGTAACACCCTGCTGCTGATCGGCCCACTGCTGCTGATCGCCCTGGCCAAGTTCGTCCTGCCGGGCCAGGCGGCGCGCGATGCCTGCTCGCGCGGGGTGATGTGGGTGGCCGAATTTTGGGCGGAGAACTGCAAACGCATCTTCGCCCTGCTGACGCCGACACACTGGGACATCCGCGGCAACGCCGAGCTGCGCAGAGACCGCTCCTACCTGGTGATCAGCAATCACCAGTCCTGGGTCGACATTCCCGCCCTGGTGCAGGCCTTCAACCGCAGGACGCCCTACTTCAAGTTCTTCCTCAAGCAGCAACTTATCTGGGTGCCCTTTCTCGGCCTGGCCTTCTGGGCGCTCGATTACCCCTTCATGAAGCGTTACTCCAAGGCCTTCCTCGACAAGAACCCGCACATGAAGGGCAAGGATCTGGAGATCACCAAGGCCGCCTGCGAGAAGTTCAAGCGCTTGCCGGTGACCGTGGTCAACTTCCTCGAAGGCACTCGCTTCACACCCGCCAAGCAGGCTCAGCAACAATCACCCTACCGCTACCTGCTCAAGCCCAAAGCCGGCGGTGTGGCCTTCGTACTCGCTACATTGGGTGAGCAGATCGACGCCGTGCTGGACGTTACGTTGGTCTATCCCGAGGGCAATCCCCCTGGCTTCTGGGCCTTGCTCAGCGGCCAAGTGGGCAAGGTGACCGTCGATATCCAGACGCGCAACCTGGCTGCCGAACTGTGGCAGGGCGACTACCAGAACGACCCGGTATTTCGCCAGTACATGCAGGACTGGGTCACTCAACTCTGGCAGGAGAAGGACGCGCGCATCGCGCAAATCCGTGCCGAGTGGCAGTGATTGCACGTAACAGAAAATGGGAGCCCGCAGGCTAATGCCAGTCAGTTAAGCCGTTGCACTCGATCTTTGTAGGAGCCGGCTTGCCGGCGATCCGCCATAAAAAGCATCGCCAGCAAGCTGGCTCCTACGAAAAGCGCCCCCTCTCGCGGCGCGGCTTCACCCCGTTTGCCATCTGGCGCATCATCGTTGGTACCGCTGGGCTCATCGCTCTCTGGCTGGTCGGCTGAGCGGAATTAGCGATACTGCAAACCACAAAGGCGCGTCCCGGACGCGCCTTTTTCTTTGTTTGCCGCCGGGTGGCGAATTCCCTGTCTCTTCAAGTCATGGCTCTCGCCACCGGCAACCGCTCGTCCTGACACTCTAAATATATGCGCTGCGCATAGACATGTTACCCGGAATGTGTATTTATATGCGTCATGCATATAAATTGATCGTCACGTTCACAGGGAGCCAGACAAATGAGCACACCGTCCTTATCCGAGGCGAGCAGAGCCGATCCCGTCGCATGGGTGTTCGCCATCGGCCGTCTCATCGCACTCGCAGGCGTGTTCCTGCCGCTCTTTCTCATCGGCATTCTGAAGTTCACAGAGATCGAGATCGATGCATTGAAGCCGCTGGTCTCCGGAACGCCCTGGCTGGCCTGGCTCTACCCCGTGTTCGGCTACGCCGGCACGAGCTATCTGCTCGGCGTTGTCGAGCTTGTGACCGCGGTTCTCTTCATCCTTTCGCCCTGGTCACCGCGTGCGGCGATTGCGGCCGGCGCCCTTGGCACCCTGACGTTCGTGACCACGGTGTCGACGCTGGTGGCGCTGCCGATCTGGGAGGACGCTTCGGGCGGCATTCCGTTCCTCAACTTCTTGGGATCGTTCCTGATCAAGGATGTCGCTCTGCTGGGCATCAGCCTGGTCGTTCTCGGTGAAGGCCTGCTGCGGTCCGATGCCCGAAGGTCGTGATGCCGAGACCGTGCACAGCCCGATTGCGCCACGAACAGGGCTGATGAACCGTGGAGCGTCGCATTCCTGCTGGTACTGCAAGTAGGAGGGGGTGGTGACGAACTTATCTGATCAGCATTAGCCTGCGGGCTCCCGAAAGACGACGCCAACAACTGCGCCTTTGTCGTGAAAGGTAGCGGCCTGGGACTAAGCCCAGGTCACGACGTCACGCCGCACTGAAGGTCTTATGCGGGTCGATGACGAATTTCTTCGGCACGCCGGCATCGAACTCGCCGTAGCCACGCGGCGCATCGTCCAGGCTGATGACCTGCACACCGACCACCTCGGCGATGTTGATGCGATCCCACATGATGGCCTGCATCAGCGCACGGTTGTACTTCATCACCGGGGTCTGGCCGGTGTGGAAACTATGCGACTTGGCCCAGCCGAGGCCGAAACGGATGCTCAGGGCGCCAATCTTCGCCGCTGCGTCCACCGCCCCCGGATCCTCGGTGACGTAGAGGCCGGGAATACCGATCTTGCCGGCCACGCGGGTGACCTGCATCAGCGAGTTGAGCACGGTGGCCGGGGCCTCGTGCTGCGCGCCGTCATGGCCGTGACCGCGGGCCTCGAAGCCCACGCAGTCGATGGCGCAATCGACTTCCGGCTCGCCGAGCAGCTCGGCGATCTGCTCATGCAGCGGCGTGTCCTTGGACAGGTCGGCGATCTCGAAGCCCACCGCCTTGGCATGGGCCAGGCGCACCGGGTTGACGTCGCCGACTATGACCACGGCGGCGCCGAGCAGACGCGCCGAAGCGGCGGCGGCCAGACCGACCGGGCCGGCACCGGCGACGTAGACGGTGCTGCCCGGGCCAACGCCCGCAGTGACCGCACCGTGGTAACCGGTGGGCAGAATGTCGGACAGGCAGGTCAGGTCACGGATCTTCTCCATGGCCTTGTCGCGGTCCGGCAGCTTGAGCAGGTTGAAGTCGGCGTAAGGCACCAGCACGTACTCGGCCTGGCCGCCGGTCCAGTCGCCCATGTCGACGTAGCCGTAGGCACCGCCGGCACGCGCCGGGTTGACCGTCAGACACACGCCGGTGTGCTGTTCCTTGCAGCTACGGCAGCGGCCGCAGGCGACGTTGAAGGGGACGGAAACCAGATCGCCGATCTGCAGGCGCTCGACATCGCGGCCCTTCTCGATCACCTCACCGGTGATCTCGTGGCCCAGCACCAGGCCGACCTGCGCGGTAGTACGGCCGCGCACCATATGCTGGTCGGAGCCGCAGATATTGGTGGAAACGACTTTGAGGATGACCCCGTGCTCGATCTTCTTGCCGCGCGGGTCCTGCATTTTCGGGTAGTCGATCTTCTGCACTTCGACCTTGCCCGTACCGAGATACACCACACCACGATTACCAGACATGTGTCACTCTCCTTTCTTGTTGTGAATACAAGGCGCGACCGGCGACCGCGCAGCCTTGCACTGGAGCTTGTTGCGTCTGTTGCCGGAAACCGCCGTTGAAACTTGGCAGGGCGGGTTCCGTAGGGTGGGCCGGGCGGCGATCCGCTTTGGCCCACCAAGTTCTTCGTTGCGACTGGTGGGCTAAAGCCCACCCTACAAATGGCACCGTTACCGTAGGGTGGGCTTTAGCCCACCAAATAGCGTTTTCCGTTGCGACTCCGTTTGTGGGGTGGGCCGGGCGGCGTTCCGCTTTTAGCCCACCGAAAAATCCTGTGGGCTGAAGCCCACCCTACGCGACTGCGATTGTCCTCAGGCGTTAAGCACCACCGTACGGTTGGCGTTGAGAAACACACGGCGGTCGATGTGATAACCGACGGCGCGGGCCAGGGTCAGGCATTCGATGTCGCGACCCTTGGCGATCAAGTCTTCGGGGTAGTGGGCGTGATCCACCGCCTCCACACCCTGGGCGATGATCGGCCCTTCGTCGAGATCGTTGTTGATGTAGTGCGCCGTGGCGCCGACCAACTTGACGCCCTTCTGGTAGGCCTGGTGATAAGGCTTGGCGCCCTTGAAACCGGGCAGCAGCGAGTGGTGAATATTGATCGCCCAGCCGTCCAGCCTGCGGCACAGCTCGGGCGACAGCACCTGCATGTAGCGGGCAAGCACCACCAGCTCCGCACCGGTGTCCTCGATCACCTGCAGCACCTTGCGCTCCTGCGCCGGCTTGTCGGCCGGGTCGAGCGGGAAATGGTGGTAGGGAATGCCGTGCCAGCGCGCCAGCGGTTCGAGATCCGGGTGGTTGGACACCACCGCCACCACGTCCATGGCCAGCTGACCGATGCGCTGGCGATAGAGCAGGTCATGCAGGCAATGGTCGGCCTTGGACACCATCAACACCACCTTGGCGCGGTAGCCCGGCGGGGTCAGCTCGACCTGCATGTCGAAGGGCGCCAGGCGCTCGGCCACACCGGCGCGGAAGGCGGCCTCGTCAAAGTCCTGCGGCTGACGAAACTCGACGCGAATGAAGAAGCGCGACGACAACCGATCATCGAAGCTGTGGTGCTCGGTGACGTAGCAGCGCTGTTCGAAGAGAAAGCGCGTCACCGCGTCCACGGTGCCGAGCACGCTCGGGCAATGGGCGGTAAGAATCCAGGTGTCGGGGGTGCGGCTCATAATAGACTCCAAAACAAACTCCGTTGCTCTTCACCCCTCTACCCCCGGGAGAGGGGCCGGGGGTGAGGGCTATCCGACACAACGCGGTCTACCTTCCCCTCACCCCAACCCTCTCCCGGGGGGAGAGGGGGTTGTTCGTGGCTGCTTGTGAGACCCACGCCAGACACGCGTCATAGTGAACGCCCTTAAGCGTTGGCATGCTGCGCACCCTACCTCCTGAATCCATGCAGTGGTCTCTCGGAGGGAGAGGGGGCTGTCCGCGTATGCCTCAAGTTCAGCCTCAAGCCTCGACCGCCAACCCATACTCAGCGCTGGCATCCTGCAACCACAGCCAGAAGTAGTCGGCGAAGCTACGACGAACCACCAGCTCCCAGGTGTCCTCGCCAGTGTGGCGAATCACCAGCTGCGACTTGGCGAACACGGTGCCCACCGCCTTGCCCACCGGGAAGTTGCTCGGGTGCACGTCATAGCTGGTCGACTTCATCAGCAGCTCGCGCACCTTCGGCCCGGACAGCTCCAGCAGGGTTTGCCCGCCGCTGACGTTGACCACCGAGAAATGCTGACCGTCCAGCGCCGCACGCAGTTTGCGCTCGACCTCGAACTCGCTGCCGCCAGGCACGATCAGCAGCCACTCGTCCGGGCCCAGCCACTGCAGTGAGGTGTCGCCGTCGGCCACCAGGGTCAACGCCACCGGCAGTTCCAGGCCCAGGGCCTTGTGCACACCGCCGGAGAAACCGGCGTCCTTGGCATCCCCGCGAATGACCAGATGCCCGCGCAGTTTCTTCTCGCGCAGGGTGACACCGGCATTCTTGCGGCCCTTGCCGACCAGCTCATGCAGGCCGGCGTGGTGCAGCGGCGATTGCCCGGCGATGTCGGCGGGACGTTGTGAGTAGACGTTGACGTTAGACATTCTGGCGATCCCCTTTCGGGTCATAGAACACGGAGCTGCAGATTTCGGCTTCGATCACGCTGCCATCGGCCAGCGGCGCGAACACACGCTCGCCCATGCGTTTGAGGCCGCCTTTGACCACAGCCATGGCAAAGCTGTAGCCCATCGCCGCGCTCATGTAGCTGGAGGTGACGTGGCCGACCATCTGCATCGGGATGGTTTGTTTCGGGTCGAACACCAGTTGCGCGCCTTCCGGCAGCACCTGATTCGGATCGATAGGCTTGAGCCCCACAAGCTGCTTGCGGTCTTCGCGCAGGCAGTCGGCGCGGTTCATGCCGCGCTTGCCGATCCAGGAGAAAGGTTTAGTGCGACCGACGCACCAGCCCATGTTCAGATCGTCCGGAGTCACCGAGGCATCGGTGTCCTGGCCGACGATGATGAAGCCCTTCTCCGCACGCAGTACGTGCATGGTCTCGGTGCCGTAGGGGGTCAGGTCGAATTCCTTGCCCGCCTCAATGATCTGCTCCCACACGCCCAGGGCGTAGTCGGCCTGCACGTTCACTTCGTAGCTCAACTCGCCGGTGAAGGAGATGCGGAACACCCGCGCCGGCACGCCACCGACCAGGCCTTCCTTCCAGCTCATGAAGGGGAAGGCGTCCTTGTCCAGGTCGATGTCGGTGACCTTGGCTAGCAGCTTGCGACTGTTGGGGCCGGACAGGGTCATGGTCGCCCAGTGGTCGGTGACCGAGGTGAAGTAGACCTTCAGCTCCGGCCATTCGGTCTGGTGGTAGATTTCCAGCCATTCCATCACCCGCGCCGCGCCACCGGTGGTGGTGGTCATGACGAAATGGTTGTCGGCCAGGCAGGCAGTGACGCCGTCGTCGAAGACCATGCCGTCTTCCTTGCACATCAGGCCGTAGCGCGCCTTGCCCACGTCCAGCTTGGTCCAGGCGTTGGTGTAGACGCGGTTGAGGAACTCGCGCGCATCCGGTCCCTGAATGTCGATCTTGCCCAGCGTGGAGGCATCGAGGATGCCCACACTGTTGCGCACAGCCAGGCATTCACGGGCCACGGCGGCGTGCAGATCCTCGCCATTTTTCGGGAAGTACCAGGGGCGCTTCCACTGGCCGACGTCCTCGAACTCGGCGCCGCTCTTCACGTGCCAGGCCTGCATCGCGGTGTAGCGCTTGGCATCGAACAGCTCGCCGCAGTGGCGACCGGCCACGGCACCGAAGGTCACCGGGGTGTAGTTCGGGCGGAACATGGTGGTGCCCATCTGCACGATGCTGATGCCCATGGAGCGCGCGGCGATGGCCAGGCCGTTGATGTTGCCCAGCTTGCCCTGGTCGGTACCGAAGCCCAGTGCGGTGTAGCGTTTGACGTGCTCGACCGACTCGAAACCTTCGCGCGTCGCCAGCTCGATGCCGGCGGCGGTGACGTCGTTCTGCAGGTCGACGAACTGCTTGGGCGCGCGCGCGGTGGACTTGTCATGCGGCACCTGGAACAGCGCCAGCATCGCCTCTTCCTGACGCACCTCGGCCTGCGGCAGGCTGCCGCTGACGGCCTTGTAACCGGTATCGGCAGCCGCCTTGGCGCCCGCTTCGAAGCCGTTGGCAAGCACGTCACCGAGGGCGAACACCCCGTTCACCGCACCGGCGTCGATGCGCTGCTGAATGCCGTTGCCCGGCCCCGGCACGAAACCGAGGATGTCTTCACGCCACTCGGGACGACCGCCCAAGTGCGACGCCAGGTGCACCACCGGGCTGTAGCCGCCGGAGCTGACGATCAGGTCGCAGTCGAGCACTTCGCCGGGGCTGGTGACCTTGTGCGCCTTGGCGTCGATGGCGCAGATACGGGCACCGGTCACGCGCTTGCTGCCGCGTGCCTCGACCACTGCGCTGCCGGTGAGGATGCGCACACCACGGGCACGCGCTTCCTCGACCCAACTGCCGCGCGGGTTGCTGCGTGCATCGGCGACAGCCACCACCTTGCGCCCGGCATCGAGCCAGTCGAGCACCACGCGGTAGGCGTAATCGTTGTTGGTCGACAGCACCAGTTCCTGCCCAGGCGCCACACCATAACGGCGTACGTAGGTCGACACGGCGCCAGCCAGCATGTTGCCGGGCACATCGTTGTTGGCGTACACCAGCGGCCGCTCATGGGCACCACTGGCCAGCACCACGCGCTTGGCACGAACGCGGTGCATGCGCTGACGGGCCTGGCCCATGGGCGCCGTTTCACCGAGGTGATCGGTCAGGCGCTGGTGGATGGTGAGGAAGTTGTGGTCGTGGTAACCGTTGACCGTGGCGCGCGGCAGCAGGGTCACTTCCGGCATTGCCTGCAACTCGGCGATGGCCTGCGCCACCCAGTCGGCGGCGGGCTTGCCGTCGAGGGTTTCGCGAGTGTCGAGCAGGCTGCCGCCGAACTCTTCCTGCTCATCGGCGAGGATCACCCGCGCGCCGCTACGGCCGGCAGCCAGCGCGGCGGCGAGACCGGCCGCACCAGCGCCGACGATCAGCACGTCGCAGTGCTGGTTGAGCTGGTCATAGATGTCCGGGTCGACCTCGGTGGGCGAACGGCCTAAGCCTGCGGCCTTACGGATGTACTTCTCGTAGGTCATCCACAGGTTCTGTGGATACATGAAGGTCTTGTAGTAGAAACCGGGCGGCATCATGCCGCCGCCGACCTTGCCGAGGATACCCATCAGGTCGGTGTTGACGCTCGGCCAGCCGTTGGTGCTGTTGGCCACCAGACCGCTGTACAGCGCCTGCTGGGTGGCGCGCACGTTGGGAATCTGCGCCGCCTCGGTGGAGCCGATCTGCAGCACGGCATTGGGCTCTTCCGCACCTGCGGCAACGATGCCGCGTGGGCGCGAATACTTGAAGCTGCGCCCGACGATGTCGACGCCGTTGGCCAGCAGCGCGGCGGCCAGGCTGTCGCCGGCATAGCCCTGGTAGGTCTGGCCGTTGAAGGTGAAGCTCAACGGCTGGCTGCGGTCGATACGACCGCCCTTGGCAAGACGATTGACCTGGCTCATGCCGTTACTCCTTCTACCACGGCTTGCTTGTCGGTGGCCCCGGCCGCGGTGACCGAAGGCTTCTCGCCGACCTTGTAGGTCTCGAGGATCTCGTAGGTCACGGTGTGGCGGGTGGCGTTGAAATACTTGCGGCAACCGGCTGCGTGCACCCACAGCTCATGGTGGATACCACGCGGGTTGTCGCGGAAGAACATGTACTCGCCCCACTCCGCATCACTGCAGGCATCGGGATCGAGCGGGCGCGCGATGTGCGCCTGGCCCTTGGCGTGGAATTCCTCTTCGGAGCGCAGTTCGCCACAGTAGGGGCAGAAGATGTGCAGCATGCTCGGTACCTCCAGAAAATCTTCAAACCCGCTCGTATAACCATGCGGGACAAGCTTGTCTCCCCTCTCCCCCTGGGAGAGGGGCCGGGGGTGAGGGAGTGAGGGGACCGCGATCAGTCGAACCGCCCTCTCCCGGCCCTGCGGGCCACCCTCTCCCGCAAGCGGGAGAGGGTCATCGGATGTCATCCCTACGGGATGAATGTTTAATGGGCCACTGCAGCGGCGCCGTGCTCGTCGATCAGTGCGCCGGTGTGAAAACGGTCGATGGAGAACGGCTTGGCCAGCGGGTGCATTTCGCCCTTGGCCAGGCTGGCGGCAAATACGTGGCCCGAACCCGGCGTAGCCTTGAAGCCACCGGTGCCCCAACCGCAGTTGAAGAACAGGTTGTCCACCGGGGTCTTGGAAATGATCGGGCAAGCGTCCGGGCTGGTGTCGACGATGCCGCCCCACTGGCGGTTCATGCGCACCCGCGAAAGCACCGGGAACATCTCGACGATGGCCTGCAGGGTGTGTTCGATGGTGTGGTAGGAGCCGCGCTGGCCGTAGCCGTTGTAGCCGTCGATACCGGCGCCGATGACCAGGTCGCCCTTGTCCGACTGGCTGATGTAGCCATGCACGGCGTTGGACATGATCACGCTGTCGATGATCGGCTTGATCGGCTCGGACACCAGTGCCTGCAACGGGTGCGATTCCAGCGGCAAGCGGAACCCGGCCAGTTTGGCCATGTGCCCGGAGTTGCCGGCCGTGACCACACCGACACGCTTGGCACCGATAAAGCCCTTGTTGGTTTCCACGCCAATCACCGCACCGTTCTGCTTGCGAAAACCAATCACCTCGGTGTTCTGGATCAGGTCGACGCCCAGGGCATCGGCGGCACGCGCGTAGCCCCAGGCCACGGCGTCGTGACGGGCAACGCCACCGCGACGCTGTACGGTGGAACCCATCACCGGGTAACGGGTGTTCTTGCTGCAGTCGAGGTAGGGAATCTCCTCGGCCACCTGCTTGGCATCGAGCAGTTCGCCGTCCACGCCGTTGAGGCGGTTGGCGCTGACGCGGCGCTCGGCGTCGCGCATGTCCTGCAGGGTGTGGCAGAGGTTGTAGACACCGCGCTGGGAGAACATGACGTTGTAGTTGATGTCCTGCGACAGGCCTTCCCACAGCTTCATCGCATGCTCGTAGAGCTGCGCGGACTCATCCCACAGGTAGTTGGAACGCACGATGGTGGTATTGCGCGCGGTGTTGCCGCCGCCAAGCCAGCCCTTCTCGACCACGGCGACGTTCTTCACGCCAAACTCCTTGGCCAGGTAATAGGCCGTGGCCAGGCCATGGCCGCCACCGCCGACGATGACCACGTCGTACACCGGCTTGGGCGTCGGGTTGCGCCACATGCGCTGCCAGTTCTCATGGTGGCTGAACGAGTGCTTGAACAGGCCGAAGCCGGAATAACGTTGCATGAAGATGCTCCTTGAATCTGTTCTCGAACGCCTAACCTGTAGGAGCCAGCTTGCTGGCGATCCATTACAACGAGCTCGGCTGGATCGCCAGCAAGCTGGCTCCTACAACAGAGCAGAAGGCTTTAGCGGTATACGGGGTAGTCCGCGCACAGCCCGGCGACCAGCTTGGCCACCTGCGCCTCGACATCGGCATCGCCGAGGTGATCGAGGATGTCGCAGATCCAGCCGGCCAGCGCCTGGCACTGGGCGACCTTGAAACCACGGGTGGTCACAGCCGGCGTACCGATGCGGATGCCCGAGGTCACGAACGGCGACTGCGGGTCGTTGGGCACGGCGTTCTTGTTCACGGTGATGCCGGCGCGGCCCAGGGCAGCATCGGCCTCTTTGCCGGTCAGCCCTTGCTTGATCAGGCTGAGCAAAAACAGATGGTTGTCGGTGCCACCGGAGACCACCTCGTAGCCGCGTTCGATGAACACCTTGGCCATGGCCTGGGCGTTATCGATCACCTGCTGCTGGTAAGCCTTGAACTCCGGCTCCATGGCCTCCTTGAAGCACACGGCCTTGGCGGCGATGACGTGCATCAGCGGGCCGCCCTGGGCACCGGGGAATACGGCGGAGTTGAGCTTCTTCTCGATTTCTTCGTTGGCCTTGGCCAGGATCAGGCCGCCGCGCGGGCCGCGCAGGGTCTTGTGGGTGGTGGTGGTGACCACGTCGGCAAAGGGAATCGGGTTCGGGTACAGACCGGCAGCGACCAGGCCCGCCACGTGCGCCATATCGACGAACAGTAGCGCGCCGACCTTGTCGGCGATGGCGCGAAAGCGCGGGAAGTCGAGGGTCTTGGAGTAGGCGGAGAAGCCGGCGACGATGATCTTCGGCTTGTGCTCCACGGCCAGGCGCTCGACCTCGTCGTAGTCGATCAGCCCGGTGGCGGTGTCCAGGCCGTACTGCACGGCGTTGTACAGCTTGCCCGAGGACGACACCTTGGCGCCGTGGGTCAGGTGGCCGCCGTGGGCCAGGCTCATGCCGAGGATGGTGTCGCCGGCATTGAGCAGCGCCAGGTACACGGCGCTGTTGGCCGAGGAACCGGAGTGCGGCTGGACGTTGGCGTAGTCGGCGCCGAACAGCGCCTTGGCGCGGTCGATGGCCAGCTGCTCGACCTTGTCGACGTACTCGCAACCGCCGTAGTAGCGCTTGCCTGGATAGCCTTCGGCGTACTTGTTGGTCAGGCCGCTGCCCTGCGCTTCCATCACCCGCTGGCTGCAGTAGTTCTCCGAGGCGATCAGCTCGATGTGCGCTTCCTGACGGCGTTCTTCCTGAACGATCGCCGCGAGCAACTCGTCGTCGTAGCCCTGAATCTGATCCTGCTTGCTGAACATCTCGATCTCCCGGCAACCCGTCAGGGCCGCATCTGTGTTGGCGAAGCGCCCACCGCGGTGGCCCACGGAGCCATCGGCAGGGCGTCTGTTGGGATCGATTGTGCGAAATAGCCTGGGGGGTCATTTGCCTAATTACGACGTCAAAATGCTCAAACTGACCTACCCCGAACGGCGCGACGGGCGGTGATCACGGCGCCTGGCGGCCCAATGCCGGGAATGTCGCGCAGAGACAGGTTGCGGCCGGGGCCACCGCGCCGGGCAGCGGGGAAATGGGTGTAAGATCGGCACAGGCCCGCCTGGGTGCCGACCGTGGCGATCTCCGCGGTCGCGCAGGCAACAACCGGACAGGAGCACCAGATGAACTACGCCGAATATCTGCAACCGCAAGCGCCTGCCTGCGGCACGCTGAAGACCTTAGGCTTCCTGCTGATCCCCAACTTCACCGCCATCGGCTTCGCCTCGGCCATCGAGACCCTGCGCATGGCCGGTCTGGCCGCCAGACGGCCGCTGTACCGTACCCTGCTGATCGCCGCCGGCAACGAGCCGGTACCGGCCAGCAACGGCATGCGCGTGCTGGCGGACACCAGCTTCGAGCAGGCGCCGCCGCTGGACGCCCTGTTCGTCGTCGGCGCCAACCCGATCCCGCAGAAGTACGACCGGACGCTGCTCGCCTGGATACGCAGGCTGGCCGAACAGGGCGTGCCGCTGGGCGGCATCTGCACCGGCAGCCACCTGCTGGCCTGCGCCGGCCTGCTCAAGGGCTATCGCTGCACCCTGCACTGGGAAGACATCGAGCAGGTCAAGGAGAAGTTCCCGGGAATCATCATCTCCAACCAGCTGTATGAGCTGGATCGCGATCGCTACACCTGCTCGGGCGGCACCGCCGCGATGGACATGACCCTGCAGCTGGTCAGCCGCGAGCCCGGCGGCGCCGAGATCGCCAGCCGCGCCGCCGAGCTGCTGCTGTGCGACCGGGTGCGCAGCGCCCGCGACCAGCAGCGCATCCCGTTGCGGCAGAAGATCGGCAACGCCCAGCCCAAGCTGAGCCAGATCGTGGCGATCATGGAGTCGAATCTGGAGGAACCGCTGGAGCTGGAGGAGCTGGCGCAGCTCAACGAGGTGTCGGTGCGCCAGCTGGAGCGGTTGTTCCACAAATACCTGGGGCGCAAGCCCAGCCAGTACTACCTGGAGCTGCGCCTGAATCGGGCGCGCGAGCTGCTGCTGCGCAGCGATGTCCAGGTGCGCGACGTCGCCCTGGCCTGCGGCTTCGCCTCGCCGGCGCACTTTTCCAAGTGCTACAGCCGCCAGTTCGGCCTGTCACCGCGCGGCGAGCGCAAGCAGAGCGGGATCGCGGTGCAGGAATAATCCCCCGCACCGCGCGCGGCTCAGGCCAGACGCGCCGCCCGGGCCTTGCCGCGGGTCAGCAGGCTGACCGCCACGTAGCACAGCGACGACGCCAGGCAACCGAGCAGGGGGCCCTCCACCCAGCCGATATCGGTGCTCAGCAGCAGGCCGCCGCTGGTGAAGAAGCCGACCAGCATGGCCGTCAGCGCGCCGGCGACGTTGCCACGCCAGAAGGTGGAGATGAACACCGGGCCGATCATCGCCGCCAGCAGAGTGCCGGAGCCGAGGATGCCGAGCCAGGACAGCATGAACGGCGGCGCGTACATCATCATCAGCAAGCCGAGCAGCCCCAGCGCCACCACCGCGACACGGTTGACGATCAGCGCACGCGGCGAATCCGTCTCGGCATTCTTGTTCAGTGCCAGGCGCAGGTCGTGCGAAGTCGCCGAGGCCACGGTATGCAGCATGGAGTTGGCGGTGGACTTCATGGCGAAGATGATGAACAGGGTGATCAAGCCCTGCAGCGCCGGGTGCATGAAGGTCTGCAGGTACATCGGCATGGCATTGTCAGGATCGGCCAGTTGCGGGCCGAAGGCGCGCATGTACAGGCCGACAATGGGGATCAGGCTGAGCAGGCAGCCGAGAATGGCCACGTAGATCCCGACCTTGTGCATCTTCACATTGGGCCTGAAGGCCAGAAAGCGGATGGCCATATAGGGCAACACCGCGGCGAACAGGAAGGCGTAGGGCAGTACCAGGAACACCGAAGCCTTGCTTTCGCCGTAGGGCGCCGCGGTGACCGGGTTGAGCAGCTTCGGGTCGATGCTGTTGAGGTTGGCCTCCCACAGCCCCAGGTCGACGCTGGTGAACATCTGCACCATGATCACCACCGCGGCCAGGGCCATGCCGCAGACCATCACGGTGTCGGTCCAGGCCACCGCGGCCAGGCCGCCGAGCATGGTGTAGAGGATGATCACCGAGATCATCAGCCAGGCGCTGCTGGTCATATCGATGTTCAGCCAGGACGCGCCGAGCATGCCCACCGCCTTGATCTGGCTGACCAGAAAGACCATCAGCAGGACGATGGTCATGACCGCCGCCACCCCCTGCAGCAGGCGCCCGCCGGCGCCGCCGCCATGGATCTGGCCGATGTACTCGGGGATGGTGTTGCTGCCCATGCACAGGGCGCGCTTCTGCATGTGATTGGCGAAGAACAGCACGGCGATCATCATCGCCGGGGCGAAGAAGAAGTTGCCCAGCAACTCAATGGCGCCGAACTCGTAGGCCACCGCCGGCGAGCCCATGAAGCCCCAGCCGCTGAAACCGGTGGCGACTATGGTGCTGGCGCCGACGAAGGCGCCCAGGCTTCGGCCGGCGAGCAGAAAGCCGCCTTCGTCGCTGTCCCTGACTTTGCGCGAGGAGAGAAAACCTATTCCGATCATTACCGCGAAGGTGACGATCAGCAGAGCCCAGTTGAACAGTTCATAGAAGTCCATTGCGCTTACTCCGCCGGTCGGGAGGTTTCGTGGGCGGCACGGCGCACATAGGTGGTGGCCGCGATCAGGAACATGAGGATGTTGAGCGCTACGAAGAGCGTGAGTACCCAGGAGCTCATTGGTGTGGCCTCTTGTTGTCGTTATGGGCGCCCCGCAGGGCGGGTCAAAGGGCCGAGCGCGCAAGGCGTTTGGCGATAGCTCAGGTCGCGAACCGCGGACAGCAGCCCGCCGGCTTTGCCGCTCGACTCGAAATCATTCATCTGCTGGCCTCCCGGTCGCCCACCCGAGGTGGGCGACGCCGCTTGGGCCATGCTCTGGCGAGCACGGCACGGGGACTACTTGCGAATGATATTGTGCTCCGGGCCGTAGGGGAACTTGGTGATGTTCTCCGCGCCCTGCTCGTTGACGATCAGGATGTCGTGCTCGCGATAGCCGCCGGCGCCAGGCAGGCCCTCGGGCAGCATGATCATCGGCTCCATCGACACCACCATGCCCGGCTCCAGCACGGTGTCGATGTCCTCGCGCAGCTCCAGGCCGGCCTCGCGACCGTAGTAGTGGCTGAGGGTGCCGAAGGAGTGGCCGTAGCCGAAGGTGCGGTACTGCAGCAGGTCGTGGCTGAGGAAGATCTCGTTGAGTTCCTTGGCGATGTCGCTGCAGCGTGCGCCGGGCTTGATCAGCTTGAGACCGGCCTCGTGCACCTCGACGTTGGCCAGCCACAGGCGCAGGTGGTCGTCGGAGCAGTGGTCTAGGAACAGGGTGCGCTCCAGCGCGGTGTAGTAGCCGGCGATCATCGGGAAGCAGTTGAGGCTGAGGATGTCGCCCTTGTTCACCTTGCGGGTGGTCACCGGGTTGTGCGCGCCGTCGGTGTTGATGCCGGACTGGAACCAGGTCCAGGTGTCCATCAGCTCGACCTCATCGAAGGTCTCGGCGATGGCGCGGACCATGGCCTGGGTGGCGTGCAGGGCCACCTCGTACTCCGGCACCTGGTCGCGTAGGGCCTCGACCACCGCCGCGCCGCCGATGTCGGCGATGCGTGCACCGTGGCGGATCAACACGTGCTCCTCGGCGGACTTGATCATGCGCATGCGCATGCAGGGCGCGGCGACGTCGACCAGCTCGGCGTCCGGATATCTGGCGGCCAGCTTGTCGCGGTTCTGCAGGTTCAGGTGGTCAAACTCGATGCCGATGCGGCGCGCGCGCGGCAGCGCCTGCTGGATGGCGACGAAGTAGTTGTCGCGCTGCCAGTCGGTGTAGACGATGTTGTCGGTGCCGACGGTGCGGCGCCAGGGCTGGCCGCCGTCGATATTGGCGCTGATGCTGACCACGTCGTCCTGGGTCACCACCAGGGCGTAGGGGCGACCGAAGGAGCAGTAGAGGAAGTCCGAGTAGTAGTTGATGTTGTGGTACGAGGTGAAGACCGCCGCGTCGATGTTCTCGGCCGCCAGGTGGGCGCGCAGCTTGGCATGACGGTTGGCGTATTCCTGGGCGGTGAACGTCGATTTGACCTTTTCGCCGTTCCGGATTCGGAGCGTTTGGGGCATCTGCATGGCGTGAATCCCTCTGCTGTCTGGGGTAAGGCGACCGGCCGGATTGGCGGGTCGTTGAGAGGATTGCAACAGATGCCCGGCGCGGATTTTTGTACGGTTCCGACCCGAAGTTGGTCAGATCCGCTGCGGCCTATGCCTTGCCGCGTGGGCAATTTCCGCGCGCAAAAAAAGAGGCCCGTACCGCGCTGCCAGCACGGACGGGCCTCGAAAGGGTGACAGCCGGAGGGACGGCGGTCAGTGCAGCGCCACCTGCGGCGTACGCCGCTCGTCACTGGGGCAGAGGGCGAAGTGCTCGCGGTAGCAGCGCGAGAAGGTCTGCGCCGAGAGGAAGCCGCAAGCGGCTGCCACTTCGACCACGCTGAGGCGGGTACGGCGCAGCAACTGGCGCGCGCGCACCAAGCGCAGGCGCAGGTAGTAGCGCGCCGGCGAGCACTGCAGATGGCGTTCGAACAGGCGCTCCAACTGGCGCCGCGACAGCGCGACGAACCCCGCCAGCTGGCCGAGTTCGAGCGGCTCCTCGAGGTTGCTCTCCATCAGGCTGATCACCTCGCGCAGCTTGGGGCTGGGCTCGTCGCCGCACAAGTGCAAGGGCATCTGCGCCGGCAGCGGCTCGCAGCGGACCAGCTCGAACGCCAGGGTCTCGGCGATCGCCCTGACCAGCGGCTGGCCATGCCGACCGGCGATCAGCTGCAGCATCAGTTCCAGCCCCGCTGCGCCGCCGGCGGCGGTACCGCGGTCGCGGTCGACGACGAAGGGCTGGGCGCTCAGCGCCACGCCGGGAAACGCGCGCTGCAGATCGACCCGGCAGCGCCAGCTGATGCTGCACTGGTGGCCCTCCAGCAGACCGGCGCGCGCCAGCGTCCAGCTGCCGCTGCCGAGCGCGCCGAGAAACCGCCCGGGCTGCGCCTGCTTCCGCAGGTAGCGCTCCAGTTCGGGCCGCTCGCGCGCCTGCGCGGCATCGCTGCCACAGAGGATCAGCCCGTGCAGCTCGCCCGCCGCGTCGGCGGCGCCATCCGGGGTGATCCACATGCCGTTGCTGGCGCGCAGCGGCCGGCCCTGCAGGCTGAGCGTCTGCCAGCGGTACAGGCTGCGCCCGGCCAGCTGGTTGGCCAGGCGCAGTGGCTCCAGCGCGGCGGCCAGGGCTACCAGGCTGAACTGGTCATCCAGCAGAAAGCCGATGGACTCCAAGGCGGCAAGGGTGGGCAGTTTCTCGAAACGGGTCATTGCGGCAGTCCTCGACAAAACCAGCGGGCAGGAGAATCAGCACTCGACCTGGCTCACCGCCAGGCCGCCGCGCGAGGTTTCCTTGTACTTGTCGTGCATGTCGGCGCCGGTGTCACGCATGGTGCGAATCACCAGGTCCAGCGAGATGTGGTGATCGCCGTCGCCGCGCAGGGCCATCTGCGCCGCGTTGATCGCCTTCACCGCGGCGATCGCGTTGCGCTCGATGCACGGCACCTGCACCAGCCCGCCGACCGGGTCGCAGGTCAGCCCCAGGTTGTGCTCCAGGCCGATCTCGGCAGCGTTCTCCAGCTGCTCGGGGCTAGCGCCGAGCACTTCGGCCAAACCCGCCGCGGCCATGGCGCAGGCCGAGCCCACCTCGCCCTGGCAGCCGACTTCGGCGCCGGAGATCGAGGCGTTCTTCTTGCACAGGATGCCCACCGCGGCGGCGGCCAGCAGGAAGTCGACCACGTCGGCGTCGCTGGCATCCGGGTTGAAGCGCATGTAGTAGTGCAGCACCGCCGGGATGATCCCCGCCGCGCCGTTGGTCGGTGCGGTGACCATGCGCCCGCCGGCGGCGTTTTCCTCGTTGACCGCCAGGGCGTAGAGGTTGACCCATTCCATGGCGCTCATGGTGCTGCCGATCACGTTGGGCTTGCCCAGCTCCTGCAGGCTGCGGTGCAGCTTGGCCGCGCGCCGGCGCACATTCAGCCCGCCGGGGAGGATGCCCTCCTCGCGCAGGCCGTTGGCCACGCAGTCCTGCATGGCCTGCCACAGCCCGAGCAGGCCGGCGCGGATCTCGGCCTCGCTGCGCCAGGCCTTTTCGTTGGCCAGCATCAGCTGCGACACGCGCAGGCCATGCTGGCGGCACAGGCGCAGCAGCTCGGCGCCGCTGGAGAAATCGTAGGGCAGCGCGGCGTGGTCCTGGTCCAGCGCGCCGGTAGCGGCCTGCGCGGCATCGACGACGAAACCGCCGCCCACCGAGTAGTAGGTGTCGGCATGCAGCTCGCCGCCCTCGCCCTCGGCCACCAGGGTCATGGCGTTGGGGTGGTAGGGCAGGCTCTCCTCCAGCAGGCGCATGTCGCGCGCCCAGTCGAAGGCGACCGGCAGGCGGCCGTCGAGCAGCAGCTCGCCGCGCTCGAGCAGCGTGGCGATGCGCGGGGCGATCTGCGCCGGGTCGATGCGATCCGGCCACTCGCCCATCAGGCCCATGATCACCGCACGGTCGCTGCCGTGGCCGACGCCGGTGGCCGACAGCGAGCCATACAGGCGCACTTCGATGCGCCGCACCCGCGCCAGCAGCTGGCGCTCGCGCAGCGCCTCGACGAACAGCGCGGCGGCGCGCATCGGCCCCACGGTGTGCGAGCTGGACGGCCCGATGCCGATCTTGAACAGGTCGAATACGCTGATAGCCACGAGAGGACTCCTTAGCTAGGATGCGCCTCAGGGCGCTGTACAGCGGATTCTCCGGTGTTGCCAGGCTGCAAATTTGTTCAACTTCGACGCGAAAGTGTTCATAGCTGCCCCTGCAGTTATGCACTCCGCTCAAGAGGATTAAGCTGTGGATAAACCGTGCATAGCGCGCGTCGCCCCAGCATCTGCAGGGGCTGCCGGGTCGCGGTCATTTCCTGATCGATATCAAGCAGTTAACAATGCAGACCATGCACAGAAGCGGTGGACTAGCCTGTGGAAAAGCTGTCAGCAGATGGCTGCCACCCTTGCCAGCGCTACCGCTGAGGGTCGTGTTTGATATCCATACAGCCACGCCGACTCCCTGGCTTATCCACCAGCGACATGGGCGAGAGGCGAGGATCGGTTGGGGATATGCACAGAAGATGTGGATGAAACTGTGCATAGGCTGTTCGACGCAGGCGCGAAGCCAGAGCAGCCTGGGCTTGCCGAGATGCGGCTAAAAATCGAACAGGATCAGGGAGATAGAGCAGGCTTGTGCACAAATACTGTGGGCGGCACTGTGCATGGCCTGTGGAAACATGGCGCCGGGCCAGAGCCCATGGGGCTCCGGCGCCAGCGCCTGCTATTTGCTCAACGACGCCTTACGGCTTGAGCTTGCCAGCACAGCTGCTGGAGGCATTCACCAGACGCTGCTGCATGGCAGGGTCAGGTGGGGACTGTCGGCTGATTTCCTGCAATTCAGCTTCACTGAATTCCTGGCTGACCTTGGTCGCAGCGCAGTCGCAATAAGCGCGCAATTGCGGCTCTTCGTAGCCTGCCGGCGCGCCAGCGATGCACTGCTGAACGAACTCGGTCTTGGCGTTATCCGACCACTCGGCAGCGGAAACGGGCAACGCCACGGCCAGCGGCAGGGCAAGGGCGAGCAGGTGACGATAAGTCATATGACACTCCTTCTCTTGATTGCGGAAGGCGGAGCGAATGCCGCCCTCTGCCAGTTGTGAACCCCCCGTTACGGGGCAAGTTCCATCTTTTTGCCGAACGGCCAGCCACGTAACGACCCAGCAGTACGCATCCGCACAACAACTCGTCGCGACTGCGGACGCCCTCCGCAGAGGCCCGAGAGTAAAATTCGCGCTTTGCCGGCAGCATCGCCTGCAGGCTTTTCAGAAGGAACGCGCCATGCCCGACAATGCCCAGCAATTCGCCAGCGACAACTACTCCGGCATCTGTCCCGAAGCCTGGGCCGCCATGGCCGAGGCCAACCAAGGCCACCAGCGCGCCTACGGCGATGACGAATGGACGGCGCGCGCTGCCGACCACTTCCGCCGCCTGTTCGAGACCGACTGCGAGGTGTTCTTCGCCTTCAACGGCACCGCCGCCAACTCCCTGGCTCTGGCCTCGCTGTGCCAGAGCTACCACAGCGTGATCTGCTCGGAAACCGCCCACGTCGAGACCGACGAATGCGGCGCGCCGGAGTTCTTCTCCAACGGCTCCAAACTGCTGCTGGCCAAGACCGAGAACGGCAAACTCACGCCGCAAGCGATCCGCGAAATTGCCCGCAAGCGTCAGGATATCCACTACCCGAAACCGCGCGTGGTCACCCTCACCCAGGCCACCGAAGTCGGCACCGTATACAGCGCGGAAGAAGTCCGCGCCATCAGCCAGGTTTGCGAGGAACTGGGCCTGCACCTGCACATGGACGGCGCACGCTTCTCCAACGCCTGCGCCTTCCTCGGCTGCAGCCCGGCGGAGCTGACCTGGAAGGCCGGCGTCGACGTGCTGTGTTTCGGCGGCACCAAGAACGGCATGGCCGTCGGTGAGGCCATCGTCTTCTTCAACAAGGATCTGGCCGAGGACTTCGACTACCGCTGCAAGCAGGCCGGCCAACTGGCCTCGAAGATGCGCTACCTGTCCGCGCCCTGGGTCGGCATCCTGCAGAACGATGTCTGGTTGAAATACGCCAACCACGCCAACCGCTGCGCGCAGTTGCTCGCCAGTCTGGTGGCGGATGTCCCCGGCGTCAGCCTGATGTTCCCGGTACAGGCCAACGGCGTGTTCCTGCAACTGTCGGAGCCGGCCATCGCCGCCCTCACCGCCCGTGGCTGGCGCTTCTACACCTTCATTGGCGCCGGCGGCGCACGCTTCATGTGCAGCTGGGATACCGAAGAGGCCCGCGTACGCCAGCTCGCCGCCGATATCCGTGAAGTGATGAGCGCCTGAATAACGCTCTGACATGCCCGAGGAAGGGGCTTGAGCTGCGACCGTAGCCCGGATGCAATCCGGGGCAATCGCTCAACCGCCCCGGATTTCATCCGGGCTACAGACTAAGCCGCGCACTCGTGGGAGGGGCTTCAGCCGCGACCGTGACGATCAGTAATCGATCGCCACATCCCCTTTCGGCACGCTGCAGCACGACAGGATATAGCCCTCGGCCACGTCCTCGTCGGTGATGCCACCGTTGTGCTCCATGTCCACCTCGCCCGCCGTCTTCATCACCTTGCAGGTGCCGCAGATACCCATGCCGCAGGCCTTGGGAATATGCAGACCGAGTTTGGCAGCGGCGGCATGTACCGTCTCGCCGGGCGCCACGCGAATGCTCTTGCCGGTGCTGACGAACTCCACCTGATTGAGCTCGGCCACCGGCACTTCCGGCGCGTCGGCGGCCTCGGCGGCCAGCTCCTTGACCTCGGCGCGAATCTCCGGCGGCGTCGGGCCGAAGGCTTCCTCGTGGTAGCGGCTCATGTCGTAACCAGAGACTTCAAGCAGGCGCTTGACTGCCGCCATGTAGGGCGTAGGGCCGCAGCAGAAGATCTCGCGCTCCAGGTAGTCCGGGGCGATCATCTCCAGCATCGGCTTGTTCAGGTAACCGCGATAACCGGCCCAGGATTCACCCAGGCCATGCTTTTCGCAGATCACATGCAGGCTGAAGTTGTTGATGCGCGCGGCCATGTGCTCCAGCTCGCGCTGGTAGATGATGTCCTTGGGCGAACGGGCGCTGTGTACGAAGACCATGTCGACGTTGGCGTTGGTGTCGTAGAACCAGCGCGCCATCGACATCACCGGGGTAATGCCGACGCCACCGGAGAGGTAGAGCACTTTTTCGGACGGGAAATCGATGGCGTTGAACAGCCCGACCGGGCCATGCACCGGCACCTCGTCGCCTTCCTTGAGGTTGTCATGCAGCCAGTTCGACACCTTGCCACCGGGTACGCGCTTGATGGTGATGGAGAAGCTGTAAGGCACCGAAGGCGAGCTGGAAATGGTGTAGGAACGCATGATCGGCTGACCGTCGATCTCCAGCTCCAGGGTAACGAACTGCCCCGGCTTGAAGAAAAACAGTACCGGCTGATCGGCCATGAAGCAGAAGGTGCGCACGTCCCAGGTTTCCTGGATCACCTTGACGCAACGCACCAGATGGCGGCCGTTGGTCCAGGTCTGGGTGGTAACCGGGTTGAGGAAGGCATTGGTGGTCATGCACGGCTCTCCACGCGGCCGGATGTCGGCCTATATGGCTGCGATTGTGCGAAAGCCCGTGCGCCTTCATTTATCCATCCGCGACATCCGCATGCTTATCGCGACCTGCCCCATGCCACGGGCTCTGGCGCGTCGGAAACGAATCCGGCCATGTCGCCCATGGATAAGGTTTGCCCGTGCGCCGGCTCCACACTCGCCACAACCAGCATGCACGCCCCTTGCAGGCAGCAGCGATTGCTCAAGACCTTGCGGCAAACACCGTATCAGCCACTATTTCCGGCAGGCGCGAGGCGCCCGCCAATGAGGAGCCACCATGGACTGCACCCAAAATCTGAGCCTGGGCGACCCGCTGGAGCCTGTGCGCAAGGCCACTGCCCAGATACTGCACGAGCGCGACCATAGTTTCTCGCTGCCACAGCCGTTCTACAACGACGAGCGCCTGTTCCAGGTCGACATGCAGGAGATCTTCCACAAGGAGTGGCTGATCGCCGGCATGACCTGCGAAATCCCGGCCAAGGGCAACTTCCTCACCCTGCAGATCGGCGACAACCCGATCATTGTCATTCGCGGTGCCGAAGGTCAGATCCACGCCTTCCACAACGTCTGCCGCCACCGTGGCTCGCGCCTGTGCGTGTCGGACAAAGGCAAGGTCGCCAAGCTGGTCTGCCCCTACCACCAGTGGACCTACGAGCTGGACGGCCGCCTGCTGTTCGCCGGCAGCGAAATGGGCGAAGGCTTCGACCTCAAGGACTACAGCCTCAAACCGGTCAACTGCAAGAGCGCAGGCGGCTTCATCTTCATCAGCCTGGCAGACAACCCGCCGGCCATCGACGAGTTCCTGAGCACCCTGGCTCACTACATGGAGCCGTACGACATGCAGAACACCAAGGTCGCCGTGCAGAGCGTTATGCACGAGAAGGCCAACTGGAAGCTGGTGATGGAAAACAACCGCGAGTGCTACCACTGCAACGGTTCGCACCCGGAACTACTCAACACCCTGCTGGAATGGGATGACGTCACCGACCCACGCGCCAGCCAGGCGTTCAAGGACCAGGTCGCCGAATGCACCAGCCGCTGGGACAAGGACAACATCCCCTACGCCCACGCCAGCTTCGGCCTGCGCAACCGCATCGTGCGCATGCCGCTGCTCAAGGGCACCGTCTCCATGACCCTGGACGGCAAGCCGGGCTGCAACAAGCTGATGGGCCGCATCACCGACCCGGACCTGGGCTCCATGCGCATCCTGCACTTGCCGCATTCGTGGAACCACTGCATGGGCGATCACTTGATCAACTTCACCGTGTGGCCGGTCAGCGCCCAGGAGACGATCGTCATCACCAAATGGCTGGTGCACAAGGATGCAGTAGAAGGCGTCGACTATGACGTGGCGCGCCTGCGCCAGGTGTGGGACGCCACCAACGACCAGGACCGCCGTCTGGGCGAGGAAAACCAGCGCGGCATCAACTCCACCGCCTACCAGCCGGGCCCGTACTCCAAGACCTACGAGTTCGGCGTGATCAACTTCCTCGACTGGTACAGCGAGCGCATGCTCAACAACCTCGGCGACACCCCGGCGCAACTGCGCCAGGTAGAGGGCTGACGCCGCCCCGCTGGGCCATGCCAGTGGCCGGCCTCATTAAGCCGGCCACTTCCCCCCGTAAGCCTCCCCGCAGCAAGCGCATCACAGAACGCCGAGCGCTGGCTGGCTCAGCACAAACGCCGCGCGGGCGCGCAGACTGATCCCTACTGAGCGTCGCCCTTGAAGCCCTTGGCGACGTAGTACACCTCACGCGAACGCGGACGCGAGGCTGCCGGCTTGCGCACCATGACCTTCTCGAAGGAACGCCGGACGTCGCGCAGGTACTCATCCGAACCCTCGCCCTGAAACACCTTGGCGACGAAGTTGCCGCCAGGCTTGAGCACCTGTCGGGCCATGTCCAGCACCAGCTCCACCAGATACATCGACGCCGCCTGATCGGCCACGCCGACGCCGCTGATGTTGGGGGCGATGTCAGAGACGATCAGATCCGGGCGACGACCATCGAGCAGATCGAGAATCTGCTGGAACACCTTGTCATCGGTGAAGTCACCCTGGATGAAGTCGACGTTATCGAGCGAATCCATCGGCAGGATGTCGCTGGCGATTACCCGGCCGGTGGCCCCCACCATACGTCCGGCGATCTGCGACCAGCCACCGGGGGCCGAGCCCAGGTCCATCATCAGCATACCGGGACGAATCAGCTTGTCCTTTTCGTTGAGCTCGATCAGCTTGTAGGCGGCACGCGAGCGGTAGCCGTCCTTCTGCGCCTGCTTCACGTAGGGATCGTTCACATGTTCGTTCAGCCAGCGGCTGCTGCTTTTTGAGCGTTTCATCGTTCAACCAGATCAATTCCAGGAAGGCAGCCCGCCGGCATGGTGACCCGGGCTGCACAATTGTCGCGAGTATAAGCCATCGCAGCCCTCCGGCTCACGCCGGCCGGCCCTGCAGCCTGACAGCCCGCGGGGTGGCAGGTACAATCGCAGCGGCCTCGCTACCGCGAGGAGCCCCGCTTTCACGCCCCTTTCCAGGCCTTCCATGAAACTCGACGACGTCAAGAAACTGCAGCAGAAAAAGTACCGGGAGCAATTCGGCCACTTCCTCGTCGAGGGCGAACACCTGGTGCTGGAACTGCAGAAAGCGGCGCAGCACGCGCCCCTGCTGGCGAGCAGCGAACTCTACGTCACGGCCGCCTACGAGCACTGGCAGAGCCCGTTCAGGACGCACCTGATCAGTGACCGACAGATGGCGCAGATCGCCGACACCAAGACCCCGCAGGGAGTCATCGCGGTAGTGCCGATGGCGGCGATTGGCGCCAGCCCGTCGGCGCCGGCCAGCAAGGCCATTTACCTGCACGAAATCCAGGACCCCGGCAACCTCGGCACCATCCTGCGCAGTCTGGCCTGGTTCGGCGGCTTCCGCTGCCTGCTCAGCCCCGGCAGCGTCGACCCTTTCAATCCCAAGGTGGTGCGCGCCAGCATGGGGGCAATCTTTCACACCCCCATCGAGCAGGATGTCAGCCTCGACAGCCTGAGCACACGTTTTGCACGCATCGCCTGCCTCGACATGCAGGGCCAAAGCCTGCGCGCGCCGGACTTCGCGCAGGCCGACTGCTACCTGTTCGGCAATGAAGCGCGCGGCGTCCCCAGCCAGGCGCTGAGCGAGCTCAACGCCACGCCGTTTACCATTGCCGGCAGCGGCGCGATCGAGTCACTGAACCTGGCCAGCACGGTAAACATCTGCGTATATGAGTTGAGCCGCTAGCTCGCGACTCATGCCCGCGCGTCCCGGCGCTCGGCGAAACCAAAAAAGCCCCGCCAGAGCGACCTGGCGGGGCTTTTCATTTCAGCCTGAAGCGACTCAGACCTTGGAGCGCTCGAAGCGCTTGCGGTCGTTCTCGTTGAGCATCTTCTTGCGCAGGCGGATCGACTTCGGCGTCACTTCGACCAGCTCGTCGTCAGCGATGAATTCCAGCGCCTGTTCCAGGGTGAATTTCAGCGCCGGGGTCAGCTGGATGGTCTCGTCCTTGCCGGAAGCGCGCATGTTGTCGAGCTTCTTGGCCTTGGTCGGGTTGATGACCAGGTCGTTGTCGCGGCTGTGGATGCCGGCCAGCTGGCCTTCGTAGACTTCGTCGCCCGGGGACAGGAACAGCTTGCCGCGATCCTGCAGGGTTTCCAGCGAGTAGGTCAGCGCGGTGCCGGTGGCCATGGAGACCAGCACGCCGTTGAGGCGGTTGGTGACTTCGCCGGCCTTGATCGGGCCGTAGTGGCTGAAGGTCGAGGTGAGGATGCCGGTGCCCGAGGTCAGGGTCAGGAAGTTGTTGCGGAAGCCGATCAGGCCGCGTGCCGGGATGGTGTATTCGAGGCGAATACGGCCCTTGCCGTCGGGGATCATGTTGGTCAGATCGCCCTTGCGCAGGCCCATCTGCTCCATCACCGAACCCTGGTGCTGCTCCTCGATGTCGATGGTGACGTTCTCGTAGGGCTCCTGCTTCTCGCCGGCCTCGTTCTCGATGATCACCACTTCCGGGCGGCCGACGGCCAGCTCGAAGCCTTCGCGGCGCATGGTTTCGATCAGCACCGACAGGTGCAGCTCGCCACGGCCGGAGACCTTGAACTTCTCCGGGCTGTCGCCCTGTTCGACGCGCAGCGCCACGTTGTGCAGCAGTTCCTTCTCCAGGCGGTCCTTGATGTTGCGGCTGGTGACGAACTTGCCTTCCTTGCCGGCGAACGGCGAATCGTTGACCTGGAAGGTCATGCTCACGGTCGGCTGGTCGACGGTCAGCGGCGGCAGGGCCTCGACGTTGTTCTGATCGCACAGGGTGTCGGAGATGAACAGCTCGTCCATGCCCGAAACGCAGACGATGTCGCCGGCGGTGGCTTCTTCCACCTCGACGCGCTGCAGGCCGTGGTGGCCCATGATCTTCAGGATGCGGCCGTTGCGCTTCTTGCCGTCGGCGCCGATGGCGGTCACCGGGGTGTTGGAGCGCACCTTGCCGCGGGCGATGCGGCCGATGCCGATCACGCCGAGGAAGCTGTTGTAGTCCAGCTGGGAGATCTGCATCTGGAACGGGCCTTCGGTGTCGACCTGCGGGGCCGGCACATGGTCGACGATGGCCTGGAACAGGGCGTCCATGTTGTCGTCCATCTTCTCGTGATCCAGACCGGCAATGCCGTTCAGGGCGCTGGCGTAGACGATCGGGAAGTCCAGCTGCTCGTCGGTGGCACCGAGGTTGTCGAACAGGTCGAAGATCTGGTCGATGACCCAGTCAGGACGCGCGCCCGGACGGTCGATCTTGTTCACCACGACGATCGGGCGCAGGCCGGCCTTGAAGGCCTTCTGGGTCACGAAGCGGGTCTGCGGCATGGGGCCGTCCTGGGCATCGACCACCAGCAGCACGGAGTCGACCATGCTCATCACGCGCTCGACCTCGCCGCCGAAGTCGGCGTGGCCGGGGGTATCGACGATGTTGATCCGGTAGTCATTCCACTTGATGGCGGTGTTCTTGGCCAGGATGGTGATGCCGCGTTCCTTTTCCTGGTCGTTGGAGTCCATCACGCGCTCGTTCTCGGCTTCCTTGCGGTCGAGGGTGCCGGAGAGCTTGAGCAGCTTGTCGACGAGGGTGGTCTTGCCGTGGTCGACGTGGGCGATGATGGCGATATTGCGTAGATTTTCAATCACTGTGTATGTCTCGATCAGAGGATTCGGTGCATCGCCCAGCCTGGGCGAAAAATATGAAGAGCGTAGGTGTGGTCAGCGCGCCGTGTGGTCGGGAGGGCGATGGCGGATGCTGCCGCCATACAATCCGGGCACCTTATGCCGGGCGATAAACGCGCACATTGGCATGCCCCTCGCTCAGCAAGTGATGGGCGTGCAGGCGACTCATCACGCCCTTATCGCAATACAGCAGGTACTGGCGGTTCTCATCCAGTTCCTTGAATTTGTTGTTCAGCGCATAAAACGGCAGCGCCTGCACTTCGATGCCCGGCACGGCCAGGGGCTGGTCTTCGGCAGCATCGGGGTGACGGATATCGATGACGATCTGACCAGCCAGCGCTTCCCCTACTTCCTCGACCTGCACGTCCTTGCCCAACTCGTCGATCACGCGGTCGATGGGCAACTGAGTAGCCCGCTCGAGGGCACGGTCGAGGATGGCCATGTCTAACTGCGCTTCCTCGTGCTCGATGCGGTAGGCGCGCGCCTTGGTGGTCGGGTTGACCGAGATCACGCCGCAGTATTCGGGCATGTTCTTGGCGAACTCGGCGGTGCCGATCTGCGTGGCGGTATCGATGATGTCCTGCTTGTGGCTGGCAATCAGCGGACGCATCACCAGCATGTCGGTGGCCGAATCGATCACCGCCAGGTTGGTCAGGGTCTGGCTCGATACCTGGCTGATCGCCTCGCCGGTGACCAGCGCTTCGATCTGCAGGTTTTCGGCAATACGGGTGGCCGCGCGCAGCATCATGCGTTTGAGGATGACGCCCATCTGGCTGTTGTCGACCTTGCCGAGAATCTCGCCGACCACTTCCTCGAACGGCACGCTGATGAACAGCACGCGCTGCGAACGGCCGAACTTCTGCCAGATGTAATGCGCCACTTCCATCACGCCCAGTTCATGGGCTCGACCGCCGAGGTTGAAGAAGCAGAAGTGGCTGACCAGGCCGCGACGCATCATCTGGTAGGCCGCTACGGTGGAGTCGAAGCCGCCACTCATCAGCACCAGGGTCTGTTCCAGCGAACCGAGCGGATAGCCACCGAGCCCTTCGTGGCGGTTGTGCACCACGAAGAGGCGCTGGTCGCGAATTTCCATACGCACTTCGACTTCCGGTTTCTTCAGGTCGATACCGGCTGCACCGCACTCCTGACGCAGACGTGAACCAACATGGCGTTCGACATCGATGGAACTGAACGCGTGCTTGCCGCCACGCTTGCAACGCACGGCGAAGATCTTGCCCGGCAACTGGTCGGCGTAGTGGCGTTTGCAGTGCTCGGTAATCTCGTCCAGATCGCCCAGCGGGTACTCATTCACCTCGAGGAACAGACCAATGCCCGGCGTGTTACGCAGGCGTTCGGTCATCTCGGCCAGCAGCTTGGGATCGTCCAGATCGGTCTCGACCTCCAGATTGTCCCAGACACCGGTCACCCGAACGTCGGGGTCAAGATCACGCAGCACGGAGCGGATGTTCTTCCCCAACTGGCGGATGAACTGCTTGCGCACCGGGCGGCTCTTGATGGTGATTTCCGGGAAAACTTTGACGATCAGCTTCATGAATAGGCCGCCCACACGGGGGACGAAAAAACAGGGGCGCGGATTATAGCGGAAATTGTTCAAGCCTTGACCAAAAATACTGCATCGACCACTTCATGCACCAAAATGATTCTTTATTGAAATTTCCAGACCCTAAACAGTGCAAATATTCCTGGCAAATGACGATGCAGGCGGCTCAATCCCTGAGTTTCGCGGCTTCTGCCCAATACAGGGCACTGGCATGCAATTTGCTCCCTTGTGAGGCAGGTCGCCCTGAAGGAGTATCCCGCCGGGCTTCACCGCACATATCAGGGCTCCACGAAGCGAGCCTTTTCCATCTGGAGGACAACATGTCTAAGGCTGTTCAACTGATCAAAGAACACGACGTGAAGTGGGTAGACCTGCGCTTCACCGATACCAAAGGCAAGCAGCACCACGTGACCATGCCGGCCCGTGACGCCCTGGACGAAGACTTCTTCGAGCACGGCAAGATGTTCGATGGTTCGTCCATTCACGGCTGGAAAGGCATCGAAGCCTCCGACATGATCCTGATGCCGGTCGACGAGACCGCTGTGCTGGATCCGTTCACCGAAGAGCCGACCCTGATCCTGGTCTGCGACATCATCGAGCCAAGCACCATGCAGGGCTACGACCGCGACCCGCGCTCCATCGCCAAGCGCGCTGAAGAGTTCCTGAAAACCACCGGCATCGGTGACACCGTATTCGTCGGTCCGGAGCCCGAGTTCTTCATCTTCGACGAAGTGAAGTTCAAGTCCGACATCTCCGGCTCGATGTTCAAGATCTACTCCGAGCAAGGCTCCTGGATGACCGACGGCGACGTCGAAGGCGGCAACAAGGGCCACCGCCCGGCCGTCAAGGGCGGTTACTTCCCGGTTCCGCCGTGCGACCACGACCACGAAATCCGTACCGCCATGTGCAACGCCATGGAAGAAATGGGCCTGGTCGTCGAAGTGCACCACCACGAAGTGGCCACTGCCGGCCAGAACGAAATCGGCGTGAAGTTCAACACCCTGGTCGCCAAGGCTGACGAAGTTCAGACCCTGAAGTACTGCGTGCACAACGTCGCCGACGCCTACGGCAAGACCGCTACCTTCATGCCGAAGCCGCTGTACGGCGACAACGGCTCGGGCATGCACGTGCACATGTCGATCTCCAAGGACGGCAAGAACACCTTCGCTGGCGAAGGCTATGCCGGCCTGTCCGAGACCGCTCTGTACTTCATCGGCGGCATCATCAAGCACGGTAAGGCCCTGAACGGCTTCACCAACCCGTCGACCAACTCGTACAAGCGTCTGGTTCCGGGCTTCGAAGCACCGGTGATGCTGGCCTACTCGGCTCGCAACCGCTCCGCCTCGATCCGTATCCCGTACGTTGCCAGCCCGAAAGCCCGCCGCATCGAAGCGCGCTTCCCGGACCCGGCTGCCAACCCCTACCTGGCCTTCGCTGCTCTGCTGATGGCCGGTATCGACGGCATCCAGAACAAGATCCACCCGGGCGATGCGGCCGACAAGAACCTGTACGACCTGCCGCCGGAAGAAGGCAAGCTGATCCCGCAGGTCTGCGGCAGCCTGAAGGAAGCCCTGGAAGAGCTGGACAAGGGCCGCGCGTTCCTGACCAAGGGCGGCGTGTTCTCCGACGACTTCATCGATGCCTACATCGAGCTGAAATCCGAAGAAGAAATCAAGGTGCGCACCTTCGTGCACCCGCTGGAATACGACCTGTACTACAGCGTCTAAGCCAGATTCGCGCCGCCTCGTGCGGCGCTCTCGAAAGCCCCGCCCGGCCCTGCCTGGCGGGGCTTTTTTAGGTTCTTCGCATATGTTGGGGAAAGTGCGGGTTGATACCGGACTGGCAAGTTTGTGTGCGTACCGCTTACTGACTTAGCACTATCCATTACCGCGTGTACTGAGCGTTTGGGTTGCGCCCCTTACGGGCGCCACACCTTTCTTGCTTGCCCAAGAAAGGTGTGCCAAAGAAGGGCACCCCGACATCCGGGTTTCGCTACGCGAAACTTCCCTCGCTCCGGCGCTGCTCCGGGGGCCGGCTTACATGGGCCGTCCCTGGCCCATTAAGCCTCTCGCCGCATCCATGCGGCTCGTCCCCCTGCGCAACACCTCCACTCGGCCTCCTGAAGGGGACCAGGTCGCGAGCTTGCGACATCTCTGGAAGATCAAAGTCGGTAGCGTTTGGCTTTTGCTCTTGACGCACGTTCTCACAGACGAGGCCAAAGTCCCCTTCAGTAGGCCGAGTGGAATCGCCGTGGAAGGGGTTGAGCGACATGGATGTCGCGAGAGCCACGATGGGCCAGGGACGGCCCTTCGTGGCGTGCCCCTGGAGCGGTGATGGAACGAGGGACCCCCGGCGCAGCAGGGCGGGGGCGCCTAGCTCGGATGGTGGGGTGCCCTTCTCTTTGGTTACTTTCTCTTGGGCAAGCAAGAGAAAGTGACTCGCCCGTAAGGGGCGAAACCTATCAGGCCAGACAACACGCTAAGGGATAGTGCCAAGTCATCGACAGCTAACACGTAGTTGCCAGTCCGGTGTCAAGCGTATCTTCCCCGCGATAACGCAAAGAACCTTTTTTATGCGCCTGCGCACCGACTGTCGCTACTCACGAACCCGCTCGCCTCGAATGCTCGCAAGCGGATTTCACCCATACACGACCGCACGCCAAGCGGCCGATTTGTAGCCAAACATCACAGCCACAATCCCCTGCGCTTGCCAGGAACCGATTGCAGTGCAAGGCTTAGCGCATCATCCGCGGAAGGAACGGCCCATGCGCCCGCTACTCGCCTGCCTGCTGCTTGCCCTGGCCCTGCCGACCCATGCGCAGATCTACAAGTACATTGACGCCAACGGCAATACGGTCTTCACCAACCAGCCGCCTGAAGGCGTGGCAGCTGAAAGCATCAACCTGCCACCTACCAATACGGTGGAAAGCCAAGCGCCCGCGATGGCAGCCGAAGGCGACAATGCCTCCGCACAGAACGAAGCGCCCTACGCCGTACTGAGCCTGAGCGGGATACCGGACGATGAAGCCATGCGCGCCAACAATGGCAGCTTCGTCGTCGGGGTAAACATCGAGCCGCGCCTGCAACCAGGACATGTGCTCAGGCTGATACTCGATGGCCAACCCTACGGCCAGCCCAGCAACGTCCCCAGCCTGCAACTGACTGAACTCGACCGAGGCGAACACAGCCTAGCCGTCGCCGTCATGGCCGGTGACCGTATCGTCCAGCAAAGCGCCAGCGAAACCTTTACCGTGCAGCGCATCAGCGTCAACAGCCCTGCGCGCCCACCGCTATCGCCACCGCGCCCAGCCCCGAAACCTGCGAACTGATCATGATGCGCGTACTGCTGCTCTGCCTGCTGTTCATCACCCCAGTGGCTTCGGCCCAGGTCTATACCTATATCGATGCCGAAGGTAACCGCGTGTTTACCGACAAACCGCGTAGCAGCAATGCCGAGCGGGTGATGCTAGCGCCCTCCAACAACGTCGAACTGAGCCAACCCGCGCCCACGGTGCGCATGGCGCCGGCACCCGCAGTGAGCAAGCCCACCGTGCATTACCAGGTGCTGCGCATTCTCGTACCGGAGCCGGATGCCTCCATCCATAACGGTTCAGGCGAGATGATCGTTACCCTGAGCAGCGAGCCCGGCCTGCTGCCGGGGCACAACTACCGCCTGCTGCTCAATGGCCAGCAACAGGGTGAAAGCAGCCGCAGCCCGGTTTTCTCCCTGCAGCACATCGACCGGGGCACGCACCAACTGGCAGCAGAGATCCTCGACTCTGCCGGTCTCATCGTCGAGCGCACACCGGCGCAACCCTTTCATATGCACCGCATGAGCCTGACGCAAAAGCGCAAGATCAATCCCTGCAAGAAAGAGGAATACGGCGTGCGGCCCGAGTGCCCACTGAAAGACAAGCCCAAGGAAAAAACCAGCATCCTGCCCTTTCTCTGAACGCTGATTGCACCTTAATGGTGCAATCTGGCGCACCACCTCCTAAGCTCTCCCTGTTTTGGGTCGCTTTTCCTCACGTCGCCACCCGTTGGCACCCACAAAGCCCGGGTAGATCGCAGAGAAAACGGCCTCGCACCATTTTTCACCTCGCTTGCAACGGCCCAGAGGCGGCTGCCGGGGATGGCAGGCCAGAAAAAATGCGTCTTTTCGGGGCTTTGGTTTGCTTCTTGCATTTTCTGCCCCATCGCCGGAACGCACTGCCTATGATCATCAACGACGCGCTGCACCGCCTGCTACTCGACAACCTGACCACCGCCACCCTGCTGCTCAACAGCAAGCTGTGCCTTGAGTACATGAACCCGGCGGCGGAAATGCTCCTGGCCGTTAGCGGCCAGCGCAGCCATGGTCAGTTCATCAGCGACCTGTTCACCGAATCGCCAGAGGCGCTGTCATCCCTGCGCCAGGCGGTGGAGCAAGCGCACCCGTTCAACAAGCGTGAGGCGGTGCTGACCTCGGTCACCGGCCAGACGCTGACCGTGGACTACGCGGTGACGCCACTGTTCAGCAAAGGCGAAACCCTGCTGCTGCTGGAGGTACACCCGCGCGACCGCCTGCTGCGCATCACCAAGGAAGAGGCGCAGCTGTCCAAGCAGGAGACCACCAAACTGTTGGTGCGCGGCCTGGCTCACGAGATCAAGAACCCGCTCGGTGGCATCCGTGGCGCGGCGCAACTGCTTTCGCGCGAGTTGCCCAACGAAGACCTCAAGGACTACACCAACGTCATCATCGAAGAGGCCGACCGCCTGCGAAAACTGGTCGACCGCATGCTCGGCTCGAACAAGCTGCCGTCGCTGGCGATGACCAACGTGCATGAAGTGCTCGAGCGCGTCGCCAACCTGATCGAAGCGGAATGCCAGGGCGGCATCACCCTGGTGCGCGATTACGACCCGAGCATTCCGGATCTGCTGATCGACCGCGAGCAGATGATCCAGGCCGTGCTCAATATCGTGCGCAATGCCATGCAGGCCATCGCCGGGCAGAAACACGACATGGGCCTGGGGCGCATCAGCCTGCGCACCCGCACCCTGCGCCAGTTCACCATCGGCCATACGCGCCACCGCCTGGTGGTCAAGGTCGAGATCATCGACAACGGCCCCGGCATTCCACCGGAGCTGCAGGAAACCATCTTCTACCCCATGGTCAGCGGGCGTGCCGACGGCACCGGCCTGGGCCTGGCCATCACCCAGAACATCATCAGTCAGCACCAAGGTCTGATCGAGTGCGAGAGCCACGCCGGCCATACCGTGTTCTCGATCTTCCTGCCGCTGGAACAAGGAGCGCCCACGCCATGAGCAGCAGTGAAACCGTCTGGATTGTCGACGACGATCGTTCCATCCGCTGGGTTCTGGAAAAGGCCCTGCAACAGGAAGGCATAACCACCCAGAGTTTCGACAGTGCCGACGGCGTACTCGCCCGCCTGACCCGCCAGCAGCCGGACGTGATCATCTCTGACATCCGCATGCCCGGCGCCAGCGGCCTCGACCTGCTGGCACGCATCCGCGAGCTGTACCCACGTCTGCCGGTGATCATCATGACCGCGCATTCCGACCTGGACAGCGCGGTGGCAAGCTACCAGGGTGGCGCCTTCGAATACCTGCCCAAGCCATTCGACGTCGATGAAGCGGTGTCGCTGGTCAAGCGCGCCTTCCAGCACACCCAGGAACAGCAGAGCCTGGCCGCGCCCGCTGCACAGGCGCGCACGCCGGAAATCATCGGTGAAGCCCCGGCGATGCAGGAGGTCTTTCGCGCAATCGGGCGCCTCAGCCATTCCAATATCACCGTGCTGATCAACGGCGAATCCGGCACGGGTAAAGAGCTGGTGGCGCATGCCCTGCACCGCCACAGCCCGCGCGCGGCGGCGCCGTTCATCGCCCTGAACATGGCGGCGATCCCCAAGGATCTCATGGAGTCCGAGCTGTTCGGCCACGAGAAAGGCGCCTTCACCGGCGCGGCCAACCAGCGCCGCGGTCGCTTCGAGCAGGCCGACGGCGGCACGCTGTTCCTCGACGAAATCGGCGACATGCCGGCCGATACCCAGACGCGCCTGCTGCGCGTGCTGGCCGATGGCGAGTTCTACCGCGTCGGCGGCCACACCCCGGTGAAGGTAGACGTGCGCATCATCGCCGCCACCCACCAGAACCTGGAAACCCTGGTGACTGCCGGCAAGTTCCGTGAAGACCTGTTCCACCGCCTCAACGTCATCCGTATTCACATCCCGCGCCTGGCCGACCGCCGCGAGGACATCCCGACCCTGGCCCATCACTTCCTCGCTCGCGCCGCGCAGGAACTGGCGGTGGAGCCGAAGCTGCTCAAGAGCGAAACCGAGGATTACCTCAAGCACTTGCCCTGGCCGGGCAACGTGCGCCAGCTGGAGAACACCTGCCGCTGGATCACCGTCATGGCCTCGGGACGCGAAGTGCATGTCGACGACCTGCCACCGGAACTGCTGACCCAGCCGCAGGACGCCGCGCCGGTGACCAACTGGGAACAGGCGCTGCGCCTGTGGGCCGATCAGGCCCTGGCGCGTGGCCAGTCCAACCTGCTCGATGTCGCCGTGCCGGCCTTCGAGCGCATCATGATCGAGACCGCCCTCAAGCACACCGCTGGCCGCCGCCGCGATGCGGCCCTGCTGCTGGGTTGGGGCCGCAACACCCTGACGCGCAAGATCAAGGAGCTGGGCATGAAGGTCGACGGCGCGGACGACGACGACAGCGACGACTGATCCCGCTAGCAACAACGAAAAGGGCATCCCGCGGGACAATGCCGATCAGATAAGCTTGCCAAAGCGGTCTTTCGTAGGAGCCCCGCCCCGGGGCGAAGCTTTTCAATCGCGTATCGCCCTGGTTCGCGGCGGGGCGCCGCTCCTACCCATTGGCAGCGTCGACGCTTAGCTGACAGACATTATCCCGCGGGATGCCCTTTTCATTTCCCCGGATTGCATCCGTATATGGACTCCTCCCGTTTTGCCAGTGAAATAATCTGCCTCTGAACCTAGGTACGACTGCTTCCGTATATTCGACTTCTGATAAGGCGTTAGCCTTGAGCCATGATGAATTTCGCTCCTGTGCGCCTAACCGGGCTAGCGGCCTTGCAAAGCAGAG
>NZ_VRYE01000210.1 GCF_008041835.1 Ectopseudomonas mendocina
CCGAATTCTGCGAGCCCCCCTCTTGTCTGCCTTCTGTGACGCTGGCAGTATCCGTTGCAGGAAGAATGAACAATAAACCCGGGAGCCCCAATGAAATCTGCCTCAGCCTATCGCCTGTATGGTGCCTCGCATTCGCTGTATACCGGCAAGGCCCGTTGTTATCTGCGTAACCAGGGGCTGCCCTATATCGAGGTGCCAACCTGGCATCCCGACTTCGCAAACCGCATCCTGCCGCAAATAGGCAGAGGCATTATCCCGGTGCTGGAAACGCCTGATGGCGCGGTGATTCAGGACACCATTGATATCATCGATCATCTGGAGGCGCAGGGCGTGCCATGGCCGGCCTACCCGCAAACACCGCTGCAGCGCATTGTTGCGATTGTCATCGAGTACTACGGTGGTCAGGCGATGCTCAAGCATGCGATGCACTATCGCTGGTCCTATCGGGCAGAGCAGGAGGCATTCCTGCGTTGTGCCTTTACGCTTGGTTCCGGGCCGAAAATGGCCGAGCAGATCATGGGGCGGATGAACTCATACCTGCCGAGACTGGGCGTCAACGCCGAAAGCATTCCGTTGATTGAAGCGTCGTTTCTGCAGCTGCTTGATCGCCTGGAGCAGCACTTTGCCGAATGGCCGTATCTGCTGGGCACACAACCGTCGATCGCCGATTACGGCCTGATCGGGCCTATGTTTGCGCACCTTGGCCGTGATCCGGTGCCGCTGGCCATCATGCAGCAGCGCGCTCCCAGAGTTCATCGCTGGGTCGAACGCATGACGGCGCCGGGGCTCGATGTCGTCGAGTATGCGCAAGCCGAACCGGGGTTTCCCGCCGGTGATGCATTACCGCCCACCCTGATCCCGGTGCTTGAACATATTGCCGAGGACATCTTCCCTGAGCTGACCAACAAACTGGCATACCTTGACGCCTGGGTTGCCGAACTGAAACCGGCCAGTGGCACGCCGGTGACGGAGAAGCCGCAGATCCGGCAAGTCGGCATGGTGCAAACCTGCTTTCGCGGGGCGCCGATAGAGGTCGGTGTAGAGCCATATCTGCTGTATGTACTGCAACGCGCGTCCGATACCTTGCGGGCACTGCCCTTAGCCGAACGCGGCGCTGTTCAGGCGCAGCTGGCGGAGCTGGGGCTGGCAGATGCGGTGAGTCTTGGTCGCACCTGGAGGGTAGGGCGGCGACGTAATATCGAGGTTTGGGAAGTGCCAGCGACAGTCTAGTGTGCTGTCGCCAGCCGATTGCGCACGCCGCGCAGTCGGCGCGGCTCGGGGTTTGCTTCGCGCCATTCCAGATAGGCGCTATCCAGCGCCTCGGCGATTTCCTCAGCCTGCGGATTGCGCTTTGAAATCACGTATACCAGTGGACGCTGGATGAGTCGTGCGCCTGTGCCGAAACGCGAGCACGGGCTGCACGCAAGCTCGCGTTGATCGAGCAGAAG
>NZ_VRYE01000211.1 GCF_008041835.1 Ectopseudomonas mendocina
AACATGCCCTGTAACACCTCCGGTGAGTGGCCTTGCCAGTCTTCTACGATCCCAACAATCCGCAGCGGCTCAGTGGTGCGATAGGACTTGGTTGGATTTCCCGGGAATTTCTTGTTTGTAAGGTTCGGGTCGTCCTCAAATGGGCCGAGCGGTTCAACGATGTAGATGTGGCCGCGCCCCTCTAGGCTTGACAGCGACATCGCAAGCTCCGCTCCCCAGATGGCTGGTTCCATCAGGGCGGCAAAGTAGATGTGTTTGAGCTTGCGACCTTGCTCAAAGTGAGACGGGTGTCCTGGGGAAAGCAAGTCACCAACCGTGAGTTTGGCTTTGGTGCCGTGATAGAACGGCCCCGCTACTTGCGAGCAGTTGTCATGCGAAGTGGGAATCCAGTCATTCGTCATTCGTTGGTTCCGTCTACCGAGAAATGTGGTTTGCTGCCTAACGCCGAGCTAAGCGGCAGTTTTTAAGTTGTAGTTTTGTGGAATACTTTTGCGCAGCAAAACCACAAAACTGCGACTTAAAAACTGTCCAGCGCACGAAGTGCGCGATGCTTGAGCGACTTGTTAGAAAATTAGTTACTTGGCTGTGATGGTTTTTTACTTTCTTTTAGCC
>NZ_VRYE01000212.1 GCF_008041835.1 Ectopseudomonas mendocina
CTTCTCGTTGCTTTTGAAGATCCTGGATCTGAGCTTCAATCGCTGCAACCTGCTGGACTTTCGAAACCATTTTGTACCCCTTCCTGTTGTAGTAAATGGCATGCCGCTATGGATGTAATCGAATCACAGAACGACTTGCTCACAGGCCTCGATTGTAATTCGCAATCCCTCTCGAGGAAAGAAACGGGAGTCGTAGCCCGTTTGAATAGCATCAGAAGCAAAGCTACTGGAAAAAGAATCCAGGAGCCTGCGGCATCATCAACCCTGCCCTTGTTCTCGGCATACCAGATCACTCTCGATGATAACGATCTGGGAAATCTGGTGAGCATTTACGATGCGCTTCCACGGTTCGCATGGTCTGGGAAGACTGTACGTTCAGTCGCCGAAATGACTATTGTTAAGGAAGGTACGATTAACGGGGGGCCGTTTCGTGTAATTCTTAAAGCCGTTCCAATGCAGAAACGGCTCAAGGTGGATGGCAAGCTATCTAAGCAAGTAGAAGATGTTGGTGTTTTCCCCGGCGCTCGTGAGGAGTTCGTTGAAGAGGCACTTCGCAAATTTTCAACTCAAGGCACCCCCAAATTTAACGAGGCTGAGTGCTCTGTTCAATTTACTCTTTATGAACTACAGAAAGAGCTTCAGTCGCAGAAGCATACTTATACGTACGCAGAGCTCCGGGAAGCCTTAGAAATCCTCAGCGAAGCTCCTCTTACTATCCAGACTCGGACGGCGGATGGCGAGGTGATTGACATTAAATCGACCTACCTTCCTTTCCTAGCTATTCGTAGTAGAAATAAAAGAAGCTCCGCATACG
>NZ_VRYE01000213.1 GCF_008041835.1 Ectopseudomonas mendocina
GCAGGTCACGGCATACAGGCTGCCATTCGGGTCCACCTCATGAACGACACTACGCAGAGGGACGAGTACCGAAGTGGAGGGCTGAATCGAATCATTGAGGGCAGTTGCCAGACGCTCGATGTGCTCTTGGCAGCCGCTTGAAAGAACCTCGATCGGAGAGTCCGGGTTGTCGGTGTTTACGCAGAGCTCCCAGGCAACCCCAAGCCAGGTGCTGATGCTACTGGCAGCGCGATAGAAATTCTGGTGCTCACATGGAAGGAGGTTGACCTCTTCCTGGTCATAGATGAGGACATGCTCGTCGTCATAGAGCAGTGCAAGCCCAGGCGCCAGGCCCACGTCGTGTCGAATGCTGCTCAGCAGATCTTGGTCCTGGGCAGGATGGATCGACCTGAACAGGATCGGGGTGGCTGGATCATCAGTGTTCTCCAGCTGGCCAACCTGGCGGGTGAATGCGTTCGTAATCTTCATATGTGGACACCTGTGGCCGTTGTGTTGATGAGGTCATTACACGGTGGTCAGGGGTGTGCCAGAAGCGGTTCGTGAATTGGAGACGGGTACTTTGGTTGGTGCCAGCTATACAGG
>NZ_VRYE01000214.1 GCF_008041835.1 Ectopseudomonas mendocina
CTCTTATGGCAGCTCAATTTGTGCTCCCTATCTATGCTCTTGCAGATGCGGACGATGCAGACACTCATCGTGACCGCAGTCGGAAGATTGGAGACATGGAGTACAAGCGCGATCAGCTGAAACTCCAGGCTGAAATGGCTGACTCCTACAAGAAAATGTCGGATGCCGGCTTCATTTTGGACGAAAGTGGCTCTCCACTGGGTGTAACAGATATCGCAACTCTGGGTAAAGAGGTGCGCAAGGCAGGCACTAAACCCGATAAAGCTGACCTCCCGTTCGGTCAAAACCCAGTCATCCCCAATGCCGCACCGTTCATGCTCGACCAGCCTACGTTAGGGATGAGCGGACCAAATGGACAGGCTGCTCCAGGCGGTCCAGTCCAGCCTGGCTCCTCTCAGAAAAACGTCCCCGACGACGATGAAGACAAGGCCAAACACTTTCTGGCGCTCCTCGAGGTTCGGGCTGACTCGATCGTAGTAATGACCAGCCAAGGGCGCCGAATCGTACGCAATGGCGAAAAGGTCAACGACTACACACTGCAGCGATTTGGGCTCGACAAGGCAGTTTTCAAAGGTCCTGACGGCACTCGGGAACTGGTAATCGATTGGACCAAATCCAAACGCTATGCGGACG
>NZ_VRYE01000215.1 GCF_008041835.1 Ectopseudomonas mendocina
ACCCCGGAGAGTGTGAAGGTCGAACTGACCCTCAGCGGTGCCGACCTGAACCTGCAGGACCTGGCCAAGGCGCTGGCCAACATCCGCGCGGCCGTAAAATCTGCCCAGAGCGGCACCGAGCCGGCGGCGAACGTCGGCTAATCCAAGCCCCCTGACAACTATCGCCCCCACCCACTGGGGGCTATGGGCGGTCGGGACTTACGGAGAGACAAACGGAATGGCCACATTTGCTTTCTGTGACTTCGAAGACGCGCTAGATGTTTTGAGGTCTGCCATTACGGAAGCATCCATCACCACCCTGATCGACCAGATCGATCAGCAATTTAATGCTGGTTATCTGGATGTGAGTCCAGCGCAGTGGGGGCATCTGGCCTCTGAGGTGATGGTCACGCTAGACCATGTCCCGCAATCAGCACCGTCAGTTTGAGAGAGATACACGATGAGCATTCGCCTGGAACTGCAGTGCATCAACCAGGAAGACCCGAGCACCGACGACTGCTACAGCATGAACGAGCAGGGTGTGTTCGAAACTGCTGACGATACTCAGGCCGATCTGATCCGGGCCTACAAGTACCTACAGGACCTGGCCACCCGTAAGGGCTGGAAGGCAGCCAAGCTTGCCCAGGGCAAGAAAGGCATGCTGTGTCCGAACTGTGTGAAGCTGTATGAGGCACAGACTGGCCACATTCTGAGTTGAACGATCCACGGA
>NZ_VRYE01000216.1 GCF_008041835.1 Ectopseudomonas mendocina
AGCGTGCACGTAGCCCCTAGGTGAGTAGAGGATCGAAAGAATCTCTTATTACTCATCGCGAGGATGCGACCATGTCTTTCAGTGTGACTCTCGGAATCCTGTTTCTTGCATTCGCAATTTACTGGGGTTGTGACTATGTTGAGCGCCGGCGTGCCGGTGGCGGCGTAGGTGGAACACGAAGCAGCACGCCATAAATTCCATGGACATACCCTGGGGGTGAAACTCCCCTTGGGGATGATCACCTCTGGGGTTAGGACAGGAGAAAAACCATGAAGAAACTAAACTAGAAGGTGAATACCATGAAAACCAAAAAATCCAAGTTCGTTTCTAACCTAAAGCTATCAGTCGGGTTCGCCCTTTATGTTGGCTGCGGGGGAGATATACCAGCACCAAAAGCAATTGTTCCGATGATGTATTGGTCGATGATCATTGCCGATTACGTGCTGCGGACAACGAACATAATTCGAAAATTGCTCAAACCGATTCTTCTCCACACCCCACTGGGGATGGCTTTCCTCGCTACGAGGTTTGCCTTGGATCTGGCCCTCGCGGCCTGTCATGCGGAAATGAAGCACATCGGAAAACCGGCCCGGTGATCGGGTTTCGGGTGGCCATCACCCGGATTTCGGGAAGGAGCATTCAATGAAGGCGTTTCAACAAGGCAAAGAAGCATATCGTTCGGGCAACTCCAACCAACCCAATCCGTACCCATCCATGTCCCAAGAGGGCAGGGCATGGGCAATGGGCTGGTTGGTAGCGAAAGAACCAGGCAACTGGGACGACATCGCAAGCCTCTACGACGACCAACCAGGCTAAGCCAGGTCGGACCCTCCCGACCTGCAGGCGGGAGTGAACTCTTCAATTCTCCCGTCTGCAGCGGGTAGGAGCTTTTAGCAATGCAACAACGCC
>NZ_VRYE01000217.1 GCF_008041835.1 Ectopseudomonas mendocina
ACGCTCAAACTCGGTCTTCTCGACGTTCTGAGCGTTTCTTCCGTCAGGAAGCAGCGATCATGTTCGATCGCGGCATGTTCCGGGACGGAAGCCAAAGCCCCCAAGAAGCATTTGCGAGCTACACCTTGTGCTTCCTTCGCAGCCGTCGGTGGAGTGAGTACCAGCAGCCTCTAGCGGCTGTTCGGAAAAACTTCGATGCCCACTTCGGTGAGCATGCCGACCAGGTGCGCGAAAACCTGGAAACCATCCTTCTGGCTGAGTACCCGAGCGTTCGTTCCACTCAAGACGCCGGCGATCTCACCCTTCGGCTGATCGAAATGCTGAAGCAGCAGCGTGACCAGCAGGATGAGCAGCCCCAAGAGGAGCCTGAAGACGACAATTCGGAAGGTGACGAAGGGGATGACCAGGACGATCAGCAATCCTCGCAAGGGGATGATGAGAGTAATCAGGACGCCGATCAGACCTACGACAACGGCCAAGGCCAGGGCCAGAAAGTTGATCAGGAACCTACCAACGGTGACACCGGTGGTCAGGGTAGCGATGACGGTAAAGCTGAAGACGAGTCCGACTCCAAGGCTGATGGCCAAGGTGCGCCGGGCGAGGATGACGCTGATGCCAATAACCAATCCGAGAATGCCCAAGGCGACAGCCAAGGGCAAAACGGGGTCGACCTCGCCGAGTTGATCGAGCAAATGCTCAGCAGCAATGGTGGTGACGATTCCGAAGTCCTGGATATGGACAAAGTGATTCAGCAACTCGCGACTAGCATCCAGAACGGTACCAACCCGGACTATCAGGATGCTGCTCCGGTTCCAGCTTTCGAAGTTGAACCGAGCGATGTGGAGAACCAACCCTCACTGGGGGCTGGAACGGTCAAGGACCTGGTCGAAGGGATGCTTGTTTGCCCTGCTGACAAGGAACATGCACGTGAACTGGCTGATGCGCTAGACCGCAAGGTCAATGTACTGGCCACGAAACTGCAGGCCTACCTGTTAAACCGAGAAGAAGCGGACGTCTACTCGACGCGCCGCGGTTCGCTCGGACAATCTCACCTCTACCGTGCAGGTA
>NZ_VRYE01000218.1 GCF_008041835.1 Ectopseudomonas mendocina
GGCAGAAGCTGGGAAACCGCCACAAGCTAAAACAGGAACTCCGGGACATCGAGAACCAAGCCAAGAAGGTGGGTGTCACCCTCACCTATGGCGGAGTTTGATAGTTTCCGCAGGGGCCCCTCAGCCATGCTATTGGTAATGGCGGTAGGCCTAGCCCCTGCAACCGTACTGGCTGACCCCACCGGCGACCCCGTGGTCAATTTCAAAGTCGAGCACTACTGGGTGACGGGGAGGCGTGTCCAGGAAATCCAGGCGTCCATCAGTGAGAACGCCCCAACCAGAAATGGTGACACTTTCTACGCTGGGGCTACGGTTTGGAACTTGGATTCGAGCTATGACTACGTCCCGCTCGCCAGCGGTGGGTGCGCGATCTCCAACCCCCGTGTCACCGTCAATATCACGATCTCCCTACCCGCATTACGGGACGATGTTCCGCGTGCGCCGGGCGTAATTCGAGAGTGGAACAGGTTCTACATCGCGCTTCGCGCTCACGAGTTACTTCATGCCGCAAATGGAAAGCGTACGGCCCAGACACTCCTTTCACGGTTGAGCGGAGTACGCACGGAACTGCCGTGCGAAAGGTTAAGCGTTGTCGTGAGCCAGGCCGGACAGGCGCTCATCAAGAAACTCGGGGAGTACGACTCCCAACTCGATCAGCAAACAAACCATGGCGCGACTCAGGGGGCACTCCTTGACCTCCGTGTACGTTGACGTCCCTACAGAAGGAGTAAACGGTTGAAAGGATTTTTCATAGGCGCGCTTGTGGCCGCCGCGGTTCTGGCCAGCTCGCTGACCTC
>NZ_VRYE01000219.1 GCF_008041835.1 Ectopseudomonas mendocina
GATTTTTTCCGTTTTCTCTATTCGCCCCATTATCATATGGCTTTTGAAACTGTCGCACCTCATGTTTGAATTCGCCCTGTATTAATTACATCCAAAACACAATCCGTCGGTTCAGGAAACTCAAAAGCCAACGATTTACTGTAATAGGGAACCTTTGAATCAAAAGGATTCGATTGCACAAAAGCAATGACACATCCGAATTAGCCTATAGTTCGATGCGCTATACAGGCATCGAACTATAAATAAATCAGTTACGGCTATTCTCCATTAATACTGTCTTCGCTATTTGCTCACCAATTTTTGCAATGACAGCATTTCTTTCTTCAAACGAGGCGTCTGTCTCTGTAATGTATAGAGCGGCTACGATAGGCTTGCGATTTGGAGGCCACATCACCGCAGTAATAGCACGCGACCCATAACCACCAGCGCCTGTTCTATCTGCTACTATCCAGTCACTTGGAACGCCTTTACGAAACAATGCATCGCCAACCTCATTACCTTTAAGCCAAGATTCTAGTTGTTGACGAGATTTGATAGATAGTGTTTCGTCAATTAGTAACTTTTCAAGTGTCGTTACCATTGCAATTGGTGTTGTCGTGTCTCGCTTATCTCCAGGCACCGCTTCGTTAAGTTCTGTTTCCCAGCGATCAAGGCGCGTAGTATCGTCGCCAATGGAACGCAAAAATTTCGTTAGAGCCTTAGGTCCACCAATCGCTTGTAGAATAAAATTGGCAGCTGAATTATCACTGGTTGATAATGTGGCCTGACACAGCTCTGCGAGCGACATCCCTTTTTTACCCACATGTTTTTCTGTTACAGGTGAGTATGTAACGAGATTGCTTTCAGAGAATCTCACAACTCTATCAATTCTTTCTTTACCTAGATCAACTCTTTGAAGAACGTTTGCACAGGCAAGTGTTTTAAAGGTACTACTTAGAGGAAAACGTTCATTAGATTTATGTTCCCAACGTTTTCCCGTTTCCAAATCATGCACAGCTAGACCAATTCTAGCGCCTAATTCAGTTTCAGCATTGGTAACCGCTTCAAGTACTGAGTCTGTTGCATTAGCATTTAATGATAGCGTGAGACATAAAAAAGTAATTACTACGCTAAAAAAACTAGCCTTGTGTTTACGTACGTCCATCAAGCGCGTTACGCCGTGGGTCGATGTTTGATGTTATGGAGCAGCAACGATGTTACGCAGCAGGGCAGTCGCCCTAAAACAAAGTTAGAAAAGGGCGAGTATGAAAAAATTATTTGTTTTATGTATCTTTTTGTTTTGTAGCATTACTGCCGCAGGAGAGTCTTTGCCTGATTTAAAAATTGAGAAGCTTGAAGACGGTGTTTATGTTCATACATCGTTTGAAGAAGTTAACGGTTGGGGTGTTGTTACTAAACACGGTTTGGTGTTTCTTGTAAACACAGACGCCTATCTGATTGACACTCCATTTGCTGCTAAAGACACTGAAAAGTTAGTAAATTGGTTTGTGGAGCGCGGTTATAAAATAAAAGGCAGTATTTCCTCACATTTTCATAGCGACAGCTCGGGTGGAATAGAATGGCTTAACTCTCAATCTATTCCCACGTATGCATCTGAATTAACAAACGAACTTCTTAAAAAGAACGGTAAGGTGCAAGCTAAAAACTCATTTAGCGGAGTTAGTTATTGGCTACTTAAAAATAAAATTGAAATTTTTTATCCGGGCCCTGGGCACACTCAAGATAACGTAGTGGTTTGGTTGCCTGAAAAGAAAATTTTATTTGGTGGGTGTTTTGTTAAACCGTACGGTCTTGGAAATCTCGATGATGCAAATGTTGAAGCGTGGCCACATTCTGCTGAAATATTAATGTCTAGGTATGGTAATGCAAAACTGGTTGTTCCAAGCCATAGTGACGTCGGAGATGCGTCGCTCTTGAAGCTTACATGGGAGCAGGCTGTTAAAGGGCTAAAAGAAAGTAAAAAACCATCACAGCCAAGTAACTAATTTTCTAACAAGTCGCTCAAGCATCGCGCACTTCGTGCGCTGGACAGTTTTTAAGTCGCAGTTTTGTGGTTTTGCTGCGCAAAAGTATTCCACAAAACTAGATGAGTTAACTTTCCTTCTGGATCAAATTTTTAGATTATATAATATGTAATTAACAAGTATATTTAATAGCATAATTATATCTCACATCTTCATAGGTTGAAATTCTTGGTGATGAAATAACAATAGTTACGGCATCTATTATTGTTTGATTTGACATATATTCATAAAAACCATATATTGAATGTACTAGCTATAGGACTTCGTTGGCTTGTCCTCCCCCTGTAGACATACGATATATTAAAAAACCCGCTTTTGCGGGTTTTTTATTGCTTAAAATATAGGCAAGTAACCGATTGAATTATAAAAACTCTTACTTTTCATGTAATACATATATAGCAGAAATTATTTTAAGGATTTACTTTGGAACCCTGTCTAGAAAATATTTTTCACAAATACTTAATTACTGACTTAAATAGTAAAAATTATGCAAAAAATTTAACAAAATTAATTACGTTCTTCATATCTAAAGAACGTTTTCTAGAAGCAAGATTTTATTTAGACCAGTTAGAAAAAACTCATAGTGGAAATATAATTTCCATTCGATTGGGTTATAAGTTAGCCATAGCTATTTTTGATCATAAAAGAGTGGTTTATTATGATAGCTTATTGTTTTCAAACAGAAAAGATGATTTTGAGTTGGAATGGTATAGACTGCAATACTACTATTCAGTAAATAATATTTCTCAAATTATAAATAGTGCTAAGTTTTTGTTATTAAAACATAACTTAGAAAGAGAATATATGGAAAGTATTTTGCAAGTTACGTGGAATATACAGAATTATGAACTCTCAGTAATGGTTCATAAATATGCAATGAAAAAAAGACTTCGACTTACTTCTCAAATGGATAAGTTAATTAGGAGTATAGTTCTAGAAAGGTTAAGAGATTCATTAGCGAAGTATAAAAATGTTTAATTTTCTTATAGTTAGGGTTTTAGAGTCTAATAGTTTTACTTTACCGAATACCATCATTTATGGTGATGTAGAATTGAGACCTGCTTCAGTTGATTCAGATAAAGAACTTGCTGCATTAAAAGAATCTGCTGATGATCATAGATTGCAGTTTGATAAATACACTTATGCGGCAAGGATTTGTACGATTGTTTCCTCTGAAACAGTGCTAGAGGCTCTAAGCATAGCTGCTGATCGGTTCTCTACAATTCTGGATTTGAACGCCAGTAAATTTCATATTTCTAATGTTGATGTTTCAGAGATTGGATTTGCTAAAAATTTAGCTTCAGGTGAGCTACATCCTGTTAAAAGGTGGGGATTTAATCCATCAACATCTTTTGTTATGTCCCATGGAAATATTCAGAGGATGGATGATATTAACTATATTCTTGGTTTAGATTGTGAGCTAAGTCAAAGATATTTAAGAGCTTTACATTGGGCTAGGCATGGTAGACATGAAAATAATAGTCAGTTAAAGATATTGTTTAATTGGTTTACGTTAGAAGCATTATTAAAAGAGGGAGAGTCTGATAATATTTCTTCAAACATATGTTTTTTAATGGGATTTCCTAATAATAAAAAAAGGTTAGAAATATCGGAACCCTTTCTAGCCAGTATATCTGATCATCCTAGATATGATTTTTGGAAGAAAAAACTAATTGAAGATGTAGATAAGATTCGAATTTTTCGAAATAACTCAGCTCACTCTGGATTTAGGATAGTTGATTTTTCAAAGCCAGTTCTAGCGTTATATAGTCAGATTATGATTTATGGAACCTCTAGGAGTTTGGGAGCTGTTCGGTTTGCATTATTAAACAATGTTAAGACTCTAGTAGAGTTCAAGGAAAATATAGCTAATATCTTTGAAAATACGGCTAGAGCTAATGATATACATGGGAATATTATTTATTCATTAGATCAAGTACTATTGAATGGAAACGATAGTTATTTTTAAGATTTCCTAAAATTAACATAATGGCGATTCTCCGAAATCATTTTGTTAGACAATAAAAAACCCCGACATCCTGTCGGGGTTTTTCGTGTTTGGTTGCAAGGTATAACTCCTGTCGTACCTAACCATCCTTGTGCTGATCTTTCTTATTCTTGTTGTTTGGAGCTTCCTGCTCTCTATGACTTAATCATAAGAAATAACGCTTTGATCAGCTAGAAGCAGATTCCTTAAATTACTGTACGTCAAAGCGTACAAAAATGGCTTAAAAATAGCCCCAGAGTTATCCGCAGAAATTGTGGATTTTTTTCAGGCTAAAAGTCTTATAGATTGTAGGTGATTTTCTGTTTTGAGTGTTTTTTGAGCAAAGATGTTGGCAAAAAATATCAAAACCGCTCATAAAAAAGCCGACTTGTTTCAAAGTCGGCTTTTTGGACATTTTGGGATTTTGTTTTTTTACTAAGTATTTGATAATTATATTAATATACAAGTGTATTGCGTATAACAACCATTATGTTAAGTGATTAAAAAAGCCTTGAAATAGTTGTAAATTAGTTGTAAAATAGTTGTATATTAATTTCACACCTAGAGGTTTTTATATGTCAAGAATGTCAAAAACAAGCGCCAGCTATATTCGTATTGCGGATAAGATTATTTTTACCTATGCGGAACTAGTACCTGGCAACCATCATGAGTTCAACAAAAAAAATAAAGGCGTACCAGTTGCCGCTGTGCATTATGAAAAATTAGACGAGTATATAATTTTACGTGATGGTCAGGAACAACCGCTGTGCATTGATGACCCGAAAAAATTTATCAGATCAATTCGCCGATTAAATAAAGATTGTGAAATCATAAATAAGCTATGACCTATTTAATGGAATACAATACCTAGAATGACACTTTTAACGATAGTTTAAGCGTTTACACAGTTTTATTTACAGTCTCTTAAGTTTTCCTAAAATTAACATAATACACCTTATACGTAATGCTTGATATTTCTCTTTAAATATCATTATCTTAAAGCAAGCCGTTCTGGAATATAGGGCACCAGAGCGGCTTTTTATTGATTATTCATGTTCCACGCTTGAAATTCGAACAGTGTTTCATGATTTTTATAAGTTAAACTAAATTTAGTTGCTAATCCTAATAAGCTATTCACTAACTTGTAAATATCGGTATACCGCCTGACGACTAATCCCAAAAGCTTTCCCTAATGCCATTTTCGATGGATACTTCCCCTCCTTCCATGCTTGTCGTAAAGCTTCAGCTTGGTCAGGCTTTAGTTTATGCACCCGACCTTTGTACTTCCCCTGAGCAGAGGCGAGTTTTATTCCTTCCTTTTGCCGCTCTAAAATGATCTCACGTTCGAACTGTGCAAAAGCACCCATCATTTGAAGCATCAAATTATCCATCGGGGTGGATTCGGCTGTAAAAGTAATATTTTCTTTTACAAACTGGATGGCGATCCCTCGTTTGACCAGTTTATCTACTTCAGTGACCAAATCTGTTAGGCTTCGCGCAAAACGATCCATTGAATGTACAATCACCCTGTCCCCTTCCCGGACATAGTTCAACATTTCCTGAAATTTAGGTCGGTCAGTATTTTTACCTGAAGCACGGTCAACAAAAATCCGGTCGACCTCAATTCCTTCAAGTTGACGTCCAGTATTTTGCTCGACAGAACTTACCCGGACATACCCTACTTTTTGGCCTTTCACTTTTTCAGGCACTGTTGCAAAGTTAGCGATGAGGCAGCCTTTTGTCTTATTCAAAGGCCTTACATTTCAAAAACTCTGCTTACCAGGCGCATTTCGCCCAGGGGATCACCATAATAAAATGCTGAGGCCTGGCCTTTGCGTAGTGCACGCATCACCTCAATACCTTTGATGGTGGCGTAAGCCGTCTTCATGGATTTAAATCCCAGCGTGGCGCCGATTATCCGTTTCAGTTTGCCATGATCGCATTCAATCACGTTGTTCCGGTACTTAATCTGTCGGTGTTCAACGTCAGACGGGCACCGGCCTTCGCGTTTGAGCAGAGCAAGCGCGCGACCATAGGCGGGCGCTTTATCCGTGTTGATGAATCGCGGGATCTGCCACTTCTTCACGTTGTTGAGGATTTTACCCAGAAACCGGTATGCAGCTTTGCTGTTACGACGGGAGGAGAGATAAAAATCGACAGTGCGGCCCCGGCTGTCGACGGCCCGGTACAGATACGCCCAGCGGCCATTGACCTTCACGTAGGTTTCATCCATGTGCCACGGGCAAAGATCGGAAGGGTTACGCCAGTACCAGCGCAGCCGTTTTTCCATTTCAGGCGCATAACGCTGAACCCAGCGGTAAATCGTGGAGTGATCGACATTCACTCCGCGTTCAGCCAGCATCTCCTGCAGCTCACGGTAACTGATGCCGTATTTGCAGTACCAGCGTACGGCCCACAGAATGATGTCACGCTGAAAATGCCGGCCTTTGAATGGGTTCATGTGCAGCTCCATCAGCAAAAGGGGATGATAAGTTTATCACCACCGACTATTTGCAACAGTGCCCACATGAAACATCGTCGTAGAGACGTCGGAATGGCCGAGCAGATCCTGCACGGTTCGAATGTCGTAACCGCTGCGGAGCAAGGCCGTCGCGAACGAGTGGCGGAGGGTGTGCGGTGTGGCGGGCTTCGTGATGCCTGCTTGTTCTACGGCACGTTTGAAGGCGCGCTGAAAGGTCTGGTCATACATGTGATGGCGACGCACGACACCGCTCCGTGGATCGGTCGAATGCGTGTGCTGCGCAAAAACCCAGAACCACGGCCAGGAATGCCCGGCGCGCGGATACTTCCGCTCAAGGGCGTCGGGAAGCGCAACGCCGCTGCGGCCCTCGGCCTGGTCCTTCAGCCACCATGCCCGTGCACGCGACAGCTGCTCGCGCAGGCTGGGTGCCAAGCTCTCGGGTAACATCAAGGCCCGATCCTTGGAGCCCTTGCCCTCCCGCACGATGATCGTGCCGTGATCGAAATCCAGATCCTTGACCCGCAGTTGCAAACCCTCACTGATCCGCATGCCCGTTCCATACAGAAGCTGGGCGAACAAACGATGCTCGCCTTCCAGAAAACCGAGGATGCGAACCACTTCATCCGGGGTCAGCACCACCGGCAAGCGCCGCGACGGCCGAGGTCTTCCGATCTCCTGAAGCCAGGGCAGATCCGTGCACAGCACCTTGCCGTAGAAGAACAGCAAGGCCGCCAATGCCTGACGATGCGTGGAGACCGAAACCTTGCGCTCGTTCGCCAGCCAGGACAGAAATGCCTCGACTTCGCTGCTGCCCAAGGTTGCCGGGTGACGCACACCGTGGAAACGGATGAAGGCACGAACCCAGTGGACATAAGCCTGTTCGGTTCGTAAACTGTAATGCAAGTAGCGTATGCGCTCACGCAACTGGTCCAGAACCTTGACCGAACGCAGCGGTGGTAACGGCGCAGTGGCGGTTTTCATGGCTTGTTATGACTGTTTTTTTGTACAGTCTATGCCTCGGGCATCCAAGCAGCAAGCGCGTTACGCCGTGGGTCGATGTTTGATGTTATGGAGCAGCAACGATGTTACGCAGCAGCAACGATGTTACGCAGCAGGGCAGTCGCCCTAAAACAAAGTTAGGCCGCATGGACACAACGCAGGTCACATTGATACACCAAATTCTAGCTGCGGCAGATGAGCGAAATCTGCCGCTCTGGATCGGTGGGGGCTGGGCGATCGATGCACGGCTAGGGCGTGTAACACGCAAGCACGATGATATTGATCTGACGTTTCCCGGCGAGAGGCGCGGCGAGCTCGAGGCAATGGTTGAAATGCTCGGCGGGCGCGTCACGGAGGAGTTGGACTATGGATTCTTAGCGGAGATCGGGGATGAGTTACTTGACTGCGAACCTGCTTGGTGGGCAGACGAAGCGTATGAAATCGCGGAGGCTCCGCAGGGCTCGTGCCCAGAGGCGGCTGAGGGCGTCATCGCCGGGCGGCCAGTCCGTTGTAACAGCTGGGAGGCGATCATCTGGGATTACTTTTACTATGCCGATGAAGTACCACCAGTGGACTGGCCTACAAAGCACATAGAGTCCTACAGGCTCGCATGCACCTCACTCGGGGCGGAAAAGGTTGAGGTCTTGCGTGCCGCTTTCAGGTCGCGATATGCGGCCTAACAATTCGTCCAAGCCGACGCCGCTTCGCGGCTCGGCTTAATTCAGGCGTTAGGCATTGCTGGAGAATCTATGGCAATTGAAGAAACTTTAAGAGCAAATTTTGCTTACACCTTGAAGTCCCTACTATGCCTTCCAGATGTTTCTCATGGGCACGGAAAGAAAGGGTTTGGTGAGAACGCCTTGAATGTGCGCGGGAAAATCTTTGCAATGCTTACGCC
>NZ_VRYE01000022.1 GCF_008041835.1 Ectopseudomonas mendocina
GAACCCGCCCTAATTTGGGAAATTCAGGGCAACCACCGGTTAAAACCCCTCAAATAGTGGGCAATTCGCTTTGTCTTTGACGCGCTCTGTCCAGTCATTGATTCAAGTCCGACAGGCTGCTAGGCCGTAAGGCACGAAGGGGCAAGCCGCAATGCCAGGCGCCGGCCTGTTAAACTGCGCGTCTGATTCGAGGACTCACACATGAACTACCGCCACGCCTTCCATGCCGGCAATCACGCCGATGTACTCAAGCACCTGCTGCTGACCCGCCTACTTGCCCTGCTGTCGAAGAAGGAGGCTCCTTTTGCCTACCTCGACAGCCATGCCGGGCTCGGCCTGTACGATCTGCAGGGTGATCAGGCCAGCCGTACCGGCGAGTACCTGGAGGGTATCGCCCGCCTGTGGCAGGCCGAGCAGTTGCCGGATGCGGTCGAGGCCTATCTGGAGGTGGTGCGGGCGATGAACCCCGATGGCGAGCTGCGCTACTACCCGGGTTCGCCGGAGCTGGCGCGCCTGCTCAGTCGCGAGCAGGATCGCCTGCAGCTCAACGAGAAACATCCCGAGGACGGTCGCCTGCTCAAGGACAATATGCGCGGCGACCGCCGTGTGGCCGTGCACCTGGGCGAAGGCTGGTACGTGCCACGTGCACTGATGCCGACTCGCGAGAAGCGCGTGCTGCTGCTGATCGATCCGCCCTTCGAGCAGGCGGATGAACTGCAACGCTGTGTCGAGGCCTTGAATGAAGCGCACGGCCGTATGCGTCAGGCCATCGTGGCGATCTGGTACCCGATCAAAGATGAGCGGCAACTGGCGCGTTTTTATCGTGACCTGAGCAAGAGCGCCGCGCCCAAGCTGCTGCGCGTTGAGTTGTATGTGCATGCGCCGGATGATGCGACACGTTTGACCGGCTCGGGTCTGGTGATCAGCAACCCGCCTTGGGGGCTGGAGGACGAACTCAAGCAGTTGTTGCCCTGGCTGGCCGATGTATTGGGGCAGAGCCAGGGCGGCTGGCGCCTGGACTGGTTGATAAAGGAAGCGCCAGGCGGCAAGTCATAAGCGCGTAGCCCGGATGAAGTTCGCGAGCCGTGGCCCACGCCCCCCCCGGATTGCATCCGGGCTACAAGGGGTTCAAGCAGGCTTGTGATTGGGCTCGATGTGGTCGCTCAGGTTGCGCCTCGGGCTGAGGTACTCCAGCACCTCCAGCGGTAGCTGCGAAGGGCGCAGGCAGCGCGCGAATCTGCGCTTCATCCTTGATTTTGAAGTTGCTTAAGGCGAAATCGTGTTCCCAGCACTTCAGGTCCAGCTGTATGTAGAGGCCGATGCAGAGCTGTTCTGGCGAGAGGTAGACGGTGCTGTCGGACATGCGGCATTGATACGCTGATGGCGGTTTGCCGGCATTCTAGTGCGGCACGTACCGGCTGCGTAGCCTTTCCTCGCGCGGCATCAGGCCATCAGGTCGATGCTGTTGCCCAGGTTGGGCGGATTGCCGGGGGCGCTGACCGGTGCAGCCGGCTGCACCAGCCCGGTGATGCTGGCGGCCTGCAGCTCCAGCGTCTTGCGCAGCAGCAGGAGCGACATCTGCGCGGCAATCTGCGTCGATGCCTGGCTCGCAACCTGGCTGGAAATACGACTCAGCGCCATGATCCCTTACCCGTATTCAGGATTCAGGGGGTAGGCATACGCCTGTGCCACCCAGGCCGCAATAGCCGTTGGGATTCTTCGCCAGGTATTGCTGGTGATAGGTCTCGGCATAGTAGAAGGTCGCTGCTTCGCTGATTTCGGTGGTAATGCGGCCCAGGCCGGCCTTGTCCAGCGCGTTCTGAAAGCGCGCCTGGCTGGCCAGTGCGGCACTCAGTTGGGTGGCATCCTGGCAGTAGATCGCCGAACGGTACTGGGTGCCCTGATCGTTGCCCTGGCGCATGCCCTGGGTCGGGTTATGCGCTTCCCAGAACACCTTGAGCAGTGCGTCGAAGCTGGTCAGCTGCGGATCGAACACCACCAGCACCACTTCGGTGTGCCCGGTCAGGCCGGAGCAAACTTCGTCGTAAGTCGGGTTGGGAGTGAAGCCACCGGCGTAACCAACCGCTGTGCTGAATACCCCGGGCTGTTGCCAGAAGCGGCGTTCGGCGCCCCAGAAACAGCCCAGGCCAAATACCGCCTGCTGCAGGCCGGCAGGGAAGGGTGGTTTGATCGGATGGCCGTTGACATAGTGGGTGTCGCTCACTGGCAGCGCTTCGCTGCGGCCAGGCAGTGCCTGCTCGGCAGTCGGCAGGGCGTGCTTGTTGACGAGAATCTGGGAACGCAGAACCATGGCGGTCTCCTGGGTGGTCATGGGATGGGCGGACTGCGCGCAGCGTCGCGTATTACGTCCGTTGCTCGGCCTGTGGCCGGCAGGGATAGCGGCGCAGGCCGTCGATCAGCTCGCGGCCGGGAATCGGCCGGTCGAACAGATAACCCTGGCCTATATCGCATTTGTGGCGGCGCAGGAAGCCAAGCTGGGCGCCGGTTTCGATGCCTTCGGCGACCACCTTGAGCTTGAGGTTGTGGGCCATGGCGATCACCGCCGAGGTGATCTCCATGTCGTCCTGGTTGCCCGGAATGTCCTTGATGAAACTGCGATCGATCTTGATCACGTCGATGGGGAATTTCTTCAGGTAGCTGAGCGAGGAATAACCGGTGCCGAAGTCGTCCATGGCCAGGCTCAGGCCCAGGCTTTTGAGGCGGCTGAGCTGGTGGCGGGTATCGTCGGTGGCTTCCAGCAGCAGGCTTTCGGTCAGCTCCAGTTCCAGCAGGTGCGGGTCGAGCTGTTCTTCATGGAGGATGGCGGCGATGGAGCCGACCAAATCAGGGTCGGAGAACTGCTTGGGCGACAGGTTGATCGCCACCTGCAACTGGCCCAGGCCGATGGCGGCGATCTGCTTGCTCATACGGCAGGCCTGGCGCACCACCCATTTGCCGATGGGGATGATCAGGCCGGTTTCCTCGGCAACGCTGATGAACTGATCCGGACTGATCATGCCTTTTTCCGGGTGCTGCCAGCGCAGCAGCGCTTCCATGCCGTGCAACTGGCCCGTCTTGAGGCACAGCTTGGGCTGGTAGAACACCTCCAGCTCGTTCTGGGTCAGGGCGCGGCGCAGGTTGTTCTCGACGAACAGCTTGTAGTTGGCTTCGGCATTGAGCGCCTCGGTGAACACCTGCACCTGATGCTTGCCGTTGGCCTTGGCCTTGTGCAGCGCGAGGCCGGCGTGTTTCATCAGGGTTTGCGGATCATCACCGTGCGCCGGGGCGATGGCCAGGCCGACCGAGCCGGTGACGCTGATCAACTGGTTGTCGACGAACAGTGGCTTGTCCAGCGTCTGCAGCACCTGACGGGCGAGATCCAGGGCGTTTTCCTGGCTGCAGCTATCGAGCAGGATGGCGAACTCGTTGCTGGCGAAGCGTGCCAGGCTGCCCTTGGCGCCCAGGCTGTTGCGCAGGCGCCGGGCGAGGGCCGAGAGCAGCTTGTCGCCGACCTGGTGACCGAGGCTGTCGTTGATGCGCTTGAAGTTGTCGATGTCCACCAGCAGCAGACCGAGGCTCCGTAGGTTCTGGGCAAAGCGTTGTTCAAGACTGCGGATGAAGGCGGGACGATTGCCCAGGTTGGTCAGGTTGTCGGTGTAGGCCAGGCGCTCGATGCGCTGCTGGGCCAGCTTGGCCTCGGTGATGTCTTCATAGATGCCGATGTAGTGGGTCAGCTCGCCGTCGTCGCCATACACCTTGGAGATCGACAGGTGGCCCCAGTAGGGCTCCTGGTTCTTGCGCCGGCTACGAAACTCGCCCTGCCAGCTGCTGTGTTCGGCCAGGCTCGAGTCGGTGTCGAACAGCAGGTCGCTGAGGTTGGCCATGGCCGGTAGTTCCGACAGGCGCTGGCCATAGACCTCGTCGCAACTGTACAGGGTGATGGCGGTGAAGCTGGGGTTGACGTACTCCACCCGGCCATCGCGGTCGACCAGCAGAAAGGCGCTGGCGCTCTGCTCAACGGCACGCTGGAACAAATTCAGGGTGCTGGTGACGTCACGCTTTTGCTGGTTGATCAGCACCTGGGCGAACTGGTCGGCCAACTCGCCGGCGAAGGCGATCTCGTCAGCCTGCCAGATACGCTTCGGGCCGATATGCTCCAGGCAGAGGATGCCTACCACTTCGCCTTCGATACGAATGCTGGCATCGAGCAATGAGTGGATGCCATACGGCTGTAGATAGCTGGCAGCCAATTCGCGGGTGCGCGGATCATGCAGGGCGTCATGGGCGTCGATCACCCGGCTGCTGTGCAGTGCCTGCAGGTACAGCGGGGAATGCCGCGCGTCTATCGCCTGCGGCTGTTCGTGGCGAGCCAGGTCGCGCCGGTACAGCGATATGGGCTGTAGATGCTGGCTGGCGAGCATCCACAGGCTGGCGCGAGCGACACCATAGACCTCGCAGGCCGCTTGAGTGATCAGCGCGGCGGCTTCCTGCTGCGGGTCACTGGAAACGTAGCGTTGACGCGCCAGCCGCACGATGAGTTCACGCTGCGTCTGTGAACGCGCCATGCGCTGCAGATGATCGTGCTGCAGCGAGTCCAGCAGGTCAGGCTCCTGTATCGGCGCCGATGATGGGGCGGCGGAGCTGCCATCGGTGATCAGCAGATAACCACGCAGCAACTGGCGATTACGCTGTTTGAACGGCTCGCCCATCTCCAGTAGATTCAGCCGCCCCTGAGGCGTATGCAGGGTGTAACTGACCTGATAGTGGGCGCTCTGCTGCAGTTGTTGCTGGATGACATCGTGCAGACGGTAGCGTGCTTCCGGCTCCATCAGGCTGGCATAGGGGGCATCCACCAGCGCACACAGGGCGGTGGCGCTGATACCGAGCTTGCGCTCGCAGGTCGGGTCGAGAAACAGCAGGGCCCAGCTTGGTTCGTTCAAGCGCTCGAAACGCAACATGCCGAGCCGCGAGGGTACTGGCAACTGCGTCACAACCTCGGCTGCCGACCGTGTGCCGGCATCGGGATGACTTTTCATTAGGCGTTGGGCTTCCAGTATGCTGACCAGGCGAGGCTTCCGTACTCGGTACAGGGCCGCTGTACCGCAAGGCACATTGGCATGGACGGAGGCTGAGGCTCAGGCCTACTTCACTATAGCATTCGGCAAGGGTGCATCATGCAAGCGAGACTGACAAGAAAACTGATGGCCATGCTCCTGGGGGCGGTGCTGGCTTGCGGGCTACCCGGCACCGCCAGCGCTGACGACAAGGCGTTGCTGCAAGGCGCCGAACAGGCCGCTTAACTGGACGGGCTCAAGCGCCTTTACCTGACTGACAACGAGCGCCAGGCGCTGCTCGCACACAGCAACGCCTTGCTGGAAACCTACGCCCTGCGTGCCGGTTACCAGGTTGGCCAGGCGCAACGGGATGATCTCTTGTACCGCTTCGCGGTCGGCAATGCCGGCGAGTTGATCCTGCGTGAAGAGACCCGTGGCACTCAGGGCACCGCCATCGCAGTGCGCAATCAGCGCCTGCCGGTATTCGTTATCGATCCGTTCATCCGTTATGAGTGTCCGACCGGCGGTATTCGTTGCGTGCTGTTCAACCCGGTCGATGACACGGCGTTGCTGAGCATTCTGCGTGATCACAAGGGCGCGGGTGAGCTGGCCAAGGCGCTGAGCTTTCTGATTCGCAACGTGCAGAAGGGCTGATTTGCCCCGCTCACAGCTTCAGCAGAAACATGGCCTTGGCCAGGAACAGAATGACCAACATGTGCAGCAGCACGCTCAGGTGAATACGGCGCGAGCGTGGCGCGGTCATGCGGCCGTTGCGCATCAGGAAAACCACCAGCAGAAAATGCCCGAGGATGCTCAGCGCCAGGATGATTTTCAGGCTGAGCAGAATGCCGAAGCTGCTGGCCAGTGGCGCATGCAGGGCTGCGCGGTAGTGCCAGGCCAGGCCCAGGCCGGCGGCGTAGAGCACCAGTATGACCCAATGCATGACCTGCCTGGCGCGCTGACCCAGCGCGCGTGAGAAGCCGGCCTTGGTTGCATCCGGCAGTGCCTGTGTGGCACGGCTTAGAATCATCACTTCGAAGAAGACGCCACCGATGAAGAATGCGGCTGCAGTCAGGTGGGCGAATTTGAGCAATAGATAGAGCATGAGGCGAGCACCGGATCGAGATCGATGTAACGATCATGGCGTTTGCTGCGTTCAGCGCCATGATCAGGATCAAGCCGGCCCTGATTCGTGCAGGCAAAAAGAACCCCGCCTGGATGAGCGGGGTTGAGGATGCGAGCGTGGCGTGCTCGAAACGGTTTACAGCAGGATGGTGCGGATATCGGCCAGCAGCTGCGACAGACGCTGCGTGAAGCGGGCAGCGGCTGCGCCATTGATCACCCGGTGATCGTAGGACAGCGACAGCGGCAGCATCAGCTTGGGCTGGAAGGCCTTGCCATCCCACACCGGCTGCATGGTCGCCTTGCTGACACCGAGGATCGCCACTTCCGGCGCGTTGACGATCGGCGTGAAGCCGGTGCCGCCAATGTGGCCGAGGCTGGAGATGGTGAAGCAGGCGCCCTGCATGTCGTCAGCCGAGAGCTTCTTCTTGCGGGCCTTGTCGGCCAGTTCGGCCGCTTCGCCAGCCAGTTGTAGCAGGCTCTTCTGGTCGACGTTCTTGATCACCGGTACCAGCAGGCCGTCCGGCGTATCGACGGCGAAGCCGATATGCACGTACTTCTTGCGGATGATCGCCTTGCCGCTCGGCGCCAGCGAACTGTTGAAGTCCGGCAGTTCCTTGAGCAGGTGGGCGCAGGCCTTGAGCAGCAGCGGCAGCACGGTCAGCTTGACGCCGGCCTTTTCCGCCACGGCCTTCTGCGCGACGCGGAAGGCTTCCAGGTCGGTGATGTCGGCCGAGTCGAACTGGGTCACGTGCGGTACGTTGAGCCAGCTGCGGTGCAGGTTGGCAGCGCCGACCTGCATCAGGCGGGTCATCGGTACTTCTTCGATTTCACCGAACTTGCTGAAGTCCACGGTCGGGATCGGCGGGATGCCGGCGCCGCCGGTAGCAGCTGCAGCAGGCGCCTGCGGTGCGGCCTTGGCCTTGTGCATCATGGCCTTGACGTAAGCCTGCACGTCTTCCTTGAGAATGCGACCTTTCGGGCCGGTGCCGGCGATATCCGCCAGCTCCACACCGAACTCACGCGCCAGCTGACGCACGGCAGGGCCGGCGTGCACCTTGGCGCTGCTGCGCTTGGGTGCGTTGGCCGGATCGGCAGCGGCAGCAGACAGCGAGGCGATGGCGCGCACTTCGGCGGCCACTTCCGGTGCGGCGCCTTCCGGTACGCGGTGCACTTCCTGGCTGGCTTGCGCCGGTGCAGCGGCCGGTGCGGCGCCCGCGACCTTGAGCTTGAGAATCAGGTCGCCGGTGCCGATCTCGTCATCCAGCTTGACCAGCACTTCTTCCACCACGCCGGCAGCCGGCGAGGGGATTTCCATGGAGGCCTTGTCGGATTCCAGGGTCAGCAGGCTCTGGTCGGCTTCGATGCTGTCGCCGGCCTTGACCATGATCTCGATGACCTTGCCCTTGGCGCTGGAGCCGATGTCCGGCACGTGTACGTCCTGCACCGAAGCAGCAGCCGGGGCTGCGGCAGCGGGAGCAGGTGCGGCGGCTGGCGCAGCAGCGGGTGCTGCGGCTTGAGCCGGAGCAGCGTCGGCAGTTGCGCCACCAGCGGTGCGCAGCTTGAGGATCAGGTCGCCAGTGCCGATTTCATCATCCAGCTTGACCAGCACTTGCTCCACCACGCCGGCAGCCGGCGAGGGGATTTCCATGGAGGCCTTGTCGGACTCCAGGGTGATCAGCGACTGGTCGGCTTCAATCGTGTCGCCGGCCTTGACCATGACTTCGATGACCTTGACCTTGCCGTCGGTGCCGATATCCGGCACGTGCACGTCCTGCACGCTGCTGCCGGTGGCAGCAGCGGCGGGCGCTGCTGTCGGAGCGACCGCTTGCGGGGCTTCGGCAGGGGCTGCTGCGGCTTTCGGCGCAGGCGCCGCTTGCGCAGCACCTTCGACGTCCAGCACCAGCAGCTCGTCGCCTTCCTTCAGGCGGTCACCGATCTTGACCTTGATTTCCTTGATCACGCCGGCCTTGGGCGAGGGCACTTCCATGGAGGCCTTGTCGGACTCCAGGGTCAGTACGCTCTGATCGGCTTCGATGCGGTCGCCGACATTGACCAGCAGTTCAATCACCTCGCCTTCACCGCCGAGGTCGGGTACGCGAATCAACTCACTCATCGCTACGCTCCTTAGCAGTCCAGGGGGTTGGCTTTGTCGGCGTCGATGCCGAACTTGGTGATGGCGTCAGCCAGCACCTTGGCTTCGATTTCGCCGCGGTCGACCAGGGCTTCCAGGGCGGCGAGCACGACCCAGTTGCGATCCACTTCGAAGAAGTGACGCAGCTGCTTGCGGCTGTCGCTGCGGCCGAAGCCGTCGGTGCCCAGGACCTTGTATTCCTTGCTCGGCACCCACTGACGAACCTGCTCGGCGAACAGCTTCATGTAGTCGGTAGAGGCGATGACCGGACCCTTGCGACCGCTCAGGCACTGCTCGATATAGGTCTGCTGCGGCTTCTGGCCCGGGTGCAGACGATTGCGGCGCTCCACGGCCAGGCCGTCGCGACGCAGTTCGTTGAAGCTGGTGACGCTCCACACATCGGCGCCGATGTTGTACTCGTCACGCAGGATCTTCGCCGCCTCGCGCACTTCGCGCAGGATGGTGCCGGAACCCAGAAGCTGCACGTGGTGCGCGGCTTCCTTCTTGTCTTCCTCGAGCAGGTACATGCCCTTGATGATGCCGTCCTCGATACCCTCCGGCATAGCCGGCTGCTGGTACGACTCGTTCATCACGGTGATGTAGTAGAAGATGTCCTGCTGCTCTTCGATCATCTGGCGAATACCTTCGTGGATGATCACGGCGAGCTCGTAACCGTAGGTCGGATCGTAGGTGCGGCAGTTGGGGATGGTCGCTGCCAGTATGTGGCTGTGACCGTCTTCGTGCTGCAGGCCTTCACCGTTGAGGGTGGTACGGCCGGCGGTACCGCCGATCAGGAAGCCGCGGGTGCGGCTGTCGCCGGCGGCCCAGGCCAGGTCACCGATACGCTGGAAGCCGAACATCGAATAGAAGATGTAGAACGGCAGCATCGGCTGGTTATGGCAGGAGTACGAAGTACCGGCGGCGATGAAGGAACTCATGGCGCCAGCTTCGTTGATGCCTTCTTCGAGGATCTGACCTTTCTTGTCCTCTTTGTAGAACATCACCTGGTCTTTATCGACCGGCTCGTACAGCTGGCCGACCGAGGAGTAGATGCCGAGCTGACGGAACATGCCTTCCATACCGAAGGTACGGGCTTCGTCCGGGATGATCGGGACAATGCGCTGGCCGAGTTCCTTGTCCTTGACCAGTTGCGCGAGGATGCGCACGAAGGCCATGGTGGTGGAGATTTCGCGGTCGCCCGAGCCGTCGAGGATGGCCTTGAGGGTATCCAGCGGCGGGGTCGGGATGCTGAAGCTCTTCTGCCGGCGCTGCGGGACGAAGCCACCCAGCGCGTTGCGGCGCTCGTGCAGGTACTTGTACTCGGGGCTGCCCGGCTCCGGGCGCACGAACGGCAGGTTTTCCAGGTCCTCGTCCTTGACCGGAATGTCGAAGCGGTCGCGGAACTGACGCAGGCTGTCGACATCGACCTTCTTGGTGTTGTGCGCGGTGTTCTTCGCTTCACCGGCGCCGGTACCGTAGCCCTTGATGGTCTTGGCCAGGATCACGGTCGGCTGGCCGCTGTGGTTCACGGCCTGGTGGTAAGCCGCGTAGACCTTGTACGGGTCGTGGCCGCCACGGTTGAGCTTCCAGATCTCGTCGTCGGAGAGGTCCTTGACCATCTCCTTGAGCTCTGGGGTGTTGAAGAAGTTTTCGCGCACGTAGGCGCCGTCTTTGGCCTTGTAGTTCTGGTATTCACCGTCGACCACTTCGTCCATGCGGCGCTGCAGGGCGCCATCCTTGTCCTTGGCGAACAGCGGATCCCAGAAGCGACCCCAGACCACCTTGTTGACGTTCCACTGGGCACCGCGGAAAACGCCTTCGAGTTCCTGGATGATCTTGCCGTTGCCGCGCACCGGGCCGTCGAGGCGCTGCAGGTTGCAGTTGATGACGAAGATCAGGTTGTCCAGCTTCTCGCGGCCAGCCAGGGAGATGGCGCCGAGGGATTCCGGCTCGTCGCACTCGCCGTCGCCCATGAAGCACCAGACTTTCTGCTTGCCGGCCGGGATGAAACCGCGGGCTTCCAGGTACTTCATGAAGCGGGCCTGGTAGATCGCCTGGATCGGGCCGAGGCCCATGGACACGGTGGGGAACTGCCAGAAGTCCGGCATCAGCCAGGGGTGCGGGTAGGACGACAGACCTTTGCCATCCACTTCGCGACGGAAGTTCTTCATCTGGTCTTCGCTGATGCGGCCTTCCATGAAGGCGCGGGCGTAGACGCCAGGGCTGGCGTGGCCCTGATAGAACACCAGGTCGCCGCCATGTTCTTCGGTCGGGGCCTGGAAGAAGTAGTTGAAGCCGATGTCATACAGCGTCGCCGAGGAGGCGAAGCTGGAGATGTGGCCGCCCAGATCCGGGTCGTCCAGGTTGGTGCGCATCACCATGGCCAGGGCGTTCCAGCGCACCAGCGAGCGGATGCGACGCTCCATGAACAGGTCGCCGGGCATGCGCGCTTCGTGGGTAACCGGGATGGTGTTGCGGTAGGGCGTGGTGATCGCGTAGGGCAGTTGCGCACCGCTACGGGTGGCCAGCTCGCCCAGACGGGTCATCAGGTAATGGGCACGGTCTTCACCCTCACGGTCGAGGACGGATTCAAGGGCGTCCAGCCATTCCTGGGTTTCGATCGGATCGAGGTCTTGCATGGCTTGCTCCAGGGCGGAAAGGCTTCCAGAATCGGAGGCCAGTTGGGTCTCGCCGGCTTTGTGGGCGGGCGAGTTGAAATTCTTGGATTTACCGGGGGTAGGGCCGGCCGCTTGTAGTTTTACTACATTCCGACGACGGATTCAGCCCTCTGGATACAATTCTTTCGTAGTAAAACTACAATCCGCGGCACCGCCGGCCGCGCGTGCCCCGCTGGAGCGGGGCTGCGGGCGATTGCACCGTGCGTCCGGCAGTCCGCTAAAAGGATAGACCATGAGCCTGCCGTTGCTGGTCGAGTTGCCCCCTTCCCTTATCCCCCTGGCCGAACGTGCCGAGCAGTCACTGCAAACCGCTTTGGCCGAACATCAAGCTCTGGCTGAGCGTGTCGCCGCCTGGCCGCAAGAACGCCGCAATGCCTGGCGGCAGGTTTCGGCCTTGAGCGACTTCGTTGCCGAGCAGGCTCAGCGTGATCCGCAGATGTTCGTCGCCCTGGCGGAATCTGGTGAGCTGGAGCGTAGCCTGGCGCCGGGCGAGTTGCGCCAGCAACTGGAAGTGCAACTGAATGAATGCGCCGATGAGGATGCCCTCGGGCGCTGCCTGCGGCGCTTTCGCAATCGCCAGCAGCTGCGCATTATCTGGCGCGACTTCAGTCGCCAGGCGGCGCTCGGTGAAACCTGTCGCGACCTTTCCGATCTTGCCGATGCCTGTATCGATCTGGCCTATCACTGGCTGTATCCGCGTCATTGCGCGCAGTTCGGTACGCCGGTCGGGCGGCGCAGCGGCCAGCCGCAGCACATGGTCATCCTCGGCATGGGCAAGCTCGGCGCGCATGAGCTCAACCTGTCTTCTGATATCGACCTGATCTTCGGCTATCCCGAAGGCGGTGAGACCGAGGGCGTCAAGCGCCCGCTGGACAATCAGGAGTTCTTCACCCGCCTTGGGCAGAAGCTGATCAAGGCGCTGGATGCGATCACCGTCGACGGTTTCGTATTCCGCACCGACATGCGCTTGCGCCCTTATGGCTCCAGCGGTGCGCTGGTATTCAGCTTCAATGCACTGGAGCAGTACTACCAGGACCAGGGGCGCGACTGGGAGCGCTACGCGATGATCAAGGCGCGCGTAGTGGGGGGGGATCAGAAGGCGGGTGCCGAGTTGCTGGAAATGCTGCGGCCCTTCGTCTATCGCCGTTATCTGGACTTTTCCGCCATCGAGGCGCTGCGTGCGATGAAACTGCTGATCCAGCAGGAGGTGCGGCGCAAGGGCATGAGCGAGAACATCAAGCTCGGCGCGGGGGGTATTCGCGAGATCGAGTTCATCGCCCAGGCTTTCCAGCTGATCCATGGCGGACGCGACCTCAGCCTGCAGCAGCGCCCGCTGCTCAAGGTGCTGACCACGCTGGAAGGGCAAGGCTACCTGCCCCAGGCGGTGGTTGCGGAGATGAAGGAAGGTTATGAGTTTCTGCGTTATACCGAGCATGCCCTGCAAGGCATCGGTGACCGGCAGACGCAGATGTTGCCGGCCGATGCGCAGGATCAGGCGCGAGTGGCGGCGATCATGGGTTTTGCCGACTGGGCGAGCTTCCATGAGCGCCTGATGCATTGGCGTAGCCGTATCGAATGGCACTTCCAGCAGGTAATTGCCGATCCCGATGAGGATGAGGCGCAGGCGGGCGAAGCCGTAGTTGGCGCCGAGTGGCTGCCTCTGTGGCAAGGCGCACTGGATGATGAGGCTGCCCAGCAGCAGTTGCAGGAGGCCGGTTTTGTCGAGGCCGCCACGGCCAATCGGCGCCTCGTCGATCTGCGCAACGGGCCGCAGGTGCGATCCATGCAGCGGCTCGGGCGCGAGCGTCTGGATGCCTTCATTCCGCGCTTGCTGGCGCAGGCCGTCGAGCACGACAAGCCGGATCTGGTGCTGGAGCGGGTGCTGCCGTTGGTCGAGAAGGTCGCCCGGCGCTCGGCCTACCTGGTGCTTCTGACTGAAAACCCAGGAGCGCTGGAGCGACTGATCACGCTCTGCGCCGCCAGCCCCTGGATTGCCGAGCAGATTGCCCGCTACCCGCTGTTGCTCGATGAGTTGCTCAATGAAGGCCGGTTGTATTCGCCGCCGCTGGCGCCGGAGTTGGCGGCCGAGCTGCGCGAGCGGTTGATCCGTATTCCCGAGGAGGATCTGGAGCAGCAGATGGAGGCGCTGCGCCACTTCAAGCTGGCGCACAGTCTGCGCGTGGCCGCCTCGGAGATCGCCGGTACGCTGCCCTTGATGAAAGTTTCGGATTACCTGACCTGGCTGGCCGAGGCGATCCTCGACCAGGTGCTGGCGCTGGCCTGGCAGCACACGGTGCAGCGTCATGGTCGGCCGTTCCGTGCAGACGGCACACCGTGCGACCCGGACTTCATCATCGTCGGCTACGGTAAGGTCGGTGGCCTGGAGTTCGGCCACGGGTCGGATCTGGATCTGGTGTTCATTCATGGCGGCGATCCGCAGGCCGAGACCGATGGTGCCAAACCCATCGACGGCGCGCAGTTCTTCACCCGCCTGGGGCAGCGCATCATTCATTTGCTGACTACTCAGACCGCCTCCGGCGCCCTGTATGAAGTGGATATGCGTCTGCGACCATCGGGCGCAGCCGGGCTTCTGGTCAGCTCGCTCGGCGCCTTCCAGCGCTACCAGGAGAACGAGGCCTGGACCTGGGAGCATCAGGCGCTGGTGCGCGCGCGGGTGCTGGTGGGCTGTTCGCGTCTGGCCGGCGAGTTTGCCCGCGTGCGCGCTGCCGTGCTGGGTCGTCAGCGTGATATCCAGGCGCTGCGCGTCGAGGTCAGCGAGATGCGGGCGAAGATGCGCGACAACCTTGGCAACAAAAATACCGCAGCCGGAACGGCGCCGAATGCCTTCGAGGCCACGTCCTCCTTCGATCTGAAGCAGGACGCCGGTGGTATCGTCGATATCGAATTTATGGTGCAATACGCGGCTCTGGCCTGGTCGTGGCAACACCCGCAGCTACTCGAGTTCACCGATAACATCCGCATTCTGGAAGGTCTGGAGCGGGTTGGTCTGATGAGCGCCGAGGATGCCGCGTTGCTGCGTGAGGTCTACAAGAATTACCGCTCGGCGGCCCATCGCCAGGCGCTGCAGAAGCAGCCTGGAGTGGTGCCGGGGGATCAGTTCCAGGATGAGCGACGCGCTGTGATGCGCCTGTGGCGCGAACTGGGATTGAGTTGAATGACGGGGCTGCGGCCCCACCGAATTGTTCGAACCGTGAAGCGAATTTGAGGAGCAGGCAAGATGTCGATGTCCGACCGTGATGGCGTGATCTGGTACGACGGCAAACTGGTGCCGTGGCGCGAAGCCAACACCCATGTGCTGACCCACACCCTGCACTACGGCATGGGCGTGTTCGAGGGCGTGCGTGCCTACAACACCCCGGACGGCACCGCGATCTTCCGCCTGCAGGCGCACACCGATCGCCTGTTCGACTCCGCGCATATCTTCAATATGCAGATTCCTTTCTCCAAGGAAGAGATCAACGAAGCCCAGCGCGCCGCCGTGCGTGAGAACGGCCTGGAAAGCGCCTACCTGCGTCCGATGGTGTTCTTCGGTAGCGAGGGCATGGGGCTGCGCGCCGCCGGTCTGAAGGTGCACGTGATCGTCGCCGCCTGGCACTGGGGCGCCTACATGGGCGAAGAAGCGCTGGAAGCCGGCATCAAGGTGCGCACCAGCTCCTACACGCGCCACCACGTCAACATCGCCATGACCCGCGCGAAAGCCAACGGCAACTACATCAACTCGATGCTGGCCCTGCAGGAAGCCATCTCCGGCGGCGCCGACGAGGCCATGCTGCTGGATCCGGAAGGCTACGTGGCCGAAGGCTCGGGCGAGAACATCTTCCTGGTCAAGGACGGTGTGGTGTACACCCCGGAAGTGACCTCCTGCCTCAACGGCATTACCCGCAGCACCATCCTGACCCTGGCCGAAGAGCACGGCATCAAGGTGGTCGAGAAGCGCATCACCCGCGATGAGGTGTACATCGCCGACGAGGCCTTTTTCACCGGCACCGCTGCCGAAGTCACGCCGATCCGCGAAGTCGACGGCCGCAAGATCGGTGCAGGTCGCCGTGGCCCGGTGACTGAGAAGCTGCAGAAGGCCTACTTCGACCTGGTCACCGGCAAGACCAGCGCGCATGCCGAATGGCGTACGCTGGTTAAATAAGCGATTGTTCGAAGGCTCGACGGGGAGGCCTCAAGAGTCCGCCGGTAATCTTGCGAGTTAGCGTCAGGCTAGGCGCAACAGGGGCGAGGGCGTGAGTTTACTGCGGTAAATGAACGCCCAAGACCCTTTTGCAACGACGCATGACCGACGCGCAGCTGATTGCAGGCGGGCTCTGAGCCTCCCCGGTCGTTTCTGGAAAAGATATGAAGATACTGATCGTTGGGCCAAGCTGGGTAGGCGACATGGTGATGGCGCAGACGCTGTTCCAGTGCCTGAAACAGCGCCATCCCGAGTGCGAGATCGATGTGCTGGCGCCGGACTGGAGCCGGCCGATCCTCGAGCGCATGCCCGAGGTGCGCGCCGCGCTGAGCCTGCCGCTCGGCCATGGCGTGCTCGACCTGGCCACGCGCCGGCGCATCGGCAAGTCGCTGGCCGGCCAGTACGATCAGGCCATTCTGCTGCCCAACTCGCTCAAGTCCGCCTTGGTGCCCTGGTTCGCCGGCATCCCCAAACGCACCGGCTGGAAGGGCGAGATGCGCTATGGCCTGCTCAACGATATTCGTACGCTGGACAAAGACCGCTATCCGCTGATGATCGAGCGCTTCATGGCGCTGGCCTATGAGCCCGGCGCTGCCTTGTCGCAGCCCTATCCGCAGCCACGTCTGGTGATCGATGAAGCCAGTCGTGATGCCGCGCTGGCAAAGTTCGAACTGCAGCTGGATCGCCCGGTGCTGGCGCTGTGTCCCGGCGCCGAATTCGGCGAGGCCAAACGCTGGCCGGCCGAGCACTATGCCAAGGTGGCCGAGATCAAGATTCGCGAGGGTTGGCAGGTCTGGCTGTTCGGCTCGAAGAACGACCATGCCGGCGGCGAAGACATTCGCATGCGCCTGATTCCGGGGCTGCGCGAGGAAGTCAGCAACCTCTCCGGGCAGACCAGCCTGGCAGAGGCCATCGACCTGATGTCGGCGGCCACGGCCGTGGTGTCCAACGATTCCGGGCTGATGCACGTGGCAGCGGCGCTGAACCGTCCGCTGGTGGCGGTCTACGGCTCCACCTCGCCGGGTTTCACGCCGCCGCTGGCTGATCGTGTCGAGATCGTGCGTCTGGGGCTGGAGTGCAGCCCCTGCTTCGAGCGTACCTGCCGCTTCGGTCACTACAACTGCCTGCGCGAGCTCAAGCCACGCCCGGTGATCGAGGCGCTGGAGCGTCTGGTCGGTGATGCCCTGACCCTGGTCGAGGGCGACTGATTTGCGGGTGCTGATCATCAAGACCTCGTCGCTGGGCGACGTGGTGCATACCCTGCCAGCGTTGACCGATGCCGCACGCGCCATTCCCGGTATTCGCTTCGATTGGGTGGTGGAAGAAGGCTTTGCCGAGATTCCCGCCTGGCATCCAGCCGTGTCCCAGGTGATCCCGGTGGCCATTCGCCGCTGGCGCAAGCATCCGCTGCGCACCTGGCGTAGCGGCGAATGGGCACGCTTCAAGCGGCGTCTGCGGGAAACCCGCTATGACCTGGTGATCGACGCCCAGGGCTTGCTCAAAAGCGCCTGGCTGACCCGTTATGTGTCGGCACCGGTAGCGGGGCTGGATCGCGACTCGGCGCGTGAGCCGCTGGCCAGTCGCTTCTATGATCGCCGCTATGCGGTACCCAAGGATCAACATGCCCTGGAACGGGTGCGCCAGCTGTTCGCCAAGGCGCTCGGTTACACGCTGCCGTCCGGCACGGGTGACTACGGCCTCAACCGTACGGCGATGATGGATGCCCCGGCGCAGCCTTATCTGGTGTTCCTGCATGGCACCACCTGGGCCAGCAAGCATTGGCCGGAGGCCGACTGGCGTGCACTGGCCGAGCGCATGGATGAGCTGGGTTGGGCTGTGCGCTTGCCCTGGGGCAACGAGGTCGAGAAAGCGCGTGCCGAGCGCATCGCTGCCGGCCTGACGCATGCCGCCGTGCTGCCGAAGCTGAATCTGGCCGGTGTGGCCAAGGTGATCGCCGGTGCCAGCGCCTGCGTCTCGGTCGACACCGGCCTTGGTCATCTGGCCGCCGCGCTGGATGTGCCCAATATCTCCCTCTACGGTCCAACCCTGCCCGGCAAGGTCGGCGCTTACGGCCGTAGCCAGATTCACCTGTGCGCCAGCGGCCCGAACGCCGGCAGCGGTGACCGTGACAAGCCCTGCTTCGATGGCCTCGGCGCCGAGCGCGTCGGCCTGGAACTGGAGGCGCTGCTGCTGGCGCCTCCCGGCACCCTTTAAGGAGCGGCTATGCAACTGGCCTTCGTTCTCTACAAGTACTTCCCGTTCGGCGGGCTGCAGCGCGATTTCATGCGCATCGCCCTGGAGTGTCAGGCGCGTGGCCATGCCATTCGTGTCTACACGCCGATCTGGGAAGGGGAAAACCCCGGCGGTTTCGATGTACGCGTGGCGCCGGTACGCGCGTTGTTCAACCATCGCCGCAACGAAAAATTCAGTGCCTGGTTGCAGGCTGACCTGAAGCGCGATCCGGTCGACCGGGTGATCGGTTTCAACAAAATGCCGGGGCTGGATGTTTATTACGCTGCCGATGGCTGCTTCGAGGACAAGGCGCAGACCTTGCGTAACCCGATCTATCGCCGCTGGGGCCGCTACAAGCACTTCGCCGATTATGAGCGCGCGGTATTCGCGCCGGAGTCGAAGACCGAGATTCTGATGATCTCCGAGGTGCAGCAACCGCTGTTCATCAAACACTACAAGACGCCGTTGCAGCGTTTCCACCTGCTGCCACCGGGTATCGCCCAGGATCGCCGCGCGCCGGCCAATGCTGGCGAGATTCGCGCCGAGTTTCGTCGCGAGTTCAAACTGAGCGACGACGATCTGCTGCTGGTGCAGATTGGCTCCGGCTTCAAGACCAAGGGCCTGGACCGCAGTCTCAAGGCGCTGGCCGCGTTGCCGCGCGAGCTGCGCAAGCGCACCCGGCTGATCGCCATTGGCCAAGACGATCCGAAACCCTTCCTGCTGCAGATCAAGGCGCTGGGTCTGTCCGATCAGGTGCAGATCCTCAAGGGTCGCAGCGACATTCCGCGCTTTCTGCTCGGCGCTGACTTGCTGATCCATCCGGCTTACAACGAGAACACCGGCACGGTGTTGCTGGAGGCGTTGGTGTCCGGCCTGCCGGTACTGGTCACCGATGTCTGCGGCTACGCCCACTACATCGCTGATGCCGATTGCGGCCGCGTGCTGCCCGGCCCCTTCGAGCAGAACCATCTCAACCGCACGTTGGCCGATATGCTGGCCGATCCCGAGCGCCGCGCTTTCTGGAGCCGCAACGGCCTGCTCTATGCCGATAGCGCCGACCTGTATTCGATGCCGCAGAAGGCGGCCGACGTGATCATCGCTTCGAGGTGCGCGTGAAGCTGATTCTCGCCGAGCCGTTCAAGCGCCTGTGGGCCGGCCGGGACGCTTTCGAAGCCGTCGAGGCGCTCGAAGGGCAGGTCTACCGTGAACTGGAAGGTCGCCGCACCCTGCGTACCGAGGTCGAAGGGCGTGGCTACTTCGTCAAGATCCATCGTGGCATCGGCTGGGGCGAAATCGTCAAGAACCTGCTCACCGCCAAGGCTCCAGTGCTGGGGGCTGCGCAGGAATGGCAAGCCATCCAGCGCCTGACTGAAGCCGGTGTGCCGACCATGACTGCCGTGGCTTACGGTGAGCGCGGCAGCAACCCTGCACGCCAGCACTCCTTTATCGTCACCGAAGAACTGGCGCCGACCGTCGACCTGGAACAGCTCAGCCTTAACTGGGCACAGCAGCCGCCGAAGCCGGCGCTGAAGTGGGCATTGATTCGCGAAGTGGCGAAGATGACTGGCAGTATGCACCGTGCCGGGGTCAACCACCGTGACTGCTACATCTGCCATTTTCTGCTGCACAGTGACCGGCCGATCCAGGCCAGCGACCTGTGTTTATCACTGATCGACCTGCACCGCGCCCAGGTGCGTCGCTTCACGCCACGGCGCTGGCGTGACAAGGACCTGGCCGCGCTGTACTTCTCGGCGTTGGACATCGGCCTGACCCGTCGCGACAAGCTGCGTTTTCTGCGCAGCTACTTCCAGCGTCCGCTACGTGAGGTGCTGCGTGAAGAGGCAAGCCTGCTGGCCTGGCTGGAGCGCAAGGCGGCGAAACTGTATGAGCGTAAGCAGCGTTATGGGGATGCGCTCTGATGGCTAGCTGGAACCTGGCCCCCGAATATCGTGCGCTTGCAGCAGACTTCGGATCTCTCGAGGCTGTTTTTGCTATCGAAGGGGAGCGCTTGACCAAAGACCCGCTATCCGAGGTTATTCGCATCGAGCGTGACGGTGTGCGTTATTACGTCAAGCGCTACTGGGGAGCGGGTAAAGGTCTGCGCCGTTATCTGGGGCGTCCGCGGGTCAAGGCCGAATGGCAGAACCTCAAGTTGTTCGCCAAGTGGGGCATCCCTACCGCGCCTATTGTTGCGCATGGTCTTGAGCGCAAGGCAGGAGCGTTTGTGCGTGGCGCGCTGATCACGCGTGAACTGGAGAATACAGTCGATCTTGCTGAAGTCGCCAGTCGTCAGGATCTGCGCTTGGCTGATCGGACATGGGTTCAAATCATCAGTCGGCAGTTGGCCAAGTGCACACGGACGCTGCACGATCACCACTTCACCCACAATGATCTGAAGTGGCGCAATCTGCTGGTCAACGACAAGGCCGAACTGTACTTCATCGATTGCCCCACCGGCAGCTTCTGGTGGGGGCCCCTGCTGCGTTACCGCATCGTCAAGGATCTGGCCTGCCTGGACAAGGTCGCCAAGTACCACCTGTCGCGCACGCAACGCCTGCGTTTCTACCTGCAATACCGCCAGCGCAGTCGGTTGAGTCGCGGTGACAAGCAGCGTGTCCGGCAAATCCTCAAGTTCTTCGAGGGACGTGAATGACGGATTTTATCGCGGCACAGGACCGCGCCCTGCTCGAACGCCATGGGTTGGCCAGCTTCGATGCCTTGTGGGCACTGAAGCTGGAGGCGGTGGACGAGCCCAATACCGAGCGCGGTGGCTGGAGTACGGTCTATCGTCTTGAGCTGGGTGAGCGTGCTTTCTATCTCAAGCGGCAGAGCAATCACCTGACGCGCAGCCTACTGCACCCTTTCGGTGAGCCGACCTTCGCCCGCGAGTTCCGCAATATTCGCCGTTATGCCGAGCTGAACATACCGGCCCTGCAGGCTGCTTTCTTTGCTGAGCGCCGAGTTCCGGGCGAGCGGCGTGCTGTTCTCCTGACCCGCGCATTGGACGGCTGGCAGGATCTGGATAGTTGGCTGCCCCGCTGGCACGAGCTCGATGCTCTGCATCGCGGGGCGATCCTGCGCGCCTGTGGTGAGCTGGCGCGACGTCTGCACCAGGCCGGGCAGATGCACGGTTGTTTCTACCCCAAGCATATCTTCCTGCGTGAACAGGGCGCTGGTGTCGAAGCGCAGTTGATCGATCTGGAGAAGACCCGGCCGCTGCTGCTGGGACGGCGTGATCGGATCAAGGATCTCGAACCGCTGTTGCGTCGCGCCAGAATCTGGAGCGAGGCTGAAGTGCGTGAACTGTTGGCGGCCTATCTTGGCGGGGCGGCGGATGTTGACGCCTGGTGGCGCCGGCTCGGTGCGCGCCAGCGTAACAAGGAGGCACGCTGATGAGCTTGCGCGAACTGAGTGAGGCAGGGCGTGCGCCTGCATTACCGCTGACGCTGCACATCGCCGGTAAGACACTGGTGCTCGAGCGCCTGCTGCGTGTGCTGCCTGGGCAGCGTTATGTTGCGGCTGCACGTTGGCAGGAGCGCCCGGTGCTGGCCAAATTGCTGGTGGGCAGCAAGGCGCAGCGGCATTTTCAGCGTGAGCTGGAGGGTGCCGAGCTGCTGGCCCGGCAGGGGCTGGTCACGCCCGAACTGCTGGCGCAGGGTTTTATCGACGGGCAGGGCAGTTGGCTGCTGTTCGACTATCTGGAGGGCGCGCAGAGCCTCTGGGAGGCCTGGCGCCAGGCGGCTCGCGAGCCGTTGCTGAGCGATGCGCAACAGGCGATCCTGGCTGAGGCGCTGGGGGCGATTGGGCAGATGCATGCTCAGGGCCTGTGGCAGGCCGACCTGCATCTGGACAACCTGCTGCGGCATGAAGGCCGTCTGTATCTGATCGACGGCGGCGGCGTGCGCTGCGAAACGTCAGGGCAGCCGCTGTCGCGTGCGCGTGTGCTGGAAAACCTCGGCGTGTTCTTCGCCCAGTTGCCGGCTGAGCTGGACGAGCATCTGGAAGAGTTGTTGATCCACTACCTGCTGGCCAATGGTGAGCATGCGCTGCCGCTGGAAATGCTCCAGGTCGAGATTGCCAAGGTGCGCCGTTGGCGCTTGCGCGACTACCTGAACAAGGCGGCGCGTGATTGCAGTCTGTTTGCTGCGCGCATTGGCGCCTTCGGCCTGCGCGTGGTGCGCCGTGAGGCAGAGCCGGCGTTGCAACCGCTGCTGACCGATCTGGACGCTCGCATCGATGCCGGGCATATCTACAAGACCGGTGGTGCCGCTACGGTGGCACGTGTTGAGCTGGACGGTCGGCTGCTGGTGGTCAAGCGTTACAACGTGAAGAGCTGGCTGCACTGGCTCAAGCGCTTCTGGCGCCCGAGTCGTGCCTGGCATAGCTGGATCGAAGGCAATCGCCTGCAACTGCTAGGGATCACGACGCCGACGCCGCTTGCCGTGATCGAACGGCGCTGGTGCTGGTTACGCCGCCGCGCCTACCTGATTACCGACTATTGCGGCGGGCAGGATATAATCGCCCGTTTCGAGGCATACAAGCAGGCAACGCCCCCGGAAACCGAGCTGCTGGCGCTCGATCGACTGTTCGCCGCCCTGTTGCGCGAACGCATCAGTCACGGTGATTTCAAGGGTCATAACCTGTTCTGGGATGAAACGCAGGGCGCCTGGTCGCTGATCGACCTGGACGCCATGAGGCAACATCGCAGTGCGCGTAGTTTCGCCCGGGCCTATGCCCGCGACCGCGCCCGTTTTCTGCGCAACTGGCCGGCGGATTCCGCTCTGCACCAGTTGCTCGACCAACGTTTACCGCAGGTGCCCGGCACCTGCCCGAATTAGAGGCTCAAATCTGTGGCACTGACCATTCTCGGCCTGTCCGGCGCCCTCAGTCACGATCCGTCCGCCGCGCTGTATGTCGACGGCAAGCTGATCGCGGCGGTGGAAGAGGAGCGCTTCGTGCGTGACAAGCACGCGAAGAACCGCATGCCCTACGAGTCGGCCAAGTTCTGTCTGGAGCAAGCCGGCATCAAGCCCTCGGATGTCGACGTGGTCGCCATTCCCTTCGCCCCTATCAGCATCTTCGAGAAGGCCCGCTGGCAGTACGCCAAGCGCTACGCCTACGCGCCGGATCGCGCCCTCGACGCGATCCTGTTCGGCAATCGCCGTTACAAACGCTACAAGAAGCGTATCGAGTGGTGCCTGGTGCAACTGGGCTTCGACCTGAAGAAGGTCAAGATCGAGCCGGTCGAACACCACCTGGCGCACGCTTCCAGCGCCTATCACTGCTCGGGCTTCAAGGAGAAGACCGCGATCCTCGGCATCGACGGCAAGGGCGAGTACGCCACCACCTTCTTCGGCTACGGCGAGAACGGCAAGATCCACAAGATCAAGGAGTTCTACGACCCGGACTCGCTCGGTGGCCTCTACGGTGCGATCACCGAGTACCTGGGTTTCGAGATGCTCGATGGCGAGTTCAAGGTCATGGGCATGGCGCCCTATGGCGATGCCGCCAAGTACGATTTCTCGCGCCTTGCCAAATTCGAGAACGGCGAGCTGATCATCAACACCGAGTACGCCAACGTCATCGGTTTCCGACGCTACAAGGAAAACGGCAAGGGCTATTACTTCTCACCCAGGCTGATCGAGTGGCTGGGGCCGAAACGTCAGGGCGATATCGCCGACGACCCCTACATCCACTACGCGGCCAGCATGCAGGCGCTGTTCGAGAAGCTGGCGCTGCAGATGATGGAGTACTACCTCGGCGACATCCTCAAGGAAACCGGCAAGATCGCCTTCGCCGGCGGCTGTGCGCTGAACGTCAAGCTGAACCAGAAGATCATCGCCCGCGATGATGTCAAGGAGCTGTTCGTCCAACCGGCTTCCGGCGATGCCGGCACCGCCGTTGGCGCCGCCGCCTACGTCTCGCACCAGCGCGGCGTACCGGTGGAGAAGATGGAACACGTCTATCTCGGCCCCTCGTACAGCAACGAGGAAGTCGTCGCCGCCTGCGCCAAGCACCCGAACAAGCCGGTGTTCAAGCGCATCGACAATACCCCCGAGCGCATCGCCAAGATCATGGTCGACGGCAACCCGGTAGCCTGGTTCCAGGGCCGCATGGAGTTCGGCCCGCGCGCCTTGGGTGGCCGCTCGATTATCGGCTGCCCGAGTATTCCGGGCGTGGCCGACCGCATCAACGAGCAGATCAAGTTCCGCGAGCGCTGGAGACCCTTCTGCCCGTCGATGCTCGACACGGTCGCGCCGAAGATGCTCAAGGTGGATCACCCGAGCCCGTTCATGACCTTCACATTCGAGGTGAACGAGGAGTGGAAGGAGCGTGTTGGCGAAGTGGTACATGAAGATGGCACCTCGCGTGCCCAGGTGCTGGAGCGCCGCTTCAATCCGCGCTGGTATGACCTGATGCTGGAGCTGGAGAAGCTCACCGGCAACGGCGTGTCGCTCAACACTTCGCTCAACCGCCGCGGCGAACCGATGATCTGCTCGCCGACCGATGCGCTGAACATGTTCTACGGCTCCGACCTGCAGTACCTGATCATGGAAGACATTCTTGTGGTCAAGGACGGCAAGGATTGGTATGACAGCGTCTGATCACGGCGTAGCCGAACAGCGCTGGATACTGCAGTTCTGCCATGGCTACGACGGCCCTTTCCTCGACTGCGCACGACAGTACGCCGTGCTGTTCAAGGGCACACCGTACAAGGTTTGTACCGTCTACCTGACGGGCAAGCCGAGCGCGGAAGTCGAGCAGGGTTCGGCCTCCGACGAGGTGATCTTCCTCGATTACTCCAGCCGCGACGTGCGCGGCCTGAAACTCGCGGCCATCCGCGACTTCAGGCGCATCGCCGCCTCGCGGGATTTCGCCCTGTGCATCGCCCACCGCTTCAAGCCGATTTATGTCGCGCTGCTCGGCAGCAGCCTGCCGGTGATCGGCGTGCATCACGCCTTCGGTGACTACAAGCGTCGTTCCCGACAGCTGTTCGCCAACTTCTTTCGCAAGCGCTTGGCCCTGCTCGGTGTGTCTAACGCCGTACGCGACGACATGCGCGCCTGCCTGCCCGATTGGCCGGTCGAGCGCATCGAAACCCTCTATAACCGCATCGATGTCGAGGCCGTGCAGGCTGAGCAGGTTTCCCGCGAAGCGGCCCGCGAGCACCTGGGGCTGGCGCAGGACGCCTGGGTGGTCGGCAACGTCGGCCGCCTGCACCCGGACAAGGATCAGGCCACGCTGATCCGTGGCTTCGCCCTGGCACTGCCGCAACTGCCGAGCGGCAGTCTGCTGGCGATCATGGGCAGCGGCCGCTTGGAGACTGCGTTGAAGGCACTGGCCGCCGAGCTGGGCGTTAGAGAGCAGGTGCGCTTTCTCGGCCAGGTGGCGAATGGCCGCCGCTATTTCAAGGCGTTCGATGTGTTTGCCCTGACGTCCGACCATGAGCCGTTCGGGATGGTGCTGCTGGAGGCGATGGCGGCGGGGGTGCCGGTGATCGCCAGTGATTGTGGGGGGGCGCCGGAGGTGATCGGGGGAGCGGGTAGTGTCTTCCCCCTGCGCGATGAGCAGGCATTGGCTGCCGCACTGCATCATGTGGTCGGGAGCGGGTTGGACGAGCGTGTGTGGGAGTCATTGCGCTCCCGCTTTTCCGATGAGGCCGCCAAACGACGTTTTACCGAGTTGCCATTGCTCGCTTCAGGTTTGCGGGGTGAAAAATGAAGCTGTTTCAGAGGCTCAAGGACTCGCAGTGCCGGCGTTGGTTGCGTCGACGCGCCATCAAGTTCTCTCCTTCCTTGCGCGATATAAAGAAGGGGGCAGAGCTGGTTCTGGAGGAGGGTGTCGTTCTGCGCAATGTGCAGATGGGCTTTCGCAACTTGAAAATCGGAGCCATGACCTACATGCGTGGCGACGGTGAGCTATGGAATGTCAGTCAGATTGGTCGGTTCTGTTCTATTGGCAATGGTGCGGTGATCGGTCACGACCGTGCGGGGCATCCGCTGGATTGGGTCAGCACTCATCCCTTCTCACATTCGGGTACGCACCTGAGTTATTCCTCCAGATTCGAGCCAACAAAAATTGGTCATGACGTCTGGATTGGCCGTGATGCCATGATCCTGGAGGGGGTTGAGGTCGGTACAGGTGCCGTCATTGCCACGCGTTCGGTCGTCACCAGGGATGTCCCGCCTTATGCGATCGTGGCGGGGTCGCCGGCGAAGATCATTCGCTATCGTCACTCTGAGGAAGTCATCCAGAAGCTGCTGGATAGTCGATGGTGGTGCCTGCCTGTCGAGAAGCTGCTGGGACTCCCCATCGAGCAGCCAGCGTTGTTTCTGGAGCAGGTGTCAGCCATCGAGCCAGAGGGGGAGGCGTACGCGTCTGTACGTCTGACTTCGTCCTGTTGGCAGGTTTCCGACTCTGCATCATGAGGGGCCGTACAGGCTTTTGTGGGTTACGTGAATCATTCTGGAGTGCCTATGCGTTTGCGTAGCCAAGGAAAAACAAAGGATCTTTCAGCGCTGGATGTCGATGCGGTGCTATGTATCAGCGTGCGTGAGCGCGAAGATCGGCGCGCCTTGCTTGATAAGGAGTTCGCCGGCTCGGGGCTGCATATCGAATATGTGCTGGTAACGCGCGACAACGAGAACCCGGAAAGAGGTTGCTATAACTCGCACCTGCGTTGTGCTGAGCTGGCTTTACAGAGAGGTTGTCGTCGGGTTCTCATTCTTGAGGACGACGCCACCCTGGAATTCTTCGCTCCTCGTACGGTTTCGCGTATCAACCGCTTTCTGACCAAACGCAACCCCGATATTTTCTACCTTGGCGTCAATCTGGGGCGGCTCTGGCTGACCTGGACGCCGGGTATCGCGCGAGTGCGCGCCCAAGGCGGCCATGCTTATATTTTGTCTACCGAAGCGTGCCGAAAAGTCATTGCCTTGGGCGATTATTCCGGGCGGGGCATAGACAACTACTACTCCAAGATGTTCGCGGGCTTCTGTTGTTTCCCGATGATTTCCCAGCAGCAGCCGGAAGGCGCGTGCGCCAGCGACCTGCGACAGTTTCGCGGTGGTGGCAAGGGGTGTGACGAGGCCTTCTGGGAGGCCTTCTGGGAGGCCAACTGGCGACGCCAGTACCAGGAAGCATTGCGTGGCTTGCCGAAGACCCTTTTGCGTAGAGGTTTTTAAGGCGTATGAAGGTTCTTTTTCTGGTTCAGGCAGAACAGCGGGCCATTCTGGATCGCTTCTACGACGGTGTCGTCGAAGGATGTGACAGTTGTGACGTGCGCTGGTTGAGTAGCGAGGAGCAGGCGAATCTGCGGCGCTACTTCCGCGATCAGGTCGATGTTACGCGCTATGAGCGGATTCTGTTCTTCCTGCGTTTCAAGAAAGAAATGCGCCAGTGGCGATTCATTCGCAGCGTGCCCAATCTGGTCATTCTTGAGCATGATGCCTATCAGAATTACATCCCTTGTAAATACACCGGAGCGTTCAGTGCTCATTATCGGCGCATGCCCTGGGCGCGGGTTATCAGCTCGGGGGCCGAGGTTACCCGTCGGCTTCGCGATGAAGGCTTCGACGCCCACTTCGTACCCAAGGGCTATGACCAGGCGTTGCTACAGCATCAGGGTCGTGAGCGTGATATCGAATTGGCTTTTGTCGGAAGTACCAAGAGCGTTGCCTACAGTGGACGCAAGGCGCTACTGGACGAACTGGGGCAGCTCGAAAACCTGCTGGTAACCAAAACCAATTCCGGTCAGGACTATTGCGACATGCTCAACCGTATTCGTTTCTTTGTCAGTGCGGATGTGGGCATGGGCGAGTACATGATCAAGAACTTCGAGGCCATGGCTTGCGGTTGCGTGCTGCTGGCATACGACCAGGGGGAGGTGGAGAACACCAGCCTGGGTTTCAGGGATATGCACAATCTCGTGCTCTATCGTTCCGTTGCTGAGTTGCGCGAGAAGCTTGCCCTGTTGCGGGCCGACCAGCAGTTGGCTCAGCGTATTGCCGACAATGGCCGCCATCTGGCCGAGCAGGAGTTCAGCTTTCGCGCGGTCGGTCATAAAGTGGCACAAGCCATGCGAGCGCCATTGCGCGAACCGCAGCGGAGCACGAGTTGGCTGCGCTGGCTCGGCCTCGCTGGATAACCTGTAGTTTTCCGAGATTTATTGGGTGGCAGGTGGGATGGATATTTTGAATATCGTATGGAGCGGTGGCCCTGCATTCAGTTCCATTCATATGGTTCATCGTTCCATTCTGGGGTTTTCCGCAGCGGGTTCCAGCATTGCAACCCTGGTTTTGTCAGAAGGGGATGCGGGTGTATTGGCGGAGGTGGGGAGTGTTACCGCTCTGGGGCTTGCCTCCCGGCGCTTGAAGGGCAAAGGACGTTATGCTTTTTGCCGCCATTTCGACCGCTGGGCCTTGGCCAGACGCATTGTACGAATGCAACCCAGAATTCTGATCCTTGATGGCATGGGGGTCGCCGCTTATCTATTGCCCTTTCTGCACGGTCTGTCGGAGGCGCAGGTCATAGTGGTTTTTCATGGCAGCAAAACCTTCAAATCGGCAGAGGTCGCCATTCTTCGTGAGTATCCCGACGAACGATTAACTTTGGTCGCGGTATCGCAAACGCTGGCCAACGAGGTTCAGGGACAGATTGGTCGCCGTGTTCATGACGGGCGTTTGGCTCTGGAGCCAGATGGCTTGCGCGACTCATTGCAGAGCCGTGAAACGGCACGACGGGTTCTCGGGCTTCCCGAGCAGGTAGGACGGGTCATTGGCGGCATTGGGCGTCTGGTGCCGGAAAAGGGCTTCGCACTGTTGCTTGAGGCCGGCTCGGCCTGGCTACGGGAGCATCCAGACGATCATCTGGTTATCGTCGGCGAGGGTGATGAGCGCACGCGGTTATTGGCGTTGGCGCAAGAGCTTGGTATTTCGGGGCAGGTGCATCTAGTCGGCCATCGTTCGCAGGCTTCGAGATTGTTTGCGGCATTTGATCTTGTGTGCCTGCCCTCCGAGCAGGAGGGCTTTGGCCTGGTGCTGTCCGAGGCGGTTATTGCCGGGGTTCCGGTGCTGGCCAGTGATCTGGCCGTTTTTCGGGAGCAGTTGCCGGGTGATGTGGCGTTGTTGCCGGTTGCCCAGCCCATGGCATGGAGCAAAGCCATTGATGAGAGCTTGCGGGGCGATTTGAATGCACTGGCAAGGTATCAGTATCAGCAGTTGTCCCCTGAAGTTTCCTGGGAGCGTTTTTCCCGGTTCTATCGTCAGTTGCTTGCCGGTTGATCGCTCAGGACTGCTGTCGATAGTTCCATGAAAGGGAAGTCCCCGGCATTTTCCAGGGTTTTCAGCAGGCGCTCGAAATGCGCCAGGTTTCTCTTCCTTTTGGCCTTGGAAAGTGGGCGTCGCTGAATGCTCAAGTCGGCGATGTCGATAAGGCCCAGCACTCCTTCTGGGGTGAGGACGATGTTTCCCAGGTGCAGTGAGCGGAAGTATATGCCCAGTCGGTGGAGTTTGCGGATAAAGGCCGTCAGCTCAGGCAGGAGTTTGTGCAAGCGTTCAGGTGCTGCCAGGTAGATGTCCTTGAGCGTTTCTCCGGGCAGCGGTTGATACAGCACGGCGGTCATGCCCGGCTTTTGCAGTTGAAAGCCGCTGAGCGGCGTCAATGTCGGAATGCCGAGCTTGTGCAGGCGTTTGGCATTGCCGAGAAAACGCATGGAATAAGGTTGTAACAGCGCCGAGGACAAAAGACGTTTGCGGCGAAACAGCTTCAGGAAGTTGCCATTGGCAAGGCGGTAGACCTTGGGGCCGAAGCTATCGCCTTCGAGGACTTTGGCCCTGTCGATTAGCGTGGCGAGTTCTGCATCAGTCAGTTTATTCAGCATGGTGGGCTGTATCTGCCGAGATCGGTTCGTTCAGTTTTGCCAGCAGGTAGGTGTGCATGGAGAGGTAATGTTCCCCTGCGAGCCATTTGAGCAGGGGGCTGGCCAGCGCCTTGCGTATTTCGTGGACACTTGGTTTCTGCCGGCTTTCGAGGTTTTCCAGCGCTTTGTCCCACCAGACGGTCGAGCACGCTTGGTCAAACTCATTTTCATACTGTTGACAGCCGTAGAGTAATTCACGGAAGAACTGACGATATGTGCCGGGACCGAGGGCGGTCGCCAGTTTCTGCCAGGCTCGGCGAGGCTGTGGAGTGCGAGGCAGGCGGTCATTTATCAGGCGTACGTCTGCCATGGCCTGCGGGCTTAATGGCGCATGCTGATGTTTCTGATACCAGGCGTTTATCTTGGCCCGGAACTGTGCCTTGCGGCTCCAGTAGTGATGGATGACATCGGTGCATTCGCGGAGCTTGAGATGTCGATGCGCGGCAAGCGCCAGGCAAAGTTCTTCCAGGGTATAGAGTTCGGGAGCCAGCGGGCGTAACTCGTCCATGAGCTGTATCGAGCGACCCAGCAGGGCTTTGTCGCTGTTGTGCAGGCCGATTACCCCGGAGTTCGTCTGGCGCAGCCCGGGATCGGCCAGGCCCAGGGTTTGCAGCCGAGCCAGCAAGGCGTTGTTCAGGGGCTGAGCCTGAGCCAGGGGGGAGCCGATGGCATTGCAGAGCAGGCTACCGGGTGTGACACGCTGAAACAGTTCTTCGGCCGAACTGCGGAAGAACGTGTCGGTGTCGATCAGGACGGCCTTGTCGTTTGCCTCCAGAACCTTTTGCAGCACGACATGCTTGATACGGAAGTGGTAGCCGTGTGGCCCGTTCCAGCTAGGGTCTATTGCGTGCGTGGTCACTGGCAGCCTTGTATAGAGCGCCGGTGTGTCCGTGAATACCTGGATGGCGAAGGTCGGGGGCTGGCCGGCGAGGGTGTGGGACAGGGCGCTGACGATGCTGAACACGGCTTCGCGCTGGTAGGTTTCTGCACCGAAGGCCAGGTAGACGAGCTGAGGTGTTTGGGGCATGGGGAAAACACTAGGTACGTGGTGGTGTGTAGAATACCGCGCCTTGAGTTGTCCTGTCTGGAGCTTGGGGCGGGGTAGTTGCATGCGGCTGAGCGGGTTTGACGTTTTCAATCATAAGAAGGTGGTTGCCTTGACGCAGAGTGGTTTTCGTTCGGATATCAATGGCTTGAGAGCCTGGGCCGTAGTGGTGGTGGTGCTCTATCACTTCGCCGTACCGGGCTTTCCCGGAGGCTTTGCCGGGGTTGATGTGTTTTTCGTGATTTCTGGTTTCCTGATGGCCGGAATCGTGGTTGGTGGTTTGCAGAGGGAGCGTTTCTCTCTGGGCAACTTCTACTTGGCGCGGGCGCGGCGGATTATTCCGGCGCTGTTGGTGTTGGTACTGGTGCTGCTGGTCGTTGGCTGGTTCTTGCTGATGCCCAGCGATTATAAAGTGCTTGGACGTCATGCCCGCGAGAGTCTGATGTTCACCTCCAACATGCAGTACCTGTCCGAGGCCGGATATTTCGACGTGGCCTCTCACGACAAGTGGTTGTTGCACACTTGGTCGCTTTCGGTCGAGTGGCAGTTCTATCTGCTCTACCCCCTGGTCTTGCTGGGCCTGAAACGAGTCCTGTCCGGCCCGAAAGCCATGTTTGGCGTGCATCTGCTGGCGTTGCTGGGTTCTTTTGCATTTTGTCTGTGGTTGACCTTTACCCAGCCGGACAAGGCGTTCTACCTGTTGCCGGCGCGTGCCTGGGAGCTGTTGCTGGGGGGCAGCCTGTTCCTGTTGGGGCAGCATTGGCAATTGCCGGCACGTCACGCCCTCTGGGTCGAAGGGTTGGGTTTCGGGCTGATTATCCTGAGCATTACGCTGGTGACTGCCTCACAGCCCTGGCCGGGTGTATTGGCCCTGCTTCCTGTGTTAGGGGGGGGGGCGGTTTTGCTGGCGCAACGTGACTCCTTCTGGACAGGCTCGGCTGTAGCTCAGTGGCTGGGTACTCGTTCCTATTCGATCTATCTCTGGCACTGGCCCCTGGCTGTCGGTTTGGTCTACTTCAGCCTGCAGCATGTCTGGTATTGGGTTGTGCTTGGCTTGCTGGGGTCGCTGTTGCTGGGGCATGTGTCCTATGCCCTGGTCGAGGTGCCGACCCGCCGCTGGCTGGGCAGTCGCAGTGCCTGGCGCAGTTTCTTCTGGATCCTGCTGGCCGTGCTGATTGTGCTGGCCATTGCGATGTTGGTGCGGCGCAGTGGCTTTCCTGAGCGTCTTCCAGACGGTGTGGCGCGCGTGGAATTCGAGCGGGATAACAAGAACCCGCGTCAGAGCGAATGCCTCAAGGCGGATGCGCAATGCATATTCGGTGGTGGCTCGGTACGGGCCTGGGTCGTAGGTGATAGTCATGCTGATGCCATTGTCACTGCCGTGGCGGCGGCTTTGCCACGTGCCGAGGATGGGGTGTATTTCCGTGGGGACAGCGGCTGTCTGTTTATTCAGGGGGCTAGCTGGGCCAAAGGGAATAACGATGGTTGTAAGAAGCTGGTGCGTGATGTGTCGGATGAGCTGAGCGAGCTTTATCCTGGGGTGCCGTTGATCGTCATCAACCGAACCAGCGCCTATGTGTTCAGTGAAGAAAATCTTGATCTGAGCCATCCATCTCCCGAGCCCATCGTGTATTTCAGCGAGCGGCGTGCGGGCAATGATCCAAGGTTCCAGGCCGAGTTCCGCCAGCATTACCTGGACACGCTCTGCAAAATAACCGAGTCCCGCCCTGTTTATGTGCTGAGGCCTGTACCGGAGATGCCTGTTCACGTTCCGATGATTATCGGGCGTGCCATGTTGCGTGGTTCTCCTGTCGAGGTGTCGATCAGTCGTGAGCAATATGACAAACGCCATGCGTTTGTCAGAGCGTTGCAGGATGAAGCGGCTCAGCAGTGCGGGATTCATTTGCTCGATCCTGCACCATATTTCTGCGATGAACAGGTCTGCCAAGGTACTCGGGAGGGTACGCCGCTTTATGTGGATGACGACCATCTGAGCGAATTCGGTAACCGTTTTCTTGTGCCATTGTTTACGCAGGTATTTTCCGAAAATGACCCTTCCGGGGAGCAGTTGGCTGGGGAGTAAACGTCTCTGGCGCTGCGCGCGTTCAAGTCTGCTGCCTTTTCGCATCAGGCTTGAGCCGGTTTGGAGCGTGGGTCATGATTTTTTTTGAGGTGGGTGTGAGGCGTATCGACCTTGTCTTGAACGTGGTTGTCCTGGGTTTTTTCTGGCTCTTGGTGGGCATCGCATGGACACCTAGCAATAAGTTTTACCAACAGGGTCTGGTCTTGCTGCTCTGGGTGCCGGTGTTGATAGGCGTGTTTGCCTTGCGCGCCCAGTTGCTGGAGGCCTGGTTGCGCCAGCGTGCCTTTTCGCTCCTGATCGCCTTGTTCCTGCTATGGGCTTGTTTGAGTGGGTTCTGGAGTCAGGCAGACGATATTGGCCGTGAACTGAAGCGGGTGTTCTATGTGGGGCTTTTCTTGTGTGCCATGACAGTCTTGGGCGTGAGCAGGCAGCAGGCCATATGGAAAACCCTTGGCGTCGCATTCGTTTTTCTTGCTTTGACCTTTCCGGTGAGCTTCTACCTCTACTACATCGTTGGCAAGCATGCATTTACCGAGCGTTTGTGGGGGATCGGGCAGATCGGGCATCCGATATTGGGAAGCTATGTCATGGCGTTGGGAGTCATGTGGGGAGCGCGCTTCTGCCCCAAAGCGCGGTGGGCGCGCCTGCTCTGGATCGTATTGATGTCCATGGGGGTGGCGTTCATTGCCATGGGACAGAGCCGGGGGGCGCTGCTGGCGCTGGTAATGGGACTTTGCGCAATGTCGCTGCTGAGTGTCGAGCGCCGTTATGCCTGGTGGGGTTGTGCGGCGGTGCTGGGTGGTGTGGGCGTCGGTTTCATTTTCTTTGAGCCTCTGCTTATGGAGCGGGGAATGTCTTACCGCCTGGATATTCTTCTGGAGAGTCTGTCCATGATCTCGCAGAACCCGATTTTAGGAATAGGCATAGGTTCGGATTATCGAGTGGTGACGGATAATTACCCGGCTGGCTTCGATCATGCACACAACAGTTTCACTCACACTGGCATTGAGCTGGGCGGGGTAGGATTTCTGCTCTGGGTAGGGATCTGGCTTCTTGCACTCTTTTCTGCCTGGGGGGCGCGTAGAACCAAAGAAGGGCAATTGGCTCTTGGTACGTTATTGGTTGCCGTTGTCGCTTTGCAATTCGATACGGGGAGCCAGTGGGAAACGCCCCGGGCCGAGTGGTTTGTGGTGTGGCTGCCGATTGGTTTGGTGATGGCGCTGAATGCGCGCCGTGAAAAAGATAGCCCCGCTGCAATGTCAGCCACTGTTGCGAGTCGTCAATAATGAGCGAAGTTCGAGATGATGCCGTGTCGGAAGCATCCAGCCTTGGCATTTACTTTCGGCTGCTGCGCTATGTCGTCCCCTACTGGGGGCTGTTCACCATCAGCATCCTCGGCTTTCTGATCTTCGCCTCCACCCAACCGATGCTGGGTTACATCCTCAAGTACTTCGTCGATGGCCTGTCCAATCCCAATGCCAGTCTGTTCGCCGGGGTGCCGTGGTTACTGGAGCATGCGCCCTGGCTGGCGCACCTCAAGTTGCTGCAGGCCGTACCTCTGCTGATCGTGGTAATTGCTCTGTGGCAGGGGATTGGCTCCTTTCTAGGTAATTATTTTCTGGCCAAGGTGTCGCTGGGGCTGGTGCAGGATTTGCGTAATGCCCTGTTCAACAACCTGCTGACGCTGCCCAACCGCTACTTCGACAACCACAACTCGGGCCACCTGATTTCGCGCATCACCTACAACGTGACCATGGTCACCGGTGCGGCCACCGATGCGATCAAGGTTGTCGTTCGTGAGGGGATGACGGTGATTTTCCTGTTCGCCACCCTGTTGTGGATGAACTGGAAGCTGACGTTGGTGATGCTGGCGATCCTGCCGGTGATCGGTCTGATGGTGACCAGCACCAGCAAGAAATTCCGCAAGCAAAGCAAGAAGATCCAGGTGTCCATGGGCGACGTCACCCACGTGACCTCGGAAACCATCCAGGGCTATCGCGTGGTGCGCAGCTTCGGCGGCGAGGATTACGAGAAGCAGCGTTTTCTCGATGCCAGCGAGGAAAACAAGCTCAAGCAGCTGAAGATGGTCAAGACCAATGCGGTCTATACCCCTTCGCTGCAACTGGTGATCTACAGCGCCATGGCCGTGCTGATGTTCCTGGTGTTGCTGCTGCGTGGCGATGCCTCGGCCGGCGATCTGGTGGCCTATATCACCCTGGCTGGCCTGCTGCCCAAGCCGATCCGCCAGCTTTCCGAGGTCAGTTCGACCATCCAGAAAGGTGTCGCCGGTGCCGAGAGCATCTTCGAGCAGCTCGACGAGGCGCCGGAGGTCGATCACGGCACCCAGGAGCGCGAGCGTGTCAGTGGCCGGCTGGAAGTGAAGGATCTGAGCTTCAGCTACCCCGGTTCGGAAAAGCCTGTTCTGAACAATATTTCCTTTGTCGCCGAGCCGGGGCAGATGGTGGCGCTGGTCGGCCGTTCCGGCAGCGGCAAGTCGACCCTGGCCAACCTGATTCCGCGTTTCTATCACCATGAGCAAGGCAGCATCCTGCTCGATGGGGTGGATGTGGAGGATTACACCCTGCGCAATCTGCGCCGGCATATTGCCCTGGTGACCCAGCACGTCACCCTGTTCAACGACACCGTACGCAACAACATCGCCTACGGCGATCTGGCCGGTGCGCCCCTGGAGGCGGTCAAGCAGGCAGCGGGCGATGCCTATGCCGCCGAATTCATTGAGAAGATGCCGCAAGGCTATGACACCCTGGTCGGCGAGAACGGCGTGCTGCTGTCCGGCGGCCAGCGCCAGCGCCTGGCTATCGCCCGCGCGCTGCTCAAGGATGCGCCTGTGCTGATTCTCGACGAGGCCACTTCGGCCCTGGATACCGAATCCGAGCGACATATCCAGGCGGCGCTGGATCAGGTGATGCAGGGCCGTACCACGCTGGTGATCGCTCACCGCCTGACCACCATCGAGAAGGCCGACCTGATTCTGGTGATGGACCAGGGGCAGATCGTCGAGCGCGGTACGCATGCCGAGTTGCTGGCGCAGAACGGCTACTACGCGCGCCTGCATGCCAAGCAGTTCGAGGAAGGCGACGAGTCCGTCGTGGTCGAGCAGAGCGTCTGATGTTGAATCGTCTGCAATTCTGGCGTGAGCGCGGCTGGGCGCCAATCAATGCGGCTGACTACGCCGAGGCCTGGGGGCGTTTCGGTGGTAGCGTTGCCACTCACCCCGAGGTGGTGGCACGGTTGGCCGATCTGGCCGGTATCCCGGTGCGTTATCTGGGATGGCAGTCAGGTGGTGAGTTAAAAGCTGCTATCCCGACCTGGGGGCGACACCTGGCCCTGTCCAAGGATGTGCTCAAACAGCAGGGCAAGCGTGGCCTGTTCGACCTGGGCAATGCCGAGATCATCCTGCCGCTGGCTGCCGATGCGCATGTGCCGTTGCGTCATCGGGTGCGCTACCTGTCCGAGCTCAATGCCGCTCAACTTACCGGCATCAGCGAGCAGCCCGAAGGGCTGGCATTGGCCCGCGAGCCGGAGCAGTACAGCAAGAAGTTCCGCTACAACCAGCGCCGTGAACAGCGTTTGCTGGAGGAGGCGGGCGGGGTGATCCGGCCGATGCTGGAGCTGACGCCCGAGGAACAGGCGCGCATCTACGCCGATCTGTTCCAGCGCCGCTGGGGCTTCGCGGCCACCGGCAAGGATCATCTGGGCGAAGTGTTCGGCTTGTTGCGCGAGTTCATGACCGGCGCGCTGATCTATCTCAACGACGAGCCGGTGGCGATCCAGGTGCTCTATCGCGTCGAGGCGCCGCAATGGGTCAGCCTGGAATACATCAACGGTGGGGTCGACCCGCAGCAGCGCGAGTTCAGCCCCGGCAGCGTGCTCAGCTTCGTCAATACGCAGAGCGAATGGGAGCAGGCGCGGGCGCTGGGCAAACCACTGCGTTATTCGTTCGGTCGCGCCGACCGCGAATATAAGGATCGCTGGTGCAATCGGGTGCCGGTCTATCAGGTGTGAAGCGATGAACGGACGCAAGCAACAGCTGCTCAAACGCCATCGGCGTAACAAACGTATCGCCTTGCTGGTCGCCCTGTTGGCCCTGCTGTTGGTGGGCGTGTTCGTTGCCTGGTGGTTGCCGCTGTTGCTGGTGGTTTTCGCCTGGATGGCGCACGAGGCCTGGTTCGCCGATCACTTGTTCTATTCGCCGCGCGACGATTACCGCTACGACTTTCCCGATGACTGCCTGAGTGTGCCGGCGCGCATCGAGCAAGGCGTCTTGCATGTCGACGCGGATCTGCAGGGCTATGACACGCAGATCCTCGAACTGCGTCTGACGGCGACATGGCTTGGGCGCTGGCTTGACCCGCATGTTCTGCTCGGCGATGACCGTCAGGATTTCGAGCGCGGCGTTGCCGGGCGTCGTTACCTCAATTTATCCGGGCAGCAGGCGAACGGGCTAAGCATCATTCCACGGTTTTGCCGAATAGATGGCGAGCTGCGCCTGCACGCCATGCGTAACCCGGACTTCAGTAAACAGCGCATGCTGATCATCGCGCCGCATGCCGACGATGCCGAGCTGGCGGCCTTTGGTCAGTACAGCCGCTCGTCCGACACCGCGATCATCACTCTGACACAGGGTGAGATCGAGGCCGAAAGCTATCAGCGCCTCGGCCTGGACAAGGCCGCTGCCGCTCGCCTGAAGGGGCGGCTGCGCGCCTGGGACAGCCTGGCCGCGCCACTCTGGGGCGGCGTACCGCAGCAGCGTTGCGTGCAGCTTGGCTATTACTGCCTGCAACTGCCGGCCATGGCCGAGCAACCGCAAACGCCGTTTGGCTCGCGTGAGTCGGGCGAGAGCGATATTCGCAGCGTGCGCTGCCACAACCCGCTGACGCTGCCGGCTGACGCCGATGGCCAGCCGACCTGGAATAACCTGATCGCCGATTTGGTGGCGGTGATCGAGCATTATCGTCCCGAGGTGCTGCTCACCCCGCACCCTGAGCTGGACCCGCACCACGATCACGTCGCCAGCACCCGCGCCGTGCTCGAGGCCTGCCAGCGCTCGAGCTGGCAGCCGACAACACTCTTGCTCTATGCCAATCATCTGCATGACAACGACCGCTGGCCCATGGGGCCGGCGGGCAATGGTATCGCCTTGCCGCCGGCCATCGTGGCGCTGCCGGCTGATCGCTTGTGGAGCCCGACGCTGGATGCCGAGCGGCAACTGGACAAGGCCATGGCACTCGGTCTGCAGCATGATCTGCGAAGCCCGCTGCCGCTGAAAAGGCGCCTGCGCCGCTTGATTCAGCAACTGCTGGCCGGGCGTCGCTGGCCGGCCACGGGCGAAGACGAGTTCTTCCGCAAGGCCGTGCGCCGCCATGAGTTGTTCTGGGTGCGCCTGCGTTAAGTGGGGTGCTGGATGCACCGTGCTATGATTTTTCCCGTTTTTCTCCCCTTCTGGAGCCACCATGAAACTGACCATGCCCCGCTATGACCAAGCCGCCGTTCTGGTGGTGGGCGACGTGATGCTCGATCGCTATTGGCATGGCGGCACCTCGCGGATTTCTCCAGAGGCGCCGGTACCGGTGGTGCGTGTCGAGCAGATCGAGGATCGTCCCGGTGGTGCTGCCAACGTGGCTCTGAATATCGCCGCACTCGGTGCGCGCGCCTTGCTGGTTGGCGTGACCGGTAATGATGAGGCCGCCGAAAGCTTGAGCGACAGCCTGCGCGGTGCCGGTGTGGAAACCCATTTCCAGCGCCTCGATGACCAGCCCACCATTGTCAAACTGCGGGTGATGAGCCGTCACCAGCAATTGCTGCGCATGGACTTCGAGGAACCGTTCAGAACCGACGCCGCCGCTCTGGCACGTGAGGTCGATGCACTGCTCGATGGGGTCAAGGTGCTGGTGCTGTCGGACTATGGTAAGGGGGCGCTGCAGAACCATCAGGTACTGATCCAGGCGGCGCGCAACAAGGGCATTGCGGTGTTGGCCGATCCCAAGGGCAAGGACTTTTCCATCTACCATGGTGCCAGCCTGATCACGCCTAACTTGCACGAGTTCGAGCTGATCGTCGGCGGTTGTGCCGATGAGGCCGAGTTGGTCAGCAAAGGCGCCAAACTGATGCGCGAATTGGAGCTGGGCGCTTTGCTGGTAACCCGTGGCGAGCACGGCATGACCCTGCTGCGCCCCGAACATGCGCCGCTGCACCTGCCGGCCCGGGCCCGCGAAGTGTTCGACGTCACCGGTGCCGGAGATACGGTGATCTCTACCTTGGCTGCGTCGATCGCCGCTGGCGAAGAGTTGCCGAACGCCGTGGCTCTGGCCAATCTGGCGGCCGGCATCGTGGTTGGCAAACTGGGCACGGCGGCCATCAGCGCACCGGAGCTGCGCCGCGCCGTGCAGCGTGAGGAAGGTTCCGAGCGTGGTGTGCTGAGCCTGGGTCAACTGCTCATCGCCATCGAGGATGCGCGGGCTCACGGCGAGAAGATCGTATTCACCAATGGCTGCTTCGATATTCTCCATGCCGGCCACGTGACCTATCTGGAACAGGCCCGCGCGCAGGGCGACCGCCTGATCGTGGCGGTCAATGACGATGCCTCGGTCAGTCGCCTGAAAGGTCCGGGGCGTCCGATCAATGCCGTCGACCGCCGCATGGCGGTGCTCGCCGGCCTGGGTGCGGTTGACTGGGTGGTGAGCTTCAGTGAAGACACCCCCGAGCGCCTGCTCAAGCAGGTGCAGCCGGATGTGCTGGTCAAGGGGGGCGATTACGGCGTTGACCAGGTCGTCGGCGCCGATATCGTCCAGGCCTATGGCGGCGAAGTACGCGTGCTTGGGCTGGTGGAGAACAGCTCCACCACCGCCATCGTCGAGAAGATCCGCAGCAAGTAACGCATTGCGTATGGCATCGCCCGTTGGCTCTGGTGTGCGCAATGTCTGTCAGTTGGCAGCAGAGATTTCTTCGGGCACACACCGAACAGGTCTGTATGCCTGCGCAGATGGGCATTCACAGCCAACTCCTCCATTCAGGCTCCCGCTTTTGCGGGAGTGCCGTTGAATGGATGGAGGATATTCCTAGAAACGGAAGACTTCCGTATCGATCTTGATCGGTTCTGCCACCGGGATCTTCGGCCCGGCAGCGGCTGGGTCCTGCGGTTTGGCTTTGGCCACCGGAGGCTTCTTGCGCGGCGGCTCAGGGGTAGGCTCGGCTGCAGCGATGGGTTGAATGGCCACAGCCAGTTCAGCCGCCAGACGTTGCAGCAAGACACTCTGCGCCTTGACCTGTTCGGCCATGGGCCCACCGTGTGCTTCTTCCAGGCGGATCAGGCGGCTGTCGCGCAGTTGTCCACGGCGGTCTAGCAGGCGCCATTGCGCCTCAAGCACGGCGGGTTGAGTCGGGCCGGAATCCAGGCGGGTAATGGTCAGCATGACCTGAGCATCGGCACTGAAGCCTGGTGCCGCCGGGGCTAGAACCAGGCGCTGGCTATCCAGGCGCCAGGCCAACTGGCGCAGCAACTGCTGGTCGATATCGTTGGCCAGGCCGCTGGCCCAGCGAGCGTCCTGCGCGGCCACCAGGCTGCCATCGGCCTGACGTTGCAGCAGATTTTGCTGGCGCAGGTAATCGGCCACGCTGATCGGGCCGACCAGTACGGTCACACCGTTGTCCTGGGTCGGCGTCACGGCCTGGCCGCTGTCGAGTTGGTAAAGGGGAACCGGCTTCTGCTGCAGCAGACTGCAACCACTCAATACGAGCAGCGTGGTCAGAAGCAGAGCCACAGGGCGTACTACAGTCATCATTAATTCCAGGCAGCCGCTTCTGGGGCAGCTGCATATCGATCCCATATCATGCTGTGGGGTCATTTGTGCATGACCCGGGGCGCGTATCATCCGTCAAACCGCGCGATGACTCCAGCCTTGCCTGCTGGCTGGTAGCGCGGATATCCCGGACGAACGGGGGCGTGTTGCCGACGCTATTCCACCAGCAGCTGGTCGACACGCTGGAAGCCGCGCGGCAGCTTGTTACCGCGGCGGCCGCGCTCGCCCTTGTAATGCTCGAGGTCGTCGGCTTTGAGTGTCAGGGTACGCTTCCCGGCCTGCAAAACCAAACTGGCGCCGCTGGGCAGTACGGCCAGATCGGTCAGATATTCCTCACGCGAGGCTACGCGCTCGCCGGGAATGCCGATGATCTTGTTGCCCTTGCCTTTACCCAGTTGCGGCAGATCGGCGACCTTGAACAGCAGCAGGCGACCTTCGGTAGTCACCGCGGCCAACCAGTCGTCTTCCAGACTGGTGACCGGCTTGGGTGCGACCACCCTGGCGCCGGTTGGCAGGCTAAGCAGGGCCTTGCCCGCCTTGTTCTTGGCCTGCAGATCCTCGCCTTTGACCACGAAGCCGTAGCCGGCGTCCGAGGCGATCACATACAGCGCGCCGTCTTCCGGCAGCAACACGCATTCGAAGGTGGCACCCGGCGGTGGGGTCAGGCGACCGGTGAGCGGCTCGCCCTGGCCACGTGCCGAAGGCAGTGAGTGGGCCGCGAGCGAATAGCTCCTGCCGGTCGAGTCGATAAACACCGCGTACTGGTTCGAGCGCCCGGGCGCGGCGGCCTTGAAGCCGTCGCCGGCCTTGTAGGACAGGCCGGTGGCATCGATGTCGTGGCCCTTGGCACAACGCACCCAGCCTTTTTCCGAGAGCACCACGGTGACCGGCTCGGTCGGCATCAGCTCGGTTTCCGAAAGGGCCTTAGCCTCGGCGCGGGCGACGATCGGCGAGCGGCGGTCATCGCCGTACTTCTCGGCGTCCTCGATGATTTCCTTGCGTACCAGCTTCTTCAGCTTGGCTTCGCTGCCGAGCAGGGCCAGGAGTTTCTCGCGCTCCTTGGCCAGTTCGTCCTGCTCGCCACGGATCTTCATCTCTTCCAAGCGAGCCAATTGGCGCAGGCGAGTGTCGAGAATGTAGTCGGCCTGCACATCGGTCAGGCCGAAGGTTTCCATCAGCACCGGCTTGGGCGAATCCTCGCTGCGAATGATGCGAATGACTTCATCGAGGTTGAGGAAGGCGATCAGCAAACCTTCCAACAGGTGCAGGCGGCGTTCGACTTTGTCCAGGCGGAACTGCAGGCGGCGGCGCACGGTGCCGACGCGGTACACCAGCCACTCGCTGAGCAGGGTGCGCAGGTCCTTGACCTGCGGCTTGCCGTCGAGGCCGATGACGTTGGTGTTGACCCGGTAACTGGACTCCAGATCGGTGGTAGCGAACAGGTGGGTCATCAGCTCATCGGCATCAACGCGGTTGGAGCGCGGGATGATGACGATGCGGCAGGGGTTCTCGTGATCCGACTCGTCACGCAGGTCGGCAACCATCGGCAGCTTCTTGGCCTGCATCTGCGCGGCGATCTGCTCCAGTACCTTGGCCCCGGACACCTGGTGCGGCAGGGCGGTGACGACGATGTCGCCGTCCTCGATGCGATAAACGGCGCGCATACGTACCGAGCCGCGGCCGGTTTCGTAGATCTTCAGCAGGTCGGCCTTTGGCGTGATGACTTCGGCTTCGGTGGGGAAGTCCGGCCCCTGAATGTGTTCGCACAGCTGCTCGACCGTGGCGCCCGGCTCGTCCAGCAGGCGTACGCAGGCCGCGGCTACCTCGCGCAGGTTGTGCGGCGGCACGTCGGTGGCCATGCCCACGGCGATGCCGGTGGTGCCGTTGAGCAGCAGGTTGGGCAAGCGCGCCGGCAGCGTCGCCGGCTCGTTCATGGTGCCGTCGAAGTTGGGTACCCAGTCGACGGTGCCCTGGCCCAGCTCGGACAGCAGCACCTCGGAGTAGCGCGACAGGCGCGCCTCGGTGTAGCGCATGGCGGCGAAGGACTTGGGATCGTCCGGTGCACCCCAGTTGCCCTGACCGTCGACCAGGGTGTAGCGGTAGCTGAACGGCTGCGCCATCAACACCATGGCTTCGTAGCAGGCGATGTCGCCGTGCGGGTGGAACTTGCCGAGCACGTCACCGACGGTACGCGCGGACTTCTTGTGCTTGGAGTCGGCGTCCAGGCCCAGTTCGCTCATGGCGTAGATGATGCGCCGTTGTACGGGTTTCAGGCCGTCGCCGATATGCGGCAGGGCGCGATCCATGATCACGTACATGGAGTAGTTGAGATAAGCCTGCTCGGTGAAATCGGCGAGTGACCGGCGTTCAACGCCTTCCAGGCTCAAATCGAGGGATTCGCTCATGCGGGCCTCATTGCAAGGTTGATTGGCGCAGCACCAGGGTGCCGCCCTTCTGACTGAATTCGAGTTGTTTCAGGGCGCTCATGCCCAGCAGCACTTCGTCGCCGTCCATGCCGGGGGCGATCAGTGCGGCGACGTCACGCAGTTCGATATCGCCCAGGCGCAGGCTGTCCAGGCGTGTGCGATGCCCGGTGGCACGGCCGTTGGCCGTGCTGATGATGATCGGCGCACCATGTTGCAGGCCAAGACGCTCGGCCACCGCGCTGGGTATTGCCACCTGGGTGGCGCCGGTGTCGAGCAGAAAGGTCACCTCATGCCCATCGATCTGGCCATTGACCAGGTAGTGACCCTGACGACTGCTGGCCAGGCGCACCTCGACGAAACCATCGCCATGCACCGACTGCGGCGTCTGGTTGGGGTTGCGCTGGCGATCTTCCCAGTTACCGAAGAAGTGTGTGGCCAGCAGCAGGCCGGCGCCCCAGGCGAGCACCCACATCACGCGTCCGGCACGACGGCCTGGCGTCTGTTCGCTCACGGGCGCCGGCTCCAGCCGCCCTTGGGTGCGGCAAAACGCCAGACGATGGGGCGCTCTTCGCCATCGGCGCGGGTCTGGCTGCCGTTGTCGACGCCGATCCAGGCGCCATCCTTGTCGATCCACAGCGCTTCGGCCATGCCGTAGTCCGGTGCGTAGCGGCGTGGTTCGCTCAGGGCTTCGCTGGCGAACGACCAGCAGATCTCCGCGACACCATCGCTCAGGGTGCGGCGGCAGACGCGATGAGCCTGGCGCTCCAGGGTGAACAGTCTCTCGCCGAAATAGGCCAGGCCGGAGAAGTCGCGCGGTGCCGGATGGCCGCCGAGCGCGTGCGGCGAGGGTTCATCACCGCTTTCGCTGGTCAGCACGCAGCCACCGGTGCAGCGCCAACTGCTACCGCGCCGATGCAATACGGTCAGGCCGCGGCGGCGCTGTTCGGCAGCCAGCCACAGGCGGTCACCGGCCGGATCGATGGCGATGCCTTCGAAGCCCTGGTTGAAGTGCAGCAGCATGCCGCTGGCGCGGGCCTGGCGTACCAGGCCGCTGGGCAGGTTGAGCCAATGGGCATTGCCGATGCTGCTCACCTGCAGTACGGCGGCGCGGGTTTCGCTGACCAGATAGCGGTTACCCTGCGCGTCGCAGGACATTCCCTCGAAATCCAGTGCGCCACCGCGTACCAAGCCGGCCGCCCAGTTGCGCATGCGCAGGCCCCAGGGCAGGGCGCTCTCGGGCGGTTCGGGGGCGACGAAGGTTTCTGCTTCGGCGCGCAGCAGGCCTTCTTCGCGGTGCAGTTGATAGAGGCGGTCATCGTCACGGTCGGATACTGCCCACAAGGTCTCGCCGCACATCGCCAGGCCCGACAGGTTGCCATTGGGCATCTCCGTCACCGGATACTCGGCCTGCAGTTGCAGCTCTTCCAGCACTACTGGCTCGGCATTGGCCACGCCAGCCAACAGACCGAGTGCAAGGAGGTGGTTGCGCATCAGGCCAGTACCTCGGCCAGGTTGCCCTTGGTTTCCAGCCAGCTCTTGCGATCACCAGCGCGCTTCTTCGCCAGCAGCATGTCCATCACTTCGCGGGTGCCTTCGAAATCATCCAGGGTCAGTTGCACCAGACGCCGGGTGTTGGGGTCCATGGTGGTTTCGCGCAACTGCGGCGGGTTCATCTCGCCGAGGCCCTTGAAGCGGGTGACCTGTGGCTTGCCGCGACGTTTCTCGGCCACCAGGCGGTCGAGGATGCCGTCGCGCTCGGCGTCGTCCAGAGCGTAGAAGATCTCCTTGCCCAGGTCGATGCGATACAGCGGCGGCATGGCCACGTAGACGTGACCGGCATCCACCAGCGGGCGGAAGTGACGGACGAACAGGGCACAGAGCAGGGTGGCGATGTGCAGGCCGTCGGAGTCGGCGTCGGCAAGGATGCAGATCTTGCCGTAGCGCAGCCCGGAGAGGTCGCTGGAGCCGGGATCGATACCGACGGCCACGGCGATATCGTGTACTTCCTGCGAGGCCAGGACTTCGCTGCCGTCCACTTCCCAGGTGTTCAGGATCTTGCCGCGCAGCGGCATGATGGCCTGGAACTCCTTGTCGCGTGCCTGCTTGGCGCTGCCGCCGGCCGAGTCACCCTCGACCAGGAACAGCTCGCAACGCAGCGGGTTCTGCCCCGCGCAGTCGGCCAGCTTGCCGGGCAGCGCCGGGCCCTGGGTGATCTTCTTGCGTTCGACCTTCTTGCCCGCCTTGAGGCGACGACCGGCGTTGCTGATGGCCAGCTCGGCCAGTTGCAGGCCGGTTTCCGGGTGGGCGTTGAGCCACAGGCTGAAGGCATCCTTGACCACGCCGGAGACGAAGGCGGCTGCCTCGCGCGAGGACAGGCGCTCCTTGGTCTGCCCGGAGAACTGCGCATCCTGCATCTTCATCGAGAGGACGAAGGCGATGCGCTCCCAGACGTCTTCCGGGGCCAGCTTGACGCCGCGCGGCAGCAGGTTGCGGAACTCGCAGAACTCGCGCATGGCATCCAGCAGGCCCTGGCGCAGGCCATTGACGTGGGTGCCGCCCTGGGCGGTGGGAATCAGGTTGACGTAGCTTTCCTGCACCGCGTCGCCGCCCTCGGGCAGCCACAGCAGCGCCCAGTCCACCGCTTCCTTGTTGCCGGCCAGGCTGCCAACGAAGGGCTCGGCCGGCAGGCGCTCGAACTCGCTGACGGCATCGACCAGGTAGGAGCGCAGGCCGTCCTCGTAATGCCACTCGACCTTCTCGCCCGAGGCTTTGTCTTCGAAGCTGACGTTCAGGCCCGGGCAGAGTACGGCCTTGGCCTTGAGCACATGCTTGAGGCGGCTGACGGAGAACTTGAAGGAGTCGAAATACTTGGCATCCGGCCAGAAATGCACGCTGGTGCCGGTGTTGCGTTTGCCGACAGTACCGATGACTTGCAACTCGCTGGCCTTGAAGCCATCGGCGAAGCTCATCTGGTACTCGTTGCCGTCACGCTTGACGGTGACCACCACGCGGGTCGACAGGGCGTTGACCACGCTGATGCCGACGCCATGCAGGCCGCCGGAGAACTGGTAGTTCTTGTTGCTGAACTTGCCGCCGGCGTGCAGCTTGGTGAGGATCAACTCGACGCCCGGCACGCCTTCTTCCGGGTGGATGTCCACCGGCATGCCGCGGCCATCGTCGAGCACCTCCAGCGAGTTGTCCTCGTGGAGAATCACCTGGATCGACTTGGCGTGCCCGGCCAGGGCTTCGTCGACGCTGTTGTCGATCACTTCCTGGGCCAGGTGGTTGGGGCGCGTGGTGTCGGTGTACATGCCCGGGCGCTTGCGCACCGGGTCGAGGCCGGAAAGGACTTCGATGGCGTCTGCGTTATAGGCGTTCTGCTGGGCCATAGGGTCTCTTGGTCGTCAATTGAATGCGGAAAAGTCGGTATCGCGCCAAAGTGTGGCGTTAATTCCGGCAAAAGCGAAGAGTGTCGGTAGGCGTTCGGCGAAGCCCTGGAAGCCGTGGTCGCCCCCGGCCTGGATGCGCAGGGCGCAGGCGCGGTAGTAACGCTCGGCGTCATGGTAGTCGAGGGTTTCGTCGCCGGTCTGTAGCCAGATCTGGTAACGCGTCGGGTCGCTCGGTGGCGTAACGTCGAATTCTGCCAGCGCGTGGACGTGATCTTCGGTAAGGTCCCAGGTCTCGTCGCTGTAGTAGTTCTTCTGTGGGCCCAGGTAGCCGTCGAAACGCAGGTGCGGCTGCACGGCCGGGTTGATCAGCAGCGCCTTGAGCCCATGCTGTTCGGCCAGGTAAGTGGCGTAATAGCCGCCCAGGGAGCTGCCCACCAGCAGCGGCGCGCCGAGTTCGCTGATCAGCGCCTGCAACTGGGCGATGGCCTGACGCGGATGATGATGCAGGGCCGGTACGCGCAACTGATTTTCCAGACCCAGGTGGGCCATGGCGCGGCTCAACTGGCTGGCCTTGTGCGAGGCTGGCGAGCTGTTCAGGCCGTGTATATAGAGGATGGATGCGGTCATGGAGCGGGAGGCTACTCGTCCGGGGCCTCAAGCTGCAAGCTTCAAGCTGATTGGGGGTATGTCAGTAACCCTTGACGCTGTAGTCCACTTCGAAATGGATGCCGGTGACGCGCGATACACCGGTATCCAGCTTGCCGTCGGCATGCAGGCGTAGCCAGCGATAGCCGGGGGCTTCGCTGTCCACCTGAAACTCCTCGCTGCCCGGCGCGAACTGCACGCAGGTCGAAGGCGAGGCGAGCAGGCGCAGATTACCGCGCTGCTGGTCGAACTCCTGATGGATATGCCCCCAGAGCACGGTGCGCGCCTGCGGGTAGCGGTCGAGCACGGCGAACAGGGCGTCGGGGTTGCGCAGGCCGATGGGTTCCATCCACTTGCAGCCGATGGAGACCGGATGGTGGTGCAGGCAGATCAGGTGATGGCGCTGCGGCGCTTCGCTGAGGGCGCGTTCGAGCAGTTCGAGTTGGCTGTCGGCAAGAAAACCGGGCACCGCGCCGGGGATCGATGAATCGAGCATGACGATGCGCCAGGCGCCAAGGTCGATTACCGGCTCCAGCAGCTCGCTGCCCTGGCAGGCAGCCTGCATGGGGGGGATTTCGTCATGGTTGCCGGCCAGCCAGCGGGTTGGTGCGTCGATGGCTGAGGTGAGTTGGCGAAAGCGCTGATACGACGCTTCGCTGCCGTCCTGCGAAAGATCACCTGTAGCCAGAATCAGGTCGATCTGCGGCTGTTCCTGCAGGACCCGTTCGATCACCCGCTGCAGGCTGTCGCAAGTATCCATGCCCAGCAGCTTGCCGTCCGCTTCGGCGAACAGATGGCTGTCGGATAACTGCACCAGCAGTACCGAGGAATCAGTGGATTGGGTGGGCAGGCTCGGCAAGACCGTCTCCTAGGGCACAATCGGGTGAATTATGGTGGTTGCCGCAGTAAAGGGAAAACCCGGGAAGCGGACGCAGGTCACAGAAAAACCGCCAGAAGCGCTTTTTGCCGTGATTCGCGACAGTCGTCAGGCAGGGCGGGCCGCCCAAACATACAACGCCGCGCTATCGGCCAGGCATCGAAAAGCTTGATCGCCGCCTTACATCACCGGCTGCGGTTCATGCCCGCAGGCCAGGCAATGGCTCAGCCATTCGCCGAGGAACAGGTTGAGCTGACTCTTTTCGTCCGGTTGATGCATCGCCGCGTTGGGGTAGGGGTAGCGAATATGCAGGCGACGTGCGTTCTCTGCGCTGACGACCTCGGCCATGCGCGCGTCGTGATAGACCCGCACTTCCAGCTGCGGCACCGGTAGCCAGGGCAGGCTGTGTTCCTGGCGCACGCACAGGGTGGTGGTGTAGGGGCAACTTTCCAACACGTCCAGCGCCAGCACGCCGAGCAGATGCTCACCCTGGCTCAGCGCCACGCGGCGGCTTTCCGTGTGCTCACGCATGTTCGGCAGCAGGCGCATCAGGCGCGCGTAGTTGGCCTCGCAAGCCGCTTGCAGCTCGACCAGGTCGACCCGATAGCGCTCGCGTAGCAGATTCACGACCACATCCCCCGCACTTCGTCGCGGTTCAGCGCCAGCCATTGCAGGGCGATGATGCTGGCGGCGTTGTCGATACGCCCGTCGCGCACAGCGGCCAGGGCATCCTCCAGGGGCATCACCTGTACCCGGATGTCCTCGCCTTCCTCAGGCAGGCCATGCACACCGCCGGCACCCTCACTGCTGCAGCGACCAACGAACAGATGCACGCGCTCGTCCGAGCCACCCGGCGAAGGGTAGTACTGGGTGATCGGCCACAGCGACGTCAGGGGCAGATCGGCTTCCTCGATGGCTTCGCGACGCGCGACCTCCTCGGGCTCCTCGTCCTTGTCGATCAGACCTGCGACCAGCTCCAGCAGCCAGGGGTTGGCGCTCTTGTCCATGGCACCGACGCGAAACTGCTCGATCAGCACCACTTCGTCGCGTTGCGGATCGTAAGGCAGCACGCATACGGCGTCGTGACGCACGAACAGCTCGCGGGTCAGCTGCGGGCCCATGTTGCCGGCGAACTGGCGATGGCGCAGCTTGATCCGGTCGAGGCGGTAGAAGCCGCGAAAGCAGTTCTCGCGCTCGATGATGTCGATGTCGTCTTTGCCCATGGCAACTCCCCAGATAGTCGTAACGGGCCAAACTACGGCCCGTTACGCATCACACTAGCGAGCATCCGCCCCGCCGATCAAGCCTGGCTGACGGAAAGTACGCCGTTACACCTTCTGGTACAGCTGGCTACCCTGCGCCTTGAACTCCGCAGCCTTGGCCTGCATGCCCTGTTCGGCGTCCAGGTCGACGGCGTCGATGCGCTGATCCTTGGCGTATTCACGCACTTCCTGGGTGATCTTCATCGAGCAGAACTTCGGCCCGCACATGGAGCAGAAGTGCGCGACCTTGGCCGAATCCTTCGGCAGCGTCTCATCGTGGTAAGCGCGTGCAGTGTCCGGGTCCAGCCCCAGGTTGAACTGATCTTCCCAGCGGAACTCGAAGCGCGCCTTGGACAGTGCGTTGTCGCGGATCTGTGCGCCCGGGTGACCTTTTGCCAGGTCGGCGGCATGCGCGGCGATCTTGTAGGTGATGATGCCGGTCTTCACGTCATCCTTGTTCGGCAGGCCCAGGTGCTCCTTGGGTGTGACGTAGCAGAGCATGGCGCAGCCGAACCAGCCGATCATCGCCGCGCCGATGCCGCTGGTGATGTGGTCATAACCCGGGGCGATGTCGGTGGTCAGCGGACCGAGGGTGTAGAACGGCGCTTCGTCGCAGCATTCGAGCTGTTTGTCCATGTTCTCCTTGATCAGTTGCATCGGCACGTGGCCGGGGCCTTCGATCATGCACTGCACGTCGTGCTTCCAGGCGATCTTGGTCAGCTCGCCGAGGGTTTCCAGTTCGCCGAACTGCGCTTCGTCGTTGGCGTCGGCAATCGAGCCCGGACGCAGGCCGTCGCCCAGCGAGAAGCTGACGTCGTAGGCCTTCATGATTTCGCAGATGTCGTCGAAATGGGTGTAGAGGAAGTTTTCCTTGTGGTGCGCCAGGCACCACTTGGCCATGATCGAGCCGCCGCGCGAAACGATGCCGGTGACGCGTTTGGCGGTCAGCGGCACGTAGCGCAGCAGAACACCGGCGTGGATGGTGAAGTAGTCCACACCCTGTTCGGCCTGCTCGATCAGGGTGTCACGGAACAGCTCCCAGGTCAGGTCCTCGGCGATGCCGCCGACCTTTTCCAGGGCCTGGTAGATCGGCACGGTGCCGATCGGCACGGGGCTGTTACGGATGATCCACTCGCGGGTCTCGTGGATGTGCTTGCCGGTGGACAGGTCCATCACCGTATCCGAGCCCCAACGGATGCCCCAGGTCAGCTTGGCCACTTCTTCCTCGATGCTCGATCCCAGCGCCGAGTTGCCGATATTGCCGTTGATCTTCACCAGGAAGTTACGGCCGATGATCATCGGCTCCAATTCGACGTGGTTGATGTTGGCCGGGATGATGGCGCGGCCACGGGCGACTTCGCTGCGCACGAACTCGGGAGTGATTTCTTTCGGAATGCTGGCGCCGAAGCTGTGGCCGGCGTGCTGCTCATTGAGCAGGCCGGCTTCACGCGCTTCGGCCAGCTTCATGTTTTCGCGGATGGCGACGTATTCCATCTCCGGAGTGATGATGCCTTTCTTGGCGTAGTGCATCTGGCTGACGTTGTGCCCGGCCTTGGCCCGGCGCGGGTTGCGCACGTGGGCGAAGCGCATCGCCGACAGCTCGGCATCGTTGAGGCGGCGCTGGCCGAACTCCGAGGACAGGCCCGGCAGCTTTTCGGTATCGCCGCGATCCTCGATCCAGGCGCTGCGCACGTCGGCCAGGCCCTTGCGTACGTCGATGGTGACGTTGGGGTCGGTGTAGGGGCCGGAGGTGTCGTAGACGGTAACCGGCGCGTTGATCTCGCCACCGAAGTCCGTTGGGGTCACGTCCAGACTGATCTCGCGCATCGGCACGCGAATGTCCGGGCGCGAGCCTTGGACATAGACTTTCTGCGAACGGGGGAAGGGCTTTACCGACTGTTGATCGACCTGCGCAGATTCGCTCAGGTTCTTTTGTTGTTGTACGCTCATCAAGGCTCTCTCCGGGGATGGTTGTCGGAGGCGGAACCTGAGAGCAAAGAGAGGCGGAGGCGCACCATGAGCGGTGCCGAGAGGACTCGCCGGTTGATGGGCGAGGACATCTTGTTCCCTACGCAGGCCTTAACCTGATCAGGTTCAACGGGATCCGGAACTCTCCGATCTCAGCCTCTGATTCGAGGCACCCCGACAAGAACGCATGCAGTCTAAACAAGCTGGCGAGAGAAAACCAACCCGCTGCCCGTTGGGCATTGGCCCGTATGTCGGAATCTGCCGTTTTGACGGATTGTTCCGGGGCGGCAACATAGCTTGCCACTCTCTAGACTGATGCAAGCCATGGCGCGCTTGACCCCTGCCTGCAGCGGGCCGTAGCCTTGCCGATTACCGCCTACTCAAGGATCGACATCCATCATGTTGCGCAGACTTTCCCTGGCAATCGCCGTGGCCGCCGCTTCGGTGGCTCTGGTTCAGGCCGCAGAGGCCCCGCTGTCCAGCAAGACCGACCTGGTCACCGTGTATCAGGAAGCGGCGAAGAACAACGCGGATATCGCTGCCGCTCGCGCCGATTATCAGGCTCGCCGTGAAGTGGTGCCGCAAGCACGTGCCGGCCTGCTGCCCAACCTGTCCGCAGGCGCCAACTACGGCGATACGCGCACCGAAATAGATTCGCCCAGCGCCACTGTCTCGCGCAGTGGTCTGGTCTATCAGGCCAACCTCAGCCAGCCGCTGTTCCGTGCCGACCGCTGGTTCCAGCTGCAGGCGGCCGAGGCCACCAGCGAGCAGGCTGCGCTGGAATTGTCTGCCACCGAGCAGAACCTGATCCTGCAGAGCGCCGAAACCTATTTCGCTGTGCTGCGCGCCCAGGACAACTTGGCCTCGACCAGGGCCGAAGAGGCGGCCTTCAAGCGTCAGTTGGATCAGGCCAACGAGCGCTTCGACGTCGGTCTGTCCGACAAGACCGACGTGCTCGAAGCGCAGGCCGGTTTCGATACCGCGCGCGCCAACCGCCTGCTCGCCGAGCGCGCGGTAGATGATGCCTTCGAAGCGCTGGTGACCCTGACCAACCGCGATTACGTGGCGGTTGAAGGGATCGTGCACAGCCTGCCGGTGCTGGCGCCAACGCCGAACGATGCCAAGTCCTGGGTCGATACGGCGGCGGCGCAGAACCTCAACCTGCAGGCCAGCCTGTATGCGGTGACGGCTGCCGAAGAGAACCTGCGGCAGCGCAAAGCCGGCCATGCGCCGACCCTGGATGCCGTGGCCAGTTATCAGCAGGGCGACAACGACAGCCTGGGCTTTACCAACAGTGTGGCGACTGGGCGTCCCTTCAGTGGCGACGTTTCACAGCGCTCCATCGGTCTGCAACTGAATATCCCGATCTACAGCGGTGGCCTGACCAGCTCGCAGGTACGCGAGGCCTACCAGCGCCTGGGGCAGACTGAGCAGTTGCGCGAAAGCCTGCGCCGCCAGGTGGTGCAGAACACCCGTAACCTGTTCCGCGCGGTCAATACCGATGTGGAGACCGTGCAGGCGCGGCGCCAGTCGATCATCTCCAACCAGAGCGCGCTGGAGGCCACCGAGATCGGCTATCAGGTCGGTACCCGCAATATCGTCGACGTGCTCGACGCCCAGCGTCAGCTTTACAGCGCCGTGCGCAATTACAACGACGCACGTTACGACTACATCCTCAATAACCTGCGCCTGAAGCAGGCCGCCGGCACTCTGAGCCCGGCTGACCTGGAAGCGCTGGGCAGTTTCCTCAAGCCGGACTACAACCCGGACAAGGATTTCCTGCCGCCGGACCTGGCCTCGGCCACCGAGGATCGCCTGAAGAACAATCAGGATTTCTGAGGCAAGCGCTGAGACGAAAAAGCCCGACGCGAGTCGGGCTTTTGCTTTCAAGTGCGGTTGCGTATCAGACAGAGCGTAGGGGGCGGGTGGCGAACCGCTTCGGCCAACCAACAGTGGCCGCTCTGGATGTGGTGGGCTGAAGCCCACCCTACCTGCCCTGACGATTGCCAGGCGTAGCCCGGATGCAATCCGGGGATTATCACGCGGCGTGATGCTGTCCCGGATTTCATCCGGGCTACAGAAGGCGCTGCAAGCCCTCCAGCAATCGCTGCAGCGCGCCCTGGTTGGCCTTGAGCACGCTCAGGCCCGCCTGGCTCATGCGCTGCATCTCGCTCGGTTCGTTCAGCAGCGTCGCAACCTTGTCCGCCAACTGCCCGGCGTTTTCCACTTCGTTCAGGGCGCCGGCTTCGCGTAACTGCGCGGCGATTTCCAGGAAGTTGAACAGGTGCGGGCCGCTCAGCACGGGCTTGCCCAACGCGGCCGGCTCCAACAGGTTATGCCCGCCGTTGGCCACCAGGCTGCCACCGACGAAGGCGATATCCGCCAGGGCGTAGAGAAACAGTAGCTCACCCATGGTGTCGCCCAGCAGCACCTGATCGCTGGTTTGCACGGCTTCTGCCGTGGAGCGGCGGCGAGTGGTCAGCCCTTGGCTGATGCAGAGCTCATGCACCGTGTTGAAACGCTCGGGATGACGCGGTACCAGGATCAGCAGGGCATCCGGTCGAGACTTCAGCAACTGGTGATGGGCGGCGAGGATGATCTCGTCCTCGCCGGCGTGGGTGCTGGCGGCGATCCATATCGGTCGAGTCGTGGCCTGCCATTGCTGGCGCAGGGCATCTGCGCGTTGCAGCAGTTCAGCATCGATCTTCAGGTCGAACTTGATCGAGCCGGTCACTTCCACGCACTCGGAACGGGCGCCCAGATCGAGAAAGCGCTCGGCTTCGGTCTGAGTCTGCACGGCGATCAGCGACAGTTCGGCAAGCATCGGTGCGGTGAGCTTGCCGAACCGGGCGTAACCCCGTGCCGAGCGTTCGGACAGCCTTGCGTTGGCCAGGGCGACCGGAATGCCGCGCTTGGCGCATTGGTGGATATGGTTGGGCCACAGCTCGGTTTCCATCACCACGGCCAGGCGCGGCTGCGCGCGATCGAGAAAGCGCGCGGCGGCCCAGGGCAGGTCGTAGGGCAGGTAGCAGTGCTGCACGCTGTCGCCGAACAGTGCCTGGATGCGTTCGGAGCCGGTCGGCGTCATGCAGGTCACGGTGACCGGCAGCTCGGGATAACGCGCCTGCAGGGCGCGAATCATCGGCGCGGCGGCGATGCTTTCGCCCACCGATACCGCATGTACCCAGATGCCGCCGGGTTTCATTGCCGGCAGGCCGAGGGAGAAGCGTTCGCTGATACGCCGCGCGTAAGCCGGCGCCTTGCGCGCGCGCAGCGCCAGACGCAGGGCAATCAGGGGCAGGGCCAGGTGCAGTAGCAGGGTGTAGAGGAGTCTGTTCATGGGCGCGCAGCTTATCGCCGCCGGCGATGCGCTGGAAGGGCAGTCATGCCTGCGGTCGCAACAGTTCGCGCGCCAGGCAGTCGGCCAGCCAGCTGGCAGCGGGGCCGAGCGCACCGTCGCGGCGGGTGACCAGCTCCACCACCAGCGGCAGCGGCGCCCAGTCGCTGCGCAGTTCCTGCAGGTGGCCCTGGTAGGTCGGGTATTGCGCCACATGGCGCGGCAGCCAGGCCCAGCCCACGCCGCGAATCACCAGCTCGGCCATCACGTAGAAGCTGTCGGCGCGCCACACCAGTGGACTGATCTGCTCGCCGCCGGGGTAATGGCTGTCCTGCGGCGTCATCAGCAGTTGACGATGTTCGGCCAGGTCGCGACGTTCCACGCTGCCGAGTTCGGCCAGCGGGTGTTGCGGGCTGCATACCGTGACCATCTCGATGGTGCCCAGGCGCTGGCTTTCCAGTGCGCGTGGCATCTGTTCGTGATGAAACAGCAGGCCAAGATCGGCCTGGTGCTGCAGCAGCTTGCGCGCCACGTCACCCTGCGCGCCGCTGGAGAGCTGAACCTCCAGCAGGGGGAAGGCTTCGGCCAGTGCTTCCAGGCTGGCCAGCACCGGCTGATAGGGCATGGCCTCATCCTGCGCCAGGCGCAGGCGCGCCTCCTCGCCGCGTGCCAGGCCCAGTGCGCGACCATCCAGGCGCTCGCACTGCTGCAACACGCTGCGGGCCTGCTCCAGCAGCGCCGCACCTGCCTCGGTCAGTTGTGGCTGGCGACCGCTGCTGCGTTCGAAGAGGGCGACGCCCAGATCCGTTTCGAGTAGGGCGATGGCAGTGCTCACCGCCGACTGCGCGCGACCGCTTTCGCGTGCCACGGCAGAGAAGGAACGGCACTCGGCGGTGCGTACAAACAGATGGAGCTGATCGAGGTTCCAGTTCATACCTATCTCCATTGCAGATAGGTAATGACTTTATCTCATCGCTATGCCGACTAGAATCGGCAGCCTCGCTCAGGAGTCGCCATCATGCCCGGATACCTCTATCTCGCCATTGCCATCGCCGCCGAAGTGGTCGCCGCCACATCGATGAAGGCCATCGATGGTTTCAACAAGCCTTTGCCGCTGGTGCTGGTGGTGGGCGGCTACGGCATTGCCTTCTGGATGCTGACACTGGTGGTGCGCACCATTCCGGTGGGCGTTGCCTACGCCATCTGGGCGGGCCTGGGCATCGTTCTGGTGAGCATCGCGGCGATGTTCATCTATCAGCAGAAACTCGATTTGCCGGCTGTGCTCGGCATGGGCCTGATCGTCAGTGGCGTGGTGGTGATCCAGTTGTTTTCCAGCTCCACCGGCCATTGAAGCGGAGCGTCAGGGTTACGTTTGCGGCCTGAAGCTTGCCGCGTGTAGCGGCCCCGAGGGTTATACTGCGCGCCTGTTTTTCTGCGAGGCGCGTTCATGTCCCAAGCTCTCAGCACCGATGTCCTGATCGTCGGCGGCGGTATCGCCGGTCTCTGGCTCAATGCGCGCCTGCGTCAGCAGGGCTTCGCCACCGTACTGCTGGAGCGCGGCAGCCTGGGCGGCGGGCAGAGTCTGAAATCGCAGGGCATCATCCATGGCGGCGCCAAGTACGCCCTGCATGGTGCGCTGACCGGCGCTTCCGAGGCCATTGCCGACATGCCACGGCGCTGGCGCGAGGCGCTGGCGGGTAATGGCGAGCTGGATCTTTCTGGCGTGCGCATCCTCTCCGACGCGCATTACCTCTGGTCGCCCGGTACTCTGGCCGGCAACCTCACCAGCTTCTTTGCCAGCAAGGCGGTGCGCGGCCGGGTCGACCAGGTCAAGGGTGAGCAATTACCGCCGGCGCTGCAGCATCCGAAGTTCAAGGGTAAGGTCTATCGCCTGGCCGAGCTGGTGCTCGATGTGCCGAGCCTGATCGCCCGCCTGGCCGAGTTGGCTGGCGACAGCCTGCTGGCGGCCGAACGTATCGAATCGCTGCAGGACAATGGCGAGCTGTGCGGGCTGATTGTCGATGGGCGCCCGATTCGTGCGCAGCGCGTGGTGCTCAGTGCGGGAGCGGGTAACGCCGAGCTGCTTGCTGCGCTGGGTATCGAACAGCCGGCGCAGCAGTTGCGTCCTTTGCATATGGTGCTGGCCAAGGGGCCGGCGCTGAAGCCGCTGTACGCGCATTGTCTGGGTGGTGGGCCGAAGCCGCGGGTGACCGTCACCACTCATCCGGCGGCGGACGGACAGTGGGTCTGGTACCTCGGTGGCGATCTGGCCGAAGCCGATGGTGTCGCCCGCGACGAAACGGCGCAGATTCAGGCCGCGCAAAAGGAAATGGCAGCCTTGCTGCCCTGGGTCGATCAGCGTCAGACGCGCTGGGCCACCTTGCGTGTCGACCGTGCCGAGCCGGCGCAGTCGGGCCTGGTGCGGCCTGATAACGCCTTTCTGGCCGAACAGCAGCGCCTGCTGGTGGGCTGGCCGACCAAACTGGCGCTGGCGCCGGACTTCGCCGACCGCGTACTGGCCGCCCTGCAGCGGGATAAGGTGCAGCCGGCTGGCCATGCGCCGCTGCCTGAGCTGCCGCGCCCTGCGCTGGGCCAGCCGGTATGGGAGGCGTTGCTGCCATGAGCACCCTGCACGATCTGCATCGCCCTCTGGGCTCCACCGGCTTGCGGGTTTCGCCGTTGGGCCTGGGTACGGTCAAGCTGGGGCGCGATCAGGGGGTGAAGTACCCGAATGGCTTCACCATTCCTGACGATGCGCAGGCGCGGGCCTTGCTGCAGCAGGCGCGCGAGTTGGGCATCAACCTGATCGATACCGCGCCGGCCTACGGTATCAGCGAGCAACGCCTTGGCCCGCTGTTGCGTGGCCAGCGTGATGAGTGGGTGATCGTCAGCAAGAGCGGCGAAGAGTTCGAGCAGGGACAGTCACACTTCGACTTCTCGCCGGCGCATACGCGGCTGTCCGTCGAGCGCAGTCTCAAGCGCCTGGAAACCGATCGTATCGACCTGTTGCTGGTGCACTCCGACGGTAACGATCTGGCAGTGCTGCGCGAGACAGGGGTGTACGAGACGCTGGCCGAGCTCAAGCGCGAAGGCAAGATTCTCGCCTACGGCCTTTCCGGCAAGACCGTCGAGGGCGGGTTGCTGGCGTTGCAGCAGGGTGACTGCGCCATGGTCACCTACAACCTCGGCGAGCAGGGCGAAAAGCCGGTGCTCGACTACGCTGCCCGTCATGCCAAGGGCATCCTGATCAAGAAGGCGCTGGCCAGCGGTCACGCCTGCCTGGCCGAAGGGGTCGATCCGGTACGCGCCAGTTTCGAGCTGATTTTCGCGCATCCGGGAGTCAGCAGCGCCATCGTCGGCACCATCACGCCTGCGCATCTGGCGGCCAATGCCGCGACTGTTGCGGCTATTTTGCAGGGCATCGATTAGGTCGGTCACGTCCTCTTACAGGTCCTGGGTTGTATGGAGTGGCCCGCTTGGGGCAGCCTTGAGCGGTTTTCGTCGCAGCCTGACCCGCGCGTGAGTGCCGGCTTGCTAGTCGCCTCACGCCCCGCCGGAAAGAGGAGCCGAGATGCCACGTACGCTGATCCGCAAGGACCCAAGCACGTTCAAGACCCTGCCACTGTTCGTCGAGGCCGGCCCGGATGGGCTGAGTTACCAGAGCCTGGGGCAGCCGCTGAATTTTCAGCAGATGCTCGAGCGGCGCCGCCCGCTTGAGGTGGCGAACAGCTCGCGCTTTTCCGTCGAGCTGGCCAATCTGGGCGTGTCGGTACGCCTGACCCTGCGTCTGCACGGGCGCGATTACTGGCTGCTGGTGCGCCAGCGTCGCCCGGATCGTGGCGACACCGTGCTCAAGCTGATTTCCGGCTACGTGCCGGCGCATGAGCTCAATCTGCCGTTGCTCACCGCCATTCAGGAGGTGGCCGAGGAATGTCTGCTGGAAAGCGCCGATGGCTGGTTGAGCGGGCGCTTCGGCGATACCTGGCTGCCCACGCCCTATGAGGGCGCCCTGCGCTACCGTGAGTCCAGTCACTTCAGCCTCAGTCCGCTGTCCGGTGCAGCGCTACCGGTGCAGTGTGGCAACCTGACCCTGCTCGAGCGCCCGCGTGCCTATGTGCATCTGCCTACGGCATCCTTGCAGCTGGTCTATGACATGAGTCTGGAGCTGCCGCGCGATGCCCGCCAGCTGAGTCTGTTCCATGTCGATGAATGCCTGGAGGAGGGCCGGCTGGTGGCGCGGCTGGAGCGTCGTCGCCCGGATCTTTACCTGTTGGCGCTGCACCGGGGGGCGCCCAGTGGCGAGTTGTTCACCCTGAGCAAAGGCGAGTTGCGGCCTGCCGGTACCCGCGGCCTGTGGCTGTCGGAGAGCTTCGCCGAGCAGGAGGGCTGGCTGGTACGTGACGAGCGGGTGCGCTGGGCGGACTGGCTGCAGCGTTACGGTGTGAAGCCGCCACAGCGGCGCGCATTGGCCAGTGCTTGAGTGACGCCGGGCCTCAGTGTGCCCGGCTGTCGTGCATGCGCGTCAGTTGCCGCTCCAGCAGGGCCGGATAAGGATCGAGCAGGCGCTCCACGCAACTGGCACCCTCCGGGCTGGCAATCGGACGAATGCGCGCACGTTGGCGAGCGAGGGTGTCCTGGGCGACGCGCTGCTCGACCAGCAGCAGGTTGCGGCTGTGTTGTGACAGTGCCAGGGCATCCAGGGCGCTGTCGCTGAGCAGCAGCTCGGCCTGGCCCAGTTCTTCCAGATCGCTGCCCAGGGTCAGGCCCAATTGCAGCTGCAGGGTGATGCCGCTGTCGGCGACCTCGATCTGCAGGGCATGGCCCAGGGCGCGCATCAATTCGCCACAACAGATGGCGTGGGTCAGGTAGTCCTCGCCGCATTCGCGTTCGTGGAACAGCATCAGGCTGCTGCCGTCCTTGAGCGTGTGCAGTTGTCCCTGGTACAGCGCGGCAGCCTGATCGAGGCAGGCACGATAACGCTCCAGCAGTTCCATCAGGCGTGTGCGCGGCAGACGCCGTAGTTGTTCCTGAGCGCCGAGCTGAATGGCCAGCACCGCGCTGGCCTGCGATTGGTGCGGCGCTTGGGCGACGGGCGCAGCGGCTGCGGATTCGTCGCGCAGGTCGGCGAAGGGATCGTCCGGTTCAATCGCCTCGGGCCAGGGCTTGAGCGTCTCGTCGTCGCTGTCCCGTTCATCGAAGGTATGGCTGGCGCGCGGCTGTTGCGGCTCGTCGTTGTCTTTTTCCGGGAGGTAGTCGTCGACCTCGTCGAGCAGCGGCTGCTCATCCGGCTCCAACTCCGGCTCGGGCTCGGGCTTTTCCGGCACCAGGCGCGCCTGCAGCTGGCGCGCCAGATCGCCGATTTCGTCGTTGCGTCCGGCACCCGGGGCGGGGTCGTCCGGGTCGCGTAGCCACAGGCGCATCTGCAGCAGCGGCGTGGAGATGTGCCGGCCCAGGCGCATGCTCAGTGACAGCGTGAGTGCCAGCAGGATCAGGCTGAGGATGCCCATGCTTTGCAGGCTGATGGTCATCGGTTGCTGGAACTGGCTCATGTCCAAGCTAATGCGCAACTGCCCGGCCATCACCTCCTGAAAGGTGATGGAGGTGGAGTACAGACCCTCGGTTTCGCCCAACACGCTGCGCGTCGGGCGCGAGCCCGCCTCGGCAAGGATGCGGTCATCCACGCTGTAGATCGCGGCGTGCGCGACCAGTGGATTCTTCGCCAGGTTACTGAGCAGCACGTTGAGGCTGAGAATGTCGTTGGACACCAGCAGCTCGGTCGCGGAGGCGGCCGTCTGGGTGATCAGCGCCTGACCGAGGGCGTCGGCCTGCTGCTGCATGGCCTGCTTGAACTGCATGCCCATGACCCAGGCATAGATGAGCATGGCCAGCGCCACCAGCAGCAGGCTGTGGCTGGCGATGCGCAGCACCAGAGGCACGCGTCGCTGACGCAGCGCGTGGAAGATCAGGAGGAAGAAGTTATCGGGTTTGACGGGCGCGGGCCGGTTCACAGAGCTCGGCTCTTGTCGACTGAAGTTGCCGCGCAGTATAGCGAGCGCTCTGGGGTGGGCAAAGCGCACGGCTGCCCTGATCGACGGGAAACTGGGTAGAATGTGCGCCTTTTCGTCGGTCGGTAGTCATTTCACTGCTGGCTTGCCTCAATCGTTTGCCCTGGAGGGTGCGTCTTGCGCGAAATCGTCCTGATCAATATCACCGGCGAAGACCGCCCCGGACTCACTGCTGCCATCACCGGCGTGCTGGCTCAGGGCGGGGTGAACATTCTCGATATCGGCCAGGCGGTGATCCACGACACCCTGTCGTTCGGCATCCTCATCGAGATTCCGGACAATGGCCGCTCGCAGGCGGTGCTCAAGGATCTGCTGTTCACCGCCTACGAACTCGATCAGCAGGTGCGCTTCACCCCGGTCTCCGAAGACGACTATCGGCAGTGGGTCGGCGGCCAGGGCAAGGCCCGTCATATCGTCACCCTGCTGACGCGCAAGGTCAGCGCCGAGCAGCTGCACCGGGTCAGTGCGATCACCGCCAGGTACGGCCTGAACATCGACCATATCGACCGCCTTTCCGGGCGTATGCCGTTGGACATGCCGGCCGAGCAGGGCAAGGGCTGCATCGAGTTTTCCGTGCGTGGCGAGCCGGCTGATCCGGCAGCTCTGCGCGCCGAATTTCTCAGCGTGGCGCAGGAGCTCAATGTTGACATCGCCTTCCAGCGCGACTCGGTGTTCCGTCGCAACCGCCGCCTGGCCGTGTTCGACATGGATTCGACGCTGATCGAGGCCGAGGTGATCGACGAGCTGGCCAAGGCGGCCGGCGTTGGCGAACAGGTGGCCGAGATTACCGAGCGTGCCATGCGCGGTGAGCTGGATTTCCGCGCCAGCTTCAAGGAGCGCCTGGGCTTGCTGCAGGGCCTGTCGGAAGACGTGCTGGAAGAGATCGGCGCGTCCCTGCGTCTGACCGAAGGCGCCGAGGTGCTGTTCGCCGAACTCAAGCGCCTGGGCTACAAGACCGCGATCCTCTCTGGTGGCTTCACCTATTTCGCCAAGCAGCTGCAGGCCAAACTGGGTATCGACTACGTGTTCGCCAACGAACTGCAGATCGAGAATGGCAAGGTCACCGGCGTGGCCGTCGAGCCCATCGTCGATGCCCAGCGCAAGGCGGATCTGCTGCGCGAGCTGGCGCACAAGGAAGGCTTGCAGCTGGAGCAGACCATCGCCGTTGGTGATGGCGCCAACGACCTGCCGATGCTTGGCCTGGCCGGTCTCGGTGTGGCCTTCCGGGCCAAGCCGCTGGTCAAGCAATCGGCCAAGCAAGCGATCTCCACCCTGGGGCTGGATGGCATTCTTTATCTGCTGGGTTTTCGCGACCGTGAGGGGCAGGAATAAGCACCTGCGCCGTCTCGGATATAAAAAGCCACCTGTTCAGGTTAATGCCAGTCAGTTAAGCGTCGACGCTGCCAATGGGTAGGAGCGGCGCCCCGCCGCGAACCAGGGTGACGCGCCATCGAAAAACTTCGCCCCGAGGCGGGGCTCCTACGAAAAGCCGCTTTGGCCACGGCCACCTTATCGGATCGGCATTAACCTGTTCAGGTGGCTTCTTCGTCGGCGGGATTTATTCGTCGCCGGCCGAGAAGTCGTAGTCCATCGACTGGCTTGGGCCCTGCAGGTAGTAACCCTGAATGAAGTTGACGCCGGCCTGCCATAGCGTGGCCAGCACGCTGGCACTTTCGACGAAGGGTACGATGGTCAGCTTGGCCTGGGCATGCAGGCTGCTGAGCAGGGTTTTCAGCGCTTCCTGGTTCTCTGCATTGCTCAGATCCTGGGAGAAGGAACCATCGACTTTGACGAAGTCCACGTGCAGATGCTTGAGCGTGTTGAACGGGTTCAGTGCGCAGCCGAACTGGCTCAGGGCGACCTTGCAATGCAGCTGCGCCAACCCCTGGGTCAATGCCTTGGCCTGTTTCAGGTAGGTAATGGCATCGGGCTCGCTGAACTGGAACACTAGTGAGTCCGACGGCAGCCGTGCAGCCTTGAGTGCCGCGCTGAGCCAGGGCAGCAGGGTCTGATCCTGCAGACTGGCGCTGGACAGGTGCACGAACAGACGGGTGTTGTGGCCTTTGGAGCGGTGGTCGGCCAACAGCTTGATCGAGTTGAGGATCACCCAGCGGTCGATCTTCTCGCCGAGGCCGGCATCCTTGGCCGCAGCAAGGAACTTCGCTGGCGGCACTTCTTCACCCTGTGGGTTGAGAAGGCGCAGCAGCACTTCGTAATGTTCGTGGGCGTCGCCACGCAGGCTGATGATCGGCTGGAACAGCAGGCGGAAGCTGTTGTTCTCCAGTGCCTGCTGCACCATCGCCAGCAGGTTGCCGCGGTTGGCGGCGGCGGCCAGCTCGTCGGCCGGGTTGAACAGCTTGAGCGCATTGCCGTCGTTGAGTTCATCAGCGCAGCGGAGTGCGCGGTCGATGACTTCCTGGGCCTTGGCGGTCTTCTCGCTGAGCCCCGCGACACCAATCGACAGCGTGGTCTGCACGGTGCGTCCGCTGACGTCGAACAGATGGCTTTCGACTTTCTTCAGCAGGCTCTGCAGGCTGGCCTGGCAATGCTCGGGGGTCTGGCCTGGCAGCAGGGCGGTGAATACGTCGTCACCGAAACGCGCCAACTGGCTCTCGACGGGAAAATGTGCGCGCAGCAGTCCTGCCAGGTCAGTCAGTAGCAGGTCGATGCTGGCCAGGCCGATTTCGCCCTGCAGGGTGGCGTAGCGGTCGACGCGAATATACGCCAGGGTCGAGGGCTGGCCGGTGCTGATGGCACGCTCGGCAGCACTGTCCATCAGTTCGAGGAAATGATTGCGGTTGAACAGGCCGGTGACCAGGTCCTGACTACTGATCTCGCGCAGCTTTTCTTGCAGTTCGGCATTGGAGGTTTCCGCGCGGATCACCACCTGGATGCAGGGTTCGCCGTCATAGGTGGCCGGAGAGAAACTCATTTGCGCGGCGAAGCTGCTGCCGTCGGCGCGTACGCCCTGGCAATTGAGCTCAGCATTACCTTCGGCGCTCTGGTAGTTCTTCAAAAAATCCTTGAACGCTGCATGATCGCTGCTGGCGATCAGGTCGATCATCGGCATGCCTTCGAGCTCTTCGCTATCTTCGTAGCGGAACAGCTCAAGGTAGGCGCGGTTGGCGTAGATGTGCATGCCATCATGCACGTAGGTGATGGCATCCACCGAACTTTCCAGCAGCAACTGGCAGCGCTTTTCCGCCTCGCGCAGGGCCACTTCAGCCGCGCGCCGGGCACGCCGCTCTTCCAGATTGCTCAGCTCACGTTTGGCCACCAACACCAGGCGTTCGTCCTCGCCCTGTGGCAATGCATCCTGGGCGCCGAACAACAGCGCTTCGGTAATGATTTCCGGGTCGTTGTCATCGACCAGCTGAATGACGGGAATATCCTTGGCCTGCCGGCGGATGGCGTTGATAGCCTCGCCAGGTTCCAGGTACTCGCTGCTCGGCGCACAGATCATAAGATCCCAGGTGTGCTGCAGGGTCTCGGCGAGATCCTCGCTGGAGGTCAGCCGGTGCACGCGGGTGGCATGCCCGGCGTTGCGGAACAGACTGACCAGGCGCTCTGCCTCGTTCTGCGAATCTTCGAGAATCAGCAGGCGGATGGTTTTTTTTTCGATGGCCATAGAGGAGTCATTACCGCGCCGAACGGGCGCGGAAAGGCGACAAATGGTGAATTCGTCGGAGCCTACAGCGACTTCCAGAGCGAGTCAAAATCTTCCTCCCCGGCAGGCTTCTCGCTTTGCGAGGCTGTGACCGGTGTCCCGACCGGGGCCTCTTCGACGCCCACGCGGTGATATTCGAACTGACTGAAGCTGCCGGTACTGACCTGCTTGCGAGTGAGCACCGCACGATGCTCTTCGCCGTGGTCGTTGATCAGCACCTTGCTGCCCTCCTGGAACGGCAGGCGCGGCGTGATCAGGCTGGCAGGGCGAGAAATGGCGCTGATTTCCGGCAGCAGCAGGGCGCGCAGGTACTGGCTGTTCTGATCGGCCTTGCGCAGCAGTTGCAGGCCGCAGGGGCGTGCATGCGGAGCGATCAGCTCGATACCTATCTGCGTGTCGCCACCACGCACCTGGCGAATCCAGCGCACGATGGCCACGCTCCAGCCCTGGCTGGGGCTATCCTGCACACCGAGCAGCTCGCCCGCCTGCAGTTGGCCGGGCACTTCCTTTGGCCATGACAGGCAGTAGCCGCCGGGGCTGTGGTTGACGATGGCCAGAGGAAAGGTCGGATAATTTTCACCATTGCTCTCAGGCTGCGCCTGTTCGCCGGGGTTGACCTTGGTGTACTGAATTTCTTCGAAGTGAATCTCGTCGGCTGCGCTGCGTTGCGCATCGAAGGCATTGGACCAGATATCCGGCTCACCGGTATTCGGCTTGAAGACGGCCGCGCCGATTTCCACCGGGCGCTTGAGGACTTCGCCGAACGAGCGACGCCCGGAGAGGAAGAAATGCAGCGCGGTCATGCCAATGCACAGGGTCAGGTTGCCGTGACCCGGGGTGCGCTGAAAGGTGCGCTCGGCGATGTCGCCCCAGGCTGCGGCGACATGTTGCAGCAGGTCGAGGCTGATGCCTTCGGGGATCATCAGGCGCGATTTGCTGCGATCTTCTTCGGGCAGTTCGAGGTATTCCTTGATCGCATCGACCAGTGGCTGCGTATCGATGCCCAGCAGATTGTGCAGGTCGCTGCTCTGATACAGCGACTTGTAGCGCGGCGGGCCGTCGATCTGGGGTGCCAGCACGAACAGGCTGTTCGGAGCATCGCCTGATTGCAATTTGACCAGCGTGCTCCAGGGCTCCAGTGCCTCGGCCAGGCGGGCGATGCCGTTCTGGCGCATCTGGTTGGTCCGCGCGCAGCCCAGCAGCAGTGCAGTGATGTAGCTCTGTTCGGTACTCAGGCCCTGAGTGTGGCGGGCCAGCGGATCCCGTATGACCTGGCGCTGCAGGCGCTGCTCGCAGGCGATCTGGTAAAGCTGGTGCAGTTCCAGCCAGAGCCCTTCCGGAACCGGGCAGTAGAGCTGACTGGCACGGATCAGCGGGCTGCACAGGCTGTGGCTGGCGCGCTGCAGGGAGACGGCGAGCAGCTGGTCGCGATCCTTGCCGCTGCGGGCGATCACGCGGGAAATGATCAGCTTGTAGCCGACGGCCAGGTGGTTCTGCAGCGCCTGGCACAGGTTGGCCACCTTGCGCGGGCGCTCGTCGAGAACGATGGCCTGGTTGAGAAAGTGACGCTCCAGGTGTTGGCAGACGAAGCTGACTTCCGGGCGCAGCAACTCGAGCAACTGCAGGCGATTTTCCGAAGGGGTGAGGAATTGATTGAGTTCCACCAGGCTCTGATACAACTGACGTGCAGTTTCACCGATGTTCGCCTTGGGCAGGCCTGCGATCCAGCGTTTCAGATCACGGGGGCTGCCGTCGCAGAAACTGAGGCTCTGCTGGCTTGGCGTGGGCACACGCAACAGTTGCAGGTGGGTACTCTGTTTATCCATCAAACTCGGATACTCCGGCCACGCACTATCTAGCGGCTCTAGTAGTAGTCTTTCGAACTCTAGCAGTATCTGACTGCGCTGGCAGCCCGCTTGCCTGCTGGGCTGCCTGGCCAGGGTGCACATCTATGACCAGATGGTCGGGGAGCGGTTCCGTGTCTCGCCCGCTCAGGCCTGGGCATTGCCCAGTCGTTGGCCCATACGCACCGGGCTGCCGGCTGCCAGTTCCTCGGCCCATTGCACCTGGTTCGGGCCGAACAGCACGATGGCCGTGGAGCCCAGCTTGAAGCGGCCCATCTCGGCGCCCTTGGCCAACTCGATGGGGCCGCGCGCTGCTGCGTCGTAACGCGTGCTCTTGAGTTCGCGCCTGGGCGGTGTGACCAGACCGGCCCATACCGTTTCAACGCTGGCGACGATCATTGCGCCTACCAGCACCACGGCCATCGGGCCACGCTCGGTATCGAACAGGCAGACCACGCGCTCGTTGCGGGCGAACAGTTCCGGCACGTTTTCCGCCGTGGTCTGGTTGACCGAGAACAGGCGGCCCGGCACGTAGACCATCTCCTTCAGCGTGCCGCCCAGCGGCATATGGACGCGGTGATAGTCCTTCGGCGAGAGGTACACGGTGGCGAACTGGCCGCCCATGAAGGGCGCTGCACGCTCGGCATCGCCGCCAAGCAGTTCGACGGCGCTGAAACTGTGACCCTTGGCCTGGAAGATGCGGCCATGCTCGATGGCGCCGAGCTGGCTGATCGCGCCATCGGCGGGGCTGAGAATGGCGCCAGGGGTTTCATCCAGCGGGCGCGCGCCGTCTTTCAGGGCGCGGGTGAAGAACGCGTTGAAGTGTTCGTAAGCACGCAGGTCTTCGACCTGGGCTTCGCTCATGTTGACCTGGTACTGCTTGGCGAACCAGGCAATCAGCGGGTTCTTCAGCCAGCCGATGCGGCATTCGGCCAGGCAGCCGACCAGACGTGACAGCAGGTGATGCGGCAGCAGGTACTGGCTGAGGATAAAAAGACGTTGTTTCATCGTGTTTCCTTGAGGGTTTGAGCCGACACTGGCGTGGCCAGGCCGGGTGCAACTGAATGGTCGACGGACTCAGCGTTCGATGGGCGTGTCGGGCAGGTTGCCCCACTCGGACCAGGAGCCGGCATAGGCCTTCACGCGTGGATAGCCGAGTGCCTTGGCCACCACGTAGCTGAAGCCAGAGCGACGGTGAGTCTGGCAGTGAGTGATCACTTCCTTGTCGGGCGTGATGCCCAGACCTTGCAGGACTTCGGCGATATCCGTGCGAATGCGCATACCGCGTTGCGGGTCCATGGCGGCGGTCCACTCGAAATGGGTGGCGCCGGGGATATGCCCGCCACGCGCTGAACTCAGTTTTTCGCCGCGGTATTCGTCTGCGCCGCGCACGTCCCAGATGGCTAGGTCATCATTGTTCAGGCGCGACTGCAGGTACTCGCGGGTGGCGGTGGGGGTATCGCTCAGCGTCAGTGATACCTCGGTGCGGGTTACTGCGGGCTCCTCCTGGCTCAGCTCGAGGCCATCGCTGATCCAGGCCTGCAGACCGCCATTGAGGAAGTGGTAACGCTGATGACCGATCACGTCGAGCAGCCAGATAAAGCGACCGGCCCAGGGGCCGCCCTCATCGTCGTAGACCACATAAACGGCATTCGCGTGATGACCGATATCGGCGAACAGCGCTTCGAGCTGCGCGCGCTCGGGTAGCAGGCCGGGGGCAGGCGGCTGGCCCAGTTGCGTGCGCTTGGCATCCACCCAGCACGCGCCGGGTATGTGGCCAGCGGCGTAGCGCGCTGCGCTGCTCAGATCGAGCAGGATCAGGTCGGCCGCATCCAGGCGTTCGGCCAGCTCGGCGGGCTCGATCACCAGCGGTAGGTTGTCGAAGGCGGACATGGCGGCCTCTTCGTGTGAAAAGAGGCCGATTGTAGCGGAAACGGAACTGTTCAGCGCCCGCGTCTGGAAAAGCTGCTCAGCGCGCGCTCGATGCACTGCACGGTCTTGCCGAACGCTTGCAGGCAGACGTCATTGAGTGGTTGGCCGCCCTGGTCGGCCACGACCAGCATCACTACCCGACCGTTATTGGCCACAGAGCGCAGCAGCAGATGCTCGCTGGGAAACAGGGTCTTGAGGTTGCCTGGCAGCAAGGCAGAAAACTGCGCCACGTTGCCTGGCGTCAGGCGCAATTGCCCCGGCGCGTCGAGCAAGCGCCGGAGCACCTGACTCTGTGTCGGATCGAGGCTCAGGCTCGCTGCGCTGGCATCCAGGCCGGCCGCTTGCTGCACCTGCAGGCGGGTGTGCGTGCGGTCGGCGAGTAGCACGAGGATGCGTTGCATGCCGCAGGCTTGCAGGGCATCGCGGGCACATGCGGTCAGTTGTAGCACATTGGCAAAGCTGCTGGGCTCGGCCAGCAGGTGTGCGCAGTGCTGTCGCCACAAGGCGAGCGCGTCACGCTTTGGTGGCGGTGGAGCGCTGATGGCAGGTTTCAGCCGGTGGACATGCCATGGCCAGATCAAGGCCTGGGCGGGGTGCCAAAGCGCAGCGTCATGGCTCAGGCGGGCGCTGCTGACGGCATGCTGGTGCACTTCCTGCTGCAATTCGCTCAACGGGATCTGCAGGTACAGGCCGGTGAGGCGCTGCCAGCGCAGGCTGTGCGCGGTATCCCAGGCGTGGTGGGCGGATACTGCCAAACCGTTGGCCAGCAGCACGCAGTTGCTCGGATGGGTGAGCCAGTGGCGCAGGGGGATGTCGGCATCGAGCATCTGCTGTTGATGCAGTGGGTGCTCGTTGTCGCGGGCGATATGCAGGGCCTTGACCAACTGGCGACGATCTCGTTCGAGCAGGCGGTAGCCGCGCACGATCCATTCTGGCAGTCGCCAGCGCTCGGCCAGTTTGACGCACAGCTGGATCAAGGTGACGCCGAGCAGCTCTTTCTCGACAGCAGCGGGCCGTTCGCCCTTTAGCAGCACGCGTTGCTCCCAGGCCTCGAACAGCTGCGGATGGGCGCACAGCAATGGCCAGATGGGTGAGAGAAACAGCAGGCTGCAGCCGTGCAGTTCATTCCACAGGCGTGCCAGGCGTGCACCGAACAGACCACGAGCCTGTTGGCTGGCATGCTGACTGATCAGCAAAATCTGCTTGAATGCTAGAGGGATATCGCTTTCTGGCAGGGCAGGCGCCTGGCTGAGCAGGGCTTCGCAGCGGCTCAGGCCCAGGCGCGACAGCGCGGTTTCGACGCTCTCGGCTGGATCACTGAGGCTGTTGCTCGATTGGTTTGCCTCGCGCAGTACCTGCAGGGCGAAAGAGGGGCTGGACTCTATCGCCTCGGCAATTTCGCGCCAGGTTCGGCGACTGTCTCCCAGGATGCGGCGCAGGCGCAAATGCTGCTGCTGCTCGATAGGCAGTGGCAACTTGCCCAGATGTTGTACCCAGGCGTCCAGAGTGCGTGGTAGAGACTTTGACGTCGGCATATTGGCTCGACTCGAACTGGCTTTTGACCATAACTGGCTATAGCCTGGCGTATAAGTTCCGATAACTAGAAGGGTTGTTTTTAATAACCCGTCCATTAGGCTCTACAAGCGTTTATTCCATGGTAAAAATCTTAGGCATCATTGTCGTCTTTGGCTGTGTGCTCGGCGGGTTCATACTCTCGGGCGGAAAGTTCATGGCATTGGTCCACCCCTTCGAGGTTTTGATTATTGGCGGCGCGGCGCTGGGTGCATTCCTCCAGGCCAACCCCGGCAGCATGTTCATGCAGGTTTTCAAGAAATCGCTGAGCATGTTTGGCAGTCGCTTTACCCACGCTTATTACCTCGAAGTGCTTAAACTGCTGTACGAGATCCTCAACAAGAGTCGTCGCGAGGGCATGATGGCTATCGAGGCCGACGTCGAGGATCCCAACGCCAGTCCGATCTTCAGCAAGTACCCTGGCGTGCTCAAGGATGCGCAGATGACCGCCTTCATCTGCGACTACCTGCGCATCATGTCCTCCGGCAACATGGCGCCGCACGAGCTGGAAGGCCTGTTCGACATGGAGCTGGCCAGCCTCAAGGAAGACGTGGAACACCCGGCGCATGCCGTGGCCAAGGTGGCCGACGGCATGCCGGCCATGGGGATCGTTGCGGCCGTGCTGGGCATCGTGATCACCATGTCGATCCTGGCCGAGGCGGACAACGCGCAGATCGGCGAGAAGGTCGCCACCGCGCTGGTCGGCACCTTCCTCGGCATTCTCGCGTCCTACGGTTTCTTTGGCCCACTGTCGAACGCCCTTGAGCATGATGCCAAGGAAGAGCTGAATCTCTACGAAGCGATCAAGGCGACCCTGGTCGCATCGGCATCCGGCATGCCGCCGACCCTGGCTGTGGAGTTCGGGCGCAAGGTCTTGTATCCGGCGCACCGTCCGAGCTTCAGTGAGCTCGAACAGGCCATGCGCGGTAGCTAAGCCATGGAAAATAACCAACCCATCATCGTCAAGCGGGTCAAGAAGGTCGCGGGCGGGCACCATGGCGGTGCCTGGAAGATTGCCTTCGCCGACTTCGCAACCGCGATGATGGCGTTCTTTCTGGTGATGTGGCTGATGACATCGGCCACGCCGGAGCAGAAGAAGGCCATTTCCGGTTATTTCCAGGATCCCATTGGCTTCACCGAAAGCGCCAGCCCCTTCGTCATCGACCTGGGCGGGACGCCGACGCCGGCACCGGAGCGCACGCTCAATCCGGATATCTCCGAGACCCCCGAGAGCCAGTCGGACGAGACGGGGCTCAGCACCGATCAGATCGAGACCCTGGCCGACAAGATGGAGCAGGAGCGTCTCGAGCTGCTGTTGCAGGAGTTGCAGAACAAGGTCGAGGACAACCCCGAGTTGCAGCGCTTCAAGGACCAGATCCTGTTCGAGATCACCCAGGATGGCTTGCGCATCCAGATCATGGACGCCGAGAACCGGCCGATGTTCGCCCTGGGTAGTGCCAACCTGCAGTCTTATTTCGAAGACATCCTGCTGGCCATGGCCGACACCATTCGAGCGGTGCCGAACAAGATCAGCATCAGCGGCCATACCGATGCCAAGCCCTTCGCCGGGCGGGGTGATTTCGGCAACTGGGAGCTGTCATCCAACCGCGCCAATGCCGCTCGGCGGGTGCTGATCGCTGGCGGCTATCCGGACGAGCAGGTGGCGCGGGTGGTCGGATACGCCTCGTCGGCGTTGTTCGACCGAGCGGACCCGTTCAATCCCGTCAATCGACGCATCGATATCGTCGTGCTGACCAAGAAAGCGCAGCGTGCGATCGAGGGCGAGCAGGGCGCGAACGGTGACGCGCCTGCGCCAGACCAGGTGCCTGCGACTACACCCTCAGATGCCCCGGCAGAGGCATTGCCCGAGGATCAGTTGCGCGAGCGTCTGAATATCTTCGAGGGTGGCGGCAGCCCGCTCGATCAACTGAACAATCAGTAATCGTCCTGCGGCAGGCTGGCGATGATGTGTCGGTAGCTGGCCATGCGCTGAGGTTGTACGCGGCCGTCCTCGAGCGCCTTGAGCAGTGCGCAGCCTGGCTCGCGGTCATGTTTGCAGTCACGGAAGCGGCAGCGCCCGAGCAACTCGTGAAATTCGATGAAGCCTGCCTCAACGTCATCACGGCTGACATGGCCAAGGCCGAATTCGCGAATGCCGGGTGAGTCGATCAACTGGCCGCCACCGGGGAAATGGAATAGCCGTGCGGTGGTGGTGGTGTGCGTGCCCTTGCCGGTCAGCTCCGACAATGCCCCGACGCGCGTATCGATGCCGGGCAGCAGGCTGTTGACCAAGGATGATTTGCCCACCCCGGACTGGCCGACGAATACGCTGACGTGGCCGTCCAGGCGCTTCTTCAGCTGCTCCATGCCATCGCCGTGATGGGCCGAGACTTCCAGAAGCGGATATTCCAGCTGACGATAAACCTTGAGCAATGCGTCCAGCGCCACCTGGTTCTGCTCGTCGATCAGATCGGCCTTGTTCAGCAGCAGCAGCGGGCGAATGCCGGCATGCTCGGCGGCCACCAGATAGCGGTCGATCAGATTGGCGTGGGGTTCGGGCAAAGGGGCGAAGACGATGACGATCTGATCGACGTTGGCTGCCACCGGCTTGAGTTGGCCGCGCATGTCGGGGCGACACAGTTCGCTGTTTCTCGGCAGTTGCGCGACGATCACGCCGTCACCCTGATTGCCGGGGCGCCAGACCACCTGATCACCGGTGACCAGTGCCGGCAGGTTGGCGCGCAGGTGGCAGCGAAACACCTGGCCGGCCAGCTCGCCCTGCAAACCCTCGATTTCCACCTGTACGCCAAAGTGTGCGATCACCAGGCCGGTCTGCTCCGGGCCCAGATCGCCGCCTTCCAAGGCCTCCACGGCACGCGACTCACGTTTGGCGGCGCGGGCGGCGCGTTCGCCCTGAATCTTTTCGATACGCCAGCTCTGGCGGCGGTTGAGTTGGCGTTTGGCCATGAAGCATCCGGGGTGGTGGAGTGTTGATCGCCGCGAGTTTAGCATGAGCGCGAGGCGGTCATTCGGCTGCCCGAAGCGGGGGGCGTCAATGACGACAGGCGGGGAAAGAACGGTGCTGCGGCTGCCTGTGTTGCGCGCGCTCCTGGCGCAAGGCCTGGCCGCGGCGCTGGTGGTGGTTCTGGTTTATCTGCTGGCGCTGTTGCCCTGGCGCATGTCGCTGTTTTCCGTCGCCCTGTTGCAGGGAGTACTGGCCGCTGCCATAGGCTGGCGTCTGGGGCTGTCACGCTGGTGGCTTTGGATCAATCTGGCGTTTCTGCCCGCGCTGTTGCTGGCGCAGCGCGCCGAGTTGCCGGCCTGGCTGTTCCTGCTGGGCTTCGTGCTGCTGTTGCTGGTCAACTGGAACAGTCTGCGTGAGCAGGTTCCGCTGTACTTGAGCGGGCACAAGGCGCAGAAACGTTTGCAGCAATGCTTGAGTGAGCGGGAGCCGACGCTGCATTTCGTCGATCTTGGTTGTGGTACGGCAGGGACGCTGCTGCAGTTGGCTCGGCAGTTTCCGCGCGGGCAGTTCGTTGGTGTCGAGACGGCGCCGCTGCTCTTCGTTTTCGCCTGGCTACGCTGCCTGCTGCAGGAGAACTGCAGCATTCGTTATCAAAGCCTATGGCAGGTCGAGTTGCGTGAGTTCGATGTCGTCTACTGCTTCCTGTCGCCGGTGCCGATGCCGCGACTGTGGGCCAAGGCGCAGGTCGAGATGCGCGCCAGCAGCTGGCTGATCAGCAACACCTTCGAGATACCGGGGGTGCCGGCTGATCGCAAGCTTGAGATCAACGAAGGGCGGCAAACGGCGCTGTTGCTCTGGCGCATGAAGGGTGCCGAGATCCGCTAGACTGGGTGCCTGAGCCAAGGAGCCTAACCATGCAAAACCCCAATAACCTGATCTGGATCGACCTGGAAATGACCGGGCTGGAGCCGGAGCGCGACGTGATCATCGAGATAGCCACCATCGTCACCGACAGCGAGCTGAACGTGCTGGCCGAAGGCCCGGTGATCGCAGTTCACCAGAGCGACGAAGCGCTGGCCGCTATGGACGAGTGGAACACCCGCACCCATGGCCAGAGCGGCCTGACCCAGCGCGTACGTGAAAGCAAGATCGACACGGCGACGGCCGAAGCGCAGACCATCGCCTTCCTCGAGCAGTGGGTGCCCAAGGGCAAGTCGCCGATCTGCGGCAACAGCATCGGCCAGGATCGCCGTTTTCTCTACAAGTACATGCCCGCGCTGGAAGCTTACTTCCACTATCGCTACCTGGACGTGTCGACGCTGAAGATCCTCGCCGGCATGTGGGCTCCCGAGGTCAAGGACAGCTTCCAGAAAACCGCCACCCACCAGGCGCTGGATGACATTCGTGAGTCGATTGCCGAGCTGCGCCACTACCGTGAGCATTTCCTCAAGGTGTAAATCAGCCACTCCGGCGCGTCCCGCGTGCCGTGCGAGTAGCGTAGCCCGGATGCAATCCGGGGAAACGGGCGGCGCCATTCCCGGATTGCAGTCGGGCTACAGAGCTCCGTGCCGCTCCAGGGCCCACGCCACGTGCTCGCGTACCAGCTCCGACGGGTGTTCGCGGCGCGCCTGTAGCGCCTCCAACACCGGGATGGTCGAGGGCGCATTGCCGAGGCCGACCGCCAGGTTGCGCAACCAGCGTTCGTAGCCGGCGCGGCGCAACGGCGAGCCTTCAGTGCGGCCGAGAAATTCCTCTTCCGTCCACAGGAACAACTCGGCCAGGCTGCTGTTGTCCAGGCCGTGGCGCGGCTGGAAGTCGCCCTGTTCGGTGGGCCGGGCGAAGCGATTCCACGGGCAGACGATCTGGCAGTCATCGCAGCCGAATACCCGGTTACCGATGGGCGCGCGCAGTTCTTCGGGAATCGAGCCCTTCAGCTCGATGGTCAGGTAGGAGATACAGCGCCGCGCATCCAGCTGGTAAGGGCCGGCAAAGGCGGCGGTGGGGCAGATATCCATGCACGCGGTGCAGCGCCCGCAATGCTCGCTGGCGTGTGGGGCATCCACCGGCAGTGGCAGGTCGACGAACAGTTCGCCGAGAAAGAAATAGCTGCCGGCCTTGCGGTTGAGCACCAGGGTGTTCTTGCCGATCCAGCCGAGACCGGCTTTTTCGGCGATGGCCTTTTCCAGTACCGGTGCACTGTCGACGAAGGCGCGGTAGCCGAACGGGCCGATCTGCTGCTGGATACGTTCGGCCAATTGTTGCAGGCGTTTGCGGATCAGCTTGTGGTAGTCGCGGCCCAAAGCATAGCGCGACACGTAGGCCTGCTCCGGCTCGCCCAGGCGCTGGGCCATCTGCGTGTCGCCGGGCAGGTAATCCATGCGCAGCGACACCACGCGCAGGGTGCCGGGCACCAGCTCATCCGGGTGCGAGCGTTTGCTGCCATGGGCGGCCATGTAGTCCATTTCGCCCTGGTAGCCGGCCTCCAGCCAGCGTTGCAGGTGCGCTTCGTGCTCGCCCAGGTCGATATCGCTGATGCCAACCTGCTGGAAGCCCAGCTCGCGCCCCCAGTCCTTGATGGATTGGGCGAGAAGGTCGAGGTCGAGTTGCTGTTCGGACATGGGCGGGCGCAGGCGATGGACGTGGGTATAATTCTGCCAGACATCCGTGGTGAGCGAGCCATGCATTCATTTTCCGCTTCTTTGCCGTTTAGCCTGCACAGTGCCGCACAGGTGCGTGCGCTGGATGCGCAGTTGATTGCAGCCGGTACGTCCGGATTCGCGCTGATGCAGCGCGCCGCCCATGCCGCCTGGCGCGCCCTGCGCCGGCGCTGGCCGGAGGCTGGCGAAATCACCGTGCTGGCCGGGTGTGGTAACAATGCTGGCGATGGTTATCTGATCGCTGCCCTGGCTCAGCGTGCCGGCTGGCGCGTGCGGGTCTTGGCCGTTGGCGATCCCTCCGCGTTGAGTGGCGATGCTGCCCAGGCTCGCGCTGAGGCCAGGGATGCCGGGGTGGCGATTCTGCCCTGGAGCGAATGCGCGCCATTGGCTGGTGTCGTGGTCGATGCCTTGCTCGGCACGGGCCTGACTGGCGATGTGCGTGAGCCTTGTGCCCAGGCGATTCGTCTGCTCAACCAGAGCGGGTTGCCGGTGCTGGCGGTGGATATTCCGTCTGGCTTGCAGGCCGACACGGGCGCGCGTCTGGGGGTGGCGGTGCGCGCCGACCTGACGGTGACCTTTATCGCGCTCAAGCTCGGCCTGTTCACGGGCCTCGGCCCGCAGTTGTGCGGCGAGCTACAGTTCGACGATCTACAGGGCGACGCTGAGCTATTGGCACGCGCCCCCAGCGTGGCACAGCGTCTCGATCCAGCTAACCTGCCGCGTCTGGCCGCACGCTCGCCAGTGGCGCACAAGGGCCAGTTCGGTCACCTGCTGGTAGTTGGGGGTGACCTGGGAATGGGCGGCGCTGCGTTGCTGTGCGCCGATAGCGCGCTGCGTGCCGGTGCCGGGTTGGTGTCGCTGGCTACGCGCGCTGAACATGTTGCTGCCGCCCTGGTGCGCCGACCAGAAATCATGTGTGCTGCGGTAGCCTCGGCCAATCAGTTGCTGAGTCTGGTCGAGCGTGCCGATGTCTGTGTGGTCGGGCCGGGGCTGGGCCAGGGGGCCTGGAGCCGCAGCCTGTTGTCTGGCGTGGCAGGTGGCGATCAGCCGCAGGTATGGGATGCCGATGCGTTGAATCTGCTTGCGGCTGGGCAGGTCAGTGCGCCGCGTCATGGCGTGCTGACGCCGCACCCGGGCGAAGCGGCGCGTTTGCTGGGTATCGACACGGCAGTGCTGCAGGCGGATCGACCCGCAGCGGTGCGGGAATTGGCGCAGCGTTTTGGGCTGGTGGTAGTGCTCAAGGGCGCAGGCAGTCTGGTCGCCGCGCCGGATGGACGTCTGGCGCTGTGTGATCGTGGCCATCCGGCGATGGCGGGGGCGGGGCTGGGAGATGTGCTGGCCGGCCTGATCGGCGCGCTGCTGGCGCAGGGCATGGCCGCGTATGATGCGGCCTGCCTGGCCGTCTGGCTGCATGCGCGGGCCGGCGAGGTGCTTGCCGTGCAGGGGCGTGGGCTGGCGGCCGGTGATCTGCCCTGTACCATTCGTCAGTTATTGGAGGAGGTGTGTCCTTGTACGAAGTGAGATTCGAGGCGGCTGACGAGGCTGCGATGCTGGCGTTGGGTGCGTCGATTGCCGAGGTCAGTGGAGGTGTCGGCACGATTTATCTGCATGGTGATCTGGGGGCCGGCAAGACCACCCTGTCACGCGGTATTCTGCGCGGCCTGGGCCATGTCGGGGCGGTCAAGAGCCCGACCTTCACCCTGGTCGAGCCCTATGAGATTGGTGGCGTACGCGCCTTCCACTTCGACCTGTATCGCCTGGTCGATCCCGAGGAGCTGGAGTTTCTCGGGATCCGCGATTACTTCGAAGGCGCCGCTCTGTGCCTGATCGAGTGGCCGCAGCGTGGCGCAGGCGTTTTGCCAAAGCCAGACCTGGACATTACCATTAGCCCCCAGGCGAGCGGCCGCTCGCTGTTGCTGCAAGGGCATGGGACTCGAGGGGAGGCCTGGTGCAAGGCGCTTGGCAGCCAGCAATGAATAAGACGCGATGGGGTTGGTTATGCGCATAGGCGCGCTGGTTACCGCTGTGGGGGTGTTGTTGGCGGCCCTGGCTGCCGAGGTGCTGGCTGCCTCCGATGTGCGTAGCGTGCGTCTGTGGCGTGCACCGGACAATACCCGCCTGGTCTTCGATCTGTCCGGCCCGGTGCAGCACAGTGTCTTCACGCTGGCGGCCCCTGACCGTATCGTCATCGATGTCAAGGGCGCCAGGCTGGCCACCAATCTCGAGCAACTCTCGCTCGCCAATACCCCGATCACCGGTGTGCGCTCGGCGCAGCGCAGCGCCGAAGAGTTGCGCGTGGTCATCGATCTGTCAGCGCCGGTTTCGCCGAAGAGCTTTACCCTGGCGCCCAATCAGCAGTACGGCCATCGCCTGGTTGTCGACCTGTTCGATCAGGGCAGTGCGCCGACCTCCAGCGTTGCGGCCAGCGCGCCGCCCGTGCCGGTCACGCCGACCCAGCCGCCACCCAAGCTGACGCCTGTGCCCAATGGCAAGCGCGATATCGTTATCGCCATCGATGCCGGCCATGGTGGCGAAGACCCTGGCGCGCTGTCGCCGGTCAAAGGGCAGTACGAGAAGAACGTGACCTTGGCCATTTCCAGGGAATTGCAGCGACAGATCAATGCCGAGAAAGGCTTTCGCGGCGAGTTGGTGCGCACGGGGGATTACTTCATTCCACTGCGCAAGCGCACCGAGATTGCGCGCAAGAAGGGCGCGGATCTGTTCGTCTCCATTCATGCCGATGCAGCACCGCGCGCTTCGGCCTTCGGTGCGTCGGTCTATGCCTTGTCCGAGCGCGGAGCAACCTCCGAGACCGCCCGCTGGCTGGCCGATGCCGAGAATCAGTCTGACCTGATCGGCGGTGCCGGCAACGTCAGTCTCGACGACAAGGACAAGATGCTCGCTGGCGTGCTGCTGGACCTGTCGATGACGGCGTCGCTGTCATCCAGCCTGAATGTCGGGCAGAAGGTGTTGTCGAACATGGGCAGCATCACCCCGCTGCACAAGCGTCGCGTCGAACAAGCAGGGTTCATGGTGCTGAAGTCGCCGGATATTCCTTCGATCCTGGTGGAAACCGGGTTCATCTCCAATCCCAACGAGGCGAAGAAGCTGCACACTGTCAGTCATCAACAGGCACTGGCGCGCTCCATTACCACCGGGGTCAAGCAGTTCTTCCACGAGAATCCGCCGCCCGGCACCTACGTAGCCTGGCTGCGTGACGAAGGCAAGATCGTCGCCGGCCCGCGCGAGCATGTGGTTACGCGCGGCGAAAGCCTGGCGCTGATCGCTCAGCGTTATCAGATCAGCCTGGCTGCCCTGCGCAGTGCCAACAAGCTCAATGGCGATGTGATCAAGGTCGGCCAGACATTGCAGATACCGGCCACGTCCCTGGCCGCCCAGTAGTGAGTGTCATGTCCCGTATTCATTTGCTCAGCCCACGCCTGGCCAACCAGATCGCTGCGGGCGAGGTGGTCGAGCGTCCGGCTTCGGTCGCCAAGGAGCTGCTGGAAAACAGCCTGGATTCCGGTGCCCGGCGTATCGATGTCGAGGTCGAGCAGGGCGGCATCAAGCTGCTCAAGGTGCGCGACGATGGTTCCGGCATCGCCGCCGATGACCTGCCGCTGGCTCTGGCGCGCCATGCCACCAGCAAGATTCGCGAGTTGGAAGACCTGGAAGCCGTGCTCAGCATGGGCTTTCGCGGCGAGGCGCTGGCTTCGATCAGCTCGGTATCGCGCCTGACGCTGACCTCGCGCACAGCCGATGCCGAGCAGGCCTGGCAGGTGGAAACCGAAGGGCGCGACATGGCGCCACGTGTGCAGCCAGCTGCGCACCCGGTGGGCACCTCGGTGGAGGTGCGAGATCTGTTCTTCAATACCCCGGCACGGCGCAAGTTCCTGCGCGCCGAGAAAACCGAATTTGATCACCTGCAGGAAGTGATCAAGCGCCTGGCGCTGGCCCGTTTCGATGTCGGCTTTCACCTGCGCCATAACGGCAAGACTGTGCTCAGCCTGCACGAGGCGGGTGACGAGATCAGTCGCGCGCGGCGTGTGGCCTCGGTTTGCGGCCCGGCCTTCCTCGAGCAGGCACTGCCGATCGAGATCGAGCGCGGTGGTCTGCGCTTGTGGGGCTGGGTTGGCTTGCCGACCTTCTCGCGCAGCCAGGCGGACCTGCAGTACTTCTATGTCAACGGTCGCATGGTCCGCGACAAGCTGGTTGCCCATGCGGTGCGTCAGGCCTATCGCGACGTGCTGTTCAACGGCCGTCACCCGACCTTCGTGCTGTTCCTGGAGATCGATCCGGCGACGGTGGACGTCAACGTCCACCCGACCAAGCACGAAGTGCGCTTCCGTGACAGTCGCATGGTCCATGACTTCCTCTACGGTACGCTGCATCGAGCCTTGGCCGATGTACGCCCGGAAGACCAAGTGGCCGCTCCGGCGTCCATCTCCCCCGTGTCGCGTGCAAGCGGCCTGGCCGCCGGAGAATTTGGCCCGCAGGGCGAAATGGGCCTGGCCGCCAGCGTGCTGGAAACCCCGGTGGCCAATGCGCAGCCGGCCTGGCGTGGTGCAGGTGCCGGTTATCAGCAGCCGGCCGGCAACCCCGGCGTACCGGCTGCCGAAGCGCAGGCCGCCTATCGCGAGTATTTCGCCCCGCTGCCTGCTGCGTCCGCAGCGCTGCCGCAGGAACAGGGTGACATTCCGCCGCTCGGCTACGCCGTGGCGCAGCTCAAGGGGGTCTACATCCTCGCCGAGAATGCCCAGGGCATGGTTGTGGTGGACATGCACGCCGCGCATGAGCGCATCACCTACGAGCGCCTGAAGCATGCGATGGCCAGCGAGGGGCTGCGCGGCCAGCCGTTGCTGGTACCGGAGTCCATCGCTCTCAGTCAGCGCGAAGCCGACTGTGCTGAGGAGCATGGCGAGTGGTTCCAGCGTCTGGGCTTCGAATTGCAGCGCCTGGGAGAGGAGACGCTGGCGATCCGCCAGATTCCGGCGCTGCTCAAGCAGGCCGAAGCGACCCAATTGGTACGCGACGTACTGGCCGACCTGCTCGAATATGGCACCAGCGACCGCATTCAGGCGCACCTCAACGAACTGCTGGCGACCATGGCCTGTCATGGTGCGGTACGTGCCAACCGGCGCCTGACCCTTCCCGAGATGAACGCCCTGCTGCGCGATATGGAACAGACCGAGCGCAGCGGTCAGTGCAACCATGGTCGTCCGACCTGGACGCAACTGAGCATGGATCAGCTCGACAAGCTGTTCATGCGCGGCCAGTAATTGATTGAAGCCCCGAGTCAGGGGCTTCCCCGTTTCCGTGTTTCGAGTCGTGCCCATGTCTTCGCTTCCTCCTGCAATCTTCCTGATGGGCCCGACTGCCGCCGGCAAGACCGACCTGGCCCTGGAGCTGGCGCGCGTCTTGCCGTGTGACCTGATCAGCGTTGATTCGGCGCTGATCTATCGTGGCATGGACATCGGCACGGCTAAGCCTGATCGTGCCATTCTCGACGCGTTTCCTCACGCCCTGATCGATATCCGTGATCCTGCTGAGAGCTATTCGGCGGCGGAGTTTCGCGCCGATGCCCTGGCCGCCATGGCCGAGAGTACGGCGCGTGGCCGTATTCCGCTGCTGGTGGGCGGCACCATGCTCTATTACAAGGCGCTGCTGGAGGGGCTGGCCGACATGCCCAGCGCCGATCCGGCGATACGCGCCGAGCTGGAGGCTCGTGCGCTGGCCGAAGGCTGGGAGGTGCTGCATCGCGAATTGGCCGCAGTCGATCCGGAGTCGGCGGCGCGCATCCACCCCAACGACCCGCAGCGTCTGACCCGGGCGCTTGAGGTCTATCGCGTGAGCGGCCTGAGCATGACCGAGCATCGCCGGCGCCAGGCGGCAGGAAATCCCGATGCGGGCACATCAGGTACCGGGCAATTACCCTATACTGTTGCTCAGCTTGCTATCGCACCAGCGCAGCGTCAGGTTTTGCATGACCGCATCGCTCAACGATTTCGGGCGATGGTGGAACAGGGCTTTGTGCAAGAGGTCGAAGCCCTGCGTAGCCGAAGTGACTTGCACGCGGGATTGCCGTCTATACGGGCGGTGGGTTATCGCCAGGTATGGGAATACCTCGATGGCGAGCTGTCCCGGGACGAGATGGTCGAGCGGGGCATCATCGCCACTCGCCAGTTGGCCAAGCGGCAGTTCACCTGGCTACGCGGTTGGGAGAACTTGCATTGGCTCGATAGCCTGGCCTGCGACAATCTGTCTCGCGTCTTGAAATACCTGGAAAGCGTCTCCATATTGAAATGAGACCTTGCCGCTGGTCGTCTATCCTTGGGGGTGGGACGGCCTGAAGCCATTGTTTACCTACTAAAATTATTGAATTGATCCTCGAAAGGAGTGCGGCACATGTCAAAAGGGCATTCGCTACAAGACCCTTACCTGAATACCCTGCGTAAGGAACGCGTCCCTGTTTCCATCTATCTGGTCAACGGCATCAAGCTGCAGGGCCAGATCGAGTCCTTCGACCAGTTCGTCATCCTGCTGAAGAACACCGTCAGCCAGATGGTCTACAAGCACGCCATTTCCACCGTCGTCCCCAGCCGTCCGGTGCGCCTGCCGAGCGCAGGTGATGCCGAGCAGGGCGATAGCGAACCGGGTAACGCCTGACCTATAGGGGGCTGCATTGTTCTTCGAGCGTCATGAGGGCGGTGAGCGGGCCATCCTGGTTCATCTGGAAGGCCAGGACTCCGAGGCGAGCGAAGACCCCCAGGAGTTCCAGGAATTGGCCATGTCGGCAGGCGCCGACATGGTCGCTTTCTTCAGTGTGCCCAGCAGTCGTCTGACGGCCAAGTTCCTGATCGGCAGCGGCAAGGTCGAGGAGCTGCGCGACCAGATCAAGGCCGCCGAGGCCGATCTGGTCATCTTCAATCACACCTTGACACCCAGCCAGGAGCGCAACCTCGAGCGCGCCTTCGAATGCCGTGTGCTCGACCGTACCGGCCTGATCCTCGATATCTTCGCTCAGCGCGCGCGTACTCATGAAGGCAAGCTGCAGGTCGAACTGGCTCAGCTCGACCACATGAGCACGCGCCTGGTGCGCGGCTGGACTCACCTCGAACGGCAGAAAGGCGGTATCGGTCTGCGTGGCCCGGGTGAAACCCAGCTGGAAACCGACCGCCGCTTGCTGCGTGTGCGCATCCGGCAGATCAAGCAGAAGCTGGACAAGGTGCGCAGTCAGCGTGAGCAGGCGCGTCGCGGGCGCAGGCGGGCGGATATTCCATCGGTCTCCCTGGTGGGGTACACCAACGCCGGCAAGTCCACCTTGTTCAATGCCCTGACCACCTCCGAGGTGTATGCGGCTGATCAACTGTTCGCCACACTGGATCCGACCCTGCGCCGTCTGCAACTCGACGACCTGGGCCCCGTGGTGCTGGCCGATACCGTGGGTTTCATTCGCCATCTGCCGCACAAGCTGGTCGAGGCTTTCCGCGCTACGCTTGAAGAATCGAGCAATTCCGACCTGCTGCTGCATGTGATCGACGCCCATGAGCCTGAGCGCATGGCGCAGATCGAGCAGGTGCAGAACGTGCTCCGGGAGATCGGTGCGCACGAATTGCCGATGCTGGAGGTATACAACAAGCTGGATTTGTTGGAAGGTGTCGAGCCGCAGATCCAGCGTGATGGTGACGGTAAACCGCTTCGCGTGTGGTTGTCGGCGCGAGATGGGCGTGGCCTGGAGCTGTTACGCCAGGCCGTGGCGGAATTGCTGGGCGAGGATTTGTTCGTTGCCACGCTGCAGTTGTCGCAGCGTCTCGGAAGGCTGCGGGCGCAATTATTCGCCCTGGGGGCCGTGCAAGGTGAAGTGCATGATGAGCAGGGCAACAGCCTGCTATCGGTGCGTTTGCCGCGCGTCGAGCTCAATCGCCTGGTGAGTCGTGAAGGTTTGGAGCCTCAGGCCTTTATCGAGCAACATACTTTGCAATAAAGCCTGGGGCGGCGGCTTTGCTGTCACCGTCGGGCTTTGGGTAGCATTAGCCGGCGCGCCGTGGGCGCGCCTTCGCTTTATCAGTACGGAGAACGCTATGGCTTGGAATGAGCCGGGTGGCAACTCGAACAATCAAGACCCTTGGGGCGGCCGCAAAGGCGGTGGCCGGCAGGGGCCGCCGGATCTCGACGAGGCCTTTCGCAAGCTGCAGGAAAGCCTCAATGGCATTTTCGGTGGTGGCAAGAAGCGCGGCGATGACGACTCCGGGCGCAGCGGTAGCGGCGGTGGCTTCGGTCTGCTGTTCGTAGGCCTCGGCCTGTTGGCGGCGGTCTGGCTGTACAGCGCGATCTATGTGGTGGACGAGCAGGAGCAGGCTGTCGTGCTGCGCTTCGGCAAGTACCATGAGACCGTCGGCCCTGGCCTGAATATCTACTTCCCGCCGATCGATCGCAAGTTCCAGGAAAACGTCACCCGTGAGCGCGCCTACAGCAAGCAGGGCGCCATGCTGACCGAAGACGAGAACATCATCGAGGTACCGCTGACCGTGCAGTACCGCGTCAGCAACCTGCAGGACTTCGTGCTCAACGTCGACCAGCCGGAAGTCAGCCTGCAGCACGCCACCGACAGCGCCGTGCGCCATGTCGTGGGCTCCACCGAGATGGATCAGGTGCTGACCGAGGGTCGTGAACTGATGGCGACCGAGGTGCGTGAGCGTCTGCAGCGCTTCCTCGACAACTACCGCACCGGTATCACCATCACCCAGGTGAACATCCAGAGTGCTGCTGCGCCGCGTGAAGTTCAGGAAGCCTTCGATGACGTGATTCGCGCCCGTGAAGACGAGCAGCGTGAGAAGAACCAGGCCGAGTCCTACGCCAACGGCGTAATCCCGGAAGCCCGTGGTCAGGCCCAGCGTATGCTGGAAGAGGCCAATGGTTACCGTGATGAAGTCATTGCGCGTGCCCGAGGCGAGGCCGACCGCTTCACCAAGCTGGTGGCCGAGTACCGCAAGGCACCCGAGATCACTCGCGAGCGTCTGTATATCGACACCATGCAGGAAGTCATGAGCAACACCAGCAAGGTTCTGGTCACCGGCGACAAGGGGCAGAACAACCTGCTCTATCTGCCGCTGGATAAGATGATCGACAGCCGTGGCGGTGCTTCTTCCTCCAGTTCTGCCAACAGCAGCAACACGACAACGCGTGATCCAGCGGTGCCGCTGAGCAGCGATCTGTCGCAGCGTAACCTGCGTACCCGGGAGGGCCGTTGATGAGCAACAAGTCCCTGATCGGCCTGATCGTGGCCGTGGTTCTGGCCCTGGTGGCATGGAATAGCTTCTATATCGTGGCGCAGACCGAGCGTGCGGTGCTGTTGCAGTTCGGGCGAGTGGTTCAGCCTGATGTGCAGCCCGGTCTGCATGTGAAGATTCCTTACGTCAACCAGGTGCGTATTTTCGATGGGCGTCTGCTGACGCTGGATTCGACCTCCTCGCGTTTCCTGACGCTGGAGAAGAAGGCGCTGATGGTCGATGCCTACGCCAAATGGCGGGTGAAGGATGCCGAGCGTTTCTACCAGGCAACCTCCGGTATGAAGCAGGTGGCTGACGAACGCTTGGCGCGTCGTCTGGAGGCTTCGCTGCGTGACCAGTTCGGTAAGCGCACGCTGCATGAGTCGGTATCCGGTGAGCGTGATGCGCTGATGGCCGACGTGACCGCGACCCTCAACCGCGCCGCCGAGCGTGAGCTGGGTATCGAAGTGGTTGACGTTCGGGTCAAGGCCATCGACCTGCCGCGTGAAGTCAACCGCAGCGTATTCGAGCGGATGAGCACCGAGCGTGAACGTGAGGCGCGCGAACACCGTGCCAAGGGTCGCGAGCTGGCCGAGGGTATTCGTGCCGACGCTGATCGTCAGCGCCGCGTGCTGCTGGCCGAAGCCTACCGTGAAGCGGAAGAGCTGCGCGGTGATGGTGACGCCCAGGCTGCCGCCATCTACGCTGCTGCCTACGGCCAGGATCAGGAGTTCTACTCCTTCTACCGTAGCCTGCAGGCGTACCGCGAAAGCTTCGCTGACAAGCGTGATGTGCTGGTGCTCGACCCGAGTAGCGATTTCTTCCGCTACCTGGAGAAGGCCAAGCCTTGATCGGCTACCCTGGCGACGCGATGCGTCGCCAGGGTGACCTCAGGGGAAAACGTGGTATGATGCGGCAGCCGGGAAAATCCCGGCTTTTTTGCGTCTGTGGGAATCATGTGGCAGGAACTCGGCATCGCATTGTGTCTGGTATTGGTGCTGGAAGGCATCCTGCCCTTCCTCTACCCGCGTCACTGGCGCGGGGCGGTATTGCAGGCAGCACGCCTGCCTGACCGCCGGCTGCGTCTTATGGGGCTGGCCAGCATGCTGCTGGGTACGGCCCTTCTATATCTGCTTCACTGAAGGCTTGTGCCGCCCGGATCGAGAGGGGAATGGCGAAATGGCAACGGTAGACCGCTGGCTGCTGCCAGATGGCATCGAAGAAGTACTGCCGCCGGAAGCGGCGCGCATCGAGGCGGCCCGCCGCCAGGTGCTGGATCTGTTCCAACGTTGGGGTTACGAGTTCGTCGTCACCCCCCATATCGAGTACCTGGAATCCCTGTTGACTGGCGCCGGTCAGGATCTTGACCTGCGTACCTTCAAGGTCACCGATCCGCTGTCCGGTCGGCAGATGGGCTTTCGTGCCGACATCACTCCACAGGTGGCGCGCATCGATGCACACACACTGCGCCGCGAAGGGCCAAGCCGGCTGTGCTACGCCGGCAGCGTGCTGCATGCGCAGCCGCGTGCGCTGACCACCTCGCGCAGTCCGATTCAGCTGGGCGCCGAGTTGTACGGTGATGCCAGTCCGGCCAGCGATATCGAGGTGATCAGCCTGCTGGTCGAGACCCTCGAGCTGGCCGCCGTACCGGACGTGCACATGGATCTCGGGCATGTCGGCATCTACCGCGGCCTGGCGCGCGCCGCGGGTTTGTCCGGCGAAGCTGAGCAGCAGTTGTTTGATGCGCTGCAGCGCAAGGCCATGGACGAGATCGAGACCCTGACCGCGGCCCTGCCGGCAGGCCTGGGCAATATGCTGCGTTCGCTGGCTGAGCTGTGTGGTGGGCGCGAGGTGCTGGACCTGGCCCAGGCGGTACTGGTCGAGGCGCCGGATGCAGTGCATGCGGCGCTGGATGAGCTGGTAGCCATCGCCGATGCGCTGGAGTTGCGTTACCCGGAGTTGCCACTGTACTTCGATCTGGGCGAGTTGCGCGGCTACAACTATCACACCGGCGTGGTGTTCGCGGCGTTCGTGCCGGGCGAGGGTGGTGCCATTGCGCAGGGCGGTCGTTACGACGATACCGGCGCGGTGTTCGGCCGGGCGCGTCCGGCGACCGGGTTCTCCACTGACCTGAAAACCCTGGTGACCCTGGGCGACATGCGTCTGGACGAGACGGTAACCGGTATCTGGGCGCCGGATAATCATGACCTCTATCTGTGGCAGGCCGTTCGGCGTCTGCGTTGTGAGGGTGAGCGCGTGGTACAGGCGCTGCCCGGGCAGAGCGAGGCGGATGCGCGCGAAGCAGGCTGTGATCGCCTGCTGGCACTGCGCGATGGACGTTGGCAGGTGGCGCCCCTGGCGTCCTGAATTCATTTTCGCCGGCTCGCGGCCGGCATCGAAGCTTGCGCGAAGAGGACAAGTTTATGGGTAAGAATGTCGTCGTCCTGGGCACCCAGTGGGGTGATGAGGGCAAGGGCAAGATCGTCGACCTGCTCACCGAGCAGGCCGCTGCAGTCGTGCGTTATCAAGGTGGCCACAACGCTGGCCATACTCTGGTGATCAACGGTGAGAAGACCGTCCTGCACCTGATTCCGTCCGGCATCCTGCGTGAAGGCGTCGAGTGCCTGATCGGCAACGGTGTGGTCGTGGCGCCCGACGCTCTGATGCGTGAAATCACCAAGCTGGAAGAGAAGGGTGTGCCGGTGCGTGAGCGTCTGCGCATCAGCCCGGCTTGCCCGTTGATCCTGTCTTACCACGTAGCGCTGGACCAGGCGCGCGAAAAGGCCCGTGGCGATGCCAAGATCGGCACCACCGGTCGCGGTATCGGCCCAGCCTACGAAGACAAGGTCGCGCGTCGTGGCCTGCGCGTCGGTGATCTGTTCCACCGCGAGCGTTTCGCCGCCAAGCTGGGCGAGCTGCTGGACTACCACAACTTCCAGCTGGTCAATTTCTACAAAGAGCCGGCCATCGACTTCCAGAAGACTCTGGATGAGTGCATGGAATACGCCGAGCTGCTCAAGCCGATGATGGCTGATGTCACTGCCGTGCTGCATGACCTGCGTCGTGGCGGCAAGGACATCATGTTCGAAGGTGCTCAGGGTTCCCTGCTGGACATCGACCACGGCACTTATCCCTACGTCACCAGCTCCAACACCACCGCTGGCGGTATCGCCACCGGTTCCGGTTTCGGTCCGCTGTACCTGGATTACATCCTCGGTATCACCAAGGCCTACACCACCCGTGTCGGTTCCGGCCCGTTCCCGACCGAGCTGTTCGACGACGTTGGCGCCTTCCTCGCCAAGCGCGGTCACGAGTTCGGCGCGACCACCGGGCGTGCCCGTCGTTGTGGCTGGTTCGATGCGGTAATCCTGCGTCGCGCCATCGAGATCAACAGCATCTCCGGCCTGTGCCTGACCAAGCTGGACGTGCTCGACGGCCTGGAAACCATCCGCATCTGCACCGGCTACAAGGACGCCAATGGCCAGGTATTGGTTGATGCGCCGACCGACGCCGACAGCTACATCGGCCTGCAGCCAGTCTATGAGGAAATGCCGGGCTGGAGCGAGTCCACCCTAGGCGCCAAGACCCTGGAAGACCTGCCGGCCGCTGCTCGCGCCTATATCAAGCGCGTGGAAGAGCTGGTCGGTGCGCCGATCGACATCATCTCCACCGGTCCTGATCGCAACGAGACGATCGTGTTGCGTCATCCGTTCGCCTGATTGGGTGCTGCTGACGCGTTACGAGAGCCGCCTTCGGGCGGCTTTTTCGGTGCGCCCGGCACGGGCGCACTCCTGGAGGTGCAAGTCCTCCCGTGAGCTGGCCACAGCGAACGAAGCGAAGCGCAACTGCGGAAGGGCGACCGACCGTGGGGAGGAAGCGTGGAGCGTAAACCGTGAGCCGATGAATAAGAATCGGATACGAGGCACT
>NZ_VRYE01000220.1 GCF_008041835.1 Ectopseudomonas mendocina
GATCACCGGCAACATCAAGAACGCCAACTGCCTAGTCATCTTCATTAACCAGATCCGCATGAAGATCGGCGTGATGTTTGGCAACCCGGAAACCACCACCGGGGGTAATGCCCTGAAGTTCTTCGCCTCGGTGCGCCTGGACATTCGTCGTACCGGATCGGTGAAAGATGGCGATGAGCAGATCGGGAACGAAACCCGGGTGAAGGTGGTGAAGAACAAAGTTTCTCCACCATTCCGCCAGGCTGAATTCCAAATTCTCTATGGGAAGGGGATCAACAAGCTCGGTGAGATTGTTGATCTTGGGGTAGCTGGTGGCTTGATCGAGAAGTCGGGGGCTTGGTACAGCTACGCAGGTCAGAAGATCGGGCAAGGCAAGGCGAATGCCTGCCAGTATCTGCAGGAGAATCCCGCGGTCAGCGAGGAGATCGAGGCGAAGCTCCGCAGCCAGAAGATCACCGGTGTTGCGGTGATCACCGACTCACATGGTGAGGACGATCAAGAGGTTGCATAGACCTACTGAAAAGGCCGCCAATTTGGGCGGCCTTCTGTTTTGTGATCAGTGATTCCCGATACCGTACATCCGGTACATATGTCGGGCAAGCTCGGCCGGTTTACCCGAGAAGGATACAGCCCCAGTTTCCCTAGCAGCATCAGGCATCGAACGGGCCTGGCTGGACTCCGCATCCTGGGCCATAACGATCTTCGCCTTTCCTTTCAGATCACGAATTCCCGAGGCACCGTCATCCACCGTCCCGGTGAGGATGATCACTCCAAGCTTCCCTGCAATCGAACTGAACACAGACCGAATCACGCTGTTAATCGACGGGCTGTAGGTGTTTGGCTTGACCGGCCGGAGTTGGATCACCCCGCTTCGTACTTCAACTGTGGTGTCACGGGGGACAACGAAGATGGTACCGGCCTTACGCCTGGCGCCATGCTCGGCCGCGACCACCTCCCACCGCGAGGTACATTCGCGTACCCGCTGGACATAGGTGTTGAATGCAGCTTCGGTGAGGTGCTGGACCAAGAAAATACTGACTGGCAACGTGGGTAACTCGCCAAGAAAATCCCGGATAGCTTGAGGCCCGCCAGAGCTACAGCCGATCACCCAGGTGTCGTTCGCGTTTCGGGATTCAATCTCGGCTTTCCTCGCATCTAAGCTTTCTGCGAGGTCGGGGATGCTTCGCTTAAGCTCATCGACAAGCTTGTTGCACCAGGCCTGACGTTCTGCAGCGCTCATCGAATACAACTCACGTTCGTTGAGCACACAGACAGGCTCATCTCGTCCCAACATTTCGAGGACATCTTCTGAGT
>NZ_VRYE01000221.1 GCF_008041835.1 Ectopseudomonas mendocina
ATCCAACATTCACTGATGTGGCCATCCTCCAGCTGCTGAAAGCGCCTGCAAGCTCTAACAACCTGGCGAGCAATCCTTTCCCAGTTTCGCATGCGAAATCGGACAACGTAGCTGCCCCCCAGCGAACGCAAGACGATGATCGTGGTATGGCTGAGGATGAACCTGATCCAGTGAGACTGGAGCGTTGCAGAAAGGCAATCTACGCCGTTGGTATGCAACGCTGGAAGGGCTCGAGAGATGTCATCGAGTTCATCCAGGACTCTGCTCCTATCGCTCAGATGGACCGGTTGATCAAGGACGGGAACGCCGGCGAATTTACGGAGTGGAACCGCATCGCTGACATGTTTAAAAACTCCTAACTCGGTCCTCGAGGCGGAATAGGGCACTCAAATCCCACTATTGGGGTATGAATGCCCAAATCCCCATTTTCGCCCGCATCAAACAGCACACCGCCGAATACCCACGCTAGCTCTTCGCTGCGAAGGAAATTAACCGGCTGCTGACCAACGTCGACTTCCCAGCTGAAAGGACAGGGCTGGACCTTCGTTTCGACCCCTCAATGACTGACCCAACGTCATCCGCTTTGGATGTGATGATGATCAGTGGGGAGGCGCACGGCATAGCCGTACTCCGCATTCAGCCCCTGTATCTGCAGCAGGACATGCAGACGATGGTGGACGAAGCAATCCCTCACGAGCTCGCACACATCCTTCACGCAATAGACGTCAAGCAGAAGGGCGAAGAGATCGGGAAGCTGCATGACGAAGACTGGCAGGAGTGGCTATTCACTCTGGCACCGAACGCTACGCCTGCCGCAAAGGTGAAGGGTACGTTCGACGATCGTCCAGTAAAGCTCAGTAAAGGAGGGCTTGCCGTCGAGTGCGAGTGTGGTGGAGATGAGGCCATCGCTGTTATCGCCGACACCACTGGCAACTCCGTGAAGCTTCAGGAAGAAGAGCTCGAATGCTCCTCATGCAAGTTTCCATATCACCGGCTTTCCCAAGACTCTGCCCTGCCTGAGGGCATCGCCTCGGACCTGAAATTCCTCGAGGGAATCAAATGTATCAAGCTGCACCATCCCAACCTACAGCGCTGAGTCAGGCCATTGCTGGACTCACTCACTATGATCCCATCAGGAT
>NZ_VRYE01000222.1 GCF_008041835.1 Ectopseudomonas mendocina
GTCGATTTCGAGCGAAGGACAGGAAGGGGGCTTCTGCATAGTCCTTGAAGATTCTCACCCCGCCTTTGATCCAGGCGAGCTCATCAGCGGATACGGGGGCGACCGTTTCAGGGACCACCTGGCTGCGATCGAGGATTCCCAACAGCTGGTCGACAAACAGCCCATGAGTGTGGACCGAAGGGGCTGCTGCTGGCCAGGAGCCGAACAGTTCGCTACAAGACACCGAGGCGCCTTTGTCGTTATGACTGGGGCAGGAAACTGTTACATCAGCACTCGTGCTCAGCAGTGCTGCGACCACCTTCTCTGCCTGAGCCAAGGCGCCCTCACTGGAGGCGCCTGGAATCCCAGCCGCCACCTGGAGCTCCAGCGGCAGGAAGGGGGAAGGCTCCACTCTGGCGGGCAACACAGTGCTCGATGCCCCCAGTACCCACACTGCGTCGAAGTGCAAGCCGATCGCATCCTCATACCCCAGGATCGAAACCGGGGCCACGTGCGAGATACGCGGTTGGAACTGACGGGTCACGATGATTTCCCGCAGCCACATGTACGCCCGTGGATATTCCACACGACCAAGCTGTGTGTCGAGGGTGCGGAACAGGGT
>NZ_VRYE01000223.1 GCF_008041835.1 Ectopseudomonas mendocina
GTCCAGAGTAACGATGAACAGCGAATGCATTAGTCGATGCCCCATTAAGGTTCAGCTAGCGCTCTGGCTAGCTGCGGTCAATTCAGCGAAGTCTGTACCTGTCCATTTGTACTTAACGACGCTTTCGAGGCTCGGGCAGCACATTGGATCGTCATCGCCGTGGGTCAGGACCTTCAAGCCGAAAATGTTCTGGCCCAAGACCTGGATGTCTGTTGCGCCACCTACGATAAGCTTCTGCTTGAGAGCCCAGCCGTCCGGCTCCTTGTACAGGGCAGCCAGGGTCTGGTACGAGCCGTTTCCACCGCCCTGCCCTTCGATGGTGAACAGGACAATCGCATCCTCTGCGCCGTCGCCATTGAGATCCACTTGAACAACCTTGCGACCTTCTTGGTACTCGCTTCCGCCGTCTTCGGAAACTTCGGCAGCGACAAGACTGTCAATGGCTGCGGACAAGGTCAGTGCATGTCCGCCGGCGGGAAGGCGTTGCGATTGAAGCTGGGATTGCGGTGACACTTCACTTATCGGTCGATCGGAGTGCTGGGCGGAGCCAAGGGTAGCTGGTGCCTCTTGCTGTTGAGGGAGCTGTTTCTCATCGCTGTATTTCGCAGCTGCTTCAGCATTAGGTTTGAGCCCCGCTGCCTTCAGCTTGCTGACAAACACTGCCTTGGCACGATCCTGGAACGGCTTCAGGTCACTCGGCGAAAGCTCCATGACCCCTTTCTCATCGAAAGGCTGGGCGTCACCCAGGAACCATCGGGAGAAGAATCCAGGGCGTCTTGATTCGAGGATCTCGATAACCTGGTCCTTCACTTCTTCCTCGGACTCCTCCCAGAGATCCCACCCTTCGTCTCCGAACATCGCAATGATGCCCTTCTTGTCTTCCGGCCCAGAAAGGGGTACTGACTCAAGCACCTTGATATTGAAGTCGATGGTCTTGCTCACGCAGGTATTCGTGAAGCTACCGAAG
>NZ_VRYE01000224.1 GCF_008041835.1 Ectopseudomonas mendocina
ACCCCCATGCGAGCAGATAGCCCCCTCGGTGAAGGGGAGCTTAACGCGGCTGTAAGCCTCTACGCTGCGCGCGGTGACAGGCACTACATCGGCCGAAGCCAGCAGCCAGTTGACGAAGGAGTGCTGGACCGGATTCATGTACCCATTGGGTTGGCCGTGTACATCCAGCGTCGCGGTAGTGCGCGGCGTACCTTCGACCATCTTGCGAGCGGTCTGGAACAAGGTGTCGTCGAGGTCGACGAATACCAGGGGACGATTACTGCTCATCGAAAATCACCTCCGCACTCAGGGCCGTAACCAGCTCTGCAGGGACTGCCTGCGCGGGGGTATCGGTGCAGATCAGAACTCGGTCAAACTGCCCCGGCTTCACGTTGTAGAGGAAGTTCGGGATGCCAAGACCGTAGTTGTCAGAGAACGACAGGGCATGCTGAATGGAGTGGCCCAAGGCGATTGGAGAGCGACTGGTGGAACTGAAGTGAACATCAGCGCCTGCACGCTCCAGCCGCTCGGCCAGCAGGAAGGGACGCCAGACGAACTCACTGGTACCCAACACGATGATCTTTTCGCCGGGTAGGACCTGGATCTCGGGAGCAAGCGTGTATTCCACATGACGGACGCCCAGGCGGCCCCAGTCTTTATCTGCCGAAAGTGGCCACTCCCCGATGGATACGGCCCCTACGTCTGGCATTTCGGGCAGCGGCGCTGCCTGGTCTTCATGGAACTGATAGGAACCCTGCATCAGCGATACCGCTGTCGCCTGCTCGCCGATGGCATGGCGCACAGCGCCAGCAGACCAGTCCGTGAGGACGCACGTGACGACACGCTCGATCTTGCTC
>NZ_VRYE01000225.1 GCF_008041835.1 Ectopseudomonas mendocina
CGATTACCGTATTTCTCTTGCCTAGATCTCGCTGAGATGCCTCCGGAATGGAGTCGAATTCGGCGACTGTGCCGAGATACTGCTCGAACGGCTTGTGTTTCGGATCTTGTCGAAGCAGTTCCGCGATGATCCCATCACCACTCACTACAGAGCGATAGAGATCCTGGGAAACCATTGCGGCCACTCGAGGACCGCGGTGAATGTTCACAGAGTAAAACCAGCATCGAACTGCAGAAATGGCAGGGGTCTCCGGGTCCATCTCCCAGCCTGATTTCTCCATAGCGGCTGCGACACGCTTCCGCATCGCTTCATTAAGTTGGTGCATCGAGGTACCTATCATCTGCTTGGGAGCACCGATCTTGGCATTATCCAAGTGTGCCACCAGCTCGGGAAAAGCCGCGGTCGTTTTGAGTTGAATGACGAGATGCGCCAGCTATCGTGGGCTCCGACTTTCGGAGTTCATCGGATACAGGCGTTGAAACCATCGACCATTACCCGACGGCAACTGCTTGCAGCATTCCTCGCCGCGCCAGCCGCACTCACACTGGGCCAAGCCCTCGGCAGTGTCCCCTCAGGACGTAAGTACGATTGGCGCGTAGTAGCGCTCAACCGAGATCGTTGGCTTGATCTTGAAAGGCCAGATAGCGGTGAGAAGGCCTCTTTCTGCTACTTCCGCGGAGGGAAGGGCTGGGACGTTGGTGGATACCAGAAAGCCTGCAGCATCCTGCGAGACGTGAAATTCAAATCAACCGTTCGCATG
>NZ_VRYE01000226.1 GCF_008041835.1 Ectopseudomonas mendocina
TCTTAGGCTGCGCTAATCCTGAAGAAGTAAAATTCTTAGTCACAGACATGAACGCCGCCTACTTCCAGCTTACCAAACGTATTCTGCCAAATGCGAAAGTAGTGATTGATCGGTTTCATATTATCAAACACATGAATCAAGCCTTTAATGAGTTGCGTATCCGTGAAATGAATGAACTTCGTAAAGCCGGACAGAAAAGCCAGGCAGAAAAACTGAAAAAGAACTGGCGCTTTTTGCTAAAAAATCGTGCAAACATCAACCATTATGAATACAAAACATGGAAAAGTTTCCGAGCACCAAAATACCCATTTCTTACTGAAGCAATGATGATTGATCGATTGCTTGAGTTTTCTCCGCCCCTAAAGGAGGCGTATCCCTTTTTTCATGAATTAGTTGAAGCCTTTCGAGACAAAGAGCTTGACTTATTTTTCTCCTTATTGGCAGAACTTCCCGAAACGTTAGATGACAGCTTTCGGGCAAAGCTTCAAAACCTGCTGACCTATGAAGAAGGCATCACCAACGCAATGATCTATCCTTATTCCAATGGAAAAATAGAAGCGAAGAATACCCACGTAAAGACAATGAAACGAGGAGCTTACGGATTTAAATCATTTGAGAACATGAGAATTAGAATCTTTTTGAGCAATCAATTAATCGATGTAAGAT
>NZ_VRYE01000227.1 GCF_008041835.1 Ectopseudomonas mendocina
CATGATCAGGTCCTCGAACTTGAAGGACACTTCAAGCCCGCTGTTCCACCGTGGGAAACCGCCTACAACTTCAATTGGCAGGTCCATCCACCTGGCCAACTGCACGGCATCCAGGATGAAGCCAGACAGGTGGTGATCGGGCCGACGGCGAACAAAGTCCCAGATGAGGGCATCATCGATCCCAAGGGAGTGATAATTGCCGGCCAGCGAATGCGCGATGATGGAAGCTTCCTCGCCGAAGCGACTTAGTTCACCCTCGAAGACGACTTGTTTGCCCAGGCGATCGTAGAACCACAGCCGCTGCCGGACGGTGCAGCCGAAGAGCATTTCGGGTATCACCCGCACCACGACGGCAGATCTCACTGCATCAAAATAGCCCTCGTAGTCGTCGACATAATTGGTTTCGAAGAAGGCTGTGGCCTCGCCGGCAGCCGCCCGTGCGATAGCTCTGATCCTTCTCTCGCGGCGGGCATTGCCGTATCGCGTCACACCCACTTGATCGAAGCTGGTCTGAGCCTGCTTTTCCCATAGCTGGAAGAACCCTGGGCAACTGAACTCCCCTTCCGGAGCAGCCATGTACTTTCCGAGCACTTCAGGTGAGAGCTGCTTGTGAGGGTACCAACCGGAGTTGCAGGCCTGCAGGTAGGCACACCCTCGGCAGAAGTCATGCTCGTAGGACAGTTTTGCATCGAGCTTGCTGTTGTTCCCCCAAACCACCTTCAGCGCGGCATTCCGATCCCAAACATTCGGGTTGATGTATGGGCGCACCGCCACAGTACCGGTTTGGTTCGGGTTCAGCGATAGCTCCCCGCGGTGATCCCAGTGGTACTCGTAGGCGTCGTTGAGTGTGTTCTGAGAACTGGAAAGTGTGCGGAGAGACTTCCTCATGTCGTCCAGATGGTCGACAGTCAGGCCGTAGGGAGCGCCAAGTTCAGTCAAATCCTCAATGAAACGGGCCACGTCACGGTAGTACGGCTGCGCTCGCTCAAAGTAGGACCGGCCTGATCCCCACGGGAAGATCATGTCGCAGGTCACGTCGCTGATCCCGCGCTTCACGAAGGTGTCGATGATGTACTGCGGACCAAGGTCTATGAGGCCCTGCCCCATCACCAACACCAGGTTGAGCATGTTGCACTCGCCCAGCGCTTCGATTCGTTCAAGGTATTTGGGGAAGATGGCCATGTTTTTGCCGAACCGGCCACTCTCTGGTCCCTCGAAGGGGATCGCAATGTCC
>NZ_VRYE01000228.1 GCF_008041835.1 Ectopseudomonas mendocina
CCAGTAAACATGTTCCGGTCGAAGAACAAGACCACCAAAGGAGTCTGTCAGTCGATCGCGGGTGACTTACCTGCTGTTCCTGCCAAAGACTTCATTGATGAAGTCTTGGGAAAAGGTGAGGCGACAGTCGTCAGTGTTGCCCCGGTGCTCGCCCAGTACGGTCCTCCATATGGAGTGATTTACTACAAGGACAACGGCAACGAGGAGAGCATAAGGGAAGGTCTGAGGAAGAGAACCAAAGTTACCTACGAATGACCCTCCCTGTGGAATCATGTTTATCTGTCCCTAATTTCGGTGAAGTGGACGCCAACGCGGTGTCCTCTTCGGCCTCAGCATACTCTGATGCGGGGACTAGGGATTTACCGGGAAATTTCCTAGATGTTCTCAGGGCCGAAGCCATGCTCACTGAGGTAGGTCGCGAGTGCCGGGTCTTCTTCCAGAACCTGGGCTACAGACTTACCTTGAAACTGCTGGTCAAGAGCTCCCAAGTCCTTATACAGCTTCGCCAGTCGACCTTTCAGGAGTGCGGGAATTTCGACGGCGACAATGGGCGTGTTCTTCAACGCCTCCCGGAGTAAATAGCGTCCAGTGTGAATATTGGCCTCCGGTTCGCTGCCATCGAACGCCTTGAGAATTTGCTCCATTGAACTCAGGTGCTCTTCAAAATCTCGCAGGGTTGTGCGTTCATCCATATCAGGACGGATGGATACCACGTTCTCAAGCCCGCCAAGCCTCTGTCTGTTCATGACACTTTCCCTATGACTTTGCAGTAATGGGCTTGAGGTCATCCCAGGAC
>NZ_VRYE01000229.1 GCF_008041835.1 Ectopseudomonas mendocina
GTTCCAATCAGCCCATCGAGCATCGAGGACTTCTGGTTTGCTGTTCTTGGTAGTCATTGGAGGTACCGGTTCGGACGGCATGCAGTGATCAGGAGGGCAAGCGCGAGCAGTGCCAGGATAGCTGCCGCACCTTGAATTTCAGTGACAAAGGCTACTGGAAGAGTGTTGGCCAGCCAAGTCATGGCCAGCGCTGCGCAGATGAGGGATGCGAAGAGAGCGATTGGTAGAAGCATGGGCGACTCCCTGTTGGAAAGTCGCCAGTCTCAGGGGGACGACTGCGTGCCAGAATCCGCCCGGACAAAAGTCAGGCAGTAATTTCTGCTTGGCTCTGCTAAGGGAGCTCCCGATCAGCATATTCCTCTTTGATCTTGTTCCTCATGTCCTGGACGCGAGCGTCAACAGTCGCCTGGTCGCCGGCCACACATGCAGCAGAGATGCTGTCTTTCGAGGCAAACACCATGGCGTCGAGGCCGAATTGGTCCGCAGTGATGTCTACGACGTGGATTCCTCCCTGATATTCGACTTCAACCCAGTAGTGGCCGTGCGGAACCCCATCAATAACCAGGCCCCCATCCTCCTTACCGTCACCACCTCGAATAATCGGGTCCAGCGCGGCGAAATTCCGAAGCAGTGCCTCACAGAGGATGGCGGCGTAGAGGCAGGTGCCGTTCGTACGCTCATGTCCGAGTGAGGAGTGCAGCATCGACTCGTACATTGTTCTGACGTCTTTGAGGATCTGATCCGGTTGCAGACTGGGCACCCACTTCTCCTGTAATGCGGTGTTCTCGCGGTAAGAGTGGTCGGGGCCGCTTAGGCCCCTTGAGAGTCCTTCCGCTTCGCGAGTTGGTCTTTGAGCTGGCGCGGAATGT